>QHUK01000036.1 GCA_003222085.1 Gemmatimonadota bacterium
GAAAGGCGACGTCCGGCGCGTCGAGCTCCAGGTCGAGGCGCTGCGGGTCGAGCGTGCGCGGGCGGACAGCCAGCACGTGCTCGCGGTCGATTCGGTGCGCACGCTGCTCGCCGCCGTCCAGGAGCGACTCGCCGCCCAGCAGGCGTACCTGGTGCAGCTGCGCGGTGACGTCAAGACCGACCTGCTGGCCGTGCAGCAGCAGCTCGTGAGCGTCCAGGAGCTGACCGGACAGAGCCAACAGCGCCTGACGGAGCTGCGCGGGCGGCTCGAAGAGCAGGCCCGCCAGCCGGTGCCGGTCCTGGATACCAGCCGCGGCGGAGCGGGCGTGCCGGTCGGGCCGTCGGGGAATCCGGCGGGCCCGGGGCCGGAACAGATGTACGACCTCGCCTATCAGCAGTACCGGGCGAGCCGCTACGGGACGGCCCGACTGGGCTTTCGGGAATTCCTGCGGCTGTTCCCCACCAACGAGCGGGCGCCCGACGCGCTCTACTTCATCGGTGAGTCGTTAGCCGGGGAGAACGCGGATTCGGCCGCCGCGGTGTATCAGCAGGTCGTGAAGACCTATCCCACCTCGCCGCGCGCACCGGCGGCGCTCTACAAGCTGGGCTTCCTCGCCGAGCAGCGCGGCAACAAGGCGGGGGCGCGGACATACTACGCCCGTGTGATCGCCGACTATCCGCGCGCTCCAGAGGCCAACCTCGCGCGCGACAAGCTCCAGCGCCTGGGGCGGTAGCCCGCTCCGGGGTCTGGGGCCGGGGGCCGGGGTCGGGGCGTCGGGGGGGGCCGGCGTGTCGGAGACGCGTGACAACCGGGCCGAGATGCCGTTCCTCGACCACGTCGAGGAGCTGCGCTGGCGCATCCTCTACAGCCTGCTCGCCATCGTGGTCTGCACGCTGGCGGGCTGGGTCATCGTCGAGCATGTGGACGTCATCGGTCTCCTCATCCGCCCGATCGCGCCGCTCATCCCCGGCGGCAAGCTCCGTGTCACCGGTCCCACCGAACCGTTTTTCATCACCCTGAAGTTCGCCTTCGTGCTGGGGCTGGTGCTCGCGTCGCCGGTGGTGGGATACCACGTGTGGGCGTTCCTGGTGCCGGCGCTCTACCCGCGGGAGCGTCGACTCATCGTGCCGGCGCTGTCGATCGGGGCCCTCCTGTTCCTGGGGGGGGCCGCCGCCGCGTACTTCTGGGTGCTGCCGCGGGCGCTGGCCGTGTTGTTGAGCTTTCAGCAGGGGGTGTTCGACCCGCTGATCACGGCGGACAAGTACTTCGCGTTCGCGGCGCAGCTGATCATCGCCTTCGGCGTCGTGACCGAGCTGCCGCTCGTGATCGTGATCCTGGCCGCGCTCGGGCTCGTCACGCCCCAGTTTCTGGCGCGCAACCGCCGCTACGCGATCGTGATCTCGGCGGTGGCGGCCGCCCTGCTCGCGCCGCCCGACGCCGTCTCCATGGTCCTGATGATGGTGCCGTTGTGGCTCCTCTACGAGGTCGGGATCTGGTGCGCGTGGGTGGTCGAGCGGCGTCGCGCGCGCCGGGCGCGCGCGGCGGGGGGTGCGGCGAGCGCGGCCGGGCTCGCGGCCCTGCTCGTCCTGGGGGGCGGCGCGCTCGACGCCCAGACACCGCCGCCGTTCCGGCCGACTCGGGCCGACACGACGCCGCGCACCGCCGCGGACTCGGCCGCTCAGGGCCGCCTCGACACCGCCACCGCTCGCCGGCTCGGCTTGCCGACCGGGCCGACGCGCAGCTTTCCGCCGTCCGACGCCGTGATCGACTCGCTCCTCAAGCTGCCGGGATTTCGCATCACGCAGTATGTGTCCGATACGCTCATCGTCCAGGGTGGCGATACCGAGACCATTCATCTGCGCGGCGAAGCGTACGTGGAGCGGGAGGGCACGAAGCTCGAAGCGGACTCGATCCGCTACCACCAGCGGAGCTGTCGGCTCGACGCGATAGGGGATCCCCGCTTGTTCGATCAGGCGACGGTCATGGTGGGGGAAGGCATGCGGTACGACACCTGCATCAAGCGCGGGACGGTCCACAACGCGCTCACCGACTTCCAGCAGGGTGCCGCCCGCTGGTATGTGCGCGGCGACCTCGCGGTCGACTCGGGCTCCACGCGCCTGTACGGCGCGAAGAGCGAAGTCACGTCCGATGAGAACCCCGTTCCCGATTACCACTTCTCCACGGGCCAGATGAAGTGGCTGAACAAGGATGTGATGGTTGCGCGCCCGGCCGTGCTCTACATCCACGACGTCCCGATCATGTGGCTCCCGTTCATCTTCCAGGACGTCCGCAAAGGGCGTCGCAGCGGCATCCTGGTGCCGCGCTTCGGACTCAACGACATCGTCCGCCCGGTCCGCAGTTACGAGCGCCACATCGTGAACGTCGGGTACTACCTCGCCATCAACGACTACCTCGATGCGCTGGTCTCGATGGACTGGTACGCCGGGCGTTACGTGTCGGTTCGAGCCAAGAGCAGCTATAAGTGGCTCGACCGGTTCATCGACGGGGGCATCTCGTTCGAGCGGTACGGCCAGCTCGACACACCCGGCTCCTCCATCCGCCTCGGCTGGCAGCACCAGCAGCGCTTTTCCTCGCGTACGCATTTCAACGCGAGCGTCGACTACTCGAGCAACACCCAGGTCATTGAGACCAACACCGTCAACCCGTTCCTCGCGACGGCGAGCCTCACCTCGCAGATGAGCTTCACGAAGCAGTTCGACTGGGGCACCCTCAGCATCGGCGGCAACCGGCGGCAGGAAGTCGGGAGCGGTCTCGTCTCGCAGACCATCCCGTCAGTCAGCCTCGCGCCATCCCCCATCAACATCACGCCGTCCATCACGTGGTCGCCCGGGTTTTCGTTCTCCAATCAGCAGTCGTTCCACCAGGTCCAGCCCCCGGTGCTCGTCCCCGGCGGCGCCTTGGACACGCTGTTCGCGGACAGCCGCGTCTCCACCCTGGGCTTACAGACACCCCTCCGCATCGGGCCCTGGAACTGGAGCAACACCTTCGACGTGACCGACAACATCAGCAGCGCGCGGCAGGAGTTCGACATTCCGGATACGACGGCCCCCGGCGGGCTTCGCCGGGTGCTCTTCGACCAGACGTTCAGTACGGCCGTCAATTGGCAGACTTCCATCAACCTGCCCTCGCTGTTCACGGGAACCTGGAAGCTCCAGCCGGGCATCGCGATCGTGAACCAGACCTCGGCGGGGCCGTTCATGATCCGCAATCAGTTCACCAACGGCCAATTCCTGCGGCAGGGCAAGCGGCTCCAGTTCAGCGCCGGCCTCAGTCCCACCTTCTTCGGATTCTTCCCGGGGATCGGGCCCATCGCCCGGATTCGGCATTCGGTCTCGCCGCTGATCAGCTACGCCTACGCGCCGGGGTCCACGGTCGACTCGGCCTTCGCGTACGCCGTCGATCCCACAGGCCGGAACTTCACCGCGCGCAGCGATCCCCAGCAAACGATCAGTCTCGGCCTGTCGCAGAACTTCGAGGCCAAGCTCAAGCCGCCGGTGGGCGACACGACCCAGCGGGCGGCGCGCAAGATCCGCCTCCTGAGCATCAACACGAGCTCGCTGTCCTACAACTTCGAGCAGGCGAAGGAGCCGGGTCATACCGGCTGGCAGACATCGTCGATCAACAACGCGTTCGCCTCGGACTTGCTCCCGGGCTTCTCGCTGAGCCTGACGCACGACTTGTGGAAGGGTCAGGTGGGCACCGACACGGCGAAGTTCGCCCCGTTCCTGACGAACGTCTCGGCCCAGTTCGCCATCACCCCGGCGACGATCCACGGCATCGCCGCCCTGTTCGGCCTGGGGGGGCGCTCCGCCACCAGCCCCCCCCCCGCCGCCACCCCGACGCCCGCGGGAACCGAGGGCCCCTTGGGTGGCGCTGGTGGACTCGGTCAGAAGGGCTTTACGGGGCCGGGCGCCCTGCCGATCGGCGGCGGGGGCAAGGGGTTCAACCTGTCGATCAACTACACCAGGACGCGCACGCGCCCGCAGGCGGATACCGGATTCGTCGGCGCGAGTGCGGGGAGCCAGCAGCTGGGACTTCGCCTCTCATTCCAGCCGACGGCGCATTGGTCGGCGACGTGGGATTCGAACTACAATTTCGACACACGGCAGTTCGGCGCTCACGCCATTCGCCTCGAGCGCGATCTGCACCGGTGGCACGCGAGCTTCTCGTTTCTGAAGTCCCCGAACGGCAACTTCGCCTTCAGCTTCTATGTCGCCCTGCTGGATCAGCCCGACATCAAGTTCGACTACGAGCAGCAGTCCTTCACCCAGTAGTCGTCCCCTCCAGATGACACAGCCGGCGCGGCGCCGGTTTCCAACTGCCGCGGCGTGTGGCACTTACGTGTCGGCATGCCGCGTGCGTTCTCCCCGGCCGACCTGCAGCCCTGAGGATGCCATGCGGCTCTCGCTTTGCTCATTGTTGGTCTTCGCCGGTCTCGGCGCCGTTGCGTGCAGTGAGAACACGACGGCCGCGTCCACCCCGCTCGAGGCGCCGGCGAGCCTCAGCTCGATCTCGCTCGACAGCGCGATTCACCTCGACTGGGCGGACAACGCGTACCAATCCGATCCCAGCCGCTTCTCGATATACCGCGTGTACAGCGCGAGCTACGACCTGGATCGTGGGCTTTGCGGCACCGACTGGTTCGCAGAAGGGACCACGGTCTCACACACGTTCCTTGTCGCGCAGCTACGGAACGGCGTGCCACGCTGCTTTGCCACGTCCGCCATCAGTACCGACGGGCTGGAGAGCGAGTGGTCGCCGCTGTGGCAGGACACCCCGCGGCCCGACGGCCGCAATAGGCTGGTCTGGGCGGTCGGCGTGAACACGCCGCAAGCGGGCTTTCGGTTCTGGCTGGACGGGAACGCCAACGGGTACGGCGACCCGGGCGAGCTGGGCCTGGTGCAAGACGGCAACCGCAGCGACATCGATTTCTCGGTCTTCGTGGAGCCGGCCGATTCGTCGCTCTGGCTCGTGCCGGAGTTCGCGGGGGACTCCATGCAACTGTATCAGAGCTCGCCGGTGGCCGATCTGACGTCCATCGACTTCGCACCGGCGACGGGGTACGGCCGCGATACGATCCAGGCCGTCCCCGGCTACGGCTACGTATTCCAGCGGCTGGAAAGCGGGCAGTACCACTACGCGGGCCTGCGTGTCACCGCGGTGAGCCGCCAGTACGTGATCTTCGACTGGAGCGTGCAGACGGATTCAGGGAACGCGGAGCTGGTGCCGCCGAAGCGGGCGGCGTCGAGTGGGCAGGCGGTAGCGTCGAGGTAGACGCCGTGTCGGCGTCTCCCTTGGCGTCTCGCCACTCGTGCACGTAGCTTTCCTCCCGCATGCCCGCCTCTGTTACCATAGACGGCCTCTCCCTCTCGATCGCGGACGTCGTCGCCGTCGCGCGCCACGGCGTGCCCGTCGCCCTCGCCCCGCACGCGCTGGCGGCGGTGACCGCATCGCGCCGCACCATCGAGGCCGCCGCCGCCCGTGGTGACACGATCTACGGCGTCAACACCGGCTTCGGGAAGCTCGCCCATGTGCGCATCAAGCCGGAGCAGACGCGCGAGCTGCAGCTCAATCTGATCCGCAGCCATGCGTCGGGCGTCGGCGACCCACTGCCTGTCGACGCCGTGCGAGCGATGATGCTGCTGCGCGCCAATGTGCTGGTGCGCGGGACGAGCGGCGTGCGACCGGCGTTGCCCCAGCTCATCGTCGAGATGCTGAATGCCCAGGTGCACCCGCGCGTTCCCTCGCAGGGCAGCGTCGGAGCGTCGGGCGATCTCGCGCCGCTCGCGCATCTGGCCCTCGCGATGATCGGCGAGGGTGCGGACGGCGAGGCGCTCCGGGCCCGGCGGCTGCGACCCCTCACCCTGGAGGCCAAAGAGGGACTGGCGTTCGTGAACGGGACGCAGGCGCAGACGGGGATGGCGGCGCTCGCCGTCCACGACGCCTGGGTACTGTGGCGCACCGCCCACGCGGCGGCGGCGATGAGTCTCGAGGCGGTCCGGGGCACGCCGGAGCCGTTCGACCAACGGATCCACGACGCCCGCCCTCACCCCCTCCAGCAGCGCTCCGCGGCGCTGTTGCGCGAGTTGCTCGCCGGCTCGGAAATCCGCGAGTCGCACCGTCAGAACGACCCGCGCGTGCAGGACGCTTATTCATTGCGCTGCACGCCCCAGGTGCTGGGCGCGGTGGGAGAAGCGCTCGCGTTCGCCGAGCGGCTGGTCACGACCGAGCTGAACGCGGCGACCGATAACCCGCTCGTGTTCGATGACGACGTGCTCTCCGGCGGCAACTTTCACGGGCAGCCGATCGCCCTGGCACTGGACCTGATCGGCATCGCGCTCGCCACGCTCGCCGGGCTCGCGGAACGGCGGATCGAGCGCATCGTCAACCCGGACCTGTCCTCCGGGCTGCCGCCCTTCCTGGCGCGGAATCCGGGCGTCGAGTCGGGGTTCATGACCCCACAGATCGCCGCCGCGGCGCTCGTTGCCGAGTGCCGGGTGCTCGCGACGCCGGCCAGCGTCCAGTCCGTGCCCACCGAGGGGAACCAGGAGGACGTCGTCCCGATGGGCATGACCGCGGCGTGGAAGGCGGAGCGGATCCTCGGGAACGCAGCGCGCATCGTCGCCGTGGAGCTGCTCGCGGGGGCTCAGGGGCTGGAATACCTGAAACCGCTCCGGCCCGGGCAGGGCGTGGCGCGCACGTACGCGGCGGTGCGCGCCGTGGCCGCGGCACTCGACGGCGACCGGCCCCTGACGGCGGACATTGAGCTCGTGGCCGCTGGCATCCGCGAGGGAAAGTTCGATCCGGAGCGGCAATGACAACGCGAAACCTCGAAACGCGGAAGTGGGAACGCGGAACGCGGAACAGCAATGGTGGGTCGGGCACGGCGTCGACTCTTCCCTCTCTGTTCCGCGTTCCGCGTTCCACGTTCCCCGTTGACGGGGAGCCCCGGGTGCCATGACCTCCCCCCGAGTCGTCCGCGCGCCGCGCGGTGCGGTGCGATCCTGCAAAGGCTGGATCCAGGAAGCGGCGCTCCGGATGCTGATGAACAACCTCGATCCGGAGGTGGCGGAACGCCCCCAGGACCTGGTGGTGTACGGCGGCACCGGGAAGGCGGCCCGCGACTGGCCCGCGTTCGACGCGATCTGCCGCACGCTGCTCACCCTGGCCGACGACGAGACCTTGCTGGTGCAGTCGGGAAAGCCGGTCGGCGTTTTCACGACTCACCCGGACGCTCCCCGGGTGCTCATCGCGAATGCGAATCTGGTCGGGCGCTGGGCGACGTGGGACGTGTTCCGCGAGCTCGAGCGCCAGGGCCTGATCATGTACGGCCAGATGACCGCCGGGTCGTGGATCTACATCGGCACCCAGGGGATCCTGCAAGGGACTTACGAGACGTTCGGCGCCATGGCGCGGCGGCACTTCGGGGGATCGCTGCGGGGGCGCATCGTCCTGACCGGGGGCCTGGGCGGCATGGGAGGCGCGCAACCGCTCGCGGCGACGATGAACGACGGCGTGTGTCTCGCGGTGGAGGTGGACCCGGCGCGCGTGCAGCGCCGCCTCGAGACCCGCTACCTCGATCGCTCCACCGCCTCCTTGGACGAGGCGGTGGGCTGGTGCGAGGAGGCGAAGCGGACGGCGCGACCGCTCTCGGTGGGCCTGGTCGGCAACTGTGCCGACGTGCTGCCGGAGCTCGCGCGCCGGGGGTTCGTCCCGGATGCGCTGACGGACCAGACGTCGGCCCACGATCCGCTGAACGGATACATCCCTGCGGGGCTCAGCGTGGAGCGGGCGACGGCGCTGCGGCGGAGCGCGCCGGCGGAGTACGTGCAACGGTCGGTGGCGAGCATCGTGGCGCACGTGGAAGCCATGCTCGCCCTCAAACGTCGCGGCGCGGTCGCCTTCGATTACGGCAACAACATCCGGGCGCAGGCGCGGGACGCCGGGGTCACCGACGCGTTCGAGATCCCGGGCTTCGTTCCGGAGTACATCCGGCCCCTGTTCTGCGAGGGCAAGGGGCCGTTCCGGTGGGTGGCGCTTTCGGGCGACGCCGCCGACCTGCACCGCACCGACCGCCTGGTGCTCGAGCTCTTCCCCGAGCACGAGCACCTGCGCCGCTGGATCCGGCTCGCGCAGGAGCGGGTGGCGTTCCAGGGGCTGCCCGCCCGCATCTGCTGGCTGGGTCAGGGGGAACGGGCGCAATTCGGTTGCGCGCTGAACGAGCTGGTGCAGCGGGGCGAGATCGGTGCGCCCGTGGTCATCGGGCGCGACCACCTGGACACCGGCTCCGTCGCGTCCCCGTTTCGCGAGACGGAGGCGATGAAGGACGGCTCGGACGCGATCGCCGACTGGGCGATCCTCAACGCGCTGCTCAACACGGCGTCGGGGGCGGCGTGGGTCTCGTTCCATCACGGCGGCGGCGTCGGCATCGGGAACTCGCTGCACGCGGGGCAGGTGAGCGTGGCGGATGGGTCGCCGTCGGCGGCGCAGCGGCTCGAGCGGGTCCTCACGAACGATCCGGGCCTCGGCGTGGCGCGCCACGCCGACGCGGGGTACCCCGAGGCGCTCGCCGCGGCCCGGCGGCATGGGATCCGGCTCCCGATGCGGGAGGGGGGAGCGGGCGACTGAGCACGCTGCTCGTTGGCGCGAGCCAGATCGTGACATGTCGCGGACCCGCTCGTGCCCGCCGCGGTCGTGAATTGGCGGACCTGGAGGTGTTGCGGGACGCCGCCGTCCTGATCGAAGGGGAGCGAATTGCCTGGGTCGGTCCGCGCTCGGAAGCTCGCGACCTCCATTCCGCATTCCGCATGCCGCGATCCGCAATCGACGTGGTGGAGGTGGCGGGCGTCCTCTTCCCCGGCTTCGTCGACTGCCACACGCACGCCGTATTCGGCGCACCACGGCTCGACGATCACGAGCGGCGGGCGCTGGGTGAAGACTACAAGACCGTGGCCGCCCGGGGCGGAGGTATTCTCCAGTCGGTGCGGGATGTGCGGGCGCGGACCGAGAGCGACCTCGTAGCGCTCCTGCGGACAAGGGTGCGCACCCTGCTCGCCCATGGCAGCACGACGATCGAAGTGAAATCGGGCTACGGGCTCGACCCCGCGAACGAGCTCAAGCAGCTCCGCGCCATTCGCGACACCGCCGCCACGGAGCGGGCCGCGCTCGTGCCGACCTTCCTCGGCGCCCACGAAGTCCCGCCCGAGTTCCGTGATCGCCGCCCGGCCTACGTTCGGCTGGTGTGTGATGAGATGATTCCCGCCGTCGCGCGCGAGCACCTGGCAGCGGCCTGCGATGTGTTCTGCGAACCCGGCGTGTTCGACGTCGCCGAGACGCGCACGATCCTCACCGCCGCCCGGCAGCACGGACTCGCACTGAAGCTGCACGCCGACGAGCTGGAGCAGTCGGGGGGCGCCGAGCTGGCCGCCGCCCTCGGCGCGCTTTCGGCGGATCACCTGGCCGCGGTCTCCGAGGCCGGGATCCGGGCGCTCGCGGCGAGCGATACGGTCGCGGTCCTCCTGCCGGCCACCATGATGTTTCTCGGCAAGCGCGAGCAGGCGCCGGCGCGGCGCCTCGTGGACGCGGGAGCGGCAGTCGCGCTCGCGACCGATTTCAACCCGGGATCGTCGCCGACGGTCGGGCTCTCACTGGTGATGGCACTCGGCGTCTCGCAGCTGGGGTTGCGCTACGCAGAGGTCGTGAGCGCGGTCACAGTCAACGCGGCGGCGGCGCTCGGCCGCGCGACGGATCGGGGGCAGATTGCACCGGGATTTCGCGCGGACCTCGTGTCGTGGGCCGTGTCAGATTGGCGCGAAGTCGCATACTGGATGGGGGAGCAACTCGTAACCGCCGTCTGGACAGGCGGTTCCGCTTGTCCGCTCCCGACGGGGCCCGTATCTTTAGGGCTCCATGTCAAAGCTTGAGAAGCTGAAGGAAAAGGCTCGGAGCCTCGAGGGCAAAGACCCCAAAGGGGCCATCGAGACGTGGCTCGAGATCCTCAAGGGGCAGGAGAAGGACGGGGATCCCAACCCCGATCTCGCCATCTTCAATCGCATCGGCGACCTGTATCTCAAGATCCGCGAGCCCGCTCAGGCGGCCGACTACTACGATCAAGCGGTCGACAAATACGCCGAGCTCGGCTTCCACAACAATGCCATCGCGATGTGCAACAAGGTGCTGCGCAACGCGCCCGGGCGGCAGACCACCTACCTCAAGCTCGCCAAACTGTACGCCTCCAAAGGCTTCATGGCCGAGGCCAAGCAGAACTTCGTGGAGTACGCCGAGCGGATGCACAAGGTCGGGAAGATCCAGCATGCCTTCGCCGCCCTGAAGGAATTGGCGGACATCTCGGCGGAGAGTGCACACCTCCGCGAGACGCTGGAAGAGCACCTGCGCATGTACGGTGCTCCGGAGCGGCGGCCCGGCGCCGGGGCGGCCGCGCCGGCGGCCCCCAAGGCGCAGCCGCCTGACGACCCGTCGAAGTCGGGGAAGCGGAAGACGTCGAGCCTGGTGTTCCTCGACGTGGATGCGCCACCGGTCGCCAAGGGGCCCCCGGTGAAGGGGCGTGTCGCGATCCCGCCCAAGCCGGTACCGGAGCCGGAACCCGAACCGGCGCTCGACCCGGAGCCCGCAGTCGAAAGCCTGATTGAGCCCGTGACGGCCGAGCCCGACACGTCCCTCGAGATCGAGTCCACGAGTCTAGTCGAAGGGCTGGAGGCCACGAACGCCGGAGGCACGCTCGAAGGGTTCGAGACGACCAGCGCGGAGTTCGGCGACATCGACCTCGACGCGGCGGATGTGCCTTCGCTGCGGGACGAAGTCGCCCCGGAGGATATTCCTCCGCCGGCCGAGTTCGAGCCGACCGTGCCGGAAGAGGCAAGCGCTTCCGACTCCGCGGTAGAGCTCCAGCCGCTCTTGGAAACGGAGATCGAGATCGAGGCGCCCAAGGCGAAAGCACCGCCGCGGGTGGCGCCCGTCGTGCCGAAGCGGCCCGCGGTCGGGGCACCGCCCCGGTTTGCGGGGGGGGGGACGGCTGCGAAGGCGGCCGAGCCGCCGAAGGTCAAACCGGTCGTCCCGAAGCGACCGGCCCCACCATCCCGCAAGACCCTGGTGGAAGTGCCCCCGCTCGAGCTCGAGCCGGACTTCGACACCAGCGCGACCGACACGGAGCACGACGTCGACGATCAGCCACTGGCGATCGACGATCTGGGGGCGGGCGGGAGCGGCGGAGGCGCGCGTCGCTCGGGGGCGATCGACCTGAGCCTGGACGGCCTGGTCACGGAGCGCGACGAGCCCGGATCGCTCGTGTTCGCCAACATCGACGCGACGCCGGCGAAACCGACGATCGAGCAGCTCGAGGGACGGGTCGCCGATGATCCGGACGATCCCGAATCGCACCAGGCGCTGGGCGAGGCGCTGATCGAAGCGGGCGAGCGGGAGCGGGGTATCGAGGAGCTCGACCTGGCCACGACCGGTTTCGAGACCCGGGGGAACCTGCCGCAG
Organism: Gemmatimonadota bacterium; assembly: GCA_003222085.1. Taxonomy (GTDB): domain Bacteria; phylum Gemmatimonadota; class Gemmatimonadetes; order Gemmatimonadales; family GWC2-71-9; genus AG41. The sequence continues at coordinate 11,524 of QHUK01000036.1, forward strand.
GCGCAGGATTTGGTGGACGAGATCCTGCGACTCGATCCCAACAGCGTGCGGCACCGGCAGAAGCAGGTGGAATTCGCGTTCAAGTCGGGCGACAAGGCCAAGCTGATCGACGCGTACGTCGAGCTCGCCGACACGCTGTTACGGAGCGACCTCCCCGACAAGGCCCGCGCCGTCTACAAGCGCGTCGCCGAGCACGATCCCGCCAACGAGCGCGCGAAGGCCGCGCTCGCGATGCTCGCGCCGGTGACGACCCGCCCGCCGGAGCCGCCGCCGAAGGCGAAGCCGACCGTCCGGGACACGGAGGGAAGGACCGCGGCTCGGGACGCGAAGATGAAGGTGCGGGACGAGGCCGTCGAGGCAGGGGACTTCGTGGACCTGAGCGCGATGATCCTCGAGGAAGATCTGCCGGTGCGCGACACGCGCATGAAGGTCGCGGACGAAGAGCCGACCGGGGACGAGGAACGCGACTTTCAGGAGATGCTCGCGCGCTTCAAGCAGGGGATCGACGAGAACATCGACGAGGCCGACTTTCAGTCGCACTACGATCTGGGCGTGGCCTTCAAGGAGATGGGCCTCTTGGACGAGGCGATTGCGGAGCTGCAGAAGGCGCTGCGGGCGCCCGACGGAAAACTCAGAAGCTCCGAGGCGCTGGGCGTGTGCTTCCTCGACAAGGGCGCCTTCGTCGTGGCGGAGTCGATCCTGCGGCGCGCGCTGGACCTGCCGGCCGCGGGTGGCGACCAGGAGCGTCTGGGCGTCCTGTACTGGCTGGGCCGCGCGCTCGAGGAACAGGGGAAGCGGGTCGAAGCCCGCGAGCTGTACGGCCGGGTGTTCGCGGTGGACATCCGATTCCGGGACGTGGGCGAGCGCTCCAAGGCGCTCGCCAAGGCGAAGTAGCATGAGCCAGCAGGTCGCTCCGGTCTCGCTGCGGGACCTCCAACGGCCGGTGGCGGGGGACCTCGAGCGCGTCGCCGGCGAGCTGGGGCGCATCATAGCGGCCGACTTCCCGATCATCGCCCAGGTGAACGAGCACCTGGTACGCATGAAGGGGAAGCTGTTCCGCCCCACGCTGCTGCTGCTCTCGAGCCAGGCGACGGGCTCGCTCGACTCGCGCGCCGTGACGCTCGCCGCCGTCGTCGAGCTGATTCACCTCGCTACGCTGGTGCACGACGACTCGGTCGACCACTCCGTGCTGCGGCGCGGCATGCCGACGCTCAACGCGCTGTTCTCGCACCAGGTCGCGGTGATCATGGGCGACTACCTGTACTCGCGGGCCATCATCGAGCTGGTTCGCCTCGACGATCGCGAGCCCCTGCGGGTGTTCGCCCGCGTGACGAACGAGATGACGATCGGGGAGATGCGCCAGCTCGAGGCGCACGACAAGCTCGCGTACAGCGAGGAGCAGTATGACCAGCTCATCCGGGCTAAGACGGCATCGCTCCTGTCCGGGGCCTGCGAGGTCGGCGCGCTCCACGGGCCGGCCGCGTATCGTGAGGCGCTGGCCCGCTTCGGCTTGCGGCTCGGCATGGCGTTCCAGATCGCCGACGACCTGCTGGACTACACCGAGGCGGAGACGGTGACGGGGAAACCGTCGGGGCTCGACCTGCGAGAGCACAAGGTGACCCTGCCGCTCATTGCGGCGCTCGGCGCCATGCCGCCCGGCGACCGCCGCCTCGTCGCCGAGCTGATGCGGGCGCCCGAACCGGAGGATGCGCTCGTGGCGGACGTGGTGCGCTGCGTGGCAGCGGCCGGGGGCCTCGACTACGCCAGGCGCCGTGCGCTGGAGCTGGCCCAGCAGGCCGACGCGGAGCTCGACACGCTCCCCCCGTCGCCGGCGCGCGATGCGCTGCGCGACAGCATCGCGTACGCCGTGGAGCGGCGCAGTTAACCCGTGGCGCAAGGCCCGCGCAGGCCGCTATTTTACTTTGGCGTGCTGGCCACCGGGTTTGTGCTGGGGGGCTTCGTCCACTCGCTCCTGCGGCGCTTCCTGCCGCAGGGGCCGGCGAAGGAGATCTTTACCTGGTCGGTGACCCCCACGCTGGGGCCGGTCCACATGGACCTGCTGGTGGTGTCGATCACCCTTGGGCCGCTCGGACTCGACGTGTCCCTGCTCGCGCTCGTGGGCGTGGCGATCGCGTACTACGTCGCCCGATCGATCTTCTGAAGCGAGGCGCGCTATGTTCGGGGACCTGTCGTTCAGCCACATCCTGATCCTGCTGCTCGTGCTGGTGCTGGTGTTCGGCGCGAAGCGGATCCCGGAGATCGGATCCTCGTTGGGGCAGGGGATCAAGGAGTTCAAGCGCAGCCTCAAGGACGCCACGAGCGACGACCCGCCCAGCGCGCCCCCGCGCAGCGTCCAGCCACCCACCTCGAGCCCCCTCTCCTCGGGCGACCCGAAGCGCCTGAACGACTAACTCTCGCTGGCGGCCGCCGATCGGAACATTTCGCTGCGGCGGTCGACGATCGTGGCGTCGGCGCGCAGTGCGGTGACGAATTGCTGGAGCCGCGCCTGCTCGACAGGCCGGGTCAGCGCTTCACGCTGCTGGGCGCGCTGCTTCAGCCACGCGGCGGAGTCGGCGCCGGCGCGGGCCAGGCCCTGCAGCAAGAACCACCCCGTCTCGTCCGCGATGACGCCGCTGCGCTCGGCAGGTCGCAGCCCGAAGGCTGCTCCCAGCAAGACGGGATTGCGCGCGAACTGTACGGGCGCGGTCACCCGTGTGAAGGGGCCCAGCTTCTCGACGAGGAATCCCCGCGCCTGGGCGGTCGAAAGCAGGTCGCTGGCGTCGTGCAGCGCGGTCGCTGCCTGCTCCGCCCGCTCGCGCGCCACGGCCTTCTTCTTCTCGTAGCGCGCCGCGGCGAGGACGCGACCACGGATGCCCGCGAGCGGCGGTACGCCGGCCGCCTCGAGCGAGTCGAGCCGGAACACGTAGCTCGCCTGGCCGGCATCGATCACCGGACTCGTCTCACCCCGGCGCGCCTCGAACGCCCACACGCTGACGTCCGGGACGGACCCGCCGAGCCGCAGCCGCTCCCCCTCGACGAGCTTCGGCGCGCGCGCGAGCGGGAGGTGCAGCCGTTTGGCGGCGCTGTCCAGTCGGCTGCCATCGGTCTGGTCCGCGGCCAGCCGGTCCAGCGTATCTGTGCGCGCATCGACCGCGTCCAGATGCGCGCCCTGGGGCACGATCGGGACGAGGATGTGGCGCACGTGCACCGAATCGCCTTTGGCGGCGTCGATCCGGATGAGGTGAAGCCCGAACTCGGTGAGCACCGGCTCGCTGAGGGCACCCGGCGCGAGACGGTGCAGCGCCGCGGCGAACGGGGCGACAAAGCCGGCGCCGGTACGCTTGACCCACCCCAGATCGCCGCCCCGCGGGCCGGTCCCCGAGTCCGCGGACTCCTTTTTCGCGACGTCGTCGAACTTGGCCTTACCCGCCGCGATCTCCGCCCGCAACGCGCGGGCGTGCGCGAAGGCCGCCGCGCTGTCGGCGGCGTTGGGGATGCGCGGCAGCTCGACGTAGCTGAGCCAGGCGGCGGCGGGTCGCTTGAAATCGGCCTGGTGCGCGCCGTAGTAGCGCTCGAGCTCCGCGTCCGACACCGGCACCAGCGAATCCGGCACGTCCTCCGGACGTACGGCGAGCAGGGCAACCGTCACCGATTCGTGCTGGTCACGCCAGGTACGCCAGAGCTTCGCGTCGGACACGTAGACGTCGGCCGTCAGGTACTCTTCCAGCTTGCGCTGCGGCAGGTACTCGCGATACAGCTGCTCGACCTGAGACGCGAACTCCGAGCCGGCGCTCGAGATGTACCGCTGCCACTTGGTGATGTCGAACTGACCGTTCGTCTGGAAAGTCGGGTCCTGGAGCACCTGCTGCATGATCTGGGGCGGCGGCGCGCTGCGTGCGGCCTGGATGATTTCGTCGTCCGAGACCGTGATGCCGAAGCGGCGGTACGCCCGGTCGAGCAGGATCTTTTGGATGAACTGGTCGGCAACGCGATCCTGCAGCTGCCGCTCGTCCTCGCGCGTCAACCGCCCGCCTCCCTGCTGGCGGCGATACTGCTCCAGGGTCGCCTGATATTGCTGTTGGAACGGCTGGGAGCGCACCACCGTGCCGTCGACCTTGAGGACGACGTCTCTTCCCCCGCCGATGATATCGCTGACCTGCCCATACGCCATCCAACCAATGAACGTGATCGCCACGACCCAGAAGACAGGCTTCGTGATCTCACGCATCGCGCGCATCATATGGGGCCAGACTCCGACGAGAGCATGGTGGGAGGGGCATAAGTCTAAAAACCACAACACGAAAACTCAAGCGCGCGGGTGCGATTCCGATTGACAGCGCGCCCGAGCAAACACTATCTTTGTCCAACTCCCCCAAGCACTTAGGGCGTGGCCTACACTAGCGAAATAGAAAAGCTGGAGAAGCGGTGGGCCGAGAACCCCAAGGGACGTAACTTTGCCCCCCTGGCCGACGCCTATCGTAAGGCAGGAGAACTAGATAGGGCCATCGAGCTGTGCACCGCCGGCCTCGAGCGGCACCCCGACTACGTCAGCGCGCACATCGTCTTTGGGCGCTGCCTGATCGATCAGAAAAACGACGCCGGCGCTTCCGATGTGTTTCGCAAGGTCCTGACGCTCGACCCCGAGAACGTGCTGGCGCTCAAGATCCTAGCGGAAATCGCCGAGCGCGGGGGCCGGTTCGGCGAGGCGGCCGACTGGCTCAGCCACCTGCTCTCGGCCGATCCGATGAACGGCGATGCGGCCGAGGCACTGGCGCGAGCCAAAAGCAAGGCGGCGCAGTCGGCGCCGAAGCAGACCCCGGAGCCGGTCGCGCGGCTGGTGTTGGAAGCGGCCCCGCATTCGCCGCCCCAGCCCCAGCGGGACCTGGTGATCGAGCACGCGTCGGAGGAGCCAACCTCTCCCTCGCTCGACGTGCGGGGCACGCCCGCCGACATCGAAACGTTCGACGGGACGCTCGACTTCAATGCCGTGGCGCACAGCGCCGCAAAAGCGGACGGCATCGAGGTGCAGGAGGAGGTCGAGCTCAAGCCCCAGGACTTGGTGGTCGAGGGGTTGGCGCATACGCAATACGAAAGCGGGACCTTCGCGGCCGAACCGACGGAGCCGGAATACGAGCCGACGATCGATCTCCCGCTGATCATGCCCGACGACGTGACCGCGGCCGCGCCCCCCTCCCCGGCGCCTCCGTTCCCAGCGGCCCCCCTCCCGCCGCCAACCCCCCCGCCTGCCGCGGTCGTACTGTCGGACGACGATGGCGCAGCGGACACCGCCGCGCTGTCGCGCGCCGAGCCGGTACTCACCGAGACAATGGCCGAGTTGTATCTCCGACAGGGTCATCAGGAGGATGCCCTCCGCGTGTACCAGGCGCTCCTGGCGCAGCGGCCGGCGGACTCGCGACTGCGGGGACGGGTCGAATCGATCGCCGGGGGCGGGGCACGGGAGGCGGGACGAGGGACGGGTGAGACCGTCCAGGTCTTCCTGAAGCGCATTCTCGCCGGCCGACCCGGCACGCCGGCGTCCGAGCCACCGGATCCACCGGCGGGATCTTCACTCGACGCTGCCTTTGCGATCGCTCACTCCGATCCCGAGCCGGCTCGCGCGCACACGGTGGTGTCTCCGGGCGAGGCGACGCGGCCGGCGGCCGACAGTATCTCGCTTGACCAGGTGTTCGGGGACGACGGCCCACGGAACTCGGCCCCGGCCCCGGCACCGGAAGTCCCGCCTCCCCCGGTCCCCGCGCCGCCCCCGGCCGCTCCGCCGTCACCGGCTCCGCAGCAGACCGGCGGGTTCTCATTCGACCAGTTCTTCACGGCTTCCGAGCCGACGGGTGGGGCGGGGGAGGGCGCGGGGGGGGTGGCGGGCGCAGCCGCGTCGCTGGGCGGCGCACCGGCGCAGGCACCCGCACGGAGCTCCGGCGGCAGACTTCGGCCGCCGGTGGAGGACGAGGGCGAGCTCGATCAGTTCCAGGCCTGGCTCAGGGGCCTCAAGTCCTAGTGCCGTTCCCACCGATCGTGCCCCCCCGGATGGGAGCCCTGGTCTGCAATCCGTGGGAACGGCACTAGTGCACATCGCCGTGTTGAACGGCCCGAACCTGAATCTGCTGGGGGAGCGAGAGCCGGAGCTGTACGGGCGGGTCACCCTCGCGGAGATCGAGGCGCGTACGCGCGAGCAGGCGCGCGCGCTCGGCGTCGACGTCTCGTGGACGCAGACGAACCACGAGGGCGAGCTGGTCGATGCGATTCAGGGGCTCAAAGGGAGGTCGGACGGCCTGCTGATCAATGCCGCCGCGTTCACGCACACGAGTCTTGCGGTGCGCGATGCGCTGCTCGCGGTGCGCGTGCCGTTCGTGGAGGTGCATCTCTCGAACATCTTCGCGCGCGAGCCGGAGCGGCGCCGCTCGATGCTCGCGGACGCCGCCGTGGGGATGGTGACCGGCTTCGGCGCCGAGAGCTATCGGCTGGGACTCGAGGGTCTGGTCGGCTTTCTCCAGGCCCGCCATGGCGGCTGATCGGCGGCGCGCCCGGCAGGAAGCGCTCGTCCGGGCTCTGGAAGCGGAGGCGTTGGACGGGCTGGTGGTCACGTCGCACGCCAACATCCGCTACCTCACCGGCTTCTCGGGCTCGGCGGCGGTCGTCGCGGTCACGCGGGCGGACGTGCTGCTGGTGACCGACTTCCGCTACGATGCGCAGGCGCGGGCGGAGGCGGGCGCGGTGGCGCGGGTCGAAGTGGACGGCACCAGCGTATGGGACCGCTTCTTCACGGAGCTCGCCACGCTGGGGTCGCTGGGCACGCTGGGCTACGAGGCCCAGGCGCTGTCGGTGCACGACGCGGGGCGGTTCGCGCAGGCGGGGAAGGCGTGGCGCTGGATGCCCACGACGGAGCTGGTGGAGCGGCTGCGTGCGGCGAAGGACGACGGCGAGGTGGCGGCCATCCGCAGTGCCGCCCTCCTGGCCGGCGAGGCGTTGGGGCAGACGCTCGCGCAGGTGCGCCCCGGCATGACCGAGCTGGCGATCGCGGGCGTGCTCGAAGGGGCGCTGCGCCGGCAGGGCAGCGAAGGCCATCCGTTCGCCACGATCGTGGCGTCGGGCCCGCGCAGCGCGTTGCCGCACGCGCGCTCGAGCCGCCGCGCGGTGGCGGCCGGGGAGTGGCTGCTGCTAGACTTCGGGGCTCAGGTGGATGGCTACTGCGCGGACATCACGCGCACCGTGGTGGTAGGGGCACGCGCGAGCGAGCGCCAGCGGGTGCTGTACGGATTGGTCCGCGAGGCGCAGCAGCGCGCGCGCGCCGGCGTGCGCGCCGGCATGAGCGGGCGCGAAGCGGATGCGCTGGCGCGCGATCCGATCGCGGCCCGCGGATTCGGCGAGGCGTTTGGCCACTCGCTCGGTCACGGGCTCGGGCTCGAAGTGCACGAAGCGCCCCGGCTTTCGCGGACCAACGACGATCCGCTGCCGGCGGGCGCGGTCGTGACGATCGAGCCGGGCGTGTACCTGGCGGGCGACGGCGGCGTGCGGATCGAAGACGACGTTCATCTCGCGCCGGCGGGGCCGGAGCTCTTGAGCGACGGGCTGACGGACCTCTTGGAGCTCGTGTAACTTGGGAGCCATGAACCTCGACATCATCGCCCAGCTGGTGCAGATCCTGAGGGAGGCGCCCGAGCTTGGTGCGATCGAGGTCCGTCGGGGTTTGTTCGGGGCGTGGTCGTCGGTTCGCGTGAGCCGGGCCGGGCACTCGACCAACGAGAGCGGCCAGCACGTGGTCGTCGCGCAGGCGCACGCCCCGGCGTCGGGGGCGGCGCCCGGCGCGCCGCTCCCGGGGGCCGCGGCGGCGGCCCCGTCTCATCTCGTCGAGATCAAGTCTCCCATGGTCGGGACATTTTATTCGGCCCCGGAGCCCGGCGCCGATCCCTACGTCAAGGCCGGGAGCCGGGTCGCGACGGGCCAGGTGGTTTGCATCATCGAAGCGATGAAGATCATGAACGAAATCGAGTCCGAGGTCGCGGGCGTGGTGCGGGAAGTGTTGGTGGAGAACGCCCAGCCCGTCGAGTTCGGACAGCTCCTCTTCCGGGTGGACCCCCATGCCTGAAGCCCCCCACGGCGGACCAGCGACGTTCAACTTCAAGGCGGCCATCACCCAAATGGTCCAGCGCAACGCGTCGGACCTGCTGCTCAAGGTGGGCCGGCCGGCCACGATCCGGGTGAACGGCGAGCTGGTGCCGCTCGACGCCTCCCCGCTCAAGCCGGAGGAGTTGAAGTCGCTCGCCGAGCAGATCATGACCCCCCGACAGGTGAAGGAGTTCGCCGAGCACAAGGAGGCGGACTTCGCGATCGGCGTGCCGGGGGTGGGACGGTTCCGAACCAACGTGTACCAGCAGCGCGGGACGGTGGCGTTCGCCTTCCGGGCCATTCCGTACGAAGTCAAAACGATCCGCGATCTGAACCTGCCGCCGGTGCTCGAGGAGATCGGCCTGCGGCCGCGGGGGCTGGTGCTGGTCACCGGAGTGACGGGATCGGGGAAGTCGACGGCGCTCGCGGCGATGATCAACCACATCAACACGAACCGGCGGGTCAACATCATCACGATCGAGGATCCGATCGAGTTCCTGCACCGCGACAACCTGGCCAACATCTCGCAGCGCGAGGTGGGGAACGACACCCTGTCGTTCAACGCCGCCTTGCGCCACGTGCTGCGGCAGGCGCCCGACGTGATCCTGATCGGCGAGATCCGCGATATGGAGACGCTGGACACCGCGCTCAAGGCGGCGGACACCGGGCACCTGGTGTTCTCGACGCTGCACACCACGGACGCGACGCAGACGATCAACCGCGTGATCTCGTTCTTCCCGCCGCATCAGCACGACGAGGTGCGCCACCTCCTGTCGACCGCGCTCCAGGCGATCGTCTCGTTACGCCTGGTGCCGCGCAAGGACGGCAAGGGACGGGTCCCCGCGTCCGAGGTGCTGATCAACACCGCGGCCGTGCAGGAAAACATGCGCGATCTCACGAAGTCGCTGAGCATCCCCGACCTCATCGCCCAGGGGTCGGTCCAATACGGGATGCAGAGCTTCGACCAGTCGCTGTTTCACTGGTACCAGCAGGGCACGGTCAGCTACGAGAGCGCGATCTTCTACGCCACGAATCCGAGCGAGTTCGCGCTGAAGGTCTCGGGCGTGGACTCGGGCGAGAGCCAGGCGTTCGGCGGCACCACGGCCGCGGCCGGGCTGCGCGGCGACATCACGCCCTGATGTTCAAGAAGGTGCTGATCGCGAACCGCGGGGAGATCGCCCTGCGGGTGATCCGTGCGTGCAAGGAGCTGGATATCCATACGGTCGCCATCTACTCGGAGGCGGACCGGGACAGCCTGCACACCCGCTTCGCGGACGACGACGTCTGCATCGGCCGGGCGCCGTCGCGCGACAGCTACCTCAACATCCCGCGCATTATCGCCGCCGCGGAGATCACGGGGGCGGACGCGATTCACCCGGGCTACGGCTTTCTGGCCGAGAACGCCGAATTCGCCGACATCGTGCGCACGTCGAACATCACGTTCGTGGGCCCGAGCGGGGATCAGATCCGACAAATGGGCGACAAGGCCGCGGCGCGCAAGCTCGCCCAGAAGCTCAAGGTGCCGACGGTGCCGGGCTCCGCCGGGCCGGTCGAGGACGCCGAGGCGGGGCTCAAGATCGCCGAGAAGCTCGGGTTTCCGGTGATCATCAAGGCGGCGGCGGGCGGGGGCGGGAAGGGCATGCGGGTGGCGCAGGACGACGAGGCGTTCCCCCAGGCGTTCTCGCTCGCGAAGCAGGAGGCGTTAGCCGCATTCGGCTCGGACGAAGTGTACCTGGAGAAATACCTCGCCCGCCCGCGCCACATCGAGATCCAGATCATGGGGGATACGCAGGGGCGCATCATGCACCTGTGCGAGCGCGACTGCTCGGTGCAGCGGCGCCACCAGAAGCTGATCGAGGAGGCGCCCAGTCCGGCCGTGGACCAGACGCTGCGCCAGGACATCGGCGACGCCGCGGTGCGGCTGGCCGAGGCGATCGGCTACGCGGGCGCGGGGACGATCGAATTCCTGCTCGACGAGGACGGGTCCTTCTACTTCATGGAGATGAACACCCGCATTCAGGTGGAGCACCCGGTTACCGAGATGTGCACCAACTTCGACCTGGTGAAGGAGCAGATTCGCGTCGCGGCGGGCGAGCCGCTGTCGTTCGTGATGAACGGAAACCGGCTGCGCGGCCACGCCATCGAATGCCGCGTGAACGCGGAAGACCCGGCCCGCAACTTTCAGCCGAGCCCCGGGACCATCACCGTGTACCACCCGCCCGGCGGCCCCGGCGTGCGGGTCGACACCCACATCTACGCCGGCTACTCGGTGCCGCCGTACTACGACTCCCTGCTCGCGAAGCTGATCGTGCACGGCAACAACCGCGCGGAGGCGCTCGCCCGCATGCGGCAGGCGCTCGACTCGTTTATCATTGAAGGCGTGACCACGACCATTCCCTTCCTCAGTCGGGTCATGCGCCACCCCGACTTCGTCGCGGGCCGAGTGGACACGAAGTTCCTCGAGCGCGAGCCCCAGCTGCTCCAGCCGCCGACATGAAGATCGACGTGCACGTCACGCCGCTCGGCCTGCTGGCGGGGGATCTCGCCGGCCGGGGCGTCGTCGTCGTCGACGTGCTGCGGGCGACGACCACCGTCGTCACCGCGCTGGCCAACGGCGCCAAGGCGGTGATCCCCGCCGCCACGTCGGAGGAGGCGGTGCGCCTGGCCTCGAACCTCGAGAAGGACGGTGTGGTCCTGGCCGGCGAGCGCCGCAGCGTCAAGATCGAAGGGTTCGCCCTTGGCAATTCGCCCCGTGAGATGACCGCGGCCGCGGTGGCGGGGAAGACCATCGTGCTCGCCACCACCAACGGGACCCCGGCGCTGGTCGCGGCGCAGGGGGGCGACCCCGTGCTGGTCGGCGCCCCGGCCAACTTCAAGGCGCTGGCCGAGCGTGCCCGGGCGATCCTGGCCCAGCGCGGCGAGCTCGTCATCGTGTGCGCCGGGCGGGAGAAGCAGTTCGCGCTCGAGGACGCCTATACCGCTGGGCGCCTCATCAAGGCCATCCGCAAGGGCATCCGCAAGCTCGCCCTCAACGACGCCGCCCGCGCCTCCGTGGCCCTGATCGACGAGTTCGCCGGATGGGAGGAGGCGCTCGAGGGCTCCGAGGCGGCGCGCCAGCTCGCCGAGGCAGACCTGGGCGAGGACGTCGCGTTCGCCGCGCGGGTGGACCGCTTTGGCGTCGTTCCCGTGTACGCGGATCGCCGCATCACATGAACCGCAAGGCGCGCCAAGAGCTCCTCGGCATCGGCGCCCTCGTGGTCGGCCTGTTCCTCGGACTCACCCTGCTGCGGCTGCCGATCACCGGCAGCTGGGGCGCCCAGATCGGCGCGCGCCTGTGGTACCTGTTGGGCGTGGGCTCGGTGCTCCTGCCCGTGCTCGGCATCGGCTGGGCGCTGGCCGCGTTCGAGCGCCTCGGGAGCCTGTCCGCCGGGCGAGCGGCGGCGCTGGGCGCGGGGCTGATCGTGCTGCTCCCCTATGGGATCGGTACCGTGACGGGCGCCGGCTTTCCGCCGGTGTACGCCGCCTGGGGTCCGACGCAGCAGCTCGTGGGCCTGGTCCCCGCCGTGCTCGCTCACGGGGTCCACCAGGCGGTCGGGACGGCGGGTGGGACGCTGGTGGGGCTGTTCGCGCTTTCGGCCCTGGGGATCCTGACCGTCGGCTGGCATCCCCTCGTCGCGTTGAGAACCCGGGAGACGGGAGTCGCGAACCGGGAAACGGGAAAGGGGAAAGGGGAAACGGACAAGACGGTCAAATCCAAGCCGCCGATGGCTTTGGCACCTACGCCGCCAGCGTCTACCACGTTTCCCGTTTCCCGTTTCCCGAAAGAGCGGAAGCAGAAGACCGCACCAATTCCGAGACCGGCGCAGGTCCCCGCCGGCGTCCTGATACCTCCGATCGAGTTGTTGCATCCCGCTCCCCCCGAAGACGGCGACGCCGGGCTCGCCCAGATCGAGCAGATGGGCCACAAGCTCATCGAAACGCTGCAGACGTTCCGGGTGGAAGGCTCGATCGCCGGTCGCACGGTCGGACCGGTGGTGACGCAGTACGAAGTGGCGCCCGGTCCGGGAGTGAAGGTGGGCCGTATCGCGGCCCTCGCCGACGACCTCGCGCTCGCGATGCGGGCCCCCTCGCTCCGGATCGTCGCGCCGATCCCGGGGAAGGCCGCCGTGGGCATCGAAGTCCCGAATCCCATGCCGCGCATGGTGCACGTGCGCGAGCTGATCGAGGGCGTCGAATATCATCGGCCCACGCGCGCGCTCCCGCTCGCCCTCGGCAAGAACCTCGAGGGCGATGCCGTGGTCGCGGATCTGGCCAAGATGCCACACCTCCTGATCGCCGGCGTCACCGGGTCCGGGAAGTCGGTCTGCATCAACACCATCATCACGAGCCTGATCTATACGCACCCGCCCGACAAGCTCAAGCTGCTGATGATCGATCCCAAGATGGTCGAGCTCTCGATGTACGCGGCCCTGCCGCACCTCGGGCTGCCGGTGGTGACGAACCACCACAAGGCGGCGAGCGTGCTCAAGTGGGCAGTCTGGGAGATGGACCGACGCTACCGGCTGCTGCACGCCAACCACGCGCGCAACATCGTGGACTTCAACAGGAAGGTCGAGGAGAAGAAGCCGCTCAAGGGGCCGCGCGAGACGCTGGCGACACAGGCCGGCATCCAGAGGGAGCTGCCGCTCGACGGCGAATACACGGGGGGGATCTTCCCCTACATCGTGCTGATCGTCGATGAGCTGGCGGATCTGATGCTCACGGTGCAGGGCGAGATCGAAACGCCGCTCGCCACGCTCGCGCAGAAAGCTCGTGCCATCGGCATTCATCTGGTCCTCGCGACCCAGCGGCCGTCGGTGAACGTCATCACCGGCCTGATCAAGGCGAACTTCCCCTGCCGCATCGCGTTCCGGGTCTCGGCCAAGGTGGACAGCCGTACCATCCTCGACCAGAACGGCGCCGAGACCATGCTGGGGAACGGGGACATGCTGTTTCTGCCGCCCGGCAAGAGCGAGCTGCTGCGCGTGCAGGGGGCCTTCATCTCGACGGACGAGACCGAACGACTGATGGACTGGTACAAGGCCCATGCCGCGCAGGCCGCGGCGGTCGCGGGCGCGAGCATCGACGACCAGGTGACGGCGCTGGAAGACGCGGAAAAAGCAGGGGAAGACGGAAGCGGGAAGGGCGAGGAGGGCACTCCGGGCGAGCGCGATATGCTGTTCCGGCAGGCCGCGGAGGTGTGCATCCAGAACCAGCTCGGCTCGACCTCGCTGCTGCAGCGGCGCATGAGCATCGGCTACGGGCGAGCGGCGAGGATAATCGATCAGCTGGAGCTGGCAGGGATCCTCGGACCCGCGAATGGGTCCAAGCCGAGGGATGTGCTGGTGGGATTGGAAGAGCTGGATGAGATCTGCGGGAGGGACTAAGTCGGAACGCGGAATGCGGAACGCGGAACATAAGGACCGGCGTCGCCGCAGCGAGCGACCTCCCATTGCTGTTCCGCGTTCCGCGTTCGCACTTCCGCGTTTCGAGGTTCCCCGTTCCGCGTTGATCGGGCCCCGTCGGCATAGTTTCGGTTACGTCGACCGCCGGCGGATGGGTAAGTTGCATCCGTGCGAAGCGGCATCAGAACCGACCCGTCGCAGTGGACCGACGAGCGCCACCGGCGCGGGATCGCCGGGGAGGAGCAGGCGATCCGCTACCTCCTGTCGCGAGGATGCACGATCGTCGCGCATCGGTTTCGAGTCGGGCGCACGGAGATCGACCTCATCGCGCGACAGGGTGACCTGGTGACGTTCGTGGAGGTGAAGACTCGGCGGGGCACGGCTTTCGGCAGCCCCCTCGAGGCAGTGACGGGGGCAAAGCGGCGCGAGCTGGTCAAGGCGGCGCGGGTCTGGGTGGACCGCTTCGGGAAGCCACCGGACATCTACCGCTTCGACTGCATCGCGATCGTGGATGGCAGGCTGGAGCACCTGGCCGACGCGTTCCGCCCCGGGTGGCGATAACCGGGGCTTCGGTGTATATTCGGGCCTCATCAAACGAGGCTCCCAACCCATGTCGAGGACACTCATGGCGGCGGACAAGGAAGTCCCGCAGCTCTCGGACGAGCGCAGAAAAGCCCTCAACCTCGCTATCACGCAGATCGAGAAGACCTGTGGCAAGGGCGCGATCATGCGGATGGGCGCCGATTCGCCGCGGGTACGGGTGGAGATCATCCCCACGGGCGCGATCAACCTCGACGCGGCGATCGGGATCGGCGGCATCCCACGGGGGCGGGTGACGGAGATCTTCGGCCCCGAGTCGAGCGGCAAGACCACGCTGGCGCTGCACGTGGTCGCGAACGCCCAGCGCCTGGGCGGGGCGGCGGCCTACATCGATGCCGAGCACGCCCTCGACGTCGAGTACGCGAAGAAGCTGGGGGTGGACATCGACAACCTGCTCGTCTCCCAGCCGGACACGGGGGAGCAGGCGCTCGAAATCACGGAGATTCTGGTGCGGTCGGGCGCGGTGGATGTCGTCGTCATCGACTCCGTCGCGGCCCTGGTGCCGAAAGCGGAGATCGAGGGGGAAATGGGAGACTCGCTCCCGGGCCTGCAGGCGCGCTTGATGAGTCAGGCGCTGCGTAAGCTCGCCGGGGCGATCAACCGTTCTCGCACTTCGGTAATCTTCATCAACCAGCTGCGCGAGAAGATCGGGATCATGTTCGGCAACCCCGAGACCACCAGCGGCGGGCGGGCGCTCAAGTTCTACGCGTCGGTCCGGCTCGACATGCGGCGCATCGGTCCGGTGAAGGAGCGGGAGGTGGTGATCGGCAACCACGTCCGCGTCAAGGTCGTGAAGAACAAGGTCGCGCCGCCGTTCCGCCAGGCCGAGTTCGATATCATGTTCGACGAGGGAATCAGCCACGAGTCGCTGCTGGTGGACATCGCGGCGGAGGCGGGCATCATCGAGAAAGCCGGCGCGTGGTACGCATACGGTAAGGAGCGGATCGGACAGGGCCGCGAGAACGCGAAGCTGTACCTCAAGGACCACCCCGACCTCGCGGTCGAGGTCGAGGCGAAAGTGAAAGAGCACCTCGGGGTGAAGTCCGTCGTGGTGGCGGCCGACGAGGAGGCCTCTGCCCCCGAGGAGTGAGTGCCGACCCTCACCGGACTCGCCCCCGATCCACGCCAGCCGGGCTATCGGCTGGTCGAGGTGGATCGGGGGCGCTTCGCGTCGCTCCCCGGGGTCGCGCTCGAGCCGCTGAGCCTGCAGCTCGGCGCGGAGCTGGCGCCCGCGGTGCTGGAGCGGCTACGCGCGCTCGCCGACGTGGAGGCCGCCGAGCGGGCGGCGCTCCGGGCGCTGGCGCGGCGGGCGCACGCCCGCGGCGACCTGCGGCGGCGGCTCGTGAAGAAGCAGCACCCGCCGGCGGCCGTGGATGCCGCCCTGGAGCGGCTCAGGGTGCGCGGGTTGCTCGATGACGGCCGCTACGCGGAGCAGTACGCGGCCCTGCGGGCGACGCGCGGCAAGGGGCCGGCGCGGCTGCTCCGGGATCTGCTGGCACAGGGTGTGGAGCGCCGGACCGCGGAGGAGGCGGTGCGCCGCGCGCTGGCGGACGAGGGCATCGACCCCGAGGTCGAGGCACGGGCCGTCGCCGCGAGGCGGGCGCGGCAGTTGGCGGATCTTCCTCCGCCCGTGCGCAAACGGCGGCTGCTGGCCTATCTCGTACGGCGGGGTTATGAGGGCCCCAGGGTGAAGGAGTTGGTGCAGAACCTCACTTCGGTTGAATCGGGGCTGAAGTTCCGGGGGGAGCCGCGGGAGCGCTGATGGCAAGGTTGTACCACGCGCTTCCCAGCGCGCCCATTGTCTGAATCCGATCGATGATGTCCCCATGGGCCAAACTGTCCAGCGGCACGGCGTCGGCGGCGGTGAAGTGGAGTGTGTGATTCCGGTACGTGACGTTGATCATCGGATTCCACATGGAAAACGAGTCGCGGGAATGGTAACCGTTCGCCCCAAAGTACTGAGCAGCCCAGAAGAAGGTGGTCCGGTCCTTGAGGCTCTCGTTCCAGATCGCGGTCCCCGCCTCGAACTCCCTGCCTTCCGAGATGCCCAGCAAGTCGAGAATGGACGGAGTGATATCGAGGTGAGACGTCATCCACGACAGATTCGTCTGTTGCTTGACGATCCCCGGGGCGTACAGGAGAAATGGAACATGGAAGGTCAGATCGTCGATCTGCCCGGCCCGAAAGGAGGAGTCCGACTCGCTGCTCCGAAGGCCATGGTCGCAGGTCACGACGAGTAGCGTCTTATTGAGGCGTCCGGCCCGCTCGACCGTGGTGATGAGCTCTCCCAACTCACGGTCCTCCACTTTCATGAGGTTATAGCGGCGCTTCGCCATGTCGTGTTCGCCCGTGGTCACATCGACCCATGGCTCGTGTGACAGCTGTGGCGCGAAAACGCCGAGAAACCGCGTTCCAGTGGAAGCGGCCGCCCGGTAGGCCCCTTCCAGGTTGCGCAGCGCCAGCACGTCCAAGTCCTGCGCTTCCTGCCATCCCGGCGCGTTCGCCCTGGGAACCGGTGACGTATCGGGAATCGACACCCGATCCGGTCCCAGCGTCTTGTAATAGTCTTCTTCATCCTTGGCATGGCGAGTGCCGTGGACGTTCGGCAAGTACACTCCGGTCTCATAGCCGGTGGCATGAAGGCTCTGGATCAGTCCAGGCGGGGTCCGCCGTCTCTCCACAAAACTCCGGCTATGTCTGACCGGATACATGGACAGCAGCATTGATGTGATGGCTCTAAAGCTCTCGGGCGACGTCGTGTAGTGCTGCGTGCCTACCCAGGCGTTTTGCCTCAGGCGCTGCAGGTTGGGAAAGTCGTTGAGATTTGCGTCCCACGATAAGATGTGAGCGGGACCCGTCTCCATGACGAAGAGGACCACGTCATAGCCCTTTGCGGCGCCCCAATGCGGGCGTGGCCACCCGGGACTCGCTGCGTTCGCCAGCTGCTGATAGATGGGCCGAAGCGTGCCTATCGAATAGCCATCGTAGCGTTCCGCGCTCGATTCTGATCCCAACTCGGAACCAAACAGCGATTGCACCGTCAGGGAAATCATCGCGGAGTGAAACACCGTGGGCCGCATCCACGGAAGCCATGATGCGATTGCCGGCGCGGCGCACACGATCCACAGAGCAGCGGACACGGCATAGATCTGCTTCTTGAGCGCCTGGCGCCGCTGCCTTACCAGGGGCCAAATCGACAGCAGGGCCGCGGCAGTCCCGCCGACGATGACCAGAGGCTTGATGAAGTCGAATGCGACCAGATATTCCAGCGCCGCCAACGGGTGCGCGAGCCCCCAATCGAAACCTTCAGCGAGCAGCTCATAGCCGGCGAGATTTCCCAGCACGACGAATTCGCCGAAGGCCAGGAGTTGCACGACGAGGGCCATGAGCGTAACCGCCACGACCGTCCGCGAATACCAACGGATCGGCAGGAGGGCGCGCACCCCCAGGAAGCAGAGAGGCAGGAGGAAAACACCGAAGGCCAAGTCGGCCCGGAAGAACGACAACCGCTGCCCCACGGAGAGCGAGTGCAGAGAGAGCGATCCGGCGACGCTGGCAAACCCATGTTTCGCGAGAAACCAGGCCTTGGCGGTGACGCCGACCAGCGTCGGCGTCAGCCAAATCAGAAACGACGTCAGGAAGAGAGTCCGCCAGTCACCTTCGTGCTGCCAGGCAGGGCTGTCTTGCGTTGAAACGCTCACCCCGCCCCCCGGAGGCGCTCGGGCTCGCCGGCGATGATGACGCTGGGCTCGGCGATGGCAGCCGCGTCGTCCTCCATGTCCTCGGCCAAGAAGCCCAGGAAGACCGCGCGCACCACGCCGTAGGCCATGTAGGCCACCGCCAGCGGGAAGAAAAACGCGTCGTGGTCGAGGAGCCCGAACACGAGGACGAACAGGATCGTGGCGAGTCCCAGCAGGCCGCGCACGCTCCGCACGCCCGCCCGGGGCAGCGCGGCATAGCGCACGTTGCTCACCATCAGGATCGCGAGGACGATCATCAGGAGCTGCATCGTGTGATGGCGCGGCAGGTAGCGGAACGCTCCGGCGTACAGATCCGTCGTGGTGAACGGATAGAACGTGGCGAGCGTCATCCCCGCGGCCGGCGACGGGAGGCCGACGAAGTGCCGTTTGGAATGCCCCGCCTGCGTGATGTTGAAGCGCGCGAGCCGGATCGTCGCCGCCATCACGTAAAAGTAGCAGAAAATCCACTCCGCCGACCCGGCGGCGGCGAACTCGAGCTGGTAGATGAGAAACGCCGGCGCCACGCCGAAGCTCACCACGTCCACTAGGCTGTCCAGCTCCGCGCCGAACCGGGTCCCCGTCCTGGAGAGGCGCGCCACGCGGCCGTCGAGCGCGTCCAGGATTCCCCCGGCGAAGATGTACCACCCGGCCCGGTAGAAGTCGCCCCGGGAGGCCAGCACCATCGACCAGATCCCGAAGAACAGGTTGAAAAGCGTGAACAGACTCGGCACGACGATGACGGCGCGCCGTATGCTGGGGCGAGGGAAGGGTTTCATGGCACGGGCCGCGCGCTCCTGCTTGCAAGCCGTGGGCCAGGACTCCCGGTGCGAAGGGGAACGAGGCGGGCGCCCGTATCTCTCAACCGGTCATGCGGTTGATACGGGAGGTGGAGCCTCACGCGCGAGCCACAGCGCCACCCGCGGACAGCCTTCGTTGCGGTACCATGCTGGCAAGCGTGTCGGCGCCCTGCGGCAGTTGCTCGCTTTGGAACAGTATATTCTCACCCATGACGTCCGCCGAAATTCGCCGCACGTTTCTTGACTTTTTCGCGGGCCGAGGGCACCAGGAAGTGCCCAGCTCCCCCCTGATCCCGGCCGACGACCCCACCCTCCTGTTCACGAACGCCGGGATGGTGCAGTTCAAGCGCGTCTTTCAGGGGCTCGAGCGACGGCCATACACCAGGGCGGTGACCTGCCAGAAGTGCGTGCGGGCGGGCGGCAAACACAACGACCTCGAGCAGGTCGGGCATACGGCCCGCCATCACACCTTCTTCGAGATGCTCGGCAACTTCTCCTTCGGCGACTACTTCAAGAAGGAGGCGATCGAATACGCCTGGGCATGGGTGACCGGGGAGGACGGGCTGGGCATTGCCCCCGGGCGCGTCTACGTCACGGTGCATCACACGGACGACGAAGCACGCCGGCTCTGGCGGCAGGTGGCGGGCCTCCCCGACGAGCGGATCTATGGTCTGGGCGACGAGGACAATTTCTGGCAAATGGGGGAAACCGGACCGTGCGGCCCCTGCTCGGAGATCCTCGTAGACATTCGCGGGAAACGGGAAACGGGAAAGGGGAAAGGGGAGCTCAGTCTCGACGAGTTCGTGCGTCTGAGCGAGGAAGGGCAGCTGCTCGAGAGCTGGAACCTCGTGTTTATGCAGTACGACCAGCAGGCCGACGGGTCCCGCTCCCCGCTCCCTGCTCCCTCTGTGGACACCGGCGCCGGCCTCGAGCGGCTCGCGGCGGTCATGCAGCGGGTCCCGTCCAACTACGACACCGACCTGTTCACGCCGATCATCGAGCGCGCGGTGGAGGTCGTGGGGAAGAAGTACGACCGCGGACCGGGGGGTGCGTCCTACCGGGTGCTCGCGGACCACGCGCGGGCCGTCGCGTTCCTGCTGGCGGACGGCGTCTACCCGTCGAACGAAGGACGGGGCTACGTGCTGCGCCGCATCCTGCGCCGCGCGGTGCGCCACGCCTGGCTGTTGGGTCGCCGCGAGCCGACGCTGGTGCATCTGGTGCATACGGTGGGCGGCCTCTTGGGAAGCGTGTATCCGGAGCTGGTCCAGAAGCGCAGCCACCTGGAAAGCGTCACGCGCGCCGAGGAAGAGCGCTTCTTCGACACGATCGAGGGCGGGCTCGAGCGGCTGGAGCAGCTGGAGGGTGCGAAGGCCATCTCCGGCACGGAGGCGTTCAAGTTGTACGATACCTTCGGCTTTCCGATCGACCTGACGCAGCTGATCGCCGGGGAGCGTGGCCAGACGGTGGACGTCGCGGGGTTCGAGCGGGAGCTGGGCAAGCAGCGCACGCGCTCGCTCGAGGCGCTGGAGCGGAGCAAGGTGGGGGACGCCGGGAAGGTCGCGGTTCACGTGAAGCGCCGCGGCGACTGGCGTTCCGTCAAACCCAGGGCCAAGCAGAAGTGGGTGGGCTACGATACCACGCACGCCGAGACCGATGTGCTCAGGTTTCGGCAGGCGAGTGACGTGGTCGAGGTCGTGTTGCAGGAGAATCCGTTCTACGTCGAGTCGGGTGGGCAGGTCAGTGATACGGGCCAGGTGAAGGGGAAGGGGTGGACCCTCGACGTGGAGGGGGTGGAGAAGGTGGACGGCCTGAGCGCCGTGGTCGGTCACTTCGCGGACGAATTCGAGCCGACGCCGGTGCTGGCCCAGGTCGACGAGCCGCGCCGCAAGAACATCGAGCGCAACCACACGGCGACGCACCTCGTGCACGCCGCGCTCCGCAAGATCCTCGGCCCCCACGTGCGCCAGCAGGGCTCGGTCGTGGCTCCCGACCGGTTGCGCTTTGACTTCTCGCACCACGGCCCGGTGGATGACCCGACGCTCGCCCGCGTTGAGGAGGAAGTGAACCGCCACATCTGGGCGAACCTGCCCGTCGCGACGCGGGAGATGAAGTACCGGGAGGCGATCGCCGCAGGGGCGATGGCGTTCTTCACGGAGAAGTATGGCGACATCGTGCGCGTCGTCGACGTACCGGGCGTCTCGCTGGAGTTGTGCGGCGGGACGCACGTTCCCACGACCGGTCAGATCGCGCTGTTCCGCTTCACGCACGAGACGGGGGCGGCCGCGGGCGTGCGCCGTATCGAGGCCGTGACCGGCCCGGGGGCGTACGCGCTGATCCGCAAGCTGGAGGGCGAGCTGGAGCAGGCGGCGGGCGCGCTGCGGACGCAACCCGAGCATCTCGGGCGCCGGATCGAGCAGCTGCTGGAGGAGAACCGGAAGCTGGAGAAACGAATCGAAGGCTTGCTCAAGCAGGGAGCAGGGAGCGGGGAGCGGGGAGCGGTAGAGCAAATTGGCGACGTGGAGCTGCATATCGCGGACTCGGATCTCGAGGATCGAGACCAAATCGCGCTGGCGATGGACGCGTTCCGGGCGAGCCACACGCGCGCCATCTCTGTCCTGTTCACGAACGGCGAGCGCGCCGGCGTGCACGTCGCCGTCACCGACGACCTGGTGCAGCAGGGGGTGAAGGCGGGTGACATCGCCAACGCGATCGCCGCCGTGTCGGGCGGGAAGGGCGGGGGGCGGCCGCATTTCGCGTCCGCGGGAGCGGGGGACGCCACGAAGCTGGGGCTGGCCCGGGCCCAAGCTCGGGCGATCGTCGAGGGGTTGCTGCGGCGATGACCCGGCGCGAGGTGCTCGCCTGGCTCGAAGCGAGGCGGCCGATTCCTCCGGACGCGCTGCGGGCGTGCCTCGAGGCCGCGGTGACCGACGCGGAGCTCCCCCCCCTCGTGCCGCTGCCGGATCAGCTCGCCGTGCTGGGGCGGCGTGTGCTGGGGCGGGTGGCGGGTCGGCCGGAGGGCGGGCGCGAGCTGGCGCTCGAGCTCCTCGCAGCCGACGCGTTCATCACCTACGCGTTCGAGGCGCAGGCCGAGGCCGATGCGACCGGGCTCGCGGGGCTCGCCGAGCGCATCGCGGGGAGCGAGCCGTGAGCGGATTGCTCGAGCGGCGTCCCGGTCTGCTGGTGCTGGTCGACCCCAGCCGCACCACGCCGGCCCAGGCCGCGGACGTGGCGCGTGCGGCCGGTGCGGCGGGCGCGGCGGGGATCATGATCGGCTCCTCGTTCGACGGGACGCAAAACACGGAGCTCGTCGCGCGAGCGATCCGGCAGGCGGCGGCGGGGCTCCCGGTCGCGCTGTTCCCCGGATCTGCGCTGCAGCTCACCGCCGAGGTCGACCTGGTGCTGTTCCTGTCGCTCGTCTCCGGACGCAACGCGCAATACCTCATCGAAGAGCACGTGCGCGCGGTTCCGTTTCTCACCCGTCACCTCGTCGCCACCCTTTCGACGGGCTACATCCTGGTGGACGGTGGACGGGTCACGAGCGTCGAGGCGGTGAGCCAGACGCGACCGTTACCGGCGGACAAGCCCGAGCTCGCCGCCGCGCACGCGACGGCGGCGCGGCTGATCGGGATGCGGGCGATCTATCTGGACGCGGGGAGCGGCGCGCCCCGCCCCGTGGCGGCGGACGTGATCCGCGCGTGTCGCGCGGCGGTACCGGATCTCACGTTGTTCGTGGGGGGCGGGATCAAACGGCCGGCCCAGGTGCGGGCGGCGCGCGCAGCGGGAGCCGACTTCGTGGTCGTCGGGACCGCGCTCGAGGAGCGGGGGGCCTCGGCCGCGGACCTGCAGGCGCTGGTGCAGGCGGCCGGCGAGTGACGCCCGCCGAGCAGGCCCGCGCGGGGCTCACGACCCTGGCGGCGCTGGCGACGCGGGTGGGGGAGGAACACGCTGAGACGATCGCGGCGATCGCCGCTCGCTACGTCGCCGCCCTGCGCGCCGGCGGGACGCTGTTCTTCGCCGGCAACGGCGGCAGCGCGGCGGCCGCGCAGCATCTCGCGACCGAGTACGTCGTGCGGTATCAGTCCAACCGGGCGGCGCTGCGCGCCGTGGCCCTCACGACCGACAGCTCGCTCCTCACGGCGTGCGCCAACGATATGGGCTTCGACGAAGTATTCGCGCGCCAGCTCGAAGCCCTGGCGCGGCCCGGCGACGTGCTCTCGCTCCACTCGACGAGCGGGGAAAGCCCCAATGTGATTCGTGCCGCGCAGGCGGCGAAGGCCCGCGGCGTGAGCGTCGTGAGCTTCCTGGGCAAGTCGGGCGGCCGCCTCCAGGAGCTGGCCGACGTGGCCCTGATCGTGCCGTCGGACGACACCGCGCGGATCCAGGAGATGCACCTCGCGATCGAGCACCTGATCTGCGAAATGGTGGAGGAGCGGCTGAACGCATGAACGCGGAAGTGGGAACGCGGAACGCGGAACAAACGTGTGAGCGTGGTGCAGCCAGCGACACTTCACTTCTGTTCCGCGTTCCGCGTTCCGCGTTCCGCGTTGGATCAGGGCGGTGATCGATCTCTCGGGGAAGCGCGCGTTTGTGACGGGCGGGGGCCGGGGCATCGGGCGCGCGACGGCCCTGATGCTCGCGCAGGCCGGCGCGGGCGTCGCCGTGGGATATCGCAGCCGGAGGGCGGAGGCGGAGGAAACGCTCGCCGCGGTGAAGCGGTTGCGCCGTCCCGCGATCGCGGTCACGGGCGATTTGGGCGATCCGGCGGCCGCGGGCCGGGCGGTGGACGACGCGGTGCAGGGACTCGGGGGCCTCGAGCTCCTGATCGTGAACCACGGGATCTGGCCGTCCGATGAGGTGCCCGTCGCCGCCATGACCGACTTGCAGTGGGAGGCGACGCGGCGCGCCAACCTGGACAGCGTACTGTACGTGTGCCGCGCCGCCATCCCGCTGCTTCCCGACGGCGGAAAGATCGTACTCGTCTCATCCACGGCCGGACAGCGCGGCGAGGCGTTGCACGCCGACTACGCGGCCACCAAGGGCGCGGTGATCTCGTTCACCAAATCGCTCGCGGTCGAGCTGGCCCCGCGCCGGATCAACGTGAACTGTGTGGCACCGGGATGGGTCGAGACCGAGATGTCCGCGACGGCGTATGCCAAAGAGGGGGGCGGGGGGAAGCGCGAGATCGAGCGGACCATCCCGCTCGGCCGCGTGGCGAGTGCGGAGGAGTGTGCGGGGCCGATCGTGTTTCTGTGCTCCGACCTGGCCCGGCACATCACGGGCGAGATTCTGAACGTCAACGGGGGGAGCGTGCTCTGCGGATGATCGTGGGCATGGGCCTCGACGTCGTGGAGGTGGTGAAGGTTCGGGAGCTGCTCGCCCAGCAGACGTTTGAGGAGCGGGTGTTCACCCCCGCCGAGCGCCATGACTGCGCCGGGCGCGCGGACAAGGCCGAAGCGCTGGCCGCCCGCTTCGCCGCCAAGGAAGCGTGCTTCAAGGCGCTGGGGACGGGATGGAGCCAGGGCGTGTCGTTTCTGCAGGTGGAGGTGCAGCGTGCAGACGGCGGCGCGCCCCGGCTCGCGCTGAGCGGGCAGGCGGCGGAGCGCGCGCGCGTGCGGGGCGTGACACACGTTCACGTCAGCCTCACCCACAGCGCCGGCGTCGCCGCCGCCGCCGTGATCCTCGAGGCATAGGGTCGGGGATGGGCTTCCCCGCCCGGCTGCCGATTCCTGATGCGGTCCTGCGGATCGCCAAACAGCTGGAAGGCGCGGGCTACGAGACGTGGTGCGTTGGGGGGGCGATCCGCGACAATCTGTTGGGGGTCGAGAATCATGACTTCGACCTGACGACCGCGGCGCCGCCCGGCGAGGTGCAACGGCTGTTCAAGCGCACCGTGCCGGTGGGGATCGAGCACGGCACCGTCGCCGTGCTCGACCAGCAGAACCGCCAGCACGAGGTCACCACGTTCCGCAAGGACATCAAGACCGACGGGCGGCACGCGGTCGTGGAGTTCGGGGTCTCGCTGATGGATGACCTGGCGCGCCGGGATTTCACCATCAACGCGATCGCGTATCACCCGATTCGACACGAGTGGCGCGATCCGTTCCACGGCGCCGACGACCTCGAGCACAAGCTGATCCGCTCGGTGGGGGACGCCAACTGGCGGTTCCAGGAGGACTACCTGCGGATCCTGCGCGCGCTGCGCTTCAGCGCGCGGTTCGAGTTCCGGATCCAGCCGCGGACCCTGGAAGCCGCGAAGGCGAACGTGCAGGGGTTGGCGCAGCTCTCGGCCGAGCGGGTGCGGGACGAGTGGTTCAAGGGCATCGCCACGGCCAAGCGGGTGTCGAAACTGCTGACGCTATGGATCGACGTGGGGGCGGCGAGGATATGGCTGCCGGAAATTCCGGGAGGCGGGAAACGGGAAACGGGAAACGTGGACAAGCTGCCGCGTGATGCCGTCCTCGTCACCGCCTACTTGGCATCAGATCCGGCATCGCTGCTGACGCGTTTGAAGAGCTCCAACAAGGATATCGAACGAGCCCGCGCGATCGGGCAGTGGCGGGACAAGTATCCGGATCCGAGACACCTTCCCGAGGTCCGGAAATGGCTATCGCAGGTGGGGGAGTACGCGGACGACCTGCTGGCCCTGCTGCCGGGACTCGCCGTTTCCCGTTTCCCGTTTCCCGTTTCCCGGCTGCCGAAAGTCGTCGCGGCCGTTCGAGCAGCGAAGGATCCGCTGACGGTGAAGGACCTGGCGGTGAAGGGGGACGATCTCCTGGCCGCCGGGGTGCGCCCCGGGCCTCAGGTGGGGGAGACGCTCGAGCGGCTGCTCGCGGAAGTGCTCGAGGATCCGTCCCGTAACACCCGCGACTACCTCCTCTCCCGTGTCTAGCGCCTTCTGGTACGCCTTCGTGGCTGCGCTCGGCAACGTGGTCGGGGCGCTCGCGGTGACACGGCGCGCGGCGCGCGAGCTCGCGCTGATCGAGCACTTCGTCGCGTTCGGGGCGGGTTTCATGCTCTCCGTCGCGCTGGTGGAGGTGCTCCCGGAAGCGTTCGTCCGCTCGGGCAGTGCGGCGCCGGCGCTCGTCCTGGCGGGCTACCTGGCCGTGCACTTCACCCAGCATACGCTGACGCCGCACTTCCATTTCGGCGAGGAGACCCACGCCGTCAACCGGCTCGCGGGGACGTCGGCGCTCGTGGGGCTCCTGTTGCACACCTTTTTCGATGGCGTCGCCATCGCCAGCGCATTTCTCGTGCGCCCGGCGCTCGGCCTGATGGTGTTCATCGCCATCTTCCTCCACAAGCTCCCGGAGGGCGTGACCGTATCGAGCCTGATGATAGCGGGCGGGCGCTCGGGCCGGCAGGCGATCGGGGCCGCCGCGATGCTGGGCGCGGCGACGCTCGCCGGAGTGGCCCTCACCGACCGGATTGCGTTTCTCATTCACCACGGACTCGCGCTGTCCGCCGGTGTCACGATTTATGTGGCCGCGTCGAATCTGGTGCCGGAATTTCAGGGCAAACCCGGCTGGAAGCTCCCCGGCGCTTTCTTCGCGGGGGCGGCTGTTTTCTATCTTACGAAGGCTCTTCTGGTTCGGACTTGACCGAGAAACGGGACACGGGAAATGGGAAACGTGAGGTGCTCCGGCGGCCGAGCTTCCGCAGCAGACCCACAAGCATGGCTATGACTCTGCTGCACAGGGTGATGGCCGCCGAAACCGGCCCGTCTTCGATCAGTTTGAGGCGCCGCAGCACCTCCAGATGACTCCCGAGCTCGGCGGCCGAACCCAACGAGATTCTCAGGTACCGGACGAATTGCGTTGTGGTACCAAGGGCGTAACCTTCCGCAATGTTGGCGGGGATGGAAAGCGCGGCCCGTCGCATCTGATCGACTAAGGCAAAGTGTCGATTCAGGGCGGGAGCATCGGTGAGGCGATAAGCCGCCTCGCACAGGTCGTGAGCCGTGCGCCACACGTCGAGGGATTGGAGTTGTCTCATCGCATGAACGTACGGAGCATTCGGGACGAGACCCGTATCGTGTTCGCGCCTCCGGTGCCATTCTTCTGCAGGACGTGTCCCGTGTCCCGTGTCCCGCGTCCCGTCTCCCGTGTCTGACCCCACGCTTTTCCAGGGGAGCGGTCAGGGGAGTAGTGCCGAGCCTCTCGCCGCCCGCATGCGCCCGACGACACTGGAAGATTTCCTCGGCCAGGAGCACCTGCTCGGCCCCGGCAGGGCGCTGGGCGAGCTGATCCGCCGCGGCGACGTGGGGTCGTGCATCTTCTGGGGGCCACCCGGCTCCGGCAAGACCACCCTCGCCCGCCTCGTCGCCAATTACACCGACCGCCACTTCGAGCCGTTCTCCGCGGTGACCGAGGGGGTGGGGCGGGTGCGCGAAATCATCGGGCAGGCGGAAGAGCGACTCAAGTACGAGGGCCGCGGCACCATCCTCTTCTGCGACGAAATCCATCGCTTCAACCGAGCACAGCAGGACGCGTTCCTGCCCTGGGTCGAGAACGGCATCATTACGCTGATCGGGGCCACGACCGAGAACCCGAGCTTCGAGCTGACCGCCCCGCTGTTGTCGCGGTGTCGGGTGTTCGTGTTCGAGCCGTTGAAAGACGAGCACGTCCGGCTAGTGATCGAGCGAGCGATCGCGAAATCGGGAAACGAGACACGGGAAGCGGGAGACGTGCTGGCCAAGGAGGCGACGGAGGCGCTCGTCACTTACGCCCAGGGCGACGCACGTCGCGCGTTGAACGGATTGGAAGCAGTCCTCAACCACGTCGCCAACGTTTCCCGTTTCTCGTTTCCCGTTTCCCGTGAGACGGTGGTTGAGGTGCTGGAACGTCCGCTCCCGGTCTACGACAAGTCCGGCGAGCAGCATTTCAACCTCATCTCCGCCTTGCACAAGGCCGTGCGCGGGTCGGACGTGGAGGGCTCCCTCTACTGGTTGGCGCGCATGCTCGCGGGCGGTGAAGATCCGCTCTACATCGCCCGCCGCCTGGTCCGGATCGCCGCGGAGGACGTGGGGCTCGCGGACCCGCGGGCCATGGCCGTCGCGCTCGGCGCCAAAGACGCCTACCACTTCCTGGGATCGCCCGAGGGTGAGCTGGCGGTCGCCGAGGCGGTGGTGTACCTCGCCACCGCGCCCAAATCGAACCGCGTCTACACGGCGTTCGCCCAGGCGATGGACGCCGCCGCGGCGCATCCCGCCGCAGCGGTGCCGCTCCACATCCGCAACGCCCCGACCCCGCTCATGGAGGAGTTGGGGTACGGAGCGGGGTACAAGTACGCGCATGCGTTCGAGCACGCCTATGTCCCGCAGGAATACCTGCCGGAGGTGCTGCGGGGGGCGAGCTGGTATCAGCCCACGGACTCTGGCTTCGAAAAGACCATCGGAGAGCGGATGGCGTTCTGGCAAAAACTAAAGGAACGGATTGCGCGGGAAACGGGAAACGAGAAACGGGAAACGTGATGCTACGACAGCGTACGTTTCCCCTTTCCCGTTTCCCGTTTCCCGTGTTGCTGTGCCTCTCCTGCGCCACCCTTGGCCGCCTGGCGTTCACCGAGCCCGACGTCTCGCTGCAGGAGATCGCCGTGACCGGGATCGGCCTCACGGGCGGGACCTTCGACCTGGTGTTCGACGTCTTTAACCCCAACGACTATCGCATCCGCTCGACGCGGCTGGAGGTCGGCGTCGATCTCGAGGGCACCCACTTCGGTGACGCGTTGCTGGACCGGCCCCTCGACCTGTCGCCCACGAATCACAACCGGGTGGTCGTGCCGGTACGGTTCGAATGGGCCGGGGTGGGCGCGGGGGCCAAAGCGCTGCTCACCCGCCGGGCGGTGGGCTACGGCATCACGGGCCGGGTGCTGCTCGACACCCCGCTCGGGGACAAGACCGTCGCGCTCACCGGCAAGGGGAACGTGCCGCTCTTGAAGCTCTTGAAATGAGGGGCTGTTAGATTCGAGTCGAGGAGGCTTCGAGGCATTCGACAGCTAATCGAGATCCAGCCGCCGGTGGAGAAGGCGTTCTTGGTCGGCGCCCCACGCAAGGGGTCCGCCGAGGCGGCACAGGTGGGAGACCATCTTGACGAGCTCCGCCGGCTCGCCGATACCGCCGGAGCCGAGGTGGTGGGCCAGACCCACCAGCGCGTCGAAGCGCCTACGCCCACCTTCTACCTGGGGCAGGGGAAGGTCGAGGAGCTGAAAGGCGTCCTCCAGGATACTCGCTCCACGCTGGTGCTGTTCGACGAGCCCCTCTCGCCCGTGCAGGGGACGAATCTGGAGAACGCGCTGGCGGTCCGAGTGATGGACCGCACCGAGCTGATCCTCGACATCTTTGCGACCCGCGCGCGCTCGGCGGAGGCAAAGATGCAGGTGGAGCTGGCACAGCTCGAGTACCTGCTGCCGCGCCTCACGCGCATGTGGACCCACCTCTCGAGGATCCGGGGCGGCATCGGGCTGCGGGGGCCGGGCGAAACGCAGCTCGAGACCGACCGCCGGGTCATCCGCCGCAAGATCTCGGTCCTGAAGCGACGCCTCGAAGGCGTGGCCGACCACCGCGCGAACCAGCGGCAGGGTCGGCGCGACCTCCCCAGCGCGGCGTTGGTGGGCTATACCAACGCCGGGAAGTCGAGCATCCTGCGCGCGCTCTCGGGTGCCGACGTCTTCGTGGAGGATCGGTTGTTCGCGACGCTCGATACGCTCACCCGCGAGCTCGACGTCGGCGGGGGGTACCGGTTCCGCGTCGCCGACACGGTCGGGTTCATCCGCAAGCTGCCGCACCATCTGGTCGCGTCGTTCCGCGCCACGCTCGAGGAGGCCCGCGCCGCGGATCTCCTGCTGCACGTCGTCGATGCCGCTCATCCCGGCTGGGAGGAGCAGGTCAACGTGGTGGAGACGGTGCTGGAGGAGATGGGATTGTACTCGGCGGGAAGCGGGATGCACGATGCGGGAAGCGTGGTACGGGATCGCAAGCGAGTGGTGTACGTCTTCAACAAGGCCGATCTGATCGGCGACGCCGACGCGTTCCTCGCAGGCGTGCGGGAGCGCTACCCGCACGCGCTGCTCACGTCGGCGCGCTCCGGATCCCGCATCCCGCATCCCACGGGCGGGGTGGAAGGGTTGCGCAGCGTACTCCGCGCCTCTGCGCAGGCGCTCCGGCCCGTGGCCCGGATCCACGTGCCCGTCGAGGACGGGAAGCTGCTCGCCGCGCTGTACCGCGACTCCGAAGTGTTGCACGAGTCCCAAGTGGACGGGGTAGTGGAGGTGACCGCGCGGGTGGACGCGTGGCTCTTGGGCAAGCTGCGGCGCGAGGGCGTGAGCGTCCAGATCGGGTCGTGAAACTCCCTCGGTTTCAAAGGGATACATCCTACCACTCGTTGCCACGATGATGTTGATTTGGATCACGGTCCGAGCCCCTCTCGGTCCCTAGCTTGAGGGCGCACATCGCGCTGCTCAGAGCAAAGCCGTCGAAAGACGGTGACGCAGAGCTACGGGGCTACAGCGGATCTCCGCCATGCTCGCCGGGCCGCCAGCGATCGACCACGGGTCGACAGCTGGCGGCCCGTTCGCGTTCACTCCTGCCGAGGGCGCATCATGACGTTCAGGCATAAGCTGGCGCATCGCCTGGCCCTGCTCAGAGACCGCGCGGTTGCCGTGGCGGTCGCTGGGCTCGCCCTTCTGTGGGTCGCGAGCTGCGAGAGACCGCTCACCGTCACCGAGCCGAATCCGTCAGTCGCACAACTCGTCGTTTCCCCAAACGTCGTCACGCTGCAGCAAAATCAGTCGCAGGATTTCACGGCCGTCGGTTTCACGACGACCGGTGACAGCGCGCAGATCGGCGTCACGTGGAGCGTGACGGGCGGGACGATCGACACGAGCTCGAGCGGCAAGCGGCACTACGGCCATTACAAGAACGCGAGCTGCGGCAACTTCAAGGTCGCCGCGACCAGCCATCCCGGCTCGAAGAGCGACACGGCCAACGTCACGGTGACCTGCGCGCCGTCGCCGGTCGCATCCGTCAGTGTCGCGCCGCCGTCGGCCACGGTCCCGGTGGGTCAGTCGGTGCAGCTCAGCGCCACGCCAAAGGATGCCAACGGCAACGCGCTCACCGGGCGCGCGGTGACGTGGTCGAGCAGCAACACGTCGGTCGCCAACGTCGACGGCAGCGGGCTCGTCACCGCCGCGGCGGCAGGCTCGGCGACGATCACCGCGACGAGCGAAGGGCAGAGCGGCACCTCCAGCATCACCGTGACGCCCCCGGCGGCGAACAAGTTCGTCATCGGCGACCGGGTGCAAACGACCGACGTCACGAACATCCGGAACGCGCCTGCCGTCTCCGGGACGTTGGTGGGAACCCAGCCGGCGGGCGCTCAGGGCACGGTCGTCGGCGGTCCCGTGGTCGACGCGGCAGGGGACCAGGCGATTCGCTGGCAGGTCGACTTCGACCAGGGAGCGGACGGCTGGGCGGCCGAGCCCTACCTCACCAAGGCGGTGGCGGTGGTACCGGTGAGCTCGGTGACGGTGAGCCCGGCATCGGCGACCGTGCAGGTGGGCCAGACCGTCCAGCTCACGGCGACCCCGAAGGATGCGAGCGGGAACCCGTTGACCGGACGTGCGGTGACCTGGTCGAGCAGCAACACGGCGGTCGCCAGCGTTGACGGCAACGGGCTCGTCACCGGCGGGACGTCAGGCTCGGCGACGATTACCGCCACCAGCGAGGGACAGAGCGGGACTTCGAGCATCACCGTGTCCGGCGTGGCGGTGAGCTCGGTGACGGTGACTCCGGCGTCGGCGAACCTGCCGGTGGGCCAGACCGTCCAGCTCACGGCGACCCCGAAGGACGCGAACGGAAACCCGCTGACCGGACGGATGGTGACGTGGTCGAGCAGCAACAACTCGGTGGCGTCGGTCACCAGCAGCGGCCTCGTGTCCGGCGGGGCGGCGGGGTCGGCGACGATCACCGCGACCAGCGAGGGACAGAGCGGCACCGCCAGCATCACCGTGACGAGCGTCCCGGTGGCGTCGGTGAGCGTGACGCCGACGTCGGCCAACGTGAATGAAGGCAAGACGGTGCAGCTCACGGCGACGCCGAAGGACGGGGGCGGCAACCCGCTGTCGGGGCGGACGATCGCGTGGTCGAGCAGCAACACGGCGGTCGCGACGGTGAGCTCGAGCGGGCTCGTGACCGGCAAGGTGGCAGGCTCGGCGACGATCACGGCCACGAGCGAGGGTCAGAGCGGCGCGTCGGCCATTACGGTGGTGCATGTGCCGGTGGCCTCGGTGACCGTGAGCCCGGCGTCGGGGAGCGTGCCGGTCGGGAGTACGCTCCAGCTGACGGCGACCCCGAAGGACGCGAGCGGCAACGCGCTGACGGGACGGACGATCACGTGGTCGAGCAGCGACAATTCGGTCGCGACGGTGAGCTCGAGCGGGCTCGTGAGCGGCGTGGTGGCGGGTTCCGCGACGATCACGGCCACGAGCGAAGGGCAGAGCGGCCCGTCGGCCATCACGGTCACGCCGCCGTCCGCGGGCGCGACGTTCGGGCACGTGTTCATCGTGACGGAGGAGAACACCAACTACTCGAGCGTCATCGGCAGCTCGTCGATGCCGTATTTGAACGGCCTGGCGCAACAGTACGGGCTGGCGACGCAGTACTACGCCAATACCCATCCGTCGATCGGGAACTACTTCGAGCTGTCGACGGGCCAGATCATCTCGAACAACGACGGCTTCTCGACCGTCCAGAACGTCCCGAACGTCGTACGCAGCTTGCTCGCGGCCGGGAAGACGTGGAAGTCGTATGCGGAGAGCATTCCGAACGCGTGCTACCTCGGCGGCGATACCGGGAA
>QHUK01000037.1 GCA_003222085.1 Gemmatimonadota bacterium
GGGCGGTCTCGAGCTCGATATAAGATCCCACCTGCGCCATCTGGATGAGCCGGGGCGCGAAGTACCCCGCGCTCGAAGGGCGGGAGTAGCGGATCTCGTGCATCTGGCCCGACAGCTCGACGCTCGGCGTTACCGCCACCGCCACCACGCCGGCGAGGGTCGTCCGGTGGTTCAGATCGAAGGAGCTGCTCAACGCGGCAGTTCGGCCGATCCCGCGCAGTTTGAGTCTGCTCGCGAGGGGCAACTCGACGATCGCGCCTATCTCGGTTCGCACGACGCGGTTGGTCACGAGGAGCGGGCTCGCGTCGATCACGTTGCGCCGCGCGCGGACGTCGACCGCCGGTCCGCCCATCGGCTCCCGCCAGCGGACGCGCACCTGGCCCGTGGGGGTGAGGGTGGCGCCGGCGCCGCCCACCGCGTCGACCCGAGTCGCTCCCCCCTCCGCGTCGATCTGCAGCGCGCCCTCGGGCCGCGCTGTGGCACGGAGCGTGAGCTCGTCGAGCCCGATGGCCGTGACCCCGTCGCGAACCTGCTCGCGCGTAACCCTCACCCCGAGCCGGGTCGGCCCCGGGGCCGCCAGCTCGGCGGTGCCGCCCAGCCGGAGTGTCGTGTTGCCGTCAGAGTCACGGCTGCCCCCCACCAGGGGCGTGATGGCGGGAGCGGCCGCCACCCGCGCCGCCGCCAGCTCGCGTCGTACCTCGGCGTCCGTGGGATGGGCGCGGAGCCACCCCGTGTAGGCCGCGATCGCGGCACCAGTTCGGCGCGCCCGCACCAAGGTCCGCGCGCGCCCCACTACGGCGTCCCGCTCGCCGGGCGCCAGGCGCAGCGCATCGTGGTACCAGCGCAGCGCCTCACCGTAGCGCCCGGCGCGCGCCAGCATGTCTGCCACCGCCATGTACCCCCATGGGTCCGAGGGCTCGAGCGCGACGTAGCGGCGGAATAACCGCAGCGCCAACCGGGGATCATGTCGGTGCAGCTGGGCAAGACGATACGTGGCGTGGGAGTTCCATGGGTCGGTGGCGAGCACGGCCGCGTACTCCCGCTCGGCTGCCCGCGCGTCCCCTGCGGCAAATGCCGAGTCAGCGCGGCCGAGAGGGCCTGTGGCGAGGGTTCCCTGTGCGGCGGCTGGGCGTGCGTGGGCCGCGACCACCGCTCCGAAGACGAGGAGCAGGACTCTGCCCGGGCGCTCGCCGGCGGCGACGGCACGCCGGCTCTGGTGGCGGTCGATGGGGATCTCGCGGTCGGCCCGTCGACGAACGCACAAGCGCAACAACTCGACGCCGAGGAGCACGGCAGCCAGCGTCCCGACGCTGAAGAGGAGCGCCAGTGCGGGCAGCAGGTTGCCCGGAGGCAACGTGGTAGCGGTCGGGATGAAGTGCTGGGACGCGCGGAGCGCGACCCCCAGAAGCCAGCCCGTCGCCCACACAGCCGCGAGGATCACGCCCGCGATCGCCGTCTGCGCGGCAACCAGGCCCCACCCATGGGACCGGCGGCCCCGCACACGTAAGTACGCTTGCCACAGCGGCGTCGCGAACGCGCTCACCAGGTAGAACATTCCACCGATCCCTGTACCGGGCAGCCCGGCCGTCATCGTCAGTGCCCCTTCTCGTACACGCGCAGCGAGCGACCTAGCAGCAGCTCGGCGCAGACGGCACGCAGAAAGAAGACGGCGTTGACGGTTCGCAGCACGAAGAACGCGGGGATGCTCGCGAGCGCGCGCCGGATCTCCCGCCGCTGTGCGGCGCCGGCGAGGACCGGAACGAGCACGGCGGGGGCATCGATCACGTACCCGATCAGCACCCACGGCCTCGCCAGCAGGAGCGCGAGGATCGGCAGCAGGACCAGGTAGACCGCGGCGGCGATCGTCGCATCCCAGAACGCCACCGCCACCGCGGAGCGCAGATAGGGCACCGTCAGGAGCCCACGCCAGTGCAGTTTCACGTTCTGCACGAACCCGTGTGACCAGCGCCGTAGCTGCTTTCCCAGCAGTGTGAGGGTGCGAGGCTCGATCGGGTAGCACACCGCTTCAGGCACGAAACGCACCTCGTGGCCCGCCTGGTACAGGCTCCAGGTCAGGTCCACATCTTCGGCGAGGGTTCGGCTCGACCAGCCGCCCTGAGCCCCGAGGATGTCGGTGCGATACATCGAGAAGCACCCGGAGGAGATGAGCGGCTTCCCGTAGTAATCCTGCAGCCGCTTGTAGTAGGTAAACGCGAACAGATACTCGATGTAGCGTCCCCGCTCCCACACGCTCCGCACCCGCTGCGGGAGCACGAAACCACACGCCGCCGCGACGGCCGGGCGGTGGAACGCCGGCAGCAGGCGCTCGAGGGCGTCCGGTGCGAGAACCGTATCGGCGTCGATGGCGACGGTGAGCGGCGTGCGGACGTAACGGAGCCCGAAATTTTGTGCCCCTGCCTTGGAGCCGGTGTTCGTCGGTGGTCGGACGACCACGACCCCGAAAGCGCGGGCGAGGTCGCCCGTCCCATCAGTGGAGCAGTCGTCCACCACGATGATCGCAGCTGGCGGCGTGGTCTGTGTCTGCAGGCTCTTGATCGTGTCGCCGACGCTGGCGGCTTCGTTGTACGCCGGAATGATCACCGTCACGTCGATGCCGGCTACCGGGCGGAGGAGCGGCCCCAACCGACGGTCGCGGCTCCAGCGGTGCTTCAGGCGCCCTGCGCTGGAAGACAAGGTCGCCTCCGCTGTTTCGAGTCGAGCGTTCTGGTGGACTTGGGGGATTCCTTGCTAAAGAGGCGGTTCGGCTGACCCGGGTAACGCAGCCGAAGGGGTACCGGGGCCACCGAGGTGTTGCATACCGCAACGCTCTAAAACATGAACCCGGCGCGGACGTAGGCCGCGGTACGCTCGGGGCTTCTCGCCAGTGCTATAGAGAGGGTGTTGGCGCGGCGGTGCTGCCAGGCCAGCGAGAGCCCGCCCCCCGCGGCGGCGTGCCAGCGATCCGACGACTCACCGGCGATCCAGACCCGCCCGGCGTCCACGAGTCCGAAGACGCCGAGATCGCCGAACGGGAGGCGGCCGGCCAAGAGCCGCAGCTCGGCATTCATGTACGCGCCGCGGCGGCCGGCGAACCGCTGTTCGGGGTAGGCCCGCACCGTCGTTCCGCCGCCCACGTAGACGAGCTCCTGGAACGGGACCGCCCCGCTCACCGCGGCGCCGCCCGCACGGAGCGCAAGCGTTGCGGATGGGGGGTCGCCTGCCGAGAGGTAGGTCGATGCCTCCGCCGAGACGTTCCCGAACGGGTCGACGACGTCCCACAGGGCGGGGTACCACTGCCCGGCGATGCTGACGTGGAGGCCGCGGGCGGGGGCGGCCGGGAAGTCCCGCGTATCGAGCTCGAGCCCGGCCTGCGCCCCCACCTGACCGAAGTCGCCCGTGCCGTAATACGGACCGGTAGTTCTGAGAACCGTGCCTGCGTCGCCGGGTGTGTGGGCGTACTTGAGGAGCGGCCCGAGTGTGAGCCGGAGTCGCGGCGCGAGCGGGATCCCCACACGCGGCCCCACCAGCAGCTGCGTTTGGCCAACGCGGTACACGCTGTCCGGCTGCGACCCGTCGGTTTCGTTGCCCACGCCGTAGAACCGAATGAGCTCGAGCCCCGACGCCCGCAGCTCGACGTAGAGAATCGTCGGGAGCAGCGGCCGGCGGAACTCACCGGCCACGTCGATGCGGTACGTGTTTGCAGCGGTCGCGTAGGCGGCCTCGGCGAGCAGTCGGGTGCTGGGAGGCAGCGCGCGGAACCCGTATCGGGTGTGAAGGATCCCGGCGCCAAGGAGCAGCCCGATGTCCGGGGAGTAGCTCGCGCCCCAGAGTGGCACCGTCTGCGGGCGCCAGCCGTCCGCGCGGCCTTGCGTGAAGGCTGGTCCGCCCGCGAGAACGAGCGCGAGGGCGCCGCGTATCGATCGAGCCACAAGCCGCAACTTACCCGGCTTCGGGGCCCAAACGTTAGAATTCACGCGTCTCCCAAGGAATCTGGTCATATGATCTACAAGACGTTGCTGGCAGCGGTAGCGCTCGCGGCGGGGCCTCTCGCCGCGCAGCACCCGATGACGGGGCCGGGGGGCATGGGTCAGACGATGGACGACGCGATGATGCGGCATATGGGGCCGGCTATGAGAAAGGTGATGCTGTACATGCCGCAGCATCTGCTCGCCCGTAAGGACGCTCTCGGCCTCACCGCCAACCAGGTGACGCGCCTCACGACGCTCCGTGACGCCGCGAAGGCGGCGGAGGGCGCGGCAGAGGGCGAGGCGCAGGCGCATATGAAGGAAGGCGAGCAAGCCGCGAACGCCGCGACGCTCGACACGAGCGCCCTCAAGGTCCACTTCGAGGCGGCGCACAATGCGATGTGGAAAGCGCACTGGGCCATGATCACATCCGCGGCGCAGGCCCGAGCCGTCCTCACGGAGGCTCAG
Organism: Gemmatimonadota bacterium; assembly: GCA_003222085.1. Taxonomy (GTDB): domain Bacteria; phylum Gemmatimonadota; class Gemmatimonadetes; order Gemmatimonadales; family GWC2-71-9; genus AG41. Next base: position 4,434 of record QHUK01000037.1, read on the forward strand.
CTGAGCAAGATGCAGACGTGGGCCGACTCAATGCAGACATGGACGCAGCAGCACCGGCAGATGATGAAGCCGGGTGAGTCGCATTAGATGAGGTCGGCGGTGGTCGCCGCGCTCGTCGCCGGCGCGCTGCTCCTGCTCGCGTCCGTCGCGCTGGGACACGATCTCTTCCTCAAGCTCGATACGTATTTCCTCGAACCGCACGCCCGTGTGCGGATCCCGGTCTTGAACGGCACGTTTTTCAAGAGCGAAGGATTCGTGACGCCGGAGCGGGTTGCGGACATGAGCGTGGTCTCCCCCGTCGGACGAACACGGCTAGCGGCAGCGACGGCATGGAGCCGCGGACCCGACAGCACCAGCCTCCTCGGTCTCGAGCTGGGTGACCCAGGCACGTACGAGGTTGGCGTCTCGACGCGCCCGCGGGAGATCGGGCTTCGCGCCGAGGAGTTCAACGCCTACCTCGAGGAGGATGGGATCTCCGACATCCTCGAGGCACGACGCCGCGACAACGAGCTCGGTAAGCATGCACGGGAGCGGTATTCCAAACACGTCAAGGCGGTCTTTCAGGTGGGCACGGCTCGGAGCGAGGGGTTCAGCATGGTCCTCGGGTATCCTGCGGAAATCGTGCCCCTGGAAAACCCGTACGCGATCGAGCCTGGCTCGCCGCTCCGCGTGCGATGCCTCGTGGAGGGGCGCCCGGTGGCCAACCAGATGGTGCTGTGGGGTGGAGAGCAAGGCGGCCAAATGAGGGTCCAGCGCCGCACTCGCACGGATTCGGACGGCGTGGCAGAGGTGACGCTCGACGGCGCCGGAAGGTGGTACGTCAAGTTCGTGCACATGGTGCATGGCACACAGCGTAAACTGGACTACGAGTCTAAATGGGCCACGCTGACGTTCGAAGTCCGATAGGTCCGCCGCCGGTGCACGCGCACCACGATCACCACATGCAGGATCAGTCGGCGCACGCCCACATGGTGGACGACTTCCGCCGCCGCTTCTGGGTATCCCTGGCGCTCACTGTTCCGGTCCTTGCGACGTCCGAGATGATCCAGCACTTCCTCGGTCTCCGGGGGACGTTTGCGTTCCCGGGCGATCGCTACGTGGAGTTCGGCTTCGCCTCGGCCGTGTACTTCTACGGCGGCCGGCCGTTCCTCACTGGTCTCGTCGACGAGCTCCGAAAGCGGCTGCCGGGGATGATGACCCTCGTCGCGCTCGCAATCACGGTGGCCTACGTCTACAGCGCGCTGGTTGTCTTCGGGCTCCCCGGGAGCGTGTTCTTCTGGGAAACGGCGACGCTGATCGACATCATGCTGCTCGGCCACTGGATCGAGATGCGCTCGGTACTCGGCGCCTCGCGAGCCCTCGAGCAGCTGGTCCGGCTCCTGCCGGCCGAGGCGCATCGCCTCCGAACCGACGGCTCCCTTGAAGACGTTGCCCTTGCTGCCCTGCAGCCGGACGACCGGGTGCTCGTCAAGCCGGGAGAGAAGGTCCCCACTGACGGGCTCGTCGTCGCGGGCCGCACCAGCGTCAACCAGGCGATGCTCACCGGCGAGTCGCAGCCGGTGGAGAAGGGCGAGGGTAACGAGGTCATCGGCGGCGCCGTAAACGGGGAGGGCGCGATCACTATCGAGGTCCGGCGGACGGGTGCCGACACCTACGTCGCCCAGGTGATCGAGCTGGTCCGCAAAGCGCAAGAGACGCGCTCCCGCACTCAGGATCTCGCAGACCGCGCCGCCCTGTGGCTCACGCTCATTGCCGTCGGGGGCGGGACGCTTACGCTCGTTGCGTGGCTCGGTGCGGGCCGCGAGTTCGGCTTCGCGCTGGAGCGCATGGTGACGGTAATGGTGATCACCTGCCCGCATGCCCTCGGCCTCGCGGTCCCGCTGGTCGTGGCGGTGTCTACCGCCCTCTCCGCCCGGCAGGGGCTCCTGATCCGCGACCGCTCCGCGTTCGAGCGGGCCCGCGAGCTGGACGCGGTGGTGTTCGACAAGACCGGCACGTTGACGGAGGGGCGCTTCGGGGTCACGGACATCGTATCGCTCGACGGGCGGACCGAGCACGAGATCCTGCGCCTCGCAGCGGCGCTCGAGAGCCGCTCGGAGCACCCGATCGCCGCCGGGATCGTGCGGGCTGCCACGGAGCGCGCCGTGCAGCATCCGGCTCCCGACGGGTTCGCCGCCATCCCGGGGAAGGGTGCCCGGGGGATCGTAGACGGCGCGGAGGTCAAAGTCGTCAGCCCGGGATACCTCAGGGACCAGGGGCTAGGGGTTCGGGACCAGGGGGAGCGCGTCCAGCGCTTGGCGGGTCAAGGGAAGACGGTCGTCTACGTGGTGGCGGACGGGACCCTGATCGGAGCGATTGCTCTGGCCGACATCATCCGGCCGGAGTCCCGCGAGGCGCTCGGCCGGCTCAAGGCGATGGGTATCAAGTCGATGATGCTCACAGGCGACTCCGCCGCCGTGGCTCGCTGGGTCGCGGCCGAGCTGGGCCTGGACGATTACTTCGCCGAGGTGTTGCCGGACCAGAAGGCCGCAAAGATCGAAGAGGTGAAGCGGCGGGGCCTGACCGTCGCGATGGTGGGCGACGGCGTGAACGACGCCCCCGCCCTCGTCGCCGCGGACGTCGGGATCGCGATCGGCGCCGGCACCGATGTGGCGATCGAGTCCGCGGACATCGTGCTGGTGCGCTCCGATCCCCGCGACGTGCCGGCGATTGTGGGGCTTGCCCGGGCCACGTATCGCAAGATGGTGCAGAATCTGTGGTGGGCGACGGGTTACAACGCGGTCGCGATCCCGCTCGCGGCCGGCGTGCTGGCGCGCGCCGGGATCCTGCTCTCGCCGGCGGTCGGTGCCGTGCTCATGTCCGTATCGACCGTGGTAGTCGCGCTGAATGCCCAGCTGCTGGGGCGCGGCCGCCGTACCGCGACGGCGGTATATTGACGTCGCGCACGGCCGCGTTGGGACCGAGCTCCGCGCTGACGTCCTACCTCGCTCCACCGCTCGCTCCGCCCCCTCAAGCCTGACGTCGGTCGGACAGTCGGACAGTCGGACAGTCGGACTGTCGGACAGTGGGTCCCCGTCCGCACTGAAACTCGTTTGGTCAAGGAAGGCTTGAGGTACGCTCATGGATCTACTGAAATCCATTTCGCTCGCTTTGGCGCTCGCCGTCGTGTCTCTGTCCGTCAGTCCGACCGTCCGACCGTCGGGCGCATTGTGGGCACAAATGCACATGCCACACCCTACGTCCGGACCCGAGGCGCCGCTCGGCATACCTGAGACGCGGCTGGGATCGGGGACCTCCTGGCTGCCGGATTCGTCGCCTATGCACGCCTCCCACTTCACGCTGGGAGCGTGGACGCTGATGGTCCACGGGAGTGCATTCCTCCAGTATGACCGGCAAGGGGGGACCCGGGGCGAGGATCAGGTGGCATTGCTCGATTGGGCGATGCTGGCCGCGAGCCGCTCCCTCGCGGGTGGACAACTCGACCTCCGGGGCATGCTCAGCACCGACCCTTGGGGGGTCGGCTCCGCCGGTTACCCGCTGCTGCTCCAGACGGGCGAGTCGAACCGGGGCGTGCCGCCGCACGACCACCAGCATCCTCACGACCTGTTCATGGAGGTTGCGGCGCTCTACCGGCGCGCGGTGGCGAAGAACCTGGGTGCATCGCTCTACCTCGCGCCCGTGGGCGAGCCGGCGGTCGGGCCAGTAGCGTTCCCCCACCGCCCATCGGCGGCGAACGACCCGCTCGCGCCGATTTCTCATCATTGGCAGGACGGAACGCACATAACGTTCGGAGTGCTGACCGGCGGCGTCTTCACACGGACGGCGAACGTCGAGGTCTCCTGGTTCAACGGCCGCGAGCCGAACGAAGATCGCACGGATTTCGATTACGCTGGCCGCCACCTCGACTCGTACAGCGCGCGGATCTCCCTGAACCCGGGGCCGCGCTGGAGTCTCTCGGGGTGGTATGCCTACCTCAAGAGCCCGGAGGGGCTGCACCCGGACGAATCACTGCACCGGTTCGGGGTCTCCGCACTCACGACGCGGCCGTTCGGGAAGGGCGGACTGTGGGCGAGCGCGCTGATCTGGGGCGCGAACGACCCGCTCGGCTCGGGACGGTTGTCGAATAGTGTCGTGCTTGAGTCGAACCTCGATCTCGACGGAACGAACAGCATCTTCGGCCGTGCCGAATACGTTCGGAAGAGCGCTGAGGATCTCGTCGTTCCCGCCGGGCCGGCCGGCGCCACCTACGACGTCGGTGCGCTCGCGCTGGGGTACCACCGGGCGTTGCCGACCGGACGAGGAGTCGCAGCGGGAGTCGGGATCCGCGGCGCGGTGAATTTCGTGCCGGCGAGCCTCGAGGGTGTGTATGGCTCGCGAACGCCTGCTGGTATCGCGCTGTATCTGACGTTGCGCCCCGCTCGTGTTCCCGCGGGCGGGATGATGAACATGCCTGGAATGTCGCACTGAGCACAGCGGCGCCGCTTGACGTATCAACATTACTTGATATATTTAGGGCGATGTCCACGGCGACCGTTCCCGTGATTGGGCGCGCTGCGCGTATGTTCCACGCACTCTCGGACGAGACCCGGCTCGAGATCGTGCGGCTGCTGTCGCACGGGGAGCGCTGCGTGTGCGAGCTGCAGGATGTACTCGACTCGGCGCAGTCCCGCCTGTCCTTCCATTTGAAGACTCTCAAAGACGCGGGGCTCGTGAGCGATCGGCGGGAGGGCCGCTGGGTGTACTACGCGCTGAACCGCGACGCGCTCGACCAGATCGCGGAGTTCGCTTCCGAAGTGAAGCCGGGGAAGCACGCCGGTAGCTGCGCCCGGGCATGCTGCCCGTAATTGATAAGGAGAGGTGAACACATGGCCGGCGACGAGATCAAGCGAACGGTGATGGAGAAGTACGGACAGGCCGCCCTCCGGGTGGCCGGCGGTGAGCGGGGGAGCTGCGGGGGGACCGGGAGCTGTGGCTGCGATCCCGTCAGCTCGAACCTGTACGATGCTGCGGATACTGCTACCCTCCCTGAGGGGGCGGTGCTGGCGTCGCTCGGCTGCGGCAATCCCACCGCCCTGGCCGAGCTGCACGAGGGAGAAATCGTGCTCGACTTGGGATCGGGCGGCGGGATCGACGTGCTGCTATCGGCGCAGCGCGTGGGCGCGACGGGGAAGGCGTACGGCCTCGACATGACCGACGAGATGCTGGGGTTGGCGCGGGAGAACCAGCGCAAGGCCGGTGTCACGAACGTCGAGTTCCTGAAGGGCGAGATCGAGAACATCCCGCTGCCCGACGCCTCCGTCGACGTGATCATCTCGAATTGTGTGATCAACCTTTCGGCCGACAAGCGCCGGGTGCTCCATGAGGCGTTCCGCGTGCTCAAGCCCGGCGGCCGCTTTGCCGTGTCGGACGTCGTGGTGCGCGGCGAGATCCCGGATGCGGTGCGGCGCAGCATGGAGCTGTGGGTGGGGTGCGTGGCCGGGGCCTTGGAGGAGACCGAGTATCGGCGGCTGCTTCAAGAGGCCGGGTTCGAGGAGATCGGGGTCGAGCCGACGCGCATCTACGAATTCGAGGATGCGCGTGCCGTGCTGACCGGTGCCGGGCTCGACGCCGAAGTGCTGGCGCGCGAAGTCGGGGGCCGGGTCATGGGGGCGTTCGTGCGGGCGCGAAAGCCCGGCGCCTAGACGAGTGTTCCGCGTTCTCTTTCTGTGCACCGGCAACTCGGCCCGCAGCCAGATGGCGGAGGCCCTGCTCAACTGGAAGGGCAGAGGACGATTCCACGCCGAGAGCGCCGGTTCGCGCCCCGCCGATCGCGTGAATCCTCACGCAGTCGAGACGCTGCGTGAATACAACGTCCCGTGGTCCGGCCGCGCCCCGCGTAGCATCGATGGGTTGGAGCGGGAGCCGTGGGACTTCGTGGTCACGGTGTGCGACCGTGCCAAGGAATCGTGCCCGATCTTTCCCGGCCAGCCGGTTCTCGCGCACTGGGGGATGCCGGACCCGGCCGAGGTCGACGGTGACGACGCGACGAAGCGCGCGGCGTTCAAGAATGCGTGTTTGCTGTTGAGTCGTCGGATCGATCTGCTATTAGCGCTGCCGCTCGAGCAGCTCGAGCGGCTCGCGCTCGAAGCCCGGGTGCGAGCGATCGGCAACGGGTAGCGCACCGACCACCGGAGGCGTATTACTAGCCCCACCTGGATCAGCAAACCCTCATCCGCCAGGAGGTGGCCCGTGAGATCGACCCCCGTTCTTCCCCTGTCCGCCGCGTTCGTGTTGGTGGTCCCCTTCGTCCGGTTGGTCGCACAACAGACCGGCACGGTGTCCGGGACCGTCGTGGCGACCGAGTCGGGCGCGCCGCTCGCCGGGGCGAGCGTCGTGATCGTCGGGACGGCGCGCAGCGTGCTCACCAACGAGAAGGGGCTGTATCACCTGAGCGTACCGGCCGGTACGCACAGCGTGCGCGCCCGACTCATCGGCTACGAGGCGGCGGAGCAGCGCGTCGTCGTGCCCGCGGGGCAGACAATCACCGTCGATTTCAAGCTCACCGCCACGCCGCTCGCGCTCAACGAAGTCGTCGTGGTCGGCGCCCGCACGTCGCGCACCGCCGTCGAGACGCCGGTGCCGGTGGACGTGATCACGTCCCAGGAGGTGCAGGAGACCGGCCATACCGAGGTGAACCAGATCCTCGCCACGCTCGCGCCGTCGTTCAATGCGTCGCACCAGACCATCGCCGACGGCTCCGACCATATCAACCCGGCGAGCCTGCGCGGCCTGGGGCCGGATCAGGTGCTCGTGCTGGTCAACGGCAAGCGGCGCCACTCGAGCGCGCTGGTGCACGTCAACGGCACGTTCGGCCGCGGCACGGTGGGCGTCGATCTCAACGCGATCCCCGCGGCGGCGATCGAGCGCATCGAGGTCCTGCGCGATGGGGCTGCGGCCCAGTACGGCTCGGACGCCATCGCCGGCGTGATCAACGTGGTGCTGAAGGAGCAGGCGCAGCGGCTCGACGTCACGAGCACGGTAGGGACGACTCCTGGGGGCGACTCGCTAGCCGACATCTTCGACCGCCACGACGGCGACCAGGTGAAGGCAGACGTCAACTACGGATTCCGGCTGGGCGATCGCGGGTTCGTGAACGTCACCGCCGAATACTTGGACCGCGGGGCGACGAACCGGGCAGCGCCGTGGTCTGGCGACATCTTTCCGGGCATCACCGGCACCGCGGCGACCGACGCGGAGCTGGCGAGCCGAGGCCTCACGCGCGGGGACTTCACGATGCGGGTCGGCCAGTCGGCGGCCACGGTGGGGATGGCGTTCTTCAATTCGCGCGTCGCCATCTCTGACGACGCCGAGTTCTACACGTTCGGCGGCCTGTCGCAGCGGGACGGGGACGCCGGCGCGTTCTACCGGCTCCCGAATCAGGTACAGCAGGTGGTGCCCGAGATCTTTCCGAACGGCTTCCTCCCGGAGATTCAGACGAAGCTCATCGACGGTGCTGTGACCGCGGGTGTGCGCGGCACGACGCGCGGCTGGGACGTGGACTTCTCGCTCACCCGAGGGCAGAACGACCTGCAGTACAACGTCGACAACACGGTCAATGCGTCGATGGGCGCGGCGAGTCCCATCACGTTCGACGCCGGCCGGCTGGTCTTCGGGCAGACGACGGGCAACCTCGATCTCGTGCGGCCGATCGACACGCACGGCGCGCTCCGCTCGCTCTCGTTCGTCACGGGCGCCGAGTTTCGGGTCGAGAATTTCCGTATCGTGCCCGGCGACCCCGGGTCGTGGCAGTACGGCATCGCGACCGACACCGGGACCGTGTACGCCACGACGAGTAGCGGAGAGCGCAGGGCGCCCTTCTCCCAAGGCTTCCCGGGGCTTCAGCCGGCGAACGGCCTGAATCGCTACCGGAACAGTATCGGCGTCTACGCCGGACTCGAGAGCCAGGTCAGCGAGCGCTTCCTGGTGGACGTGGCGGGTCGGTACGAGAACTACTCGGACTTCGGGGGCACGGTCAACGGCAAGCTCGCCACGCGCCTCGCAGTGACACGCGGCGTCGCGCTCCGCGCCGCTGCGAGCACAGGCTTCCGCGCGCCGTCGCTCCACCAGGCGTGGTACAACAGCGTGACCACCCAATTCGTGACGGTCGGAGGCGTGCTCGAGCCGCAAAACGTGCTCACGACCAACAACGACAGCCGCATCACGAAGGCGTTCGGCGTTCCCGATCTACGGGAGGAGACGTCGGTGAATCTGAGCGGCGGGCTGACGCTGCGGCCGATGGACAACCTGTCGATCACTGCCGACGCGTATCGCATCACCATTGACGGCCGGATCGTGATCACCAGTCAATTCGGAGTCAGCGATCCCGTGGTGCAACGTATCCTGGCGCCGTACCAGAACGAGGCGCTGGCGGTCACGGCCGTACAGTTCTTCACGAATTCGGTGGATACGAAGACCACCGGGCTCGACCTCGTGGCGCAGTACGGGCGCACGCTCGGGCGGGGCACGCTAAACCTTACCGCGTCGGCGAACTTCACCAAGACCGAGGTCGAGCGCGTGAACGTGCCCCAGGCGATGGCCGACACGTTCGGCACCGCCAATGTCGCGAGCGTTCGGGACCGCATTTTGAACCGAGAAGACCGCAACCGACTCGAGGACGCGCTGCCCCGCCAGAAGGGTTCGCTCGCCGCTCGCTACGCTTTCGGTCGCTTCGCGGGGCTCGCACGCGCGACCTATTACGGCTCGATCGAGTACCACAGCCCGGCCGGCCCGGCGAGCGACGAGCACTTCGGTGCGAAGACACTGTTCGACCTCGACTTGTCCTACGAGCTGTGGAGTGGCCTTCGGGTCGCGGTCGGCGGCAACAATATCTTGAACACCTACCCGGACCGGCAGGTGATCCCTGGAAACATCAGCTTCGGTCGTTTCGTCTACAGCCGCCGCGTGACGCAGTTCGGGATGAACGGCGGGTTCTACTACGCGCGGCTGCTGCTGAGCCTGTGAGGACCTGAGCCGTCAGCCCTGATCGAGCGGCCGTCGCCACAACGACGACCCGAACGCCAGGCTGGCCACGATGACGTTGGCCACGATGATCGGGAGGGAGTGGATCAGCACGCCGTAGGTCGCCCACGCCAGGGCGGCAACCCCCTGGACGCGGCGGAGCGTCGTCGCTCGCCTGCAGAAGTAGGAGGTCGCGAAGATGGCCGTCGCGAGCCAGCCGATCAGATCAGGCATCGCGCCACCCCGCCCCCCGCCCCCGGCTCACGCGAGCAGTGGCGGCGCCGCGTCCGTCTCGCGGATCGTCAGGAGATCCGTCTGCACCTTGTCCCATTCCTGGAGCACGAGTCCACGGGACTCGAACAGTGTGTGAATGCCGTCCGCGTCCATGCCGACGATGTCCTCGAGGATCGGCACCAGCACGCTCACGGCATCGTCGCTCAGGACCGTGCGCTTGGCAATCTGCGCGAGGTACTTGTTCTCGGACACGGCGATCGTGAGCCCGTTCAAACGGTTGACGTGCAGCATCACGTGAATATCGGAGCCGCCGTCGCCCACGTAGATCACCCGGTCGTGCCCCACCGGCAGCTGCGCGCGGAGCTCCTCGAGCAGCGCCACCTTGCCGTACCCAGCCGTGACCCGCTCGATCGACTGGATCTCGCCGGACGCGGGGTCGTAGTTGAACCGGGTTCCGTAGATATGATCGGGCGGGACGATGCCGTCCAGGGCCGACTGAATCACCTCCTGGGGAGCCGCGGAAATGACGTAGAAGGCGAACTCGTACCCGTCCAGCTCGCCCCGGATCGTGGAGCAGCAAGTACGCGAGCTCCGCGCCCTGCTGCACCAGGTGGATGCGTGACAGCCCCGCGGTCTTCTCGCGAAAGTCGGAAATACCCAGCAGCTCGCTCAGGACGATCCCCGAGTCGTTGAAGCTGAGGGTTTGGTCGAAATCGCTCGCCAGCAGATATCGCTTCATCAGTCGTTCCTCGTCGTCGATGCTCGATAGAAAATCAACGCCCCCCGCCGGGACAGCTCCGGAGGGGGGCGTTGGCACACGAAGGTGCCACCCAACGGGCCGGCTCGCTCAGGGACTCGCCCAGCGGCAATTGCAGTTGAACACCGAGTTATGCATCCTGGGTTCCAGTCTCGCGGGTTCTGGTACGCACTCTAGACATGACCGTCGCGTGTGTCAAGGAGCGAGCTGCCGCAGCACGTATTCGAGGATCCCGCCGTGCCGGTAATATTGCAGCTCCTGCGGCGTGTCGATGCGCACGGTCACGGTGAATTGCGCGCTCGAGCCGTCCGGTCGGGTCGCCTTGACCACCAGCTCCTTGCCGCGCGGGAACCCTTCCGAGAGCACGGCGGCGAGCTCCGTGATCTCGAACACTTCTTTTCCGGTCAGTCCCAAATTCTCCGGCGTCTCGTCGGGCAGGAATTGCAGCGGCAGGATCCCCATCCCCACCAGGTTCGAGCGGTGGATCCGCTCGTAGCTCTGCGCGATCACCGCGCGCACACCGAGCAACCGCGGCCCTTTGGCTGCCCAGTCGCGGGACGAGCCTGAGCCGTACTCCTTGCCCGCGATCACGATGAGGGGCACGCCCTCGGCCTGGTATTTCACCGAGGCGTCGTAGATCGTCATCTGCTCGCCGTCGGGGAGGTGCAGCGTGACCGGCCCTTCCGTCCCCGGTGCCAGCAGGTTCTTGAGCCGCACGTTGGCGAACGTGCCGCGCACCATCACTTCGTGGTTGCCGCGGCGCGCGCCGTAGGAGTTGAAGTCCTCGGGCTTCACCCCGTGGCCGATCAGGTACTGGCCCGCGGGGCTGGTCTTGCGGATGGAGCCGGCGGGCGAGATGTGGTCGGTGGTGATGCTATCGGCCAGGAAGCACAGCACCCGCGCCCCGCGGATGTCCGAGACGGGCGCCGGTGTCCGCGGCATGTCGTCGAAGTACGGAGCCCGACGGATGTAGGTCGAGTCGGGCTCCCAGGCGAACCGATCGCCCGCGGGGACCGGAAGCCCGCGCCAGCGCTCGTCCCCCGTGAACACCTCGCCGTACTGCTTGTGAAACATCGCCGACTTGATCGAGGCGCGGATCACCTCGTCCACTTCTCTGGCGGACGGCCAAATGTCGCGCAGATAGACGGGCTTCCCGTCCTTGCCCGTGCCGAGCGGCTCCGACTGGAGATCGAGATCGATCCGCCCCGCGAGCGCGTACGCCACGACCAGCGGTGGGGACGCGAGGTAGTTCGCCCGCACTTCCTGCTGGATCCGTCCCTCGAAGTTGCGGTTCCCGGACAGCACCGCGCACACCACCAGCTCCCCTTCGGCGACCGCGGCCGAGACGGCCTCCGGCAGGGGCCCCGAGTTGCCGATGCAGGTGGTGCAACCGTAGCCCACGAGGTGGAACCGCAGCTGCTCGAGATACGGCATGAGCCCGGCCTGCTGGAGGTAGTCCGTGACGACCTTCGAGCCGGGAGCGAGGCTGGTCTTCACCCACGGTTGCGCTTTGAGGCCCTTGTCCACGGCCTTTTTCGCCACGAGGCCCGCCGCGATCATCACCGACGGATTCGACGTGTTGGTGCAGCTGGTGATCGCGGCGATCACGACGGAGCCGTGGTGGAGCTTGCAGTCCACGCCGTCGAGCCGGAGATCGACGTGGGTGCGGCGCCGGGGCGGTGCTTCCACCGCGGTCGCGACGTGGCCGCCCTCGGCCTCCCAGCGGCCCGCGTTCACGGCCGGCGCGACCGGCGACGTGGGCTTGACCAGCGCCGGGAGCGCGAGTTGGAAGTTCCGGGGGAGATCGCGCAGCGACACACGGTCCTGCGGGCGCCGGGGCCCGGCCAGGCTTGGCTCGACGGTCGAGAGGTCGAGCGAGAGAGTATCGGAGTACACGGGCTCGGGCGCAGCAGCCGAATGGAACAGCCCCTGCTCTTTCATGTACGCCTCGACCAGCTGCACCTGCTCCTTCGGGCGGCCGGTGAACTCGAGGTATCGCAGGGTCTCCTGATCCACCGGGAAGATCCCCACCGTGGCGCCGTATTCCGGCGCCATGTTGCCGATGGTGGCGCGGTCGGCGAGGGGCAAGGTGGCGATCCCGGGACCGTAGAACTCCACGAACTTCCCGACCACGCCCTTCTTGCGGAGCATCTCCGTCACGGTGAGCACGAGGTCGGTCGCGGTGGCGCCCTCGGCGAGCTTGCCGGTGAGGCGGAAGCCCACGACCTGGGGGATCAGCATTGAGACCGGCTGCCCCAGCATCGCGGCCTCCGCCTCGATCCCCCCCACGCCCCAGCCGAGCACGCCGAGGCCGTTGATCATCGTGGTGTGCGAGTCCGTGCCGACGAGGGTGTCGGGATAGGCCTGCGGCATCGACCCCGGGCGACCGTCCGTGGTAAAGACGACCCGCGCGAGGTACTCGAGGTTCACCTGGTGCACGATGCCGGTGTCGGGGGGCACGACGCGGAAGCCCTGGAACGTGCGCTGCGCCCAGCGGAGCAGCGCGTAGCGCTCGCGGTTGCGCTGGAACTCGAGGTCGGCGTTCACCTGGAAGGCGGTGGGCGTGCCGAACTCGTCCACGATCACGGAGTGGTCGATGACGAGCTCGGCCGGGAGCAGCGGATTGACCTGCTTCGGGTCGCCGCCCATGGCCTGCATCGCGTCGCGCATGGCGGCGAGGTCGACGACCGCCGGCACGCCGGTGAAATCCTGCATGAGGACGCGCGCCGGCATGAACGCGATCTCGTCGTCGGGCGTCTTTTTGGGATCCCAGCGCGCCAGTCGCTCGATTTCCGCCGGTGCCACCGTGCGGCCGTCTTCGCGGCGCAACAGGTTTTCGAGGAGGATCCGCAGCGAGTACGGGAGGCGAGCGACAGCGAGGCCGCGCCGCTCGAGGGCGTCCAGGCGGAAGATCTCGAAGGTGCCGCCGGGGGCCTTGAGCGCCGCGCGGGCGCCAAAACTGTTCGTCGTCGTCATTCCACGACCTTCACGCCCGCGACGAAGTACTCGGTCTCTCCGAAGCAGCTCGTCGGGATGCCCATGTGCTGTTGGTAGGTCAGCGCCACGCGTTTGCCCATGGCCTGGTTGATGCGCGCGGCCACCGAGTCGTCCCGCACGGTGAAGTAGAACTTCTCCGACATCGTCCCCGGGATGGAGACGAGCGCCAGCTCGCCCTCCCAGGTCTTACAGATCCACCCCTTCTTCGAAAACTTCTGCACGTAGCCGGCGCGCTCGCCGCTCGAGTAGGTCCATGTGAGGGCCGACCAGGTGTAGAGCGCGAACAGCGACACGGACCCGATCAGCACGGCGGCGATGATCAGCTTGTGCGTCCGGGAGAGCGTGAAGGTCACGGGGGGAAATTAACCTCGTACTCCTCCGTCTTATAGGGCACAAACCCCCGCTTCTGGTAATTTGGCAGGGCGTGCGGATGATCGAGCGTGCAGGTGTGCAGCCACACGCGCGAGGGCCCCAGGGCCCAGGCGTCGCGCACCGCGCAGGAGAGGAGGTGCTTGCCGAGACCCTGACCGATCGCGTCCGGGAGGAGGCCGAAGTAGGCGATCTCGACGGACCCATCCTCGGGCACGCGGCGCAGCTCGTACCAGCCCGCGAGCGCCCCGCGGCGCCGCGCGACGTGCAGCGTGATCTCGGGCTGTGCGAGGTGGGCGCGGATATCCTGGTCGGTCCAGTCCCAGCGGTCGCGCCAGTGGTAGGCCGCGCCGACGCTGCGGTAGCACTCGCGGTACAGCTCGGGCGTCGGCCGCGCGACCGGCTCGACGGTGAGCTCCGGAAAGTGATCGAAAGCCGGCCGGAACTGGCCGGGATTTTTCAGCTCGAGATACGTCCGCGTCGCTTGCACATCCCCCTCTGGCAACTTGGCGTCGTGCCGTCGTGGCGTCTATCTTTTCTCCATGACCTTCAACAAGATGGGCACCGTTCCCCTCCCGCTCGCGCTCCACCTCGCGAGCTACACCGTGCTCGGACTGTTCTGCTTCTTCGCGGGGTCGCTCAATTTGATCGACCCCGTCAAGATCCCGCACGGGTTGATGTTTCTCGCCGTGTGCGGGTTCAGCTGGGGCTACGTCTTCGGCATCCTGATGGCGCGGAAGGAAGTCGTGATCCTCGGCTTCCTCGCGAGCACCGTCTGGCTCGTCGCCGCGGCAGTGGGAGCCGCCCGATTCGGGTTCGACTGGCGACTCACCGCGCTGCTGGCGGCGCTCGGCGCCTCCGGCTTGATCGTGCTCGCGCTGTACCGCACGCGCATCCTGGAGCACTGAGCGCCGGCTCAGCCGATCTGGCGGGTCTCTACGTGCTCAGGCGCCGCCGGCAGCTCGACCACGAACCGCGCGCCTCCCAAGTCCGAGTCCTCGAGCCAGATTTTTCCTCCGACTTCGGTCACCACGCGCTGGCAGATCGCGAGCCCGAGGCCGGTGCCCTCGTCGGGGCTCTTCGTGGTGAAAAACGGATCGAAGATGCGGCCCCGGATCTCTCGCGGGACGCCCGGTCCCGAGTCGTCCACCGTCAATCGGACCCATCCCTCGCGGGCCTGGGTGCGGAGCTGGACGATCGCCGGCTTGCGGCCCCGCACCACATGCTCGGCGTTGGTCACGAGATTGATGACGACTTGTTGCAGCTCCTGGCCCAGGCCCAACACGGCGGGCGCGGACTGATCGAGCGTCGTGCGAAACTCGACGCTCTCCGCGCGCAGCACCCGCTGACGAATCTCGGCCACGTCATGAACCAGATCGTTCATCTGGACCCGCGTCGGTGTCGTGTCGGCGCGCCGGGCGAGGCGCAGCAGGCTGCGCACGATGCGTGCCGCACGGTCCACCTCACGAGTGATCGTCGCGGCCGTGGTGCTGGTATCGGGATCCTTGCTGGCGCGGCCCAGGAGCTCGGCCTCCATCCGGATGGCCGCGAGCGGGTTGTTCACCTCGTGCGCCACGCCGCTCGCGATCTCGCCCACCGTGGCGAGCTTCTCGCGCGCGATCAGCTCGCGCTGCGCGCGCAGCTCGTCGGTCCGGTCGTACAGCGCGACCAGCAGGCTGTCCGGCCCGACGCCCGAAAGCCCCGTGATGGTGCAATCGCAGATGCGGCGATCTCCGGACGGCTGCGTCACGAGCACCCGGCCGTGCCACGGGGAGCCGTCTCGCGGCCGCGCCAAGACGAGGTGCAGCGACATCTCGCTCGGGGACAGGCCGAGCGCCTCCAGGTGCGTCCCGAGCGCCTGTGCTTCGGAGGGGATGCCCAGCAGGCGGCACGCCGCCTGGTTCAGCTGCTGGACACGGCCGGACCGCTCCACCAGCGCCATCGGGAGCGGGCTGCCGTCCACCATGGCGTGGGCCCGCTCCGCCGCGGCGCGTGCGCCGCTCACTGCTTCGGAGAGCTCGAGGCCGCCCGCGATATAGGCGGCCACCGCGGTGAGGTACTGGAGCTCCATGAGCGTGAAGGGGAGCGGTTCCTCCGCCCCCGCGCGCAGGTAGCGCACCACGCCCACCGCGCCCGCGACGCCGCTCGATGTCCGCAGCGGCGCGATCATGGCGGCCCGCGCCATGCCGGACGGCGAGAGCGCGCGCTGGGCTTCCGCTTCGGTCAGGATGTTGTCGGTGAGAAACGGCTCCCCGGTGCCGATCACCCGCCCCGTGGCGCTGGCATCGATCGCGATCTCGGCGCCCTCGAGCTCCACGCATTGCCCCACCGTTGACGCCACGCGCACGGTGTCGGGGGCGACGCCGCGCAGCGCGACATAAGCGCCCTGGGCATCGACCAGGCTCGTCACGCTCTGGAGCGTGTAGCGGAGCAGCAGCTCCCGTTCCGGCGCCGCCAGGAGCCAGCGCGACAGCTCCACCAGGAACGTGCCGAGCCGGCGCTCGCGCTCGAGTCCGCTGCGCCGCGCCACCATGACGGCCAGGTGCGTCGCGACCTCGATCGAGGAGCGCAGTACGTCGTCGGGGACGCCGGTGGGAAGCCCCTCGAACCGGGCGCTCACATGGCGGCCCTCGGCGTCGTGGTAGTCCGTGAGGAACGTCTCGCCTTCCTGTCCGGGGGCGCCCGCTTCGAGCGTCCCTGATTCGTTCAGTCCCTTGTACGTGAGCTGGACGCGCGCGCCGCCGGCCCACTCACTCAGGATATCGGTGGCGGCCTGCCAGAAGGCGCGGGTTTGTTTGGCTTTGCTCGCTTCGGCGAGGAGGCGACGGATCGGGTCGAGCATCAATTCAAACTACGTCGTTTCAAGGGTTTGTTGGCCTGATGTCGACTTCGCTGATCATGGCACGATCCGACACCGTCAGCGTGGACAGCACGGCGTGCGCCACGTCTTCGGCAGTGAGGGCGCGGTCGCGGGCGGGGCGCGGGCGGTCCCGTTTGTCCATGAACGGCGTCGCCACGGAGCCCGGACAGATCGCCACGACGCGGAGGCCGTGCTTGCGCACCTCGAGCATCAGGCTCTTGGAGAAGCCCAGCACGGCGTGCTTGGATGCGCAATACGCCGTCCCCCCCTCGACGCCGTTCTTCCCCGCGAGCGACGCGATGTTCACGATGGTGCCGGTCGCGGCGTCCAACATGCCCTTGAGGAATGCTCGCGTCACGAGATAGAGGGAGCGCACGTTCACACCCATCGTCTCGTCCCAGTCCTCGAGCGAGAGCTCCACGAGCGGCCTGAACCGCCCAATGCCGGCGTTGTTCACGAGTACCCGCGGCACGCCCCGCTCCCGGGCCACGAAGGCAGCGAACGCGTCCACGCCGGTGGGGTCCGACACGTCGCACGGCATGCCAATGGCGTCGATGCCGTCCGCCTTCAGGTCGCGCGCCGTAGCGTGTACATTGGCCTCGGTCCGCGCGCAAATCGCGACTCGCGCCCCCGCCCGCCCCAGTGCGAAAGCCGTCGCGCGTCCGATTCCCTCGGTCGCGCCGGTCACGACGGCGAGCGAGCCCGCGAGATCCATAGGGACGGAAATATACGGCGCCCCTGGGCGGCCGGCGCGGGAACCCCGCGGCGTTCTACAGGGACATGAGGAGGGGTATAGCCATGAACGCTGCACCCGTGCTCGTTTCCGACGAGACGGTGGTCCCGCCCCACACCGCACCCCGCTCCGCTGCGCCGCGCGAGGATGAGGTGCTGGACGCCTACTCCCGGGCGGTGACGGGAGCGGCCGAGAAGGTCGGTCCCGCCGTCGTGAGCGTCGAGGTGCGACACAAGGTCGAGCGGCGAGGGCGCACGCGGGAGTTGCCGGGCAAGGGCTCCGGGTTCGTGTTCACTCCCGACGGGTTCGTGCTGACGAACAGCCACGTGGTGCATGACGCCACACGGATCGAGGTGGCCTTCGCCGACGGTCGCCCCGTGTCGGCGGAACTCGTGGGGGACGACCCCGATACCGACCTGGCCGTGATCCGGGTCCCGCCCGTTTCGCTCACGGTCGCCGAGTTCGGCGACTCGGCCGCGCTGCGGGTCGGCCAGCTCGTCGTGGCGATCGGCAACCCGCTCGGCTTCCAGAGCACCGTCACCGCGGGGGTCGTGAGCGCACTGGGGCGCTCGTTCCGCTCGGTCGGCGGGCGACTGATCGACGACGTGATCCAGACCGACGCGGCCTTGAATCCGGGCAACTCCGGCGGGCCGCTGGTCGACGCGCGGGGCCGTGTGGTCGGCGTCAACACGGCGGTGATCCTGCCCGCGCAGGGGATCTGCTTCGCGGTCGGTATCAATACGGCGAAGGTCGTGACGGGCCAGCTGATCCGGCATGGCAAGATCCGCCGCGGCCGCATCGGGGTCGCGGGGCAAAACGTTCCCCTGCTCCGGCTGGCGCAGCGGGCGCTCGGGATCGACGCGAAGAGCGGGGTGCTCGTCACCGGGGTGGAGCCGGACAGCCCGGCGGCGCGCGCGGGCGTCACGTCGGGGGACATCATCATTGGCTTCGACGGACAAACCGTATCGGGGATCGACGACCTGCACCGCTTGCTTGTTACCGACCGGATCGGTGCGCGCACGACGATCGCCGTGCTGCGCAACGCCGACCGGCTCGAGTTGCCGATCGTCCCCGAAGAGTCCGAGACTCGGAAGGCTTGAGAAAGGAACATCACATGGCCGACGCAACTCCTCTGGCTGCGAGTCCGCTTCCTCCCGGGACTGAGGCACCCGACTTCACGCTCCACAGCGCGCCGGATCAGACCGTGTCGCTGCGCGACTACCGCGGCCAGCCGGTCATCCTGGCGTTTTATCCCGCGGACTGGAGTCCCGTCTGCGGCGATCAGATGGCGCTGTACAACGAGGTCCTCTCCGAATTCGCGGGCTACGGCGCCCAGCTCTTCGGCATCTCGGTGGATGGCGCCTGGTGCCACCGTGCGTTCGCCGACCAGCGCAAGCTGCGCTTTCCCCTGCTCGCGGATTTCGAGCCGAAGGGGGCCGTCGCCCGCCGCTACGGAGCGTACCGCGACGGCGACGGGTTCAGCGAGCGAGCGTTGTTCGTCATCGACGGCGAGGGGATCATCCGCTGGAGCTACGTCTCGCCGGTCGACGTGAACCCCGGGGCGGACGGCATCCTGCGCGCCCTCGACGCCGTGGCCGGCGAGCGGACCCCCGCGTGACGAAGCGCGCCGCGGCGGCAGCGCTGACGCTGCCGGTGGGCACACGGGATCACATCCAGGGCCCGGCGGATGCGGCCGTTACGCTGGTCGAGTACGGCGACTACGAGTGCCCGCACTGCGGCCGCGCGTACCCCATCATCAAAGCGATCCAGCAGCAGATGGGACGCCGCCTGCGCTTCGTGTATCGGAACTTCCCGCTGCGCGAAAGCCATCCTCACGCGCAGCACGCCGCGGAGGCCGCCGAAGCGGCGGGTGCGCAGGGCAAGTTCTGGGAGATGCACGACCGCCTCTTCGAGCGGCAGTTCGCCCTCGACGGCGAGTATCTGATCGAGTACGCCGGCGACCTGGGTCTCGATGTCGCACGGTTTCGCAAAGAGCTCGGCAGCGGCGTGTACGAGCCCCGGGTGCGGGAAGACTTCCGCAGCGGCGTCACCAGCGGCGTCAACGGGACGCCGACCTTTTTTATCAACGGCGTGCGGCACGACGACTCGTGGGAGTTGGAGCCGCTGCTCGCCGCACTAGAAGAAGCGATCCCCGCCTGATGCGCGGGTTCACCCGCGGATCGCGCCGGGGAATCGCGCTGGGTCCGCAACGAACCCGGGGAAGACCGCGGAGAGCTCCGTTGCGCCAAGATGCCGTGCCAGGATTTCCGCGAACAGGTCGCGGAAGTCGGTGGTGACGGCCACGTCCCGGCCCTCGAACCGCTGCGCGGGGTCGAGACCGGGCCACTTCCCCAGCACCTTGCCGCCGTTCACCGGGCCGCCCAACACCAGCATGGCCGTCGCATGCCCGTGGTCGGTGCCCGAGTTCCCGTTCTCACGCACGGTGCGCCCGAACTCGGACATCGTGAGGACGACGACGTCGTGCATCCGCTCGCCCAGGTCCCGGGTAAAGGCCGCCAGAGCCTGCCCCAGCTCGTCCAACCGCCCGGCGAGCTGTCCCTCGCTCGCCCCCTGGTTCACGTGGGTATCCCACCCCGTGACGTCCGCGAACGCCACTTGGAGCCCGACATCGGCCCTGATGAGCTGGGCGATCTCGAGGAGGGCTTTTCCGAGCTTCCCGCGCGGATAATCGGCCCCATTCGCGGGTCGGTACTGGCCGGGGTCCAGGCGTTTCAGCATCTGGACGGCGTCGAACGCCTCCCGGGACGATGTCGAGAGCAGCCCGGTCGCGGAGCCGGCGTACAGCTCCTCGAAGGCGCGGGTGAGGCGGTCGCGCGTGGCCGGCTGTGGCGCGCGCAGCCCGAACGCCTGCAGGTCCTCGATCGCGAGGCTCGGCGCGGTGCCCGCCAGGATCCGGGGCAGCTGGGGACCGAACGCGACGGCGCGGAACGGCGTGTCCTGGTGTTCACGGTCGTGCTGGCAGTAGCGGTTGAGCCAGCCGTCCGGCGTCGCCTTCACCCCCGGAGTCCCGGACTCCAGATAGTCCTGGGCGTCAAAATGGCTCCGGGTCGCGTCCGGGGATCCGATCGCGTGGATGGCGGCGAGGCTCTTCGAGTCCCACAGGGGCTTGATCGGCGCCAGGCGTGGGTGGAGACCGAAGTAGCCGTCCAGGTCCAGGACATCCTTCTCGGGCACGGCGATGCGGGGTCGTTCTCGATAATAGACGGGGTCACCATGAGGGACGATCATGTTGAGCCCGTCCACGGCGCCGCGCTGGAAGAGGCAGACGAGAATCGGGCGGGAGAAGACGGTAGAGGGCGGTAGAGGACGGTAGGAGGCAAAGGCTGCTCGGGCTAGGAAGAGCGGGTCCAAGCCAAAGCTGAACAGCGCGAGCCCGCCGGACTTCACGAATACTCGTCTCGAGATCGACATCATTCCCTCCTCAGAACCTCTACCGTCTTCTACCGTCCTCTACCGTCCTCTACCGTCATTGTCTCTGAAACTCCGGCCCCCCGATCGCCAAGCCGACCGCCAGGGCACGCGCTTGGGTGGGATCGCTGATATCCGCCAACTGACGTCTGAGGACTTGCTTCGTGTTCTCGGACATCGTCCCACCGAGAATCTTCTCGTTGACTGCGTCGATGAGTTGGTCGGCGTCTCCTGTCGCAACGAGGGAGTCGAGCACGACCGTCACGCCCTGCAGCTTGCCCGCCGCCAGCGCGACGGCGGCGTTCATCCGATCGAGCAGGGCACCGCTGTTCACCCACGCCGCTTCCCGCTCGGGATACCCGTCTGGAGCGACATGGAGGTAGAGCGGCTCGCCGAGGCGCGCCACTACCTGCGCCAGGCGGGGAGAGGTGTCGGGCTCGGCGGCCACCGCCCGCGCCGCGCTGACCACGAACTCGAGCGGCGTCTTTACCTTGGCGCGCATGTTCTCGGCCGCCCAGAAGTCGGGGCCGTGAAAGATGGCCCGCAGCACTTCCCGCATGTCACCGCTCGAGCGCTTCCACGCCGCGACGGCGTCGTCCACGCATCCGTCCGGCGGATCATCGTTCACGAATCGTTGGCACAGTTTGCGGCTCACATGGTGCATCGTGGCGGGGTGGTTGGCCAAGAGCTTGAGCAGGCGGATGCCTTCGTCTATGCCGTGGCCCGCCGGAAACCGTACACCCAACACCTGTTTTTCCCCCGTGTCATGGGCCCAGTCGTGGAACTCGAACCCCCCTCCCTGCTGGGGACGCTCGATGCTCCAGCCCGTGAAGATGCGCGCGACGTCGATCACATCCTGCTGGGTATAGCCGCCGTCCACGCCCAGCGTGTGGAGCTCGAGCAACTCGCGGGCGTAGTTCTCGTTGATCCCCTTTGCCATGCGCTCGAGGGCGCGCCGGCGTACCGAATCCTGCCGGGCAGGGTCCCGCACCGGTCCGAACAGCCCCGGTCGGCGGCCGAAGAGGGGCCGGGCGCGGACGCGGAGCGCCGCGGGCGGGGTGGAGCCCGGCGCCACGCTCTCCCAATTGTCGAGGTAGAACAGCATCGCGGGACTCTTGGCGGTGGCGATGAGGAGATCCTCGAACTTGCCCATCGCGCGGGGGCGAATGGTGTGCTCGATGTAGTCGGGTGTGAGGAAGCGATCGGCGCCCTTGGCGAAGTAGATGTTGAAGTGATTGGTCCAGAAGTCTACCATGACCTCGAACAGCTGCCGCTCGGAGAGCGCCGCCCGGACGACCGCCAGGTCGGCGAATTCGCCTGCGAGGCGCCGGCCCCGCTGGGCGATCGGATTCGCCTCGGACTTGTCGGCCATCGTGTCGGCCACGGCGGCCAACTTGCGCTCCCGCCGCTCGCGCTGCGCCTCGGCATACAGCGCGGCGAGGTCCCCGCGGTCATACTTCAGGATGTCAAACCGGCGCTCCCGCTGAGCCCAACGGTCGTCATCGATCCCATCGGGCGAGAGCTGGCGGTCGATCCAGCGCATTACGCCCTCGGCGACCACCCGCGGCACGTCGCCGGGTCGGGGCCCGTAGGCGAGGCGGTTCAGGGCGTGGAACGCCGAGTCCTGCGGGGTGAGGGCGGGTCCGGGCGGCGCGGATCGTAGGGGCGCAGCATGCTGCGCCCCTACGAAGGCCAGGCAGGCGCCCACGACCACGAGACTGCGCCAAACGACCGGGTTTTTCATGCGGTTATATTGACGCACAGTCCTTTGGAGAAGTTAAGGTCGTGACGGCCTCGACGCCCCGCTTCATCCCGCACGGCATCGTCCCGCGGCCCAGGAGCCCGCTGTCCGGGTCCGACGGCAAGCCGCCGACCTGGTCCGAGCGCCTGCAGGCCCTCAAGTACGTGCCGCCCCTCCTCAAGCTCGTCTACCAGACGCACCGTGGCTACACCGTCGCGATCCTCGCGCTCCGTGCGCTCCGCTCGTTCATCCCGCTCGCCGTCCTGTGGATCGGCAAGCTGATCATCGACGGCGTCATCGCCGCCATGCAGGGGCGCGCGGCGGGCGCCGTCGTCGACTGGTGGGCGCTCGGGAGTCTCGTGGCGCTCGAGCTCGGTATCGCCGTCGGCGGCGAGGGGTTGGCCCGTCTCTCGTCGCTGTTCGAGAGTCTGCTCGGCGACCTGTTCTCGAACCGCATCAGCGTGCGGCTGATGGAGCACGCGGCGACGCTCGATCTGGCCCAGTACGAGGACGCGGAGACCTACGATCACCTGGAGCGCGCGCGTCGCCAGACGGTGGGGCGGATCGGGCTCGTCGCGCTGCTGTTGTCCACGGCGCAAGACCTCGTGACGTTGATCTCGCTCGCCGCCGTGCTGCTCGTGCAGCTCCCGTGGCTGCTGTTATTGCTCGTGGTCGCCGTCGTGCCGTCGTTCCTGGGCGAGACCCACTATGCGGCGCTGGGCTATTCGCTGCTCTTCCAATGGACACCGGAGCGGCGGCTGCTCGACTACCTCCGCTACGCCGGCGCGTCGGACGAGATGGCGAAGGAGGTGAAGCTCTTCAATTTGTCGACCTTCCTCGTGGGCCGGTATGCGAAGCTCTCGGACGAGTTCTACGACGCCAACAAGCGGCTCGCGATCAAGCGCAACGTCGTGTCCACCGTGTTCGTCACGATCGGCACGCTCGGCTATTACGGGGCCTATGCGGTGACGATCTACCTGACCGTGCTGGGCCGGTTCACGATCGGCGCGCTCACCTTTCTCGCTGGCTCGTTTCGCTCGAGCCGCGACCTGATCCAGCGCATCCTGCTCTCGCTGTCGCAGGTGTTCGAGCAGAGTCTGTATCTGTCGGATCTGTTCACCTTCTTCGACGTGCAGCCGCGGGTGACGTCCCGGCCGGGGGCGCGGCCCGTGCCGGTGCCCATCCGTCGGGGATTCGAGTTCCAGGATGTGGGGTTCCGCTACCCCGGCTCGGACCGCTGGGCGGTGCGGCACTTGACCTTCACGTTCGAGCCGGAGGAGCGCGTCGCGCTCGTCGGAGAAAACGGGGCGGGGAAGACGACGCTCGTGAAGCTGCTCGCGCGGCTGTACGATCCCGACGAGGGCCGCATCCTGCTCGACGGCGTGGACCTGCGGGAGTACGACTTGAGCAGCTTGCGGAAAAACATCGGCGTGATCTTCCAGGACTTCGTGCGCTACGACTTCGTATTGAAGGAGAACATCGGGGTGAGCCAGGTCGAGGCGCTGGAGGACGACGCCCGCGTGCGCGAGGCGGCGCGCCGCAGCCTGGCCGACTCGGTCGCGTCCCGTCTCGCCAAGGGCTACGACCAGATGCTGGGGCGGCGATTCGACGGCGGGGTCGAGCTGTCGGGGGGTGAGTGGCAAAAGGTCGCGCTGGGCCGCGCGTACATGCGGGAGGCCCAGGTCCTGATTCTCGACGAGCCCACCGCGTCGCTCGACGCGCGCGCCGAGTACGAGGTGTTCCTGCGGTTCGCCGAGCTCACCAAGGGGAGGATGGCGGTGCTCATTTCGCATCGCTTTTCGACGGTGCGCATGGCGGACCGGATCCTGGTGCTCCAGGGCGGTGAGCTCGTGGACCAGGGCACCCATGAAGAGCTGGTTGCCAAGCGGGGGCTCTACGCCGAACTTTTCTCCCTGCAGGCGGCAGGGTACCGGTAGACGGTCGGGAAGCGGGAGGAGACGAACATGCGTGTCGCCACCATGCCATTGCTCGCGCTCGTGGTCGGGGCCCTCGCGGTCGGCGCGCCGCTAGCGGCGCAGCACCGGCAGAAGAACGTCCTGACGGCCGAAGAGATCTACCAGTGGAAAGCGAATATGAGCACCGCGTACGACGCGGTGTCGATGATGCGCCCGCACTGGCTCAAGGTGCGCGAGCTCTCCAGGCTGCCGGGGCGGCCGGAGGAATCGCTCCAGGGCACACAGGTCAACGTCTACCTCAACAACCAGAACATGGGTTCGGCGGAGTTTCTGAAGACCATTCCGCTGGAGAACATCCTGGAGCTGCGCTGGCTCGGCGCGAACGAGACGGCGAGTCGGTTCGGCCCCTCCGACGGACAGGCCGCGATCGTGGTGACGCTGAAACGCTAGCGGGCATCGGGACCGAGCCGGTAGCACCACGCCTCGCCCTCGAGCACCGTTTCCCCGGATTGCCGGGTCACCGCGATCTTGAGCTGGCACACCGGCTTCGTTTCGTGCACGCTCACCACCTCCGCTTCGGCCGTGATCGTGTCGCCGATGTACACCGGCGCGGTGAACTTCCAGTTCTGGCTCAGGAAGACGGTGCCCGGCCCGGGGAGGTCCATCGCGACCAGGGCGTGCAGCAGGCCGGTGGTGAGCCCACCCTGCACGACCGGCTTTCCGAACTTGGTCCGCGCCACGAACTCCCGATCGAAGTGGAGCGGGTTATAGTCCCCGGTGAGCTTCGCGTAGGTGGCGACGTGGTCGGGGGTCAACGTGAGCGTTCGACGCGCCTTCTGACCGATTTCGACGCTCACGCGAGATAACGCTCCCGCAGGATCGCGACGTGGTGGCGCTCGTGACCGGCGATGACCCAGGCGAGCGCGCGCACGCTGATCGGGTTGTTGTTCGCGGTACCGCGCCGTGCCAGTGCCTCCCCGTCGAGACCGCGGAACAAGGCGATGGTCGCCCGCCGCACCGCGTCGGACTCGGCCGCCAGCTCTGTGAGCGATCGCGCGTCGAACCGTCCGGCCGGCGCCCACGCTTTTTCGTCGAACCCGGGGAGGGAGTTCGCGTCCCCCCGCGCGAACGCGAGGGCGCGGTAGCAGAACACGCGCTCGGTGTCCATCATGTGGCCGACCACTTCCTTGATGCTCCACTTCCCCGCCGCGTAGCGGTGCAGCGCCTTGGTGTCCGACAAGCCGGCGAGGAGCTGCTGCGTCTCCCGTCGCTGGTCCTCGAGGACCGTCAGGAGATCTCCCTTGGGCACCTTGGAGATGTAGGTCTCATAGTACGGCACGTATTCGGACGGCCCGGGGCGCGGGATCGTCGCGCTCGTCATGCGACCCTCCGCGGTCCCTTGGAGGTAGCGGCCTTGCCCTTGGCGGGCCGCGGGAACCGGGCGAGCCGCGCCTGGGCGTCGGGCATGCGCAGAATGACCTGCTCCAGCTTCTCGAAGTAGCCGGGGTTGTTCAGCAGCCCGCGCAGCTCGGCGAGGAACGGCTGGAGCCTCGCGTATACCATGATGTGCTCGCCGTTCGCGTCGGCGAACATCTGCTCATCGATGGCACCGTGGAGCACGAGCGTGGCGGCCATGCTCCAATAGGTGGTCACCATGCGGTAGTACGCGCTTCGTTTTCCGCGAGACGCCTCGAGCACGTCCTGCGCCGTCCGGGGGCGGAACTCCTCTCGGAACCAGGCCCGCGCCTTGCGCAACACCGGCTCGCGGCGCAGGTCGTACAGCTTGAGCAGCAAATCAGCACTTTCGTATTTGGTAGTCACGGGTCGCTCCGGTGCATGACGATCAGGAAACTATGCGGACGCCCGGGCCGAAGCGACCCAGGCCTCCCAGGTCTCCTCCGCCGGGCCCACGGTCAGCTGCTGCTGGTGGCGGACGAGGGGCATCCGGAGGAGTAGCGGCTCGAGGGTGAGCTTCTCGAGCCAGCGATCATCGGAGAGCAGGGCAGACTTGAGGCCGAGCTCGATGAGACGTCTCGCGTCGCGGTCGATCAGGGCCTGCACTCCGAACTTTTGCGCGAAGCGTCGCAGCTCGCCGGGCGACGCGGCGCGCTCGTTCAGGTCGACGAAATGGGTCTTGATGCGCCGCTCGGCGAAGAAGCGGAGGGCGGCCCGTGTGGCGGCGCTCTTCCGGACCCCGAAGATCTGGACCTCCATTCAGCTACCGGTGGAGAAGCGGACCGCGCCCAGGTCCACCAGCCCCTGGAGCGTTTGGCGCAGCTCGGCCACCTGGAGCCCCGCTCCGGCAGCGAGCTCCTCCAGCGTCCGCCTGCCGTCGGCTCGCTCGATCACCGCCGCCACGCTCGCGTCGCTCCTCGCCACCGCGACCCGTCCGTGCGGCGACCGCGCGACGAGGAGCCTCGTAGGCCGCTCGAGGGCCTGCGGCACCTCGGTCCAAGGCTGGAGCAGCTTAGGGAGCACGGCGGGGAGATCATAGGCAAGCTCCAGGAGAACCGTGCCCGCGACCGTCTCGGGACGGTACCGCTCCCGGGGACCGGCAGGGACTCCTTTAGGGCTCCCTGCTCCCTCCGCCTCGTCGGCATCTCGCCAAACTCGGGCTCCCGCCTCGACCACCATCATTGCCTCCTCGTACCGCAGGAGATCCGCCAGGTAGGGAATGGGCATCCGGCCGGCCGCGACGTACGCGGTCACGAGCCGCCCCACCGCCGCTGCCGTCTCGCGGCTGCCGAGCACCAGGGTGGGGAGCAGCGCATCGAAGGCCGGACCCTTGAGGATGGCCTCGGGCGCCCGGCCCGTCACGCGGGCGAGGGCGCGCGAGTACTTGAAAAAGTGGACGATTCGCTCGTAATAGAAATGCCGCGCCAAGAATCGCGCGTAGCGCTCCACGCGGTCGGGATCGGCGAGCTCCCGGCGCCGCCAATCGGCCGAGCCGCGGTAAGGCGCATCGGCGAGCGCGCGAATCACGTCGTCCTGCAGGGCGCGATCGCTCGGCATCCGGTCAGGGCGTGTCCGCCGGGTCGCAGCGACGCAACCGCACCACGGCTGTTCGACCGTCGGAGACGACCTTCTGGCCGGAGACGTTTCGCCCCTCGGTGACCGCCCCGGGCAGGCGCATGTAGTCCAGCAGATCCCCGCACCCGCTCGCCTCGACATCGTGCACCACGCGGTCTCGCTCCCAATCGATGTGCGACTCGATGCGATGGGTGGCCTGCGGCTCCCACGGCTTGAAGATCACTCCGACGTCCTTGTTCGCGGCGCCGACCCAGACGAGCGAGAGACTGTCGAGCAGCCAGATCCGGATGTGGTGACGAATCCGGACATTCGGACCCGCCAGCTCGTAGGCGAGGTCCTGCGGTCGTCCCGCGAAGTACTGCGTGCTCACGGGAGCGGTCATGGCGGGCCGGCTCGCGATCGCGGCGGTCACCTCCCGGGTGACGCTGAGGACCGACCGCTTTTGCGCCGGGAGCCAACCGGCCGCTCGAAACGCGCTGTCGATCTCGGCGGCCGTGCCCAGCAACAGCACGTTGAAGGGGTCGCCCAGGACGGTCCCCGTGCGGTTTTCGGAGCGGGGGAGGAACTGCGGAAGCACCGGCATCTCGGTCAGCTCGCGCCGGGCGGCCACGGGCTCGCATCGATCGCCACCGGGGAGCAGGAGCGGCGCGGTGAGCCGGATGCCGCCGATCTCACCCGCGAGGATCCGCACCGGCGGTCCCCGGCGGATGAGCGAGAAGCCGCCGAGCAGCGCCACGGGAACGGCGTCGAGGTCGGCCGCCGCCGCGACGCCGGCCGGCACGAGCTTCTTGCCCACCCCCACAATGGACGTCTTCCCGCTCGACACGAGCCCCGAATCGGCGAGCCCCCCGCGCGGCGCGTACTCGAGCGTGTCGAGCATGGCCGAGACCGCCGCCCAACGTCCCGGGCGGATCTCGAGCGAGTCGAAGCTGAGGCCCAATCGGCCGTGCCGGCCGAATCGACCGCCGCCCTTCGACACGACCACGTGCCCCTTCGCGCGAAGGTAGGGAGGCAAGATGACGCAGGAATCGCGCACCACGGCACCCATGGTCTGCACCAGCACGGGGGTGCCGACGGTGTCCCGGCCGCTCGTGACGCGCTGTACGAAGCGGATCGGGATGTGGGTCCCCACCGGGACCACGACGTCCGTAAGCAGCAGCGGCAGCGCGAGCGCGATCGCCTTCATATGGCCCCGCGAATCCGCTCCACGCTCCGGAACAGGACGTCCGCGGTCAGGGTGGGTGAAAACGCGTCGAACGTG
This sequence comes from Gemmatimonadota bacterium, assembly GCA_003222085.1. GTDB lineage: Bacteria > Gemmatimonadota > Gemmatimonadetes > Gemmatimonadales > GWC2-71-9 > AG41. The sequence goes on from QHUK01000037.1 coordinate 32,758, forward strand.
ATGGCCCGGGCCCGGGGACAGCGGCTCACCGCGTGGGCAGCGAAGGCCAGCATCTCGTCCGAGGGCTCGGCCGGCGCGATCCACGGGCCCGCGAGGTCGGCGTCGTCCGCGACGCCCGCGACGTGCAGCTCCATCACGTGCTCGAGCGGGAACTCGTCCAGCCAACGCTCCGCCGGCATGTGGTGGTAGTGGGCCTGGAGCCAGACGTGCGGCAGATCGAGCAGGAAGCCGGCGCCCGTCGCCTCGAAGAAGCGGCGTAGCCAGATCGGCTCCGGCATCTGACTCGCCTTGACGTCGAAGAAGCCGGGGATGTTCTCCATGACGAGCGGCTGGTCGAGGCGCGCCTTGAGCGCGCAGGCGTTGCGCACGAAGCGGTCGAGGAACTCTTCCGTGTAGAGCGGCGGGAACACGTAGTTCAGGTTGTAGCTGCCGTCCTCGGTGTGCAGGCACTGGAAATGCTCCGCAACCCAGGGTGAGCGGTACAGCTCGGCGAGCGCGCGGGCGCGCTGGATGGAGCGCTCGTCGAGCGGCTCGGAGAGCTGGCCCAGGTAATCGTGCAGCAGCAGGGTGTAGCGTCCGCGGATCGCCGGCCACCACGGGTCGCTCGCCGCGGGGGGATCCGCCATGGCGAGGTGGTCGATGCCGTCAGACCGGGCCAGGTCTGCGCCCAGGTGCGGGTTATAAAACGCCCCAACCATTAACTGCGTCATCCGTCGTCCGTCATCCGGTGTCTGTTACTACTAACCCCTGCTCGACGAGTTGGTCACAGAATACCTTGACCTGCGCCGCGACCATCGGGGGCTCGGGACGGTCCGTCCAGAGGGCAGCGATCGTCTCGGGGCTGGTCTTGCCGTCCAGCCGCTCGACGATGAAGCGCTCGCGCTCGCCCCAGGTGGCCGACTGCCGCTTGAGCTCGTCCGAGGCCCGGACCGGCGGGAACCCCTCCGCGACGATCCGATCGACCTCCGCTAAGGTGCCAGGTGTCAGGGGTCGGGTGCTGGCGGCGTTCTGCTCCACCTGCTCCCCGCTGCGTGCTCCAGCCAGTACGATGCTCACGCCCGGCTGTGCCAGGACCCATGCGAGCGCGAGCGCCGGCAGCGTCAGGTCGAGCCGCTGGGCGATCGAGGTGAGGCGCTCGACCACCGCCCGCCGGCGCTCGAACTCCTTGCCCTTGAACCAATAAATGTTGCGGCGGTGGTCGGAGGTAAGGAACTCCGGCGGGGCGGCGTACTTCCCGCTCAGTAGTCCCGCGGCGAGGGGCCGGTAGGCCAGAAACGCAATCTGACGCTCTCGGCACAGCGGCAGCTCCCGCTGCTCGACGTCCCGATCGAAGACATTGTAGGGTCCCTGGTATGCGACCACGGGCGCGAGGTCCAGCGCCCGCGCGAGCTGGCGGTGAGTGGCATTGCAGAGACCGATCGCCAGCGCCTTCCCTTCGTGCTGCAGCGTGTGGAGCTGCTCGAGCTGCCGCTCCCAGCCCGGAGGCACTTCGTGCAGCTGTATCAGGTCGACGTACTCCGTCGCCAGACGGCGCAGGGACGCCTCGAGGGAGCGGCGGGCGTCGTCGCGGGGGCCGACTTTGGTGGCGATGGCGACGCGGTCGCGATCGGCGTTGAGCGCGCGGCCCAGCAGGCGTTCGGATGCGCCGTCGCCGTACGTGGGGGCGGTGTCGAAGAAGGTGATGCCGAGCTCGAGGGCGCGGCGGACGGCGGCGAGGCGATCGCTTTCGGCCGGGGCGGCGCCCCACCCCGCGCCGCCCACCGCCCAGGCCCCGAACCCCAGACGCGGTTCGGAGGTCAGCCAACGCAGCGGGGGCCCGACTTGAGTCCGGGCCCCCGGGCGCATCAACCGCTCCTTTAGGAGTGGCAGGTGGGAACCAGCTCCGCCGTCTCGACGATCTCGGGACGATGACAGCTGGGCACGAGCTCCTGCATCTCGACGATCTGCATACAGCCTCCTTCACAGGGAGAGAATCAAGAAGACGGCCGTTGGGACAATCCTACGGGTTGCCGTCGTACCCGTCAACCAGTAACTCTCACCCCTCCAATGATCTCGATTCGTGCGCTGCTGACCGAGAACGCCCTCGCGGACGAATTCGTTTCCGCGTTCCACGCGAGGCGGTTGCCGGAGAAGTTCTTCTATTGGTTCCCCCTGTCGGTGCGGGCCTGGCTCGCCCTGTGCTCGGACGGTGCGTACCGCAACTTCGTGCGCTCGCGCTCGTTGATCGCGCGCTCCGGCGCGGAGCTCGCGCGCCTGTTCCCGGTCGCCCCGCTCGAGGTCGTGAGCCTCGGCGCGGGCCAGGGCGACAAAGATCTACTGTTGCTCGAGGCGCTGCGCGCGCGTGGCGCGCGCGTGTCTTACGTCCCCGTGGATACGAGCCAGGCCCTGCTCGAGATGGCGTGCGCCGGCGCGCTCTCCGCCGGCTTCCCGGCACAGGGCCTCAAGGCGGACTTCACGGATCGGACCCATTTGCAGGCACTCGCCGCGGGGCCCGAGGCACCGCGGCGGCTCGTTTTGCTCCTCGGGAACACGCTCGGCGCGTTCGATCCCATCGCGGAGGCGCGCGATCTGGCGCGGCTGCTGCGGCCGGACGACGCGCTCCTCGTGGACGGCGAGGTCTACGCCGGCGACGCGACGGTGGCCGGCTACGACAATCCCCTGAACCGGCGGTTCGCCTGGGCGCCGCTCAACGCCGTCGGCATCCGCGACTCCGACGGCGAGCTGGTGTTCGAGGCGGCCGACGATCCGCGGCTCCCCGGCCTGCACCTGATCCCCAAGCACTTCCGGGCAGGTCGGGACGTGGAGGCCCTGCTCGGTGGCGAGGGTCTGCGCTTGGCGAGGGGCGAGCGGCTCGCCATGAACCATTCGTACAAGTACGCCGCGGATACCTTCCTGCGGATTCTCTCCGAGGCCGGGCTGTCTGCCCGCTGGCAGGGACGGAGCGACGACGGGCGGTTCCTCATGGCGCTCGCCTCCCCCGCGTGACGAAGCCCCTCGAAGTGCAAGGGCTCGGCTATCGACTGCCGGGCAAGGGGAAAGGGGAAACGGGAAACGGACGCCTCCTCGTGCACGAGGTCTCCTTCACCGTCGGCGCGGGTGAGACGCTGGTCTTGCTCGGCCGCAGCGGATCCGGCAAGACCACCACCCTGAAGCTCATCAATCGCCTGCTCGAGCCGACCGTTGGGGAGGTCCGCGTGGCGGGGGAGCGCGCCGCCGACTTGCCCGTCACGCGCCTGCGTCGCCGGATCGGTTACGTGATTCAGGAGGTGGGGCTGTTCCCCCACTTCACGGTGGAGCGGAATGTGGGGCTCGTCCCCCGGCTCGACGGATGGCCGCCGCCGCGCATCGCTACCCGCGTGCGCGATCTGCTGGCCCTCGTGGGACTCGACTCCGACACGTTCGCCAGGCGCTATCCGCACGAGCTGTCCGGCGGGCAGCGCCAGCGTGTGGGGGTGGCCCGCGCGCTGGCCGCAGACCCGCCGCTGCTGCTCCTGGACGAGCCGTTCGGCGCGCTCGATCCGATCACGCGCGTCGAGCTGCAGCGTGAGTTCAAGGCGCTCGAGGGCCGGCTCGGCAAGGGCATGGTCTTCGTGACGCACGACGTGCGCGAAGGGTTGCTGCTCGGCACCCGCATCGGGCTCATGCTGCAGGGCCGGCTTGCGTTTCTCGGCACACCAGACGAGTTCCGGCGGAGCGAGCATCCGGAATGCAAGGCCTTTATGGCAGCCGCATGAGCGCGAGTGAACTCGCGGCTCGGCCGCTGCCGGTAAACCGGCATGCCCTCCCGCTTCAGCGGGAGATGCCGAGCCGCGGCTTCAGCCGCGTACGGGGCGGGCAATGAGTCTCTGGGACTTCTACGCCCGCAACTCGCAGGAAGTCCTGGGCCTCGTGGGCCAGCACCTGTACCTGGTGGCGATCTCGACCGGCGCGGCGATCGTGATCGGGGTGCCCCTGGGCATCCTGCTCACTCGACGAACGGCGTGGCGGGGCCCCGTCCTGGGAGTCGCGAACGTGTTCCAGACGGTGCCGAGCCTCGCCCTGTTCGGGTTTCTCATCCCCCTGCCGTTCATCGGCGGCATCGGCGCGACGACGGCCATCGTCGCGCTCGTCCTCTACGCGCTCCTGCCCATCGTTCGCAACACCTACGAGGGAGTCACCGGCGTGGACCCCGCGGTGCGAGAGGCGGGACGGGGGATGGGAATGACCGACTGGCAGCTGCTCACGCAGGTCGAGTTGCCGCTCGGCTTCGGCGTGATTCTGGCGGGGGTGCGCGTGGCGACCGTGGTGAGTGTGGGCACGGCAACCATCGCGGCGGCCATCGGTGCGGGCGGACTGGGGGTGTACATCTTCCGGGGCGTGGCGGTCGTGGACGATACCCTCATTCTCGCGGGGGCGCTGCCGGCGGCGCTGATGGCGCTCGCCGCGGACGGACTCTTGGGCGTCGCAGAGCGGCGGTTTGCGTGGCGGGGGAAGTGAGAGGCGGACGGGCGGACGGCCGGACGGTCGGACTGTGGGTCCTCGCCGCCGGATTGCTCTCAGGGTGCGGCCATCACGACCGGATCGTCGTGGGTTCCAAGAATTTCACGGAGTCCGACCTGCTGGGCGAGATCGTGGCCCAACAGATCGAGCGGCGCACGGGCCTATCGGTCGAGCGGCGGTTCCACCTGGGCGGTACGTTCGTGTGTCATCAAGCCATCACGTCGGGCCGGATCGATCTCTACGTCGAGTACACGGGCACCGCGTACACCGCCGTCCTGAAGCACGCGCCCGTCGTCGATCGCGATAGCGTCTATCGCACCGTCGCGCGCGACTACCTGCAGCGGTTCGACCTTGTGTGGGGCAAGCCGTTCGGCTTCAACAACACGTTCGCCATCACCGTGCGACGCCGCGACGCCACGCGCCATGGTCTGACGCGCATATCCGACCTGGCGCGCCTGGCCCCGCGCTTGAAGGCGGGGTTCGGCTACGAGTTTCTGGAGCGCGCCGACGGCTTCCGGGGGCTCGCGAGCGTCTACGGCCTGCGATTCGCCTCCCCACCCACGGCGATGGACCTGGGGCTTACGTATCGAGCGCTGGCGGACGGTAAGGTGGACGTGATCGCCGGAAACTCGACGGACGGCCAGATCGAGGCCCTGGACCTCGCGGTGCTGGAGGACGACCGCCACTACTTCCCGCCATATGAAGCTGCGCCGGTGATGCGGCAGGCGGCGATCACCCGGTACTCGGGAGTCGCCGCTGCGCTCGCCCAGCTCGCGGGTCGCATCTCGGATGCCGAGATGCGGCGGCTCAACGCCCTGGCGGACGTCGAGCACCGGGATATCGCGACCATCGCGCGCGACTGGCTGCGGGCGAGCCTGCCTTGAAGGCCCGCGTGCAGCTCGTGCTCGCCGCCATATGCTTCTCCACGGCGGGGGTGGCCATCAAATGGAGCGGTTTCGGCGCGTGGCAGATCGCGGCGGTGCGCGCGTTCGTGGCGATGCTCGCGATCCTCGCGCTGATCCCCGAAGCGCGCGGCCGGTGGAGCTGGCGCGTGGGGCTCGTCGGCCTGGCCTACGCGGCCGCGGGGCTGCTGTTCGTGTTCGCCAACAAGCTGACGACGGCCGCCAATACCGTATTCCTCCAGGCGACAAACCCGTTGTTCGTAGTGGCGCTGGCGCCGTGGCTCTTGCGCGAGCGCGTGCGGGCCGCGGACCTGGCGTTCATGGGTGTGCTGGCGGCGGGCCTCGCGCTGCTGTTCGTGGGCGGGCAGCGGCACTTCGCCACGGCGCCGGATCCCGTCCTCGGCAACGTGCTCGCGGCGGGGAGCGCGGTGGCGTGGGCGTTCACGGTCACGGGGTACCGCTGGCTGGCACGCCAGGGTGGCGCGGATCACGGCCCGATAGCCGGCGCGGCGGCGTGCGGCAACCTGATCGTGTTCCTGGTGTGTCTGCCGGGGGCACTTCCCGTCGCCGCCGGCCGCGCCACCGACTGGCTGGTCGTGATCTACCTCGGCGTGTTCCAGTTGGGACTCGCCTACGTGTTCCTGTCGCGCGCGATCACGCAGGTGCCCGCGCTCGAGGCCTCGCTGTTCCTCCTGGTCGAGCCGGTGCTGAGCCCCGTGTGGGCGTGGCTCGCGCACGGGGAGACACCGGGCCCGCTCGCGGTGATTGGGGGCGCGGTGATCCTGACGGCGACGGCGCTCAAAGCATGGACCGATACGCAGCTGGTGGCGGCATGAGCCCACGCACGATCATGCGGACCTATTTTGCCATTACGGGACTCTTCAATCTCGCCATGTCCCTCATTTGGGGCATCGATACCCTCTTCAAGATGGGCGCCGGGCTCGACATCCAGCAGGTCCTGCTCACGAACGCGGCATTCACGCTCGGGTCGATGGTGTTCGAGGTTCCCACGGGAGTCGTGGCGGACACCATCGGACGCCGCGTGTCGCTGCTGCTCTGCCTCGTCACGCTGTTCGTGACCACGCTGCTGTACGTGGCTATCGCCTGGCGCGGCTGGGGATTCTGGGCGTTCGCGTGGGTTTCGGTGCTGCTTGGACTGGGGTACACGTTCTACACGGGCGCCGTGGACGCCTGGCTGGTCGACGCCCTCAAGGCCAGCGGCTACGACGAGCCACTCGAGCGGGTGTTCTCCCGAGGGCAGATGCTGTTTGGCGCCGCCATGCTCGTGGGGACGATCGGGGGCGGCCTGCTGGGTCAGATTCGGCTCGACATCCCGTACCTGGTGCGGGCCGCTCTCGTCGTGCCGCTGTTTGTGCTGGCTTGGCGCCGCATGCCGGAGCTCGGCTTCACGCCGCGGGCACTGGAGCTCAAGCGGGTGCCGGCGGAGCTGCGGCGCGTGTTCGTCGAAGGCCTGCGGCATGGCCTGAGCAATCCTGTCATCCGTCCTGTCATGCTCGCCTCGCTCGTCTCCATGAGCTTCATGATCTTCGGCTACTACAGCTGGCAGCGCTACTTCCTCGATCTCCTGGGCCGGGACCTGGTGTGGGTGGACGGGGTGATCAGCGCCCTGGTCGGTTTGAGCCTCATCGTGGGCAACGCCCTCGTCGCGCCGCTCTCCCGTGTGGTGCGGACGCGGACTGGACTGCTGATGGTCTCGGCCGGGGCCCAAGCGGTGCTGGCGGTGGCGTGCGGCCTGATCACGAACTTCTTCGCCGTCGTATCGCTGTACCTGGTGTACGGCGTGGCCATCGGGGTCGCGATGCCCGTCAAGCAGGCATACCTCAACGCTCACATCCCCTCGGCCCAACGGGCGACCATCATCTCGCTCGATTCCATGTTCGCGAGCAGCGGTGGGGTGCTGGGACAGACGGCCTGGGGCTGGGTGGCGCGGACGCGCTCCATCGGCACCGCGTGGGCGTGGAGCGGGCTGACGTTGCTGCTGGGCATTCCGCTTTACTGGATGGCGCGGCGGCGAGACCGAACGCTAGACGTGATCAGTTAGACGCACAGACGCAGCAGACGCGGCAGGCTAGACGCACAGACGCAGCAGACGCACAGGGGAGAACAGAACGGAGTGAATGGGACTACCTGCTCACTCTGACTGTTCACCGCTGTGCGTCTGTGCGTCTAGTCGTTGCCTGGCCTGCCTTACTTGGTACTGTCCTTCGTTTCCTGCTTGTCCTCGCGCACGTCCTTCCGGTCCTGCCGCAGACCCCTGCGATCCCGGCGCGCGTCGCGCACGTCATGCCGGCGATCGCGGCGATCCCGGCGCAGATCGCGCGCGTCGCGCCGCGCGTCCGTGGTATCGCCGTTCTTCACGTCCTGGCGCACGTCCCGGCGATCCTGGCGGATGTCCCTGGTGTCGTGGCGGATATCCTTGCGGTCGCCGCGCAGCTCACGGCGGTCGTGGCGGACTTCCTTGCGGTCCTGCTTCACGTCGTTCGAATCCTGGGCCGACAGCACTCGAGGGGCGCTCACGGCGAGCGCCAGCACGGCGAAGAGGGCGATTTGACGTCGCATACATGAGGTCCCGGTTAAGGTCGGAGATAAGACCTGGGTATCGGGCCAAGCGTTAACAGCGTGATGTCGATCACATGTGTACGCGCTAGCGTTGCTTGAACTTGGGCAATTCGTCGTGGTGACGCTTCAAGTACTCCTCGTAAATGTGGCTGTCCGTGTAGTCCCGAATCTCGCTGATCCGATTGCTCCGAAACCTGAGGATGCAGCACGTCCGCTGGTCCATCACGTCCTTCGGGTCGGACTGCAACCAAGAGCGCTCCCGGAGCTCCACGATCACCCGGTCATCCGCCTCGTACCAATCGCGCCAGACGTCTTCGTGTCCCCAGTCGGCGGCGCCCAGTCCGGCCTCGCGGTTCCAGAGGGCATCGAGCACCGCCTCGCGTCCTCGCCATTCGCCGCCGATCCGGCGAGCGCCGGCCACCCAATAGACGATGTCATCGGTGAAGTAGCTCCCCGTTTCCGTTCGGTTCCCTGCGAACAGCGCTTTCTCGTACGCCCTGGCTACGTCGAGACGACGGCTCATACGGTCATCTCCTCGGTTTCCTCCGGCTCGGGCAGGGTGCTCGCCTTGCGCCCGGCGCGCTCCATCGGCTTGTCCATCTCGGCTTTGTGGCGGTCGATGATGGTCCAGAAGTCGAGCGCGCGGTCGAGCAGCTCGTAGGCGGCTTCCTTAAGCGTGTCGCTCATCTTCACCTGCCGCACGTTGTTCTGCATGTCCTCCGCATCCCAGCCGCGGGAGTGCGCAATGAAGGGGAACGGTGGGAACACGAAGCCGAGCTCGGCCCAGAAAGTGAACATGGCGCCCGCGACCGCCTGGATGTTGTCCTGGCCGCCCGTGATGATGAACGCCGCCACCTTGTTCCTGATCAACACCCTGTCCTGGATCGTGACCTGGTTCTGCACGCAGTTCAGGCGCTCGATCATCTTGTAATAGAGCGAGGAGGCGTTCCCCCAGCGGATGGGCGTGCCGATCACGACGACATCGGCCCAATGCACCAGTCCCTCGTAGATCGCGGTGAGCTGATCGTCGGGGTCACGCTCCGTGATGGCGCAGGGCCACGTGCAGGCGCGCGCCGCCTTGGAGTAGTTCCCCTCACAGTGACGAAACTTGAGGTCGCGGAGCTTGATGTACTGGATATCGGCTCCCCGGCGCTTCGCCTGATCCAGCGCGTGGTCGAGCAGCGCGTCCGACGTGGAGAAGCGGGGGTTGACGTCGTCCATCGCGGTGGTGGAGATGACCAGCACGCGTGGCGGCGCCCCGGCGGGCCTGGGGTGGACCTCGAGCAGGTGCGCCGGCTTGTGCTTGACGAGCTTCCGCGGCATCACCGGCGGCGTCTGGACGTAGACGCCGTCCTCCCGCTCCTCGACTGCGAAGACGGGAACCTGCTCCTCGTCGTACCCCTCCGGGCCCTTGCCCGTGATGACGCTGTACTCCCAGGCGTGCCAGGGACACATCACGAACTCGCCGTGGAGGCGGCCTTCGCACAGCGGGCCGCCCTTGTGATTGCAGGCGTTGCCGATCGCTCGGAACTGGCCGGCATGGTGGAAGACGGCGACCGACCAGCGGTCGAGCTTGAAGGCGGCGGGGACGCGAGCAAGCAGCTCGGACTTGTCGCCGAGGCGGTGCCACGTGGTCATGGGACGCTTCCGTTAGGGGCAGTGTAGATTGTAGCCCCCATGAAAGATCGGAGCGAGGTCGGGATCGTCGAGGCGACGGCCCGGTACGAGGCTTGGCTCGCCGAGCGGATTCCCCTCATCAAACCCGATCTCGAGCACAAGCATCGGGCGATGAGCGCCGGGATCTTCCCCTTCCTCCGGGCCACGTTCTACCGGTGGGCAGCCCGCTGGCAGGCGATCGTGGGTGACGTCGCCCGAGCTCCGACCGTGCTCGCGGTGGGGGACCTCCACGTGGAGAACTTCGGCACCTGGCGCGACGCCGAAGGACGACTGGTGTGGGGCGTGAACGACTTCGACGAAGCGTGGCCGCTGCCCTACACCAACGACCTCCTGCGGCTCGCCACCAGCGCGCTGGTCGCGCGCGAGTATCACGACTTGAGAATCGACGGCAAGGAGGCGGTGAGCGCGATTCTCGACGGCTACCGGGAGGCCCTCGAGCGGGGGGGGCACGCGTTCGTACTCGCGGAGCATCACACCGCGCTGCGCGAGATGGCGTTGTATCGCCTGCACGATCCGGAAACGTTCTGGGACAAGCTCGAGTCGCTCCCGACGGTGAAGACCCCCGTCCCGAACGTCGTGCTGACCTCGCTCCGACGGGCTCTGCCCGAGGGCGATCTCAAGGTGCGGATCGTGCATCGCGTGGCTGGACTCGGGAGTCTCGGGCGCCAGCGGTTCGTCGCGCTCGCGGTGTGGCGCGGCGGGCGGATCGCGCGCGAAGCGAAGGCACTCGCCCCCTCGGCGCTGAGTGGTGCGGCAGGGACGATCCACTACGCCGCCATCCTGCGTCGCGGCGTCCGGTGTCCCGATCCGTGCGTCAGGGTAGACGGTGCGTGGCTCGTGCGGCGGCTCGCGCCGGACTGCTCGCGCGTACGCTTGAACGAGCTGCCGCGCAAGCGCGACGAAGCCCGCCTCTTGTCCGCGATGGGTTGGGAGACGGCCAACGTTCACCTCGGCAGCCCTGCCTCCCGCGCCATCCGAGCGGACGTGAAACGGCGCGACAAGCGCTGGCTCTACGAAGCCGCTCGCCGCCTGGCGGACGCGATCGACCACGACTGGCACGTCTGGCACAAGAGCAACGCGTGACCGCGACTACGACCCGCTCGCGCTACGCGGTCATCTTCTTCACGGTCCTCATCGATCTCATCGGGTTCGGGATCGTGATCCCGATCCTGCCGGTGTACGCCCTCAGGTTCGGGGCGCAGGGGATCGGCTACGGCGCGCTCGTGTTCGTCTTCTCCGCCATGCAGTTCCTGGCGACGGCGCTACTCGGCCGGCTGTCGGATCGGATCGGCCGCCGACCCATCTTGCTCGCCACGATGGTGATCAACGCCCTGGGCTACGCCTTGTTCGCATTCGCCCCTTCGTACTCGGTATTGTTCGTCGCCCGCGTGATTTCCGGGTTCGCGAGTGGCAACATCTCGGCGGCGCAGGCTTATATGGCCGACATCACGTCGCCGGCGGAGCGGGCCCGCGGCATGGGGATCATTGGGGCCGCGTTCGGGATCGGATTCGTGCTCGGCCCCC
>QHUK01000038.1 GCA_003222085.1 Gemmatimonadota bacterium
GAAGCGTTCGGATGCAGGTCGGGAGACGCGATGGTGAGACCGGACTCCGTGAAAGCCACGATCTGGTGAGAAAGACAAAGGCGTGATGAGTGGTGCGTGGTTTGTCCCGATGCATCACGGCATCGGAGAGAACCACCCACCACTCACCACGCATTTTTCTCTAGAAGACCTTGACCGTCAAATACCTCCCGGGCCTTTCTTTCAGATCCGTGAGGAGTTCCGATAGGGACTTGAGCGTCGCATTCAAGTTTTTGTAGAGCATCGTGTCCGTCGCCATTCTCCCAAGCGTCCCTTCTCCCTTGTCCATCTTGTCGAGCAACCCCTTGAGCGATCCCGTGGCGTCGGCCAGGCGACTCGTCAGCTGGGCGAGATTGGTGCTCAGCGTGTCGAGCCGCTTACCGGTCTGTGCGGGGTTGACGGCGCCGAGCAGCGTGTCGAGGCGCGCCATCACGCCCTCGAGCGACTTGAGCGTCGCCTGGGTCTGCTGCACCGCGGGACCGTTGGTCGCCTTGGTGAGGGCGTCCATGCCGCGCTGCGTCGCGATCAGCGTCGCGTGGATGTCGGTCGCGAGCTGCCCCGGGTTCAGTCCCTTGTTCACGTTCGCGATCAGCTCCTGCGCGCTCTTCGCCGCCCCCTGCGCCACGTCGGCGAACTGCTCCTCGGTGACGCCCTGAATGTTCGCCCGCGGCGGGAGCATGCTGTCGCTCAAGCCGGGATCGTAGTCCACGTACTTGGCGCCCAGGAAATCGGCCGAGGAGACGATGGCGCGCGCGTCCTTGTGGGGCCGCACCTCGGGATCGAGGTTCAGCGTCACGGTCACGTGCCCCACGCGCTCGAGCCGCACGTCCCCCACCCGCCCCTTCTTCACGCCCGACACGCGCACCGGGTCGCCTTCCTTCAGGCCGCTCACGTTCTTGAACACGACGTCCACCGGTATCGCCTTCGAGACGATCGAGCGGCCGGTGAGCCAGAACATGAAGCCCGTGAACACGACGAAGCCCACCAGCACCAGGGCCCCGACCGTGACTTCCCGCTTATACGTTACGTCCACGCGCCTCCCGACCTTCCTGAGATTCGGATTGGATCAGCGTCATCTCGAGATCGCGCTCCAGGAACTGCAGCACCGCGGGATCCTTGGACGCGAGGATCTCGTCCGGCGGTCCGACGGCGCGGATCTTCGCCTGCCACAGGAGCGCCACCCGGTCCGCCACCCGGAACGAGCCCCGCACGTCGTGCGACACCACCACGCTCGTCACCCCCAGCTCGTCCCGCAGCCGCTCGACCAACCCGTCGATCACGTCCGCGTTCACCGGATCGAGCCCCGAGGTCGGCTCGTCGTACAGGAGATACTTGGGCTGCCCGGCGATCGCCCGCGCGATCCCCACGCGCTTCTTCATCCCGCCCGACAGCTCCGCCGGCAGCTTGGCCGCCACGTCCGGAGCCAGGTTCACGAGCCGCAGGCATTCCTGTATCCGGTTCTCGCAAAACTTCTCGTCGTTATAGCACGTCTCGTCGGTGATGCCGAGCCGGATGTTCTCCGCCACGCTCATCGAATCGAACAGCGCGCCGTATTGGAACACGTAGCCGATCTTGCCGCGCAGCGTGGCCAGCTCCTTGCGTCCGAGCTGGGGCACGTGCAACCCGTCCACGATCACGTCGCCCGCGTCCGGGCGCAGCAGGCCGTTGATCATCTTCAGGGTGACGCTCTTCCCCACGCCGGAGGGGCCGAGCAGCGCGACGGTCTCGCCGTCCTTCACCTCGAGCGACACGCCGTCGAGCACCACGTTCTCGACGAAGCGCTTGTGGACGTCGAGCAGCTCGATCATTTCGCCACCAGCAGCAGCTTGGTAGTGAGCGCGTCGAGCATCAGGATCGCGACCGACGCGGCCACCACCGCGGTCGTGGTCGCGCGCCCCACCCCCTCGGCACCCTGTTGCGTGTTGAAGCCCAGGTAGCACGGGATGGTGGTGACGGCGGCCGCGAAGCAGCCGCTCTTGATCGCCGAGTACCACAGGTCGAGCGGTCGGAAGAAGTAGCGCGCCCCGTACTCGAAGTCGCCGTAGGTGAGGCCGAGCGAGCCCTTGGCCGTGAGATAGCCCACGACGATGCCGGTGGCGTTCGCGAACATCGTGAGCGCCGGGATTACCAGCAGCCCGGCGACCACGCGCGGGATGAGCAGGTGCGACACGGGCGAGCGGCCCAGGCTTTCGAGCGCGTCGATCTGCTCGGTGACCCGCATCGTGCCGAGCTCGGCGGCGTAGCGCGCGCCGATCCGCCCGGCGAGGATCAGCGCCGTGAGCACGGGACCCAGCTCGAGGATCATCGATTCGGAGATGACGGCGCCGGCGTAGTAGAGCGGCAGCGTGCCGGTGAACTGGTAGCCCGTCTGGAGGCTCGTCACGGCGCCCGCGAAGGCGGAGACGAGCAGCACGATGAAGAGCGAGCCGTAGCCCACGGCGGTCGCCTGGTCGAGCGTGCGGGGGACCCAGATGCGCCACTCCGCGAGGCCGCGGAGCATGTCGACGATGAGAAACGAAAAGCGGCCGACGTGATCCGCCGTGCGGAGGCTCCAGCGGGCGACCAGCCGCAGGGGGCCCAGCGTGAGCGCCGCACCGTTGCTCATGGGCTGTATCTTGGGTACCCATGGGCCGTACGTCTACCCCCAAGCCTCACCCACGCACGGAAAAATCGTCTCGCTCGTCCCCCTTCTCCGCATTGCGGAGAGGGGGACAGGGGGTGAGGACGGCGTTTACGCGCAAGCTCCTCGCCTGGTGGGCCCGCGCCGCGCGCGACCTGCCGTGGCGCAAGACGCGCGATCCGTACCGCGTGCTCGTCTCCGAGTTCATGCTGCAGCAGACGCAGGTGAGCCGCGTGGCGGAGTACTATCCGCGGTTCCTCGAGCGCTTTCCCGATCTCGAGACGCTAGCGCGCGCCCGGCCCCGGGCGGTCCGAGAAGCTTGGGATGGGCTCGGTTACTACGCCAGGGCTTCGAATCTCCACGCGCTCGCGCGCGTGGTCAGTCGAGACCACGATGGCACGCTGCCCGACGAACCCGAGGAGCTGATCAAGTTGCCGGGAGTGGGGCGATACACTGCAGGGGCCGTGGCGACCTTCGCGTACGAGAAGCCGGTGCCCGCCGTCGATACGAACGTGTCGAGGGTGCTGCGGCGAGTCTTTTGGCGGAGCAACCACGCACCACGCACCACGCACCGCGTTCTTTGGAATCTGGCGGCTGCTCTCGTACCCAAAAGCGGCAAGAGTGCCTGGAAGTTCAATCAGGCGGTGATGGAGTTAGGCGCGTTGATCTGTGTCGCGCGAAAGCCTAGGTGTCCAGAGTGCCCGGTACGACCCGTGTGCAGAACTGGCAAATCTAGACGCACAGATGCAGCAGGGGAGAATAGGTCGAGTAAAAACAGGTAGACCTGTTACTCCCCGCTGTTCTCCCCTGTGCGTCTGCTGCGTCTGTGCGTCTAGTCTTTCGTGCGTCTGTGCGTCTAGCCTTTGCATTTCCGCGCTTTAGCTTCTTAGCGTGGCCGAGCTTCGCGATCGTCTCCAATCTGCCTTAGGCGACTCCTTCCGCGTCGAGCGCGAGCTCGGCGGCGGCGGCATGAGCCGCGTCTTCCTCGCCCAGGAAGTGCGGCTCGGCCGGCAGGTAGTGGTGAAAGTGCTGCCCCCCGAGATGGCCGCGGGTGTCAGCGCCGAGCGGTTCGAGCGCGAGATCCGCCTGGCCGCCGCGCTGCAACACCCCCACATCGTCCCGCTCCTCACCGCCGGATCGCAGGGCGACCTGCTCTACTACGTCATGCCGCACATCGCCGGCGAGTCGCTGCGCGCGCGAATAGCCCACGAGCGCGAGCTGCCGGTGGGCGACACGGTGCGCATCCTGCGCGACGTGTGCGATGCCCTCGCCTACGCGCACGGCCACGGGATCGTCCACCGGGACGTGAAGCCCGACAACGTGCTGCTCTCGGGGAAGCACGCGCTGGTGACGGACTTCGGCGTCGCCAAGGCGGTTGCGAGCTCGAGCGGGGGCGGCACCCTCACCTCCCTCGGTATGGCGCTCGGCACGCCGGCCTACATGGCGCCGGAGCAGGCCGCCGGCGACCCCACGGTGGACCACCGGGCCGATTTGTACGCAGTCGGGGCGCTCGGCTACGAGCTGCTCGCGGGGCGGCCGCCGTTCAGCGGTCTGTCGCCCCAGGGCATGCTCGCGGCCCAGGTGACGACCACGCCGGACCCGGTGACCCGGCATCGCGACACCGTGCCCCCCGCGCTCGCCGCCTTGATCATGCGCTGCCTCGCCAAGCATCCGGCCGACCGGCCGCAGAGCGCGGAGGAGCTGCTCGGCCAGCTCGAGGCGATGGCGACACCGACGGGGGCCACCACCCCCGAGCAGGCCCCCACGATCTCTTCCGGCACCGCCGCCGCCATCCGCCGGGCGCACCCCGTCCGCGTCGCCACCCTGTTCGGCTTCGCCGCTGTCGGCGTGCTCACCGTCGTCTATTTCCTGGTGCACGTGCTCGGCCTTCCCGACTGGGCGTTCGCCGGAGCAGTGGGGCTCGCCGCCGCGGGCCTGCCCGTCATGCTGTGGACGGGAGTGATCGAGCGGCGCCGGGCGCTCGCGGGCGGCACCGGACGAGCGCCCGCGCCCGCGGGCGTACAGCGCTGGCTCACGTGGCGCCGGTCGCTGCTCTCGGCGGCCTCGGGGTTCGGTCTCCTGGGGCTCGTGACGGCGACCCACGCGGCGATGCGGCAACTCGGCATCGGACCGGTCGGTACGCTGGTCGCGAGCGGCTTGCTCGCCGAGCGCGACCGGCTGGTGCTCGCCGACTTCGAGAATCGCACGACGGACTCGACGTTGGGACCTTCCCTCACGGAGGCGTTACGGGTCGACCTCGCGCAATCGGGCGTGATCCGGCTGCTCGACGCCGCGACCGTCGGCCAGGCGCTCGGCCGGATGGGGCGCCCGCACGCGACTCCTCTCACCCTGGCTGTCGCGCGCGAGCTGGCGCAGCGCGAAGGGGCCAAGGCCGTGGTGCACGGCCAGATCGATCCGCTGGGCCGCAGCTACGTCGTTTCGGCCGAGCTCGTCGGGGCGGCCGATGGCGCGGCGCTCGTCGCGGTGCGCGAAAACGCCCAGGACGACGGGGCGATCATCGCGGCGGTGGATCGGCTGTCGCGTCGCTTGCGCGAGCGGATCGGCGAGTCGCTCCGGACCATCCGCGCGAGCGACCCGCTCGAGCAGGTCACTACGCGGTCGCTCGAGGCGCTGCGCAAGTACTCGCAGGGCGTCCGTGCCAGCGACGCGGTCGACATGGTGCGGGCCGTGACCCTCCTGGAGGAGGCGATCGCGTTGGACACGACGTTTGCGATGGCGTACCGCAAGCTCGCCGTCGTGCTCAGCAACGCGGGCGGCGCCCAGTCGCGCATCGCCGCGGCTGCCACGCAGGCATTTCGTCACCGCGACCGGCTCACCCCATTCGAGCGCGACCTAGCCGAGGCGTACTACTACACGCGGGTCGAGTACGATCCGGCGAAGACCGAAGCGGCCTACCGCGCGGCGCTCGAGCAGCAGCCCGAGAACGGCGTGGCCTTGAACAACCTGTCACTCCTGTTCAATGGGCTGAGACGGTTCGCGGAGGCGGAATCGCTCACAGCGCGCGGGTTGGCAGTCGCGCCCACGCAGTGGGCACTGTACGTCAACGCAATGCAGGCGCAGGTCGCCAGGGGCAAATTCGCCGACGCGGCGCGGACGGCGGCGCTGCTCGAGCGACGGGCATCGGGTAACCCGATGAGTCGCTTCGTGCGCTGCTTCCTGGCGTCGGCGCGGCGGGAGTACGATAGCGCCGAGGTCGAGGCCCGGGACCTGGCACAGATCGCACGGGACCCCACCTGGCAGGCGAGCGCCGCCGGAGCTCTGGCTGCGGTCTACCTGGTGCGTGGCAGGCTGGCCGCGGCCGAGGTCCAGTTACGCCGGGCGATGGCGATGGACGAGCAGCGCGGCGTCCCGGGAAAGTACCTCGAAGAGGCGCTCGGGCTCGCGATTATAGACGTGCACTATCGCAAAGCTCCCGACGCCGCCCGGCGCAAGGTGGATGAGGCGCTGCGGCGCCACCCCTTGGCGTCCATGCCCGCAGAAGACCGGCCGTATCTCGGTCTCGCGTGGCTGTACGCGGACGCGGGCCGACCCGATCGTGCGCGACAAGTCCTCGCCGAGTACGAAACCGCGGTTCCCGAGGGCGTGCGGCGTGGCCAGCCGTTCCGCTACGGCGCGGCGGCGCAGATCGCCTTCGCCGAGGGTCGGATCCAGGACGCGATTCGGGACTACCGCAGGTGGTACGACGAGGACGGATGTGCGGTCTGCGGGCTGTTCCTGCTGGCCCGCGCCTACGAGCGGGCGGGCGAGCGGGACTCGGCACTCGCGGTGTACGAGCGCGCCGTCACCACCCCCGGCTACTTCCGGGCGTTCGAGGAGGAAGCCACCCTGGGACCGACGTACCGGCGCCTCGGCGAGCTGTACGAAGAGCGGGGCGACACGGTCCGCGCGCGCGACTACTACAACCGGTTCGTGGACCTGTGGAAAGACGCGGATGCGGAGCTACAACCGCGCGTGCGCGAAGTCCGCGCGCGGCTCGCCCAGCTCGACCGGGAAACGGGAAAGGGGAAACGGGAAACGTAAGACTCGGCGCATCCCACGTTTCCCCTTTCCCGTTTCCCCTTTCCCGGGTTTCTTACCACTTTCCCAGCGTCACCGCAAACATCGCAATCAGTCCGAACGTGCCCGCGATGGTCGCGGCGAAGATCTGACGTTTGCGAAGCGCCTGAAACGCCTCCGGCAGCCCGCCGCGCGCGTCCACCTCGAGCCGCGCCAGCTTCGCCGCCGTCGGCACGCTGATCGCCACGGCGCCGAGGGCGCCTATGATGCCCGCGATCATCATCAGTCCCATCCAGCCCGGCACGGCGCCCTGCTTCATGTAGGGCATGGCGAGGACGAGCCCCGAGAGCAGTACGGCCATAGCGCCCGGGCCGACGAGAATCCGCTGAATGGCCCCGATGAGTTTGTACGCCGCGAGTCGCTCGGCGGGCGCGAAGCCTTTGGCCGATACGCCGGCGACCATCGTCGCAATCCCGCCACCTAACCAGAGAGTAAAACCCAAGACGTGCACCAGTACCCAGAATCCCCTCATCCCTCGCCTCCGACCGTAACTGGTATCGGTTGCCGGCCCGCGTACCCGGTCTCGAGCTCATGCCAGTGCTCGATCTTTTCCTCACCGACCTTCCAGCACCAGAATATCTCTTTCCCGTCCAGCTTCCCATAGAAGTCGACGAGCCCCGGCTCGAACCCCTTGAACACGCAGCCGATCCGCTCGAGCTCGAGCAGGAAATCGTTGATCTGGCGCGCGATGTCCTCGATACGACCGCGCAGCGCGAGCTGCTCGGTCGACTCGCCCCATTCGGGCCGGGCCTGCGCGGCGACGAGCTCGTACTTCGCCACCAGATCGCGCCAGTGAGGATGAAGGGAGACGAGATCGGATACGATCCGCTTTACAAGAGGCAGGGTACGGTTCGCTTCAGCGAGCGTGAAGTATTTGCGAGGCACGGGACAAATCTAGACGCACAGACGCGTAGACGCACAGGGGAGAACAGGCGCGAGTAACAGGTCTACCTGCATTACTCAACCTATTCTCCCCTGTGCGTCTGTGCGTCTAGCAGTGCATGTCCTATTCCCGAACGATCACTATGCCTTGAATGAATTCTGGATGTGGAATGAATCCCACTACTCGTTTGTTTCCATCCACCACGACTATCGTCGAGCGGATATGCGTGTCCTTCTCGTCCAGCCGCTCGATCTTGTATCCCTCCAGCTCCGTGTCGAGCGTCACGACTTCCGTGTCCTGGCGCGCGTGCGTCTGCACCTTGCACGTCTTCGGGTCGTGCCCCGCCGCCACGCACTCCATGACGATGTCGCGGTCGGAGATCGTGCCCAGATAGCGGCGGTCCTTGGGATTGTCCACCACCGGCACGACCGAGATATCCTTGGCGCGCATCAACAGCGCCACCTCGGCGCTGGTGGCGCCGGCGGCGGCCACATAGGGCTCAGGAATCATGATCTCGCGGGCTAGCAACGAACCTCCAGGACTAGACGCACAGACGCATCAGACTAGACGCACAGACGCGTAGACGCACAGGGGGAGAACAGCCAGCAGCAGCAGGTCTACCTGACTTTACTCAACCTATTCTCCCCTGTGCGTCTGCTGCGTCTGTGCGTCTAATGTATCACCCAATGCGAGCTGCGTACTCCGGTAGCCGGCATCGAAGTATCTCTGCCCGGCACCGACCGCAAACGTCGCTTCCCGCTCCGCCACCGCCCGCACCATCACGAGTCGCGGTGCGTCTTTCGGCCAGTCGGCGATCGTGCGCTCCGTCTGCGCCGCCATCATGACGCGGATCGCCTCGCCGTGCGCGCGTACCAGCGGCGGAATCGCGGCCTTTTTCGCGGCCGGCGGCTCGTCGAACCCGGGTCCCACGTCCACCGCCACCACCATATCCGCCGGGATCCGTCGCGCCACGTCGATTGCCACCACAGCCCGCAGGCCGCCCTCTGCAAGCCGGCGCCCGTCGATCGCCGCGGGCGGCAGGTAGAGCGGCAGCGCGCAGGAGGCGTACAACGCGTCGACGAGGGGGGCGTCCTGCCCCAGCTCGCCGAACAGCACCAGCTCTCCAGAATCGAGGTCCGTCGCCGTGATCGTAAGCGGGATCTGCAGGTCGGCGAAGCGCGTGGCGGGAACGAGACGCGCAATCGTGCGCTTCAGCGGCTCGGGCTTCAGGATATTCCCGGCGAACACCCCCTTGGCGAGCGACCAGGCGTCGAGGGCGGCGAAGTCCTTCTTTTGAAGCGACAGCGCGATGTCCAGGATTCGCTGGGAGGTAGACCCGGCCGCGAGCGCGGCGCCGATCACGGCGCCCATCGAGGTGCCGACGATGTGAGAGGGCGGAAGACCGGCTTCGAGGAGGGCTTTCCACGCCCCGGCGTGGGCGAGGGTCTTCGCCCCGCCACCGCCAAAGACGGCCACCACCCTCATGAACGCGGAACGGGGAACGCGGAACGCGGAACATCAGCGTGAACGCCGTGCCGCGGGACGACCTTCCACATCTGTTCCACCTTCCGCGTTCCGCGTTCCGACTTCACTCCCCCGCCCCCGTATCATACCTGCGATCCATGACCCGACTGGCTCGCCGTTTCGCCGCCCGGTCATACCTCCGCTTCTCGTCCGCCGTCTCCGGCACGATCGGCGGCACGTGCGTGGGCACGCCCTGCTCGTCGAGCGCCACGTACGTCACGTAGCAGGAATTGGTGTGACGTCGCACACCCGTCAGCACGTTCTCGGCGATGATCTTGACCCCCACTTCCATGGACGTGCGCCCGGCGAAGTTGACGCGCGCGTACGCCGTCAACAGCTCACCCACGTGGATCGGCTCTTTGAAGTCCACCTTGTCGACCGACACGGTGACGCACGGCTTCGAGGCGTGGCGGATCGCGGCCACGGCGGCCACCCGGTCCACGAGCGACAGGACCACGCCGCCGAACACGTTGCCCATGATGTTCGCGTGCTGGGGCATCATCAGCTCGGACATCACCGTCTCCGAATCGCGGGGATGCTTGGGCTGCATCAATAGTCCACCGGTCGCAGGTAGAATTCGCCGATCGCCGTCTGCGACATCATCGCCACGGTGGGGAGGCGGCGCTTCCAGTGCGTCGATTCGAGCCGCCCGGCGACCTTCGCGACCTCCTCCGGCGTGAAACCTCGCGCCACCACCTCGGCCGGCTTCATGCCCCGGATCAGATAGTAGAGAATACGGTCGACCTTGTCGTAGCTGATGCCGTAGTCCCCTTCGGTCGTCTGCCCGGGGACCAAGTCGGGCGTGGGCGGCTTCCGGAGGATCACCTCGGGGACGCCCACGTGGCGCGCCAGGGCGCGCACCTGCGTCTTGAACAGGTCACCCAACGGATTCACGGGCGGCGTGTCGTCGGCGTGCCAGGTGAAGTAGCCGAGCAGCCGCTCCGATTTGTTGCTTGTTCCGATGGGTAGGGCTTTGTATTTCGCGGACAGGTCGAACAGCACGATCATGCGCTCGCGTGCCATCACGTTGCCGCGGCGCGTGGGATCGGCGTCCCCGCTCGCGTCCACCTGCGAGAGATAGCCGTCCACCGCCGCCGTGATGTCGATCGTGGCCGACTGGATCCCGAGCGTCTGAATCACGAGCTGCGCGTGCTCGAGGCTCTCTGGCGAGGACGTGCGGTACGGCATCCGTACGCCGATCACATTCTCCTTGCCGAGCGCCTCGACGGCGAGGAACGCCGTGAGCGACGAGTCCACGCCGCCCGAGAGCCCCACGATCCCCTTGATGAACCCGCGGCGCCGGACGACTTCGTCCTTGAGAAACGAGACCAGCCACCGGCGAGCGAGATCGGGATCGATGGCCAGCGGATCGCCTTCCTCCACCCCCGGCCCCACCACGTGAATGCGGGAAGCGGGAAGCGGGAAGCGGGAAACGTTGACGCCGTTAGTAGCGGGATCGAACTGCACGCGCGGTGCCTTCCGTTTCCCCTTTCCCGTTTCCCCTTTCCCGAGGTTCTTGATGAGATGCGGGAGATTTACCTCGAGGTCCGCCAGGAGCGGCGCCTCCGCTCTCGCCCGCGTGATCTCCTCGAAGTCGACATCGTAGGTCAGCACCGCCTCCTCGAACAGGGGCCCGCGCAGCACGATCTCACCCGCCGGGCTGACGACCACCGACCCTCCAGGGAAGCCCTTTCCGCCCTCGAACCCCACCAGGCTCGCGAACGCCACCCACACGCCGTGCTCGTCCGCGATGCCCTTGAGAATCCGCTCCCATCGCACGACGCTCGCCGGCAGCCGTGTGCCTTCCTCGTCCATCCCCGTGCCGCGCGCCGGCGACGCACTCGGCACGATGACGAGCTGGGCTCCCTGAAGCGCGGCGATCGTGCCCGAGAGCGAGTGCCACGCGTCCTCGCATACCAGGATCGCCGCGCGGCCCCAGCGCGTGTCGAAGGCCCGGATCTCGCGGCCGCGATCCACGAACCGCTCCTCGTCGAACACTCCGTACGTGGGGAGGAATACCTTGCGGTGGACGTGCTTGACACCGGGTGAGGCGTTACCGGAAGAGGCGTTGCCGAGAGAGGCGTAAAGGCAAGAGTTATAGAAGTGATTCTGGAACACTTCGTAGAACCCGACGGCCACGTCCACGGGCGGCGCCCCCGCGGCCTCGTGCTCGACCGTGAGATCGCGGAACAGCGTCCCTGCCGTGACTGCTACGTCCCGGACCCCGCCTTCCACGAAATAGCCCGACGTGGCGGTCTCGGGGAAGATCACCAGGTCGACGGGGGGGGCGAGCTTGGCGATCTGCGCCAGCACGCCGCCGATCTTCTGAAGATTGGCGTTGTAGTCGCCCTTGGTGGGGCGCAGCTGGGCGATGGCGAGGCGGGGCATGGGTAAAAGATAGGCGGGAAAAGCCGGTAGAGGACGGTAGAGGACGGTAGAGGCATTCCGGTGCAACTCTACCGTCTTCTATCGTCTTCTACCGTCTTCTACCGCCCTCTACCGTCTTCTACCGTCCGTTTATTGACCATCCAGCTCAACCCGTACGCCACGACCAGCATCGCCAGCGCGCCAGCGACGAGCTTTGGCTGCGCCCGCACCGTCCCCACGAGCAGCGCGGTGTATACCGCGACGAACACCAGCGGCACCCACGGATAGCCCGGCACGCTGAACGGCGCCGGGCCGTCGCGCGAGCGCAGCCGGAACAGACCGATCACGGCCCAGGAGTCGATCAGCAAAACCTGCACGATCGCCAGACCCAGCAGCAGCTCGAACGTCCCCGTGGCGGCGAGGGCCATAGCGAAGACACCGATGGCGAGCATCGCCACCCACGGCGTTCCGCCCGCGTTCACTCGGGCGAGCGCGGCGGGCGCGAGCCCGTCGCGCGCCAGGCCGAACAGCACGCGCGGCGTCACGAACACGTTGCCGTTCAGGGACGCAAGCACGACGAGCAGCGCCAGCCCGGCGACGAGTACTCCACCGCTCGCCCCGACGAGCGTATCCATGACGTCCGCAGCCACCAGGTTCGACGCGGCGATCCGCTCGAGCGGCAGCACCTGGAGGAACGCCGCGTTGAGCGCGAGATATAAGGCCGCGGTGGCGGCGAGCCCGCCCAACAGGACGCGCGGCAATGTGCGGCTCGGGTCCACCACCTCGCCGGCGATCTTCGCCAGATCGGGGTAGCCGTAGTACGTCCAGATGACCGGGTGTGCCGCCAGGGCGACCGCGACCCACACGCCCCACCCCACTGGCGCTTCGGGGAGCGCGCCGTGCCAGCCCGCCCCCGTCCCCCGCGCGAAGGCGATCACCACGACGCCGCCCAGGGCGAGCAGCTTCGCCGCGGTCACGACGTTCTGCACCCACCGCCCCGATGCGACGCCCACCAGGTTGATCCCCGTGAACAGCGCGACCAGCCCCACGCCGATCGGCGCGATGAGCGCGGGCGGCCGGCCGGAGAGCCGCACCAGGAACTCCCCCGCCGCCACGCCGATCGCGGCGATCGCCACACCGTTGGTGCCCAGAGCCTCGACCCAACCCACCACGAAGCCGGCGCGAGGGCCGAACGCCTCGCGCACGAAGACGTACTTGCCGGCGGCGCGAGGCTGGCGCGTGGTGAGCTCGGCGAAGCACAGCGCGCCCAGGAACGCCAGCGCGGCGCCCAGCACCCAGGCCACGAAGGTGAGCCCCGGGCGACCGAGCCGCGCGGCGACGAGTCCGGGCGTGCGGAAGATTCCGGCGCCGACGGTCATCCCCACGACCATGGCCAAGCCGTCGGCCAGCCGCAGCGAGCGCTTGAGGTCCGTCATACGGCGGGGGAATGTGCACGGAAAAACGTAGGGGCGCAGCATGCTGCGCCCCCACATCACCCTATCCGGATTCTCGGGTGTTACGGCCTGCGGCGCGACCCTCCGCCGCTGTTGCCGTGGCCTCCGCCCCCGCCCCCGCCCCCACCGCCCCGGTTCGCCGGTGCCGCCCGCCCGCCGCGGTCGCCGCCACTGGGCGCACGCGGAGCGCTCCATCCACCACCGCCGCCGCCGCCCCCGCCCCCCCGCCGCTCGGGAGCCGCCCGCGGGCTTTCACTATCTCCCCCGCCGCGCCGCTCGGGCGCGCGCGCCGCGGGCGCAGAGCGGTCGGGACGGTCACCGCGGTCACGTACCTCCCCACGATCCCGCGCAGGGAATGCCATCCGGTCACCGCCGCGACGCTGCATCGCATCGCGCTCGCGCACCGGCGTCGCGTCGGGCCGCCGCCGGGTGACCAGCGCGCCATCGGGGACGCGGAACCTCGGGCCCACGCCGCCCACCGACGGGTTCGTGCCGAGCCGGTCCCTGAAGGTCACCTGGACGCCGGTGCCCGTGCGCACCCGGTTGATGAACAGGTTGCGCGGGCGGTTGGCGAATCCGTAGCGGCCGCCGTAGTAGTACGGCCGATACCCGTACCCGTAAAAGCCGTACCCGAAGCCGAAGCTGTAGGGCCGGTAGAAGATCGGATCGTAGCACAGGAACGGATCGTAAAAGAACGGATCGTAGCAGGTGCTGTAGAGGGCCCCGTAGCGATAGCCGTACGGCCAGCCGTAGCCGAAGCCCACGGCCGCATAATGGGGATAGTACGAGTCGTAGTACGCCCGCGCCGACGTCACCACATAGGTGACGGCGTCGTAGTCGAAGCGCCCCTCGGTGGTCATGCGCTGCACCATGTCGAGGAGCGCCGCTTCTTTGTCGTCTCCTGCCTGGCGCGCGTCGAGCACGCGGTAGTCCCAATGGTCGCCGCGCACGAACTCGTCGAACTTGAACGGCGTGGTGGAGCGGGCTGCGAGCACCAGCCCCGAGCCTTCGCGGTCGTCCACGAAGAACGCTTCACGATCGCCCCGCCCCCGTACTTCGATGGTCTCGTGGCCGCGCACGAAGTCGTCGTTCGACGGGTCGAGCGGGAACAGCACCCGCACGCGCCCCTCGGCGTCGGCGCGGAGCACGAGCACGTAGCCGTCGTCGGCCAACCTCACGTTGACCCGGGCCTTATCGCCGCGCTGGAAATAGTTGTCGTGATTGAGCCAGACTTTGACCGGTGGATCGTCGGTCGTGGAAACGACGAGCGCAAGCATCAGTGGGAGCATCATGGGGCTATCCTCTATATACCTAGCCCAGCTAACGGATCAAGAACCATGCCGGTTCCAGGTGGACCGTCCGCGCCCCGACGCTGTTAACCGCTCCTCGGTTGTGACCCCCCTGGGAGACACGGATTGTCTCCTATCGAGACGCCTCCTTCCCCGCATCCGGCACGAACAAGCTCTGCCCGAAGCGGCGCTTGCCGAACTCACCGATCAAGGCTTGGGCTTCCGGGGACACCATGAAGTCGGCGAACGCGCGGCCACCCGCGACGTTGATGCGCGGGGCGTTCTTCGGATTCAGCTCGAGCACGTGGTAGACGTTGTACAGGCGCGGGTCGCCTTCGACCATCGGGACGAGCTGGAGCTTGTCGCGCCACGCGAGATAGGTCGCGCGATCGGTGATCGTGTAGGCTCGCTTCTGGTCGGCCATCTGCAGTGTCTCGCCCATCCCGTGTCCCGACTCGGTGTACCAATCACCGGCGCCCGGCCGGATACCGGCGACGCGCCACAGCTTCTGCTCGAGCTGGTGGGTCCCCGATTGGTCGCCACGGGAGACGAACGACGCTTCACGCTGCGCGACCCGCGCCAGCGCCGCGATCGGGTCGCTCATGCCGCGCAGGCCCGCTGGATCTCCGGGAGGACCGACGAACAGGAAGTCGTTGTGCATCACGATGCGGCGGCTCACGAAATAGCCGCTATCGACCAGGGCTTGCTCCGCCTCGGGCGCGTGCGACAGCACCACGTCCGCGTCTCCGCGCCGGCCCATCGCGAGCGCCTGGCCGCTGCCCACGGCGATCACCTTGACGCTGTAATGGGTTTGCCGCTCGAACACGGGCAGCAGCGAGTCGAGCAGCCCGGCGTCGCGGGTGGAGGTGGTGGTGGCGAGGATGACGTCGCGGGATTGAGCGGTGGAAGGCGGTGAAAGGCGGTGAAGGGCGGTGAAGGAAAATACGGCAGATAGGACTGCAGTCGTCCTCCACCGCCTTCCACGGCCTTGCACCGCCCTCGACCGCCGCCTCATCTCACCACCTCGCCTGCATCTGGACGATGACCCGGTTGTTGTCCACCGCCGGGCCCTGCTCCTCGAACACCGTGTATTCGAGCTGCAGCTTCAGGTCGTCGCCCGAGAAGAAGTACTGCGCCGCGCCGGTGTAACCCGTGATCCGGTTCGCCCCCACGCGGTCGTCCGGGTCGAACTGCTGCACGCGGCCGACGAGCTGGAGCCGCTTGGGTACCACGCCGTAGGCGCCGAGGGCGTACCAGCCCAGGGTCGTCACATCGGCGAGCGAGCGGCGCCGAGCGAGGAGCTCGCCCCGCACGGCGACCCGGCCCCGCTCGACCCACGCTTCGGCGTCCCAGGTGGTGGTATCGGGCTTCGCGGCGGCGGACACCACCAGGTAGGCGCCCTTCGCGGCGCGGACGACGGCGCGTCCCACGTAGAGGAATCGCTTGTCCCGGTTCGCGGCGTGGTTCACCCCGTCGCCGTTGAACACCCCGCCCTGGAGCGCCACCACCCCGGCGGTATTCCACTCGAGCTTGACGCCGACGTCGCGGTTGGGCGAGAGCGAGTCGACCGCCATCGACCGCTCCGGCAGCTCAAGCGCCGTGGACGGGCGGAGGAACTCGGCCGACAGCGGGGTCTTCGACTGGCCGATCGTGGCGGTCCAGAAGCGATGCGTGAGGGCGAGGTAGAGATCGGTCGCGGCGACGGTCGCTGCGGTCGCGCCGGTGCCACCACTGCGCAGCTCACCTTGCACCCTGTAGCTCGCCCACGGTGCGAGATTCCCTTGCGCGCCGAGCCGGACGCGCCGCAGGAAGAAGACAGCGGAGTCTCCGATCGACTGGAACCGGGCCTGGACGTAGCCGGTGAGCCTGGGGGTGGTCGTGACCGGTGCCGGCGACTGCGCCAGCGCGGGCGTGGCGAGCGCACCCGCGAGCGCCAGGAGCGAAGGGACAGGCGACGCCATGACGGTCCGCTTGAGTAGATTGAGCGGCGAAAGCTAGCCGCCACGATTCCAATGAGCCAACTCCTCGACGCCATCGCCGGCGTCCCCAACGCCTGTGAGCCGATCCCCTCGATCGTGACGGGAGGCCAGCCCGCACCCGAGCACCTGGCCGCGCTGAAGCGCGCCGGATGCGCCGTGGTGATCGATCTCCGTGAAGCGATGGAGCCGCGCCCGTTCAAGACGCCCGACGCCGTCGTCCAGGCGGGCCTCGAGTACCGCAACATTCCGGTGGGGCACGGCGCCGTGAGCGACGCCACGTTCAGCCGGCTGGTGGACGCCGTGCGCGAGCTGGCCGGCAAGCGGGCGGCCTTCGTGCACTGCAGCAGCGGCAATCGTGTCGGGGCCGGTCTCCTTCCCTATTTCATGCTGGAACAGGGGCTGGAAGAAGACGACGCCGTCGCCCAGGCGATGCGGGTAGGACTGCGGAGCGCCGAGCTGATGGAGCAGGCGCTCGAGTACGTCAGGAGCCGTCAGGGGATCTAGAGTCTATGCCAGTACATCCGCATCTCGGTGATTTTACCGTCTTTAGTCTCGCAAAAGATCGCGCCGCGGGCGTCCACCCAGTCGCCGCTGCGGCGGCGGCGGTAGGTACACCGGAACTCGGTCGCGAACCACGGGCCCGCGATGTACAGCTCGCCGGACTTGAACGTCACGTCGGCCTGGTTCTGCGGGATGTCCTGCCAGTAGGCGCGGATGGCGTCGATGCCGGCGCTCCTGGCGCTGAACGGGGTCTCGAGAAACACGGCATCGGGGGCGAAGACGGAGGTGATCTCATCCACGGCGCCGCGCTCCCACCCGCGGCCAAACGTATCCAGCAGCTCGCGATAGGCCTCGGCCATGGCGCCCAATATACGCGAAATCTGGAACCGCCGGTCGCGACGTATGGTAGACGGGGGAGCCGCGGGGTCGCTCCCTCGGTTCTCTACAGCCTTCTCGTACCGCACACAGGAGGATCAACGATGATCAAGCGCATCCTCGCCACCACAGCCGTATTGGCCTGCTGCGCGCTGCCGCTCGCGGCGCAGGGGCACGCGATGACGGCGGGCGACGAGATGACGATCACCGGTCAGGTGGTCGACTTGAACTGCAACACGACGAACGGCGCGTCCGGCCCGGGCCACAAGGCGTGCGCCCAGGCATGCGCCAAAGCGGGTGTGCCGCTCGGGATACTCGCGAGCGACGGCACCATGTACCTGCCGGTGAGCTCCAAGCCCGGCGATCCGCAGAACTCGAAGCTCATGCAGTTCACGGAGAGCAAGGTCAAGGTGACGGGCATGCATCGCCTGGTCAGCGGCCTGCACACGATCGAGATCAAGACGGTCTCGGCCGCGTCCTGATGCGGCGGGCGACGGGGGGCGGGGCCGCCCTGCTCCTGGCGCTCTTTGCCTGCCGCCCCCCGGCGCCCCGCTTCACCCTCCTGTTTCTTGGCCGCTCGCCCGCCGCATCGCTGGGCGACTTGTCGTGGGCGCCCGATCCCGAGCATGGTCGGCTCGTCGCGTTCGATCGCCAGCTGCGCGTCACCCGCCGGATCTCGAATCCCCGTCTCGCCACGCCGATGGCCGTCACGCCGCTCGGCACGACGGCCCTGCTCGTCACCGAGCGCACCGGCGAAGCCGTGGTGGTCGACACCGCGGGGGGCGGCCGCGTGGTGCGCGAATGGGAGAGCCCGGACGTCGCGTCGCTGTACGCCGCCGGCGGCGGTCGCGTGGTCGCGACTCGTTCGCCGTACTACGTGCCCCAGATCAGCGCGCCCGAGCCCGACACGGCACCCCTGATTCGAATGCTCGATACCCTGGGTCGTCCCACCGGGCGCGGACTCGCCACCATCCGCCGGCCGGCTACGCCCTTGCTCGACTTCGTGGTGAACGCCGGCGCCGTTGCCGTGGGGCCGGATGGGGCGGTGTACTACGCACCGTTGGTGCGCGATGAGATCCGGAAGTACACGCCCGGGGGTCAGGTCGCTTGGACTACGAAACGCGGCCTGTTCCGGGGGGGGAGCGAGCCCGATCCCGAGTTCCTCCCCGCCAAGGGCACCGAGCTGCGGCTCAAGAAGGCGCTCGTAAACGTGGCGCTCGCGCTCGGCCCCGCCCCCGCCGGCCAGCTGTACGCGCTGGGCTCCGACGATTCCGCCGCGACGCGGCTGCGCGTGGACGTGCTCGACCCGGCGACCGGGGCGATCCTCACGACCAGGCACCTCGGTCCTCGCGAGACGGCGGTAGCGGTGGACGCGAGCGGCGCGCTCGCCGTGTTCGACACGGATTCGCTGATCGCCAGGTCCGATGGCGCCGCACCCGCTGCGCGGGAGCCGTTCGCTCCCGTGTTCGCCTTGCCCGACCCGGCCGGCGACACGGTCACGCTGGCCGGGTTCCGAGGCAAGGTGACGCTCGTCAACTTCTGGGCGTCGTGGTGCGACCCCTGCCGCGAGGAGTTTCCGCACATGGCCGAGCTGTACCGCGAATTCGACCGCAAGGACTTCGACATCGCGGCCGTGTCGGACGACGTGGATTCAAGGTCCATGCAGGCGTTCGTGCGCCGCTACCGGCCGCCGTTCCCCATCCTGGTGGGAGGCGGCCGCATGAAGCAGATCTATCACTATCGGGGCCTGCCCTACTCCGTGCTGCTCGACCGGCGGGGTCGGGTGATCGAGCGGATCTTCGGGTTCGGCGGGGCGGACGAGTTCCGGAAATTGCGCGAGACTATTGCAAACGAGGTGCGCGCTCCCTAGCGTTTAGCCGTGCCAGAGCCGACGCCTCCCTCCTCCCGCCTCCCGCATCCCGTTTTGATCGATACCGACCCCGGCATCGACGACATGCTGGCGCTGCTGTTGGCGCTGGCGTCGCCGGAGCTCGACATTCGCGGGGTCTCGGTCTCCTATGGCAACACGGTGGTGGAGAACGCGTTCCGGAACGCCGTCGCGATCCTGCGTCGCGCCGGCAAGCGCACGACGCTCGCCGTGGGCGCCCGGCGCCCGCTCAAGCGGCCGCTCGCGGTGGCCCGCGAGACGCACGGCGAGTCGGGCCTGGGATACGCGGAGCTCGCGCCGGCGGGCGTGATCCTCGATTTCGTGAAGTCGCTGGATCGGCTGCTCGCCGAGCAACCCGATCCCGTCACGCTGGTGACGCTCGGGCCGGCGACGAGCCTCGCGCTCGCGCTACGCCGCGACCCGGAGCTGGTGCGGGCCAAGGTCGCGCGGCACATCGCCATGATCGGCAACGTCGGCGCCAGGGGCAACACGACCCGGTATGCCGAATTCAACGCCTGGTGCGACCCCGAGGCGCTGGACATCGTCCTGCGCGCCGAGCTGCCGACGGAGATGGTGGGCCTCGACGTCACCCGCCAGGTGGTGCTCGCCCAGCACGAGACGACGCGGCTGCAGCACTCCGGGGCGCCGCAGGCGCGCTGGATCAACGATGCGCTCCGCTTCTACATCGAGTTCCATAAGCAGCAGGAGGGGCTGGACGGCTGCATCGTGAACGACGTGCTGCCGATCGCGGCACTCGTGAAGCCCGCGGCGCTCGGCTTCGAGGAGCAGCGGCTGGTGGTGGATCTGGAGGAAGGGGAGCACCGCGGGCACACGCGGATCGATCCGACCGGCCCGCGGGTCAAGGTGGCCACGCGCGTGGACGTGGCGTTGGTGCGTCCCCTCCTGTCGGAGCGCGTGTTCCGCTGGGCGGTGCATCAGACGGCGACGCCCATCGTAGCCCAGGAGGCAGGCGTGTGACGACGATGCCCGGCAAGGTCGCCGTGATCGGCGCGGGCGACATCGGCTGCGGCTGGGCCGCGCTGTGCGCGTCGGCGGGCTGGCCGGTCACCGTGTTCGACGCCAGCGCGCACGGGCTGGAGCGCGCCGCCGCCGAGGTGCCCCGTCGCACCCGCGCGCTCGTGGCGCTGGAGCGCGCGACCCAGGGTATCGTGGAGCGCGGCTTGCTCGAGTTCACGCAGGCGCGCAGCCTGCTGCAGGCCGTTCAGGACGCCGACTGGGTGATCGAGGCGATCCCCGAAGACGCGATCGCCAAGCAGAAGCTGTTCGGCTCGATCGAGCAGGTGACGGGTCCCGACACACTGCTCACCAGCTCCTCGAGCGGCATTCCCCCGGCCGAGATCTTCGCGCGCTGCCGGCGCCAGGACCGCTGCCTGGTGGCACACCCGCTCAACCCACCGGAGCTGATCCCCCTGATCGAAGTCGTGCCGGCGGCGCGGACCAGCGCCGCCGCCGTGGTGCGCGCGCAGGAGTACCTCCGCGCCCTCGGGCGGATGCCGATCCTCCTCAAGAAGCCGATCCCGGGTTATGTCGTGGGACGGATTACCGCCGCGGTGTGGCGACAGTGTATCGATTTGGTCTTGGAGGGGGTGATCGACGTGGACCAGCTCGATCGCGCCGTCTCCCTCGGCCCCGCGCTCGGCTGGGCGGCGGCGGGCCCGCATCTGACGTACCACCTGGCCGCGGGCGACGGGGGCGTCACCCTGTTCCTGCAGGAGCTGCTCGGCAGCTTCGAAAGCTGGTGGGCCCAGCTCGCCACCTGGCAGCGGCTCGAGCCCGAGCAGCAGCGCGCGCTGATCCAGAGCATCGAGCGGGCGTATAAGAGCAACATCGAGCAGCTGCGCGCAGCCCGAGACCGAAGGTTGGGGGCTATCCTGCGGGTGCTTGAGCAAGCAAGAACGGCATAAACTGCATAAAGACGTAGCACAAAGGCGTCACGCGAATTCGTGATACGTCTTTGTGATACGCCTTCGCGCTACGCCTCTGTGCTACGTCTTTTCCTTTATTTCTTTTCTGCTCTGACCATCAAGATCGGAACCGTCGTCTGATGTCGTAATGCTGTCGCGGTGCTGCCCTTGACCACATCCTCCAGCAACCGGTGGCCGTGGGTGGCCATGGCGATCAGGTCGCAGCGCTCCCGCTCGGCGGTGGCAGCGATCTCTTTCGCCGGGTCACCGGCGGCGAGGACGGCATCGACGTCCAGACCCTCCGCCTCGAGCCGGGCGCTGACCTCTTCGAGGTAGGCGCGGTCCTCGCGCATCTCCTCCGACTCGCGCAGGTCGAGTTCCTTGATGTTTCGCGCCACCCACCCGTCCGCCACGTGCACGAGGACGAGGGCCGAGCCCAGGCGTTTGGCCAACCCGCGTACGTGGGCGAGGACGGTCTCGTCGGCGGGGGAGTGCTCGAGCGGGACCAGGATCCTTTGGTACATCACCCGAGCCAGCCGCGGAACGTCTGGGCGAGGAGCCAGACGTTGAGGCCCGCGATCACGACGGCCACGAAGTAGGCCAGCGCCTTGACCCACGTCGAGTTCACGAACTCGCCCATCTTCATGCGGTCGGAGGTGAACCACACGAGCGGAAACACCGCAAACGACAGCTGCAGGCTCAGGATCACCTGGCTCAGGATGAGGAGCTTGGCCGTACCGCTCTCACCGAAGAAGATAGCGGTGAGCGCGGCGGGCACAATCGCGATCAGGCGCGTGAGCAGGCGCCGCAGCCACGGCCGGATCCGGATATTCAGGAAGCCCTCCATCACGATCTGACCCGCGAGCGTTCCCGTGAGCGTCGAGTTCTGCCCCGACGCGAGCAGCGCCAGGGCGAACACGGCGCTCGCCCCCGCGACGCCGAGCAGCGGTGACAGCAGCTGGTATGCCTCCTGGATCTCGGCGACGCCGGTATGGCCGGCGCGATGGAACGTGGCCGCGGCGACGATCAGGATCGCGGCGTTGATGAACAGCGCGAAGCTGAGCGCGACCGTGGAATCGAGAAACGCGTACCTCACGGCCATTCGCTTGCCCGCCGCGGTCTCCTCGTACGCCCTGGTTTGCACCACGGACGAATGCAGGTAGAGGTTGTGCGGCATCACGGTCGCGCCGAGGATCCCGATGGCTATGTACAGCTTGTCGGGATCGGCGAGGACGGAAGGGCTCGGCAGGAAGCCCCCGGCGACGGCCGCCAGGTCGGGACGCGCAATGACGATCTCGAACAGGAAGCAGCCCGCGATGGTCGCGATCAGCGCCACGACGAGTGCCTCGAGCAGCCGGAAGCCCTTGTGCTGCAGGAACAGGACGATCAACACGTCGAGCGCGGTGATCGCGATGCCCCAGGGCACCGGAATCCCGAACAGCAGGTTCAGTCCGATCGCCGAGCCGATCACCTCCGCCAGGTCGCACGCGGCGATCGCCACCTCGCACAGCACCCAGAGGGCGAGCGTGGTCGGCCGGGAGAAGTGGTCGCGGCACGCCTGCGCCAGGTCGCGCCCGGTGACGATGCCGAGCTTCGCAGCGAGCCCCTGCAACAGGATCGCCATGAGATTCGACACGAGGACGACGGAGAGCAGCGCGTACCCGAAGCGTGAGCCGCCCGCGAGATCCGTGGCCCAGTTGCCGGGATCCATGTACCCGACGGCCACCAGGTAGCCCGGGCCCGCAAACGCGAGCGCCTTGCGCCACCACGCGCCCGTGCTGACGGGGACGGTGCGATAGACTTCGGCGAGGCTCGGCGCGAGACGCGGGCGCCGCCACCCCGGCTCGGGGCTGGGGAGAGGAAGATCGGCCCGTGGCGCCGCCATCAGTGACTCCCCCTTCGCCCGCTCACGAGCCGATCTCCTGACACCACAAGAGCCGCGCCAGGTCCCGCCCCACCACGCGGGGGTCTCCGGAGGGCACGAACGCGATGGTCGTCGGGCCGTCGAACGGCTGGCGCTCGCTCACGGTGAGCAGCACCCCGGGGGTGAGCCCCTGCTCCGCGAAATAGCGCAGGCGCGCCGGATCCTGCGTTCCCACCTGCCGCAGCTCGAGCTTCGTGCCGACGCGCGCGTCGGCGAGCGCGACGAGCTCCGCCTCTTCGATGTCACCGGCCGCCGTGGGAATGGGATCGCCGTGCGGGTCGTATTGGGGCTGTCCCAACGCGCTCGCCATCCGCTCGATCAGGTCGTCCGACACGGCGTGCTCGAGCCGCTCCGCTTCGGCGTGCACACCGCCCCAGTCATAACCCAGATGCTGCGTGAGATAGAGCTCGAGGATCCGGTGCCGGCGGATCATCCGGAGCGCGGCCCGCCGCCCCTGCGGGGTGAGCTGCACGCCGCGGTAGGGCACATGCTCGATCAGCCCTGTTTCCGAGAGCCGTTTGACCATGCCACTCACGGACGGTGACGAGACCTCGAGCATCGCCGCGATGTCGCTCGTCGCCGCGAAGCCGCCCTGGCTCGAGAGATGGTAAATCACCTTGAGGTAGTCTTCGACCGACCGGGTAAGTGGGGGATTGGGGTCGCGTACGGTTGGCTGCATGCCGATTCTCCCTGCCGCGGAGGCAGGTATTGGGTACTGGGTATCAGGTGTTAGGGCAAGGATTTGACTCCTGATACCAGAAACTACTTAGTCTATGCTAATTATGAGATACTGTCAAGCGAATATGTGGATTTTGAGAGGCTATAAACTGTTGCTTATAAGATCGACGAACGGGGTGACAATCCGCTCCGTCATGCCCCAAATCATCTCGCCGTCCACCACATAAGCCGGCAAGACGCGCACGGCGCCGCGCAGCGTCAGGGTCACCTCGCGGCGTACCCCCGGCTCCGAGAGTCGCTCGAGCGGCAGCCAGAAGGCGCGCTGCACCTCGTCGCTCGGCACGAGCGGGGAGCGTCGCGCGAGGGCGAAGACGAAGGGCCGCACCACCACGGGCGGCAGGGCGGGCGTGCGGGGATACAAGTCGTCCAGCACGCCCAGCCGCTCCGCGCCTGACAAGTCCACTCCCGTCTCCTCGCGGGTCTCACGAATCGCGGTCGCTTCGAGGTCCCGGTCGCCGCAGTCGTACCGGCCGCCCGGGAGCGCGATCTGACCGGACCACGGGTCGTCGGCCCGCTCGGCGCGGCGGATGAGCAGGATCTCGAGACCCTGCTCGCCTTCCAGCAGGACGAGGGCGACGGCGGCGGGGCGAGCGTCGGGCGCATCCGCCACCTGGGGGCGATGGTCTCGCAACGCCCGCCGGACCGCTGCGAGGGTGATCACACGAGGTGTTTCGCGAGCCACTGCACAATCGCCGCCACCGCGAGCTCGACCGGCATGTCCCGCACCACGAGGCCCGGCACGCGGACACCCGCGGCGGCGCGAGCCAGCGCGATCGAACCATCGTCGCGCGGCTCGATCAACGCAAAGGTGTCCGCATCCATATCCAACACTCCCCGGCCCAGCGCGTCCAGCACGATCTCAAGGGCTGGCGCTCCTGGCGGCTCGAACGCCACTACGGCGAACCCGGCCCGCGCGAGCCGCTCGGCGAGCCCGGGTTGGGGCACGCCGCACAGGACCACCACTGGACGCTTCCCTGCGGCGCTCGTGACCTCCACGGCCACGGGCGACCCCGCGGTCCCCGTCAGGCGGAACGATCGCTTCGCGGGCGTGGCCAGAGCGCTAACGGTTG
The DNA here is from genome assembly GCA_003222085.1 of Gemmatimonadota bacterium. Taxonomy (GTDB): domain Bacteria; phylum Gemmatimonadota; class Gemmatimonadetes; order Gemmatimonadales; family GWC2-71-9; genus AG41. The sequence goes on from QHUK01000038.1 coordinate 24,633, forward strand.
CGGAGCGTAATGGCGCCGGTGATCATTGTGCCGGAAATAATACCGTGCGATCGATCGGAAGCCATGTCTCGATGGCGCTCGGGCTCGCGGCCGGGCTCGGGTTCGGTCTCGCCGCCGTCTTGACGCACTCGCCGCTGCTCGTCGCGGTGATACGGTGGCTGCGGCCGCTCGGCACGCTGTTCCTGAACCTGCTGTCGATGGTCGTGATCCCGCTCGTCGCCACCGCCCTGTTCGCCGGCGTCGCGGGGCTCGGCGACCTGCGCCGCGTGGGCCGGCTCGGCATCCGGACGCTCGCGTTCTTCTGGGGCACCACGCTCGCGGCGATCCTGATCGGCCTCGTCGTGGCGGCGCTGCTGCTGCCGCTCGCGCCCATCACTCCCGACCAGCAGGCGGCGCTCCGTCAGGCGGCCGCTGCCGACTCCGGAGCCGTGCGGCAGGCGGCGGAGCAGGTCACCACCGGCGCCCGGTTCATCGTGGAGCTCATCCCGTCCAACCCGGTGCGTGCCGCGGTGGAGGGGAATCTCCTCCCCCTGATCGTGTTCATCACGATTTTCGCAGTGGCCGCCGCGGCGCTGCCCGACGAGAAACGGCACACGCTCACCGACCTCGCCGACGTCGCCACGCAGGCGTTGATCCGGATCGTGCGGTGGGTCTTGCGGCTCGCCCCGGTCGGCATTTTCGCCATCGTGGCCGGTGCGGTCGCACAGTTCGGCGTCGACCTGATCAAGGCGATGGCGGTGTTCATCGTGGCCGTGATCACCGGGCTCGCCGTGTTGATCGCCGCCGTGTACCTCCCCGTCGTCGCCTTGGTGGCGCGGGTCGGCGCGTGGCGTTATCTGCGGGCGATTCGTGCCTCGCTGCTCATGGCCTTCTCGACCACCTCGTCGCTCGCCACGCTCCCCGTCATGCTCGAAGCGGCGGAGAGCGACCTGCGGATCTCGCGCACGGTGGCGAGCTTCGCCCTCCCGCTGGGGGCGAGCATCGGCCGCTCGGGGAGCGCGCTGTTCCAGGCGGTGGCGGTGCTATTCGTGGCCCGGCTCTACGGCGTCCCGCTCGGGGTCGGAGGCACGTTTCAGGCGGGAGCCGCCGTGTTCCTCGCCTCGCTCACCGTGGCGAGCGTTCCCTCGGCGAGCATCGTGAGCCTCGTGCCGGCGTTCACCGCCACCGGGCTCCCGCTCACCGGCCTGCAGCTGCTGCTCGGACTCGATCGCATTCCCGACATGTTCCGCACCATGACCAACGTGTTCGGAACGCTCACGGCGGCGACGGTCGTGGACGCTGTGGAGTCGAGGACCGAGACGGGACATGCACAAGCTAGACGCACAGACGCACAGGGGAGAATAGGTTGAGTAACGGCAGGTAGACCTGTTACTCCGCCCTGTTCTCCCCTGTGCGTCTGCTGCGTCTGTGCGTCTAGTCTGTTTACACCCCGCACGCCCTGAATACGGGAGGGTGGTCGCCCCGCTGCAACAGATCGTGCAGCATCTCGTGCTCGGCGACCTGACGGTCGTACAACCGGCCCTGCGCCATGTAGATCGTGTGCGGCGCGCGCCACCACCCGTCGCACTGACCCTCGTAGGCGGGACAGGAGTAGCTCGAGCCCGGCACTTGGTACCACTCGACGCGATCGAAGTCACCCCCCAGCCCGGCGCAGCGCTCGATCTCCGTCCACCAGACTCCGTAGACCGCGGGCGGCGTGAGGGGCACGGCACCGGCCGGGGCGAACGCGTCGAGGCAGCCCAGGAGGAGGAGCGGTGTGAGCCACACCAGCCGCACGAGCATGGACGAGCGCTAGAACTCCCCGGCGACCCGGCCGGCCAGGAGCAGTCCTACGGCGACGCTCGCCGCGGCGCTGCCCACGTGGAGCAGGGTCGCCCAGCGCGCACCCCGCGTCGAAGCGAGCCGCACCACGCTCGCGAGCGATACCGACACCACGAGCATCCCGATCATGGTGCCGATCGCAAACGCGACGAAATAGGCGACCTGGGCGACGCGCGTCGGCGCCGCGGCGACCAGCAGCACGAGGATCGCGGCGCTGCCGGCGAGCCCGTGCAGGAGGCCGAACCCCAGCGAGCGGCGCGCATCGCCCTGCGGGTGCGCATGCTCGTGCGCCGTCCCATGGGCGTGGCTATGGAGATGAAGGTGCGAGCCTCCGGCGTGCGAGTGCATGTGCAGATGCCACCGCCCCCGCGCGTAGCGCAGGATGACGCTTCCGCCGAGCCCGATCAGCAGGACGGCGACCAGGAGGTCGGCGGCGGGCCAGAGCCGGTCGGGAAGCCGCAACCCGAACAGGATGATCGCGCCCACGACGGCGCCGACGCTCGCGGTGTGGCCCACCGCCCACGCGAGGCCCAGGCGACAGGCGTCGAGCAGGCGGCCCTGGCGCGTCGCGAGCGTCGAGACCGCCGCGAGGTGGTCGGGCTCGAACGCGTGACGGAGGCCCAGGAGCAGGCCGAGGCCCGCCAGAGCGAGCACGGTGGGAGGGGGAGCGAGAGTCATGGCGGCAAGGAATCTAGTCGATTCTCTTTGACGGATCATGGAACCCGATCTCGACGCCGTCCACGCCCGGTACCCACCTGTAGACGTCCGGGTCTCGGAAATCCTGGAGAAAATCCGCCGCGACTGCCGCGAGCTCGGCCTCGAACGGCGCAACGAGGGGAACGAGCGGCAGGTCGAAGAGTTCATCGCCCGGCTTCGCGTGGAATTCGGAGAACGCGTCGTGATCGAGCGACAGCGCCTGTCCGCGTGGGCGGGCGGATAATCTCGGGAGTCTGAAGAGAGTCAGGATGTAGGGGACAGCACGGGCCACTACTAGACGCACAGACGCACAGCGGTGAACAGGTGGGAGTTGGTAGTTACGCTGCCTACTCAGACTGTTCACCCCGGTGCGTCTAGCCGTTGCCTTTCCCACGGTCCTACAACCTTTTAGGTGTCTTTCCTATCCAAGCCGGTACATGGTATTGACCACTCCCGGGGTGGCGACACTGCGCAGAGATCCGGACCAGCGGGCGTTGCGGGACGCGGAAACTGCCGACGCGGCGCTCGCCGCCTCCGGCGACGGCCGGGCCTTCGAGCGGTTGTACCGGACGCACGTGGCGCGCGTGCACAGCCTGGTGCGACGGATGGTCGGGCCGGACCATGCCGACGACATCGCGCAGGACGTGTTCGTCCGCGCGTGGAACAAGCTCGCGACGTTCCGGGGCGACGCGGCGTTCGGGACGTGGCTGCACCGCCTGGCGGTGAACGTCATTCTCGCCCGGCGCACCACGCTCGGCACGGAGCGCGGCCGCTACGACGACTCGGCCGACGTCCTCGATGACGTGGCGGGTCGGCCGGCGGCCCCCGAGTGGTCGATGGATTTCGAGGAGGCCATCGGGCGGCTGCCCGACGGTGCCCGACAGGTGTTCGTGCTGCACGACATCGAGGGGTACCGGCACGACGAGATCGCCGACATGCTGGGGATCGTGCCCGGCACGTCGAAATCGCAGCTGCATCATGCCCGCATGGCGCTGCGCAGGCATCTTGACCGCTGAAAGCAAAGGGGCTGGCGTATGAAGGACCAGTGGACTGATCGACTCTCGCAGTATCTCGACGGCGAGCTCGCGGCGCCCGAGCGGACGACGCTCGAGGCGCACCTCGCCTCGTGCGATGTGTGCCGGACGACGCTCGAGGAGCTGCGGCGCGTGGTGACGAACGCGCGCGCGCTCGACGATCGCCCGCCCGCGGCGGACCTCTGGCCGGCCGTGGCGGCTCGCATCGGGCTGTCGCCGCGAGAGCAGGCCCGGCCGGTGGTGAGGCGGTTTTCCTTCACCGTGCCGCAGCTCGCCGCCGCGTCCGTGGTGCTGGCCCTGCTCTCGGCGGCTGCCGCGTGGCTGATCGTGCGACGCGGCACCGTCCCGACCGCGCCCGTCGCCGTCGCCGAACGCGCTCCGGTGCTCCTCAATGCGTCCGCGTACCCGGGCGATGCGCGGTTCGACGCCCAAGTGGCGGATCTCGAGCGCGCCCTCGCGCGGGGGCGCGGGCGGCTCGATACGGCCACGGTGCGCGTGATCGAGAGGAATCTGAGAATCATCGACCGGGCGATCCGTGGGGCGCAGAGCGCGCTCGCGGCCGACCCCGCGAATTCATATCTGAACCTGCACCTCGCTCAAGAGATGCGGCGCAAACTGGAGCTGCTGCGCCAAGCGGCGACACTCGCCGGCGCGCGGAGCTAGGAGGAGGATAGACCAGCATGCTGACGACCCTGGCGACGCTCGCGGCGCTCGCGCTCACGCAGCAGACCGACACGACCGTCCCGGTGCGCTCGGGCGCCCGCCTCGAGATCAGCAACTACGGGGGGGAGATCGCCGTCAAGACGTGGAACCGCGACGCGGTGCGTGTCGTGGCCGACCACTCCAGTCGGGACCGGGTCCGCGTCGACGCGTCCGATCAGGTCGTCCGCGTGAAGACCGAAACGGGACGGCGCGGGCCCTCGCAGATCGACTACGCCGTCACCGTGCCGGCGTGGATGGCCCTGAACCTCTCCGGGGTCTATACCGACATCAAGGTGGACGGCGCCCAGAACGAGATCACGGCCGAGACGGTGCAGGGCGAGGTCACGGTGCTGGGCGGGTCGGGCAACGTATCGCTCAAGTCCGTTATGGGGGCCGTGACACTCGAGAAGGCGCGCGGCCGTATCGACTTGAGCAGCGTCAACGAAGCGATTCGGGCGACGGAGGTCTCGGGAGACCTCACCGCCGAAACCGTGAACGGCGACATCACGCTCACTCAGATCGAGTCCGCCAACGCCGAGGCCAACACGGTCAACGGCGACATCACCTACGACGGGACGATCAAGGACGGAGGCCGCTATCGATTTGGAACGCATGACGGCGATCTGCGGGTGTCGGTCCCCGAGAAGGCCAACGTCTCGGTCTCCGTTTCGACGTTCAACGGCGAGTTCAACGCCTGCTTCCCCGTGCAGCTGACCGGCAAGACGAGGCACCGCTTCAGCTTCACCATAGGCTCCGGCAGCGCCCGGCTCGAGCTCGAATCGTTCGGCGGCAACATCAAGATTTGCCGTCCGGGGCAGCTGTCCAAGGACAAGGATAGAGCCAAGGACAAGGACGACGACCACGAGGAGAACTGACAATGCGCGTTTCCCTACTCACGCTGCTCACCACCGCGGCCGGCTTGGCTCTGGCACCGCGCGCGGCATCGGCCCAGGGCGAATTCCATTGGAAGGGAAAGATCGCTCAGGGCAAATCGATCGAGATCAAGGGAGTGAACGGCGACGTCCGCGCGGTCGCCGGCCCGGGGGCGGGCGACGTCGAGGTGACCGCCGTGAAGCACGCGCGCCGGAGCGACCCCGACGAAGTGAAAATCGAGGTCGTGCCGCACGAGGACGGCGTCACGATCTGCGCGGTGTACCCGAGCGACGGCCGCCGGGAGAACAGCTGCGACGCAGGCGAGGGCGGTCACATGAACGTGCACGACAACGACGTGACGGTCGACTTCACGGTGCGGGTGCCCGCGGGCGTGCGGTTCGTCGGGAAGACGGTGAACGGCGAGGTCGCGGCGGCCGACCTCTCGAGCGACGTGCAAGCGAACACGGTGAACGGCAGCATCCGGATTTCCACGGCCGGCTACGCGGAGGCGCAGACGGTGAACGGCGAGATCGTGGCTTCGCTCGGTCGCGCTACCTGGAGCGATGCCCTCGAGTTCCGCACCGTGAACGGCGGGATCACCCTCGATCTTCCGGCCGGCCTGTCCACCGAGGTCCGCGCCACGACCGTGAACGGCGACATCCAGACCGACTTCCCACTGATGGTCACAGGGCGGCTTGGACCCCGGCGCCTGCACGGGACGATCGGGAGCGGGGGGCGACGGCTTGCCCTCGAGACGGTGAACGGATCGATAAGGCTGAGAAAGAGCACGTAAGAACACGAGAAACGGGAACCGGGACACGGGAAGCGTAAACATGGTCGGCACGCCGTTTCCCGTTTCCCGTTTCTCGTTTCCCGCAAGAATTCGCCCCTCCCCGCAACACCCCGGTACCTAATCCAGCAGCGCCTCGCCCCAGGTTGGTCGTCTCCGAACCAGGGGTCCCGTGGTGTTGCGGGAACTTCTCGCCCGCACCGAGCAGATCGACGATCTTCGCCACCTCTTTGGGGCGCTCGGTTTCCACGCGGCGTGGGAGCCCGTGCCACCCGGACCCTGGCTCGGTCCGGGGCTGGCGGAAGCG
>QHUK01000001.1 GCA_003222085.1 Gemmatimonadota bacterium
TCTCTTTCAGGCCCCGCCCCAGATGGCCTTCTTCCAGTGCGGCGGCACGAGCGTCATGTTGGGCGTTCCCGAAAATCCGGAGCTCGACCACCCCGCCTCCACCATCTATTACCTGGTGCCCGACATCGCCCTTGCGCATGCCGCCCTGCGCGACCGGGGCGTTGATTTTATTGTGGAGCCGCATCTCGTGCACCGGGCGGCCGATTACGACCTCTGGCTGGCGGAGTTCCGCGACTCGGAGGGCAACATGCTGGCCCTGATGTCCCGAAAGCCACGCAAGTAACAGGCGCCTGGCTCGGGGCTTCCCGCCCTGGGTATCCTTCGACAGCTACCCTCCGGAGCCCCGGCCCAGTGCATTCCCTCCTCGTCCTCTCGCATCGCAGGGGCGTTGTCGTCGGCCTGCTCGCCGCGGCGTGCCGCGCGGGTGGAGGGGGGCCGCGGGTCGAGCTCCCCCCGCCCGCTCCGGCCCCGGGCGACACGACCTGCATTCTGGCCCACGGTCGGGCGACCGCGCGCGACACGCTCACCCTCGCAGTCTTCGACCCCGTGGCCGCGGCGCATGCTCCCCTGCCCCGGAACGAAGGCGAGCGACTGGTCTTCGGGCAATTGTACGAGTCGCTCATCCGCCTCGATTGTCAGGGACGCCCGCTCCCCGGGCTCGCCAAGAGCTGGGAAGAGGCTTCGGATCGCTGGGCCTTCACGTTGCGCGACAATGCCCGGTTCTGGGACGGAGCCCCGGTGACCGCGCGCGACGTCCTCGCCTCGTGGCGGGTGCGCGATCCGGCGCTCGCGCAGGGTGCGGTCGTCACGGACGATCACACCCTCACCGTGCCCGCGGCCGGCAACCCGTTCCAGCGATTCGCCGATCAGGTGCTCGCAGTGACCAAGGCCGCGCCGGGCGGGGGGGGGGCCTGGCCGATCGGAACCGGCGACTACTGGGTGACGAGCGGTGATCCGGAGGCGCTCGTAGCGCAGCCGATGCGCTCGGGGCGCCCCGCGTTGAAGATCGTCACCGCGCCGGCCAGCGCCTCGCGGGACGCCCTGGATGCGGGTGCGGATCTGCTCGTCACGGACGACCCCGCGACGCTCGAGTACGCACGAACGCTCGCGGGATACACCGATCTGCCGCTCGATTGGAGTCGCACGTACGTGCTCCTCGCGCCCGGCCGCGACAAAGCGCTCGCCGGGGATCTCCGTTTGGAGACCCTGCAGGAGGCGGTGCGCCGCGACGCGCGCCCCGCCGAATGGTCGGGCAACGGGCACTACTGGTTCAGCGACCTCTCGTCCTGCGGTCTCCTTCCGGTGCGCGACACGCTGGGCGCTGCGGGACGGCGCCGCCGCATCGTGTACAACCAGAGCGATCGCAGCGCCGCCGATGTGGCGGCCCGCCTCGTAGGCCTGGGTGCGCTGGGGCGTGGCGCGGTCGCGGCGGGCGTTCCGCCGGCCGCGTTCGAGTCCTCCCTGCGAGCCGGCGGTGATGCGGCGTACGTGCTCGAGCTGCCGCGCCGGGTGTACGACGCCTGCCGGGCGGCCGTCGGGCTCCCGGCGTGGGGCGCGGCGGGCACCGTGGAGCCGCTGCTCGACGTCCGTGCGCACGTCATCGTGCGGCGCGGGCTTCCTCGAATGGCGCTGGACTGGGACGGCACGCTCCGCCTCGCCCCCCCATGACGTTTCGCGCCCGTCTCCTCCTCGGATTCGGCGCGGTGGTGCTCGTCCCCCTGACCGTGTTCGGATTGCGGATTCGCGTGGTGATGGCGAACCGCCTGACCGGGGAATACCAGCAGCGGGTGACGGCGCTCGTATCGGTGATCCGTGCGGACCTGGACCAGCGGAGCGCGGGGATCGCGCTCCGGCTCGCCGCCCTGCGGGACGCCATCCCCCGAGACAACCGGTTCCGCGCGGCGTTGCAGGGGGGCGAGCGTACGTACCTGCTCGACTACGCCGGGGACGCCATGCAACTCGCCGGGCTCTCGCTGCTGCAAATCCAGGACGAGACAGGCCGGATCGTGAGCTCCGGGCATTTCCGCAACGAGTACGATCAGTCCGACCCGGCGCTGCCGCGCCTCCTGGCGGCCGCTCCGGCGGGCACGGCCCTCGTGGAAGCGCGCGGCGCGGAGGCGCCGTTCCTCGCGCTCGCGCGGGTCGACTCGCTCCGGCTCGGCGGCCGGCGCTTCACGCTCGTGGGCGGCGTCGCGGTGGACTCGAGCTTTCTGGCGAGGCTGACGCCCGACTCCGAGCTCACGGTGGCCATCGCGCTCCCGCCCGACACCGCGTTCGGCGCCGATCCGGCCACGCAGGTCGTGAGCGCGGTCGCCGTGCCGTTCGTGACGTCCGGTGACTCCGCCCGGCTCGTCCCCGCCCGCATCGTCGTCTCGCATTCGCTCTCGTCGCTCGTGGCGCTGCGCCGCGGAGTCGCGCTGTCGTTTCTCGTCGCGGTGCTCGTCACCGGGCTGATCGCGCTGCTCCTGGCTTCGTGGCTGTCGACGCGGATCAGCCGGCCGCTGACCGCGCTCGCGGCGAAGACGGCGGACGTCGACATGGACCGGCTCGACGTGGCGTTCGACAGCGACCGGTCGGACGAGATCGGTGCGCTCACTCGCCTGCTGGGCGCCATGACCGAACGGCTCCGCGCCGGGGCCGCGCGCCTGCGCGAGGCCGAGCGCCGGCTGGCGATGGGCGACCTCGCCCGCCAGGTGAACCACGACATCAAGAACGGTCTGATCCCGATCCGGAACGTGTTCCGGCATTTCGGTCAGGCCGCCGGCGAGAGCCCGGACCGGCTCGCCGCCGCGTTTCGGGATCGCCAGGCGACGGTCGAGTCGAGCATCTCCTACCTCGAGACCCTCGCGAGCAACTACGCGCGGCTCTACCCGCAGCCGGTCCGCGAGTCGTGCGATGTGAACGCGGTGGTGCGCGACACGATCAGTCGTGTGAGCGACACCGGACAGGCGGAGCTGCGCCTCGAGCTCGCGGACGGCCTCGCCCCCGCCCGCACCGACGCCCTCGTCCTGCGGCGCATCCTCGACAACCTCATCGGGAACGCCCTCGACAGCCTCGCGGCACGAGCCGGCCGCGTCACCGTCACGACCGAGGCAAACGGGCAAGCCGGCGTGCGTGTCACCGTCGCGGACACCGGCAACGGGATGACCAAAGACGAGCTGAATCGCGCCTTCGACGACTTCTACACGACCAAGCCCGGCGGGACCGGCCTCGGTCTGTCGATCGTGCGACGTCTGGTGCTCGATGCGAACGGAGCGTTGCGCGTGGAGACGCGGCCCGGCGCGGGCAGCACGTTCATTGTCGAACTGCCGGTCGGGCGCACGTGAGCGCGATCCTGGTCGTCGACGACGTACCCGCGATGGCGGAGCAGTACGCGTACGATCTGAAGCGCGTCGGCGGCTACGACGCGCTCGTCGCGCACTCGGGCCGCGCGGCGCTCGACCTGCTCGAGCGCGAGGCGGTGGATTGCGTCATCCTCGACCTGGAAATGCCGGGGATGGACGGCTTCGACGTGCTGCGAACCATGGAGCGCCGCGGGTTCCGCATTCCGGTGCTCGTGTACACCGGCACAGGCAACTACGACCGCTGCACCGAGGCGATCCGGCTCGGCGCCCGGAGCTTCATCGACAAGGCCGAGCCGATGGAGCGAGTGGTACGGGAGGTCGAGCAGGCGCTCGAGCAACAGCGCCTCGCGGGGCAGCTCGCCGTCTTGCGGGACCGCCTCGAGTCCGAGGCGCCGCTCGTGGGAGCGAGCCCCGCCATGCAGCAGCTCAAAGACGCGATCGGGCGCGTGGCAAAGATCCCGAGCCCCGTCCTGATCGTCGGCGAGAGCGGGTCGGGGAAAGAGCTCGTCGCCCGACAGTTGCACCGGCTCGGTGCGAACCCGACCGGTCCGTTCATCGCGCTCAATGCCGCGGCCATCCCCGAGAACCTCCTGGAAGACGAGCTGTTCGGCCACGAGCGGGGCGCGTTCACCGGCGCCGCTGCGCTCCGCAAAGGCGCGTTCGAAGCCGCCTCCGGCGGTACGTTATTTCTCGATGAGATCGGTGAGCTACCGCCCGCGGCACAGGCGAAACTGCTGCGCGTCATCGAGCAGCGGCAGGTCACCCGGCTCGGCGGAAACCGCACGGTCGCCGTGGCGACGCGCGTCGTGGCCGCTACGAATCGCGACCTCGAGGCCGAGGTGCGCGGCGGTCGGTTCCGCGAGGACGTCTACTTCCGACTCAACGTCCACGTGGTCCGAGTCCCTCCGCTCCGCGAGCGGTTGTCGGACGTCCCGGCGCTCGTCGAGCACCTCCTGACGGCCACCTGCGCCCGCTTCGGCATGCGACCCAAGACGGTGGCCCCGGCGGCGCTCGACTGCCTGATGCGGTACGACTGGATGCGGAACAACGTCCGAGAGCTGCGCAACGTGGTCGAGCGGACGATCATCGCGACGGACGGCAACGTGATCGGTGTGGACGACATCCCCGCCGACATCCGGGACGGGGCGGCTCCACGGAGCGCCGCCGCCGGGGCCGGCGCTGCACCGACCCCATTCCACGCCCTCAAGGCCGAGGCCGAGCGCCAGATCATCGTCGCGGCGTTGGAGCAGAACGACTGGCACATCACGCGGACGGCGCAGGCGCTGGGCCTCGCGGATCACGCCAGTCTATTGAAGATCATGCGCCGCCATAACATCAGCCGGGGGTAGCCCTTCACCCATTCGTGATGGACTGACCGGCCAACGCCGTTTGTCCGCGGGTAAACCCGCGGCTCGGCAGTGCCCGTAAACGGGCGCGCCCGATTCGAGGCTCCTGCCGGTTTACCGGTAAAGGCCGAGTCGCGGCTTGAGCCGCGGATCGTGTCCGCGCGAACACATCGGGCTCCGAAAATCCGTGTCCGCCTGGACACTCGCTGTGTTTCTCGCCGATCCAAATCATTGATCTGACAGCTGATGACAGATCACTGACTGCTGGCCTCTCTCCTGCCTTAGCAACGGGCGCCAACCGCTATCGAACGGCGCTCTGGCGAGCGCCTCACCAGGAGGAGGTCCCATGCGGAAGCTCATCATCATCCCGTGCGTCATCGGCGCGTTCGTCGCCGGCGCGTGCGGGGACAACCATTCCCAGTCGAGGGATGCAAACGCGGCCGAAGTGACGACCGTGTCGCCCGAGACGTCGAGCGCGTCGAGCTCGAGCGGTCCCGTCACCGCAGGAACCGTGTCGTTCGACGGCGCCCAGACCGCCTATACAGAGAAGCGCTACGACGAAGCGGTGCGGTTGTTCACGAGCTATACGAGCGAGCACCCGGACAAGGTCTGGGGCTTCTACATGCTCGGGCTCTCGGCCTGGAAGACGGGCGACCGCGACGCCGCGGTGCGGGCATTCACACAGGCGCTGGAGAAGGACTCGACTCACGTGAAGAGCCGCCTGAACCTCAGCCGGGTGCTGATTGAGCAGGGCAAAGCGCAAGAGGCGCTGCCGTACGTCGAAGCGGCGCTCAAGATCGACTCGACGTCGAACGAGATCTACCGCGTGCTCGGGCGAGTGAAGAGCGAGCTCGGGGATTCGACCGGGGCGATCGAGGCGCTCAAGCGGGCGATCGTGCTGGATGGGCGTGACGCCTGGTCGATGAACACCCTGGCCAAGGTGTACATCGGTCAAGGTCGGTTCGAGGACGCGCTCGGGCCGCTCGCCCGGGCCATCGAGATCGATTCGACGGTCACAGCGTTCCATACCAACTTGGGGCGCGCGCTGGAGCGCACCGCCGACCGCGGCAGTCTCGCGGAGGCGTTCGTAGAGCAGGTGAAAACCTGGCGGTAGGAAACTGCGGGATGGGCATCGCGTTAGTAGGGGCGCAGCATGCTGCGCCCCTACCGACGTTTCGACTGTCCGCCCCTACGTTTCGACTGTCCGCCCCTACGACGTTTCAACTGCTACGACATTTCGACCGCCCGCCCGAGCGCGACAATTTCCTCCCGGATCGCGTGTCGCTCGGCCAGAAGCCGCAGGAATGCCCACCGCCGGAACACGAACAGACTGAGCGCCCGCGCCCCGCCGATGATGCGGTCGAGCCGCTCGAAGAACACCAGCGCGGCGTACGCGGTCAGCGGCGCGACCGCGAACGCCAGCACCGCCGCCTCCGTGCCCTGCCACAGCGAGACGGCCGCCGCCACACCAATCCACGTAACGGGGAACAGCAGCATCGCCGCGAGCACCTTGATGCTTGCGAGCGCATCCTCCGCGCCTTTGGCCAACCCGGTCGCAACGAACCCCACCGCCCGGTAGGCCGGGTAGTGCACGGCGACGCCCACCAGCGCTGCGGGCAGGAGCAGCACGAGCAAGAGCGCCGCCTTGCCGACGTACCCCGCTACGCGGCCGAGCGTGAAGCGGCCCGGCGCGAGCTGCCGCGGATCGAGCCCCGCCGCGGAGAGGGCGGCCTCGTATCGGTCGATCCGGGTCGCCAGGGCCGCGAATCGCTCGGGCCACTGGGCCCGCACGACATCGTACCCTGTCAGTAGCCGGCGGCGCAGCACAAACTCGTCCGCGAGGGACGGTGGACTCGCCGGCGCCTCGTCCTGCGCGCTCACGATGCGCTGTGCCCGGTCGACCAGCGCGTGCGCCTCCGCCTGCTCCGCCTGGAGGGTCACGGCGGTCAGCGCCTGCTCGATTCGGGCCGTCAGCTCGCGCACGGGCCCCGCGGGCGGCTCCTCACCCGGCGCGAGCGCGACGGCGTCGACCGCGAACGGCTCCCCGAAGTACAGCAGCGCAGCGCTCCGGAAGGTGCGTTTCGCCCGGTAGTACAGGCCCGCCGGCACGATCCGGATCGGCGACGACCCGGCGAGTGCCGCCGCCGCCCCGAACGCGATCCGGGCTGCGCCTGTCTTCAACGGCCGCAGCTTGGGATCCGAGTGCGACGTGCCCTCCGGGAAGATGGCAATCGCGCCACCACGGGCGAGCACGGCCCGCGCCGTGTCGAACGTCTCGCGGTTCTGAGACGGATCGGACCTTGCATCCTGACGGCGGTGCACGGGGATTGCCTGGAACGCGCGACAGAAAAACCCGATCACCGGCATTCGGAACAACGGGGCCTTGGCGAGGAGCGACACCCGTCGTGGGGCGAGACACAGGAGGAACGCGGGATCGATCAACCCGCTCGGGTGGTTCACGACGAAGATCACCGCACCGTGTCGGGGCACGCGCTCGGCGCCCGAGACTTCGATGCGGCGGAAGAAGATGCGCAGGATCAGAGCGAACAGCGCCCGGAAGAACGCTCTCACGGCGACGGCTCGCCGCCGGCGCGTCCTCCCCGCCACGCGGCGTAGGTCCAGACGACGCCTCCCACGAGCACGGCGAACGGAATGATCAGCACGGCCTCGCCCAGCGAGCGCGCGTCAGACACCACACCGACGAGGGACGGGGAGGGAACGTCGCCCAGGAGGTGAATCGTGAAGATGCTCAGAGCCACCGCGGTGGCCCGCATGTGCGGCGCGACCACGTTGACGATCACGGAGTTGATCGGACCGGTGGAGGCGAACAGGCAGAGCTCCGCCGCCACGATTGCCGTCCAATAGACGGCGGGCTGCGGGGCGGCGAGCGCGACCAGCGTGAGGGGAGCGGCGACCAGCGTGACCCCACCCGAGACCCAGAGGTACGCCTGGCGCGAGACACGAAGGAAGTAATCGCCGATCCAGCCTCCGGCGTACGTCCCGACGAATCCGGTTACTACCACGATCGCCCCGAACTGCACCGTCGCCTGCGCCTTCGGAATACCGCGCGTGCGCTCGAGAAAGGCCGGCGTCCAGAAGGCCAGCGCGCCGATGGCAAACGTGTAGGCGGCATAGCCCAGGACCGTGAGGACATACGGGCGGTTGCGAACCAGGGCGGCGTAGGCGGCACGGGCGGCGTTGCCGAGCGACACGGCGTGGCTGGCGAAGGCGGGGCTCTCAGCCGAGTCTTGGGCGCCGCGGGGCGGATCGTACAGCCGCACCGCCAGCGCCGCGAGCACCAGTCCGGGCACGCCGGCGACGAAAAACGCCTGCCGCCACCCGAAGTAATGATCCACCACCCCGCCCACGATATAGCCGAGCGCCGAGCCGATGGGGATCGCGGCGAAGAAGACGGCGAACACCCGGCCACGCCGCTCGCGTGGAAAGTAGTCGGCCAGGAGCGCCGGCGAGATCGTCCCGTAGGCCGCCTCACCGACCCCCACCGCGGCGCGGGCCGCGAACAACGACGCGTAGCTCGTCGCCAGGCCCGCGAGCGCCGTCGCCACGCTCCAGATCGCGACGCCCAGGCCGAGGAGGCGCGTCCGGGATCGCGCGTCGCCCAGCAACCCGAAGAGGGGCGCCACGATCATGTAGACGATGATGAACCCGGTCATGAGCGACCCGAGCTGAGTGTCCGAGAGCTGAAGCTCCGAGTGCTTCATGCTCTCGGCGAGGGCCGCGACGATCCACCGGTCCAGATAGTTGAACAGGTTGATCAGCGTGAGGACGACGAGCGCCCTCCTGCCGAGGCGAGCGAGCTGCGGCCCTACAGGTGGGCCTTCAGCCACGCCGTGAACAGACCGTACAGGTTCTCCCGCGTGTTCCCACCGCCGATCGAGTGCGTCTTGTTCGGATAGATCCGCAGGTCGAACTGCTTGTTCGCGGCCTCGAGGCGCTCGACCAGTCGCTCGCTGTTCTGGAAGTGCACGTTATCGTCCCCCGTGCCGTGCACCAGCAGGAAGCTGCCTTTGAGGCTGTCCGCATAAGTCAGCGCCGCGCTCTCGTCGTAGCCGGCGGAATTCTCCTGCGGCGTGCGCATGTAGCGCTCGGTATAGATCGTGTCGTAGAAGCGCCAGTCCGTGACGGGCGCGACGGCGATCGCGGCCTTGAACACTCCGCCGCCCAGAAACACGGTGCGCGAGGTCATGTAGCCCCCGTAGCTCCATCCCCAAATCCCGATCCGATCCGCACTGACAAAGGGCTGCTGGGCGAACCAGCGCGCCGCGGCGATCTGGTCGGCCGACTCGTACCGGCCCAGATGGAGGTAGGTCATCTTCATGAACCTCGCGCCACGGCCGCCTGTCCCGCGATTGTCCACGCTCGCGACGAGGTATCCCTCCTGCGCGAGCATCTGATGCCAGAGGTACTGCTCCCCCCCCCACGCGTCTCGGACGGTTTGAAAGCCCGGCCCGCCGTACACGTACAACAGGAGGGGGTAGTGCCTGCTCGGGTCGAAATCCCGCGGCTTGATGATCCAGGCGTTGAGCTCCACTCCGCCGGGCGTCGGCACCTTGAGAAACTCCGGCGCGCGGAGGCGCAGCGCGTCCACCTTGCGCACGAGCGCCAGGTTACCCGCCAGCGGCCGAACGAGCGTCCCGTTGGCGCGCCGCAGCGTCTCGACCGGAGGCACGCCGGCTCGCGAATAGGTGTCGACATACAGCCGGAACGTCGGATCGAACGCGACGCCGTGTGTGCCCGGCTCCGGCGAAATCCGCGCCAGCCCTTTGCCGTCGAGACCGACCCGGAGCAGCGGCCGGCCGAGCGGCCCGTCGATCGCGCCGGTGAAGTACAGCACCTTGGATTGCTCGTCCACACCGAGCAGCTCGAACACGTCCCATCCACCCGGCGTGACCCGCCGGACCAACGAGCCGTCTCGGTTGAAGAGATAGACCTGATCGTAGCCGTCGCGCTCCGAGACGAAGAGGAATTGCCTGCCGCCGGCGATCCAGTGGGGCTGGTTGGCGTCGACCCATGCCGAGTCGCTGTCGCTCATGATCACCCGCGCCGCACCGGTGGTCGCGTCCGCGAGGAGCAGGTCGAGCCGGTTCTGGTGGCGGTTGAGTCGCGTGAGCCAGAGCTCGTTGGGCGAGTCGGCGAAATCCATCGCCGCGATGTAGATGTCCTGCTCGCCACCGAGGTCCACCCACGACGTGCGGCCGGTCGCCAGCTCCGTCACGCCGATTGTCACCGTGGAGTTCGCCGTGCCCGTCTTGGGGTAGCGCACCGGCACGAGCGTGGGGTAGAGGGAATCCTGGTTGACCAGATAAAACGGCCGGATGGCCGTCTGGTCGAGCCGCCAGAACGCGATCCGCCGGCCATCGGGACTCCAGCGGAACGCGTCGCGCAGATCGAGCTCCTCCTCGTACACCCAGTCGGAGGTGCCGTTGATGACGTTCTCCCCCCCGTCGGTGGTGAGCGCCGTCTCGGTGCCGGTGGCGAGGTCGGTCACGTAGATGTTATGGTCGCGGACGAACCCGACCATGCGCCCGTCAGGGGAGAACTTGGCGAACTGCTGGTAGCCGGGCCGGGCGCTCACCGGTACGAGGCGCTTCCCGGCGAAGTCCCACACGAAGAAGGTCCCCTTGGTGTTCTGGCGCCACACGCGGGCCGAGTTCGTAAAGAGAAGGACTTTCGACCCGTCGGTCGCAAAGCGGTATTCCTCGATCATGATCGGCTTCCCGCCGCCCGGTGGGACGAGGTCGGCGCCGCGCACCAGAAGCTGCCTCGTCCCGGTGAGCGCATCGACGCGGTACAGATCGGTATTGCCCGAGGCGTCTTCCTCGATGGCCGTGTATGCCTTACCGTCCTTGATCCATGTGACGTCCACCAGATCGCTCGCGTACTCACGCGAGCCCCAGATGCTATGAACGGTGAGCGGCGGGGCCTGAACGCCCTGGGCGGCCAGCGGCCCGACCAAGCGGATGACGGCGCACACAGTGACGAATCGGCGAACCGCGGCTGACACCATGATGGCACTCGGCGGGAGGGGTGCCCAAACCTATCCCCCATCGTGGAAGATTGGACAGATGCACCGCTTGGGAGCACGTTTCCTGCACGAGCACCAGCGTTGCGATACTCACGGGTCCCGGCAGCCGAACCGATGCTGCGCGGGCGCTACGGTGTTGTGGTCGCGCAACGATTCGCTTCGGAGCCCTGCATGCCCCTGTGCCCCATCCCCCAACGCGGCCGGCGGGACGGTGCAGTCTAGTAGCGCCGACAACGCTCGCCTGAGTGCCGCGCACTGGCCGGCCGGCGCCTACCGCCGGGAGCATCTTCCGGAGCGGGTGCTGCAATTCGGCACGGGCATGCTGCTGCGCGCCCTGTGCGCTGCGTCGGTGGACGCCGCGAACGCGGCCGGCGTCTTCTCGGGACGCGTAGTCGTGATTCAGAGCACGCCCCAGGGGCATGCCCGCGCGATCAACGCGCAGGACGGCCTGTTCACGCTGGTCGAGCGCGGGCGCGAGCACGGAGCGCCGGTGGAGCGCACGCGCCTGGTCGGCGCCATCTCGCGGGCCCTGGTCGCGGACACCGAGTGGCCCGCCGTGCGCGACGTGGTCGCGCGGCCCGAGCTGCAGGTGATCGTGAGCAACGTGACGGAGGCGGGCTTTCGATTGGACGCGACGTACCCCGCCAGGCTGACGGACCTGCTGTACACGCGGTTCGCGCGCCTGCCCGATGGCCCACCGGTCTTCGTCATCCCCACCGAGCTGGTGGACGACAACGGGCGGCACCTCGCCGCGATGGTCGACCGCCTGGCCGACGACCTCGAGCGCGGGGTCGAGTTCCGCGACTGGCTCAGGGCCCGAGTGCGGTTCTGCGCCTCGCTCGCGGATCGGATCACGACGGGCACCCCCTCCCGCGGCGTGCGCCTGGCACTCGAGCGGCGTCTCGGATACGCCGACGCCCTCCTCACGGTCACCGAGCCGCACTCCCTCTGGGCGATCGAGGCCGATCCCGCGGCTCTGCGGACCGCGTTCGCGATCGACGTCCTCCCCGAGTCGGTGATCATCGCTCCCGACATCGGTTTCTACCGGGAGCGCAAGCTGCGACTCCTGAACGGCGCGCACACCGCGACCGCGCCGCTCGCACTCCTCGCAGGCGTGCGGACGGTGCGCGAAGCCGCCGAACACCCGCGGCTGGGCGCCTTCCTGCGGCACATCCTGTTCGATGAGATCGTCCCCGCAACGGACCTGCCGGGTGAAGCGGCGGTGGCGTTTGCGGAAACCGTGATCGATCGCTTTCGCAACCCCTGGCTGGATCACGAGTGGCGCGTGATCGCGGCGAATCAGACCGCCAAGCTGCGGGCGCGGGTCGTGCCCTCGCTGGCCGGGTTCGCCCGAAAGCGGGGGATCGCGCCGCAGGGGTTGGCCCTGGGTCTTGCCGCCTACCTCCGTTGGGTTCGCTCGCGCCCCGCCGGCGACGCCGATCTGCCCCTGATCGAGCGGCACTGGCGGACCGCGACCGCGCCGCAAGGACTGGCGGCGAGCGCGCTGGCCGACGCCGACCTGTGGGGTCTCAGTCTCGCCGGGCTGCCGGGACTGCTCGAGGCCACGACGCGCTGGCTGGTCCTGCTGGAGCGTGACGGCGTGGACGCAGCGCTCGATGCGCTGCCCGGCATGCCACAGCACGCCGCCACCGGTCGCACCTGACCATGACGCTGACCGTCATGCCTCTCCCGGGCCTCGATCCACTGCTCCAGAGCGGTGTGATCGCGGTCGTTCGGGTGTCCGAGGCGGTCCGCCTGGGTCCGGCCGCCCGCGCGCTCGCGGCGGGCGGGGTAGGGGCGGTGGAGGTCACCCTGACGACGCCGGGCGCGATCGACACGATCGCCGACCTCGCCGCCGATGCCGGGCTCGCAGGATGCGTCATCGGTGCGGGGACCGTGCTGGATGAATCGGCCGCTCGCTACGTCATCGACGCCGGCGCGCGTTTCGTGGTGAGCCCCACTCTCAATCCCGCGGTGATCCGCGCGTGCCGCGACCGCGGCGTGCCCTGCATGCCGGGAGCCCTCACCCCGACCGAGCTGCTCGAGGGGTGGCGGGTCGGGGCGGCGGTGATGAAGCTGTTCCCCGCCTCGGCGGTCGGTCCCGGCTACCTGCGCGACGTGCTCGCGCCGCTGCCATTCCTGCGGCTCGTGCCCTCGGGCGGCGTGTCGCTCGAGAACGCCGGCGAGTGGATCCGCGCCGGCGCGGCGGCCGTAAGTGTCGGAAGCGCGCTCGTCAGCGCCGCCCGGCTGGCCGACGGCGCCACGGTGGAGCTCACGGCGCGCGCCCGCGCTCTGGTCGACTGCGTCGCAAGCGCCCGGCGCCACGCCGGCAACGCACAGTGACCCGGGCGGTCACGTTTGGCGAGCTGCTGCTGCGGCTCAGCCCACCCGGTGAAGAACGTCTGTTCGAGTCGAGCGAGCTCGTGACGTGCTTTGGCGGCGCGGAGGCGAACGTCGCGGTGGCCCTGAGTCACTTTGGCGTCCGCTGCGACTACGTCACCCGCGCCCCGGACAATCCCGTCGGGGACGCCGGCGTAGCGGCGCTCGCGCGGGAAGGCGTCGGCACCGAGTGGATCGTGCGCGGGGGCGACCGCCTGGGGATCTACTTCGTGGAGCCGGGGGCGGACCTGCGCGCCATGCGCGTGGTATACGACCGCGCGGGTTCGGCATTCGCCCGGATCGAGCCGCGCGCCTTCGACTGGCGTCGCGTGCTCGCGGGCGCGGATTGGTTCCACTCCTCGGGGATCACCGCCGCTCTCGGCGACGGCCCGGCCGCCACGCTCGCGGCTGCGATCGCCTGCGCGCACGCCCAGGGCACACCCGTCAGCTTCGACTTGAACTACCGCGAGGCGCTGTGGCGCGGCCGTGATCCGCGGCCGCTCGTCGAGCCGCTGGTGCGGGAGGCGCACATGCTCATCGGCAACGCGGCCGCCGTGCGCGCCATGCTCGCGATCGACGCCGACGACGGGTCGCTCGCGACGCGGGAGCGCGCGCAGGAGCTCGCGGAGCGCCTCGCCGGTCGCTTCGGAGTCGAGCGCGTCGCGCTCACGCGGCGGGAGATCCTCGGGCCCCGGCAGCACGGCTGGAGCGCCGTGCTGTACGACGCGCCGACCGGCGTGTTCGCCCAGAGCCGGCGGCACTGCGTGGAGGTCGTGGACCGCGTGGGCGGCGGCGACAGTTTCGCCGCGGCGCTCATCGCACGCCTCGTCGGCGGGGACCCGCCGGCGGAGGCCCTCGAGTTCGCGGTCGCGGCGAGCGCGTTGAAGCTCACCGTGGCCGGCGACTTCAGCCGCGCGAGCGTGCGGGAAGTCGAGGCACTCCTCCGCCCGTGATCCCGAGCTTCCGCTGGTTCGGCCCCGCCGACCCGATCCCGCTCGCGTACATCCGACAAATCCCCGGCGTCACGGGCGTGGTGAGTGCGCTGTACGACGTGCCCGTGGGGGACGCCTGGAGCCGGGCGCGCCTCGGCACGCTCAAGGCTCAAATCGAGGACGCCGGACTCTGCTTGAGCGTCGTCGAGAGCATCCCCGTGCACGAAGACATCAAGCTGGGCCGCCCCGGGCGCGATCGGCTCATCGACCGCTACTGCGCCAGCATCGCGAGCATGGGCCAGCTCGGCATTCCGGTCCTGTGTTACAACTTCATGCCGGTCTTCGACTGGACGCGCACCGACCTCGCCATGCGGCTGCCCGACGGGTCCACGACACTCGCCTACGACGACCGGGCGCTCGCCGCCATTGACTTGTCGCGCGGCACGGGGGAGCTCCCCGGGTGGGCGACGGCTTATCAGCCCGCCGAGTTGCAGGCGCTCGTCGCCGCCTATCGCGACGTGGACGCGGAGCGGTTGTGGGACAACCTCGCTTACTTCCTGGAGCGCGTCGTACCGGTCGCCGAGCAGGCCGGCGTGCTCCTCGCGATCCATCCCGACGATCCTCCTTGGCCCATCTTCGGATTGCCGCGGATCATCACCGATGCCCGAGCCCTCGAGCGCCTCGTGGCTCTGGTGGACAGCCCGGCGAACGGGGTGACGTTCTGCACCGGCTCCCTCGGCGCGAGCCCCGAGAACGATCTGCCGGCCATGGTGCGCCGGCTTGGCGGGCGGGGGGGAGGGCGCATTCACTTCGCCCACTGCCGCAACGTTCGGGTCACGGGCGAGCGGCGGTTTCATGAGACGGCCCATCCCTCGCCCTGCGGCGGGGTCGACCTGTTCCAGGTGCTCTGCGCCCTGAGGGACGTCGGATTCACGGGTCCGATGCGCCCCGACCACGGCCGCATGATCTGGGGCGAGACGGGGCGCCCCGGATACGGGCTGTACGACCGAGCGCTCGGCGTGACGTACCTGCAGGGTCTGTGGGAGGCGCTCTCCCGGAGCGACGGGTGAGCACGGCGGTCGCGCCCCGGCGGATCGGGTACCGGTGGACGGTGTGCGCGCTGCTGTTCGCGGTCACGACCGTCAACTACATCGACCGCCAGGTCCTCGGCATCCTGGCTCCCACGCTGCAGCACGAGCTGCACTGGTCGGAGTCGGCGTACGGCGACGTCGTCTCCTGGTTCAGCCTGGTCTACGCGTTCGGCTTCCTCCTCGCCGGCCGATGGCTCGACCGTGTGGGAGTGCGGCGCGGCTTTGCCGTCGCGGTGGTGGCGTGGAGCGTGGCGGCCATCGCCCACGCGTTCGCCCGCACGACGGCGGGCTTCTCCGCCGCCCGGGCGCTTCTGGGGCTGGGTGAGTCCGCCAACTTCCCGGGGGCGATCAAGACCGTGGCGGAGTGGTTCCCGAAACGGGAGCGGGCGCTCGCGACCGGCATCTTCAACGCCGGGACCAACACCGGTGCGATCCTCACGCCGCTGCTGGTACCATGGATCGTGCTGCGGTGGGGATGGCAGTGGGCGTTCATCGCGACGGGCTCCCTGGGCTTCCTCTGGCTCGTGCTGTGGCTCGCGCTGTACCGGAGTCCCGAGACGCACCCGCGCGTGACGCAGGACGAGCTGGCGCACATCCGGAGCGATCCCGGCGAGGAGGCGGAAGCCACGGTGCCGTGGATCCGGCTTCTCGGCGTGAGGCAGACCTGGGCGTTTGCCGTCGGCAAGCTCCTGGCCGACCCGATCTGGTGGTTCTACCTGTACTGGCTCCCGAAATTCCTGGACTCGACGTACGGCATCAAGCTCGCACACGTCGCGCTCCCGCTGATCGTCGTCTATCTGGTCGCCGACGCCGGCTCGGTCGGGGGAGGATGGCTGTCGAGCGCCCTGATCAAGCGGGGCTGGACGGTGAATCGGGCGAGGAAGACCGCGATGCTCGCGATGGCGCTCCTGATCGTGCCGACGGCGCTGGCCCCGCTGGCGGGGAGCATGTGGGCGGCGGTGGCGATCGTGAGCGTCGCGGCGGCGGCGCACCAGGCCTGGTCCGCCAACGTCTATACGCTGGCGAGCGACATGTTTCCCCGGGCGGCGGTCGGGTCGGTGGTCGGGATCGGCGCTTTCGCGGGCGCCATGGGCGGCGTGCTCTTCCAGCGGGTCACCGGTCGGATCCTCGAGGCCAACGGCAACGACTACACCCCCATCTTCATCATCTGCGGACTGGCCTACGTCACGGCCTGGACCATCATTCATTTCCTCGCCCCGCGGCTCGAGCCCGCGACGCTCGAAGAACCCGCCCGCGTGTGACCTTCCACATCGGCATCCTCGGTGGCGGCAACATCAGCGGCACGCACGCGCGGGCGGTCGGTGAAACGCCGGGCGTCGAGCTCGTGGCCTGCTGGGGACGCAACGCGGAGAAGGCGGCCGAGATGGCCGCGCGCTACGGGGCGAGGGCCTATCGGGATCTCGACCGGTTCCTCGAGCACCGACCGATGGAAGTCGTGCTCGTCGGAACGCCCTCGGGGCTCCACGCCGAGCACGCTCGGGCCGCGGCGCGGCAGGGTCTGCACGTCCTGGTGGAGAAACCGCTCGACGTCACGACGCAGCGCGTCGACACGTTGATCGAAGAGTGCGACCGGGCGGGCGTGAGGCTGGGCGTGATCTTTCAGGATCGCGCCGCACCCGACCTCGTCTGGCTCAAACAGCTCGTGGCGGGAGGGGGCCTCGGCACGGTGTTCCTGACGTCGGCGCGGGTGAAGTGGTATCGCCCGCCGGAGTATTACGCCGGCTCAACGTGGCGCGGGACCTGGGCCTTGGACGGCGGAGGGGCGCTCGCCAATCAAGGGATTCATTCCATCGACCTCCTCCTGTGGCTCCTGGGAGACGTCGAGCGCGTCCACGCCGCGACGCGCACGGCGGTACACGCCATCGAAGTGGAAGACACGGCCGTCGCCGCGCTCGAGTTTGCCGGCGGCGCCGTCGGGACGCTCGAGGCCGCGACTTCGGTCTTCCCGGGCCTGCCGCGACGCGTCGAGATCACGGGCACCGAGGGAACCGTCATCGTCGAGCAGGACCGCGTCGTGTCCGTGCACCTCCGCACGCCGGTGCCCGGCCCGCCGCCGCAGGAAGACCGGCCGGCGAGTGCCAGCGCGACTTCCCCGGTGGTGACGGACATTCGAGGTCACCGGCGAGTGCTGGAAGACTTCCTGTCCGCCGTCCGCACGGGCGTGCCCCCGTTGTGCGACGGTCGGGAGGGCCGTCGCTCGGTCGAGCTCGTCGAAGCGATGTATCGCTCGGCCCGCCTGGGAGGGCCGGTGGCGGTGCGCCCGCTCAGCGTGGTGGAGCCGTGACGGCGCGGTCCCGCCCGCTGGGGCTCGATCGCTCGTTCGGCGGGCTCCTGTCACCGAGCATGGCGCGGGGCGCGATCGCCCGCCTCGGGCCCGCCCTGGCTCTCGTGCTGGTCGTGGCGGCGTTCGCGCTCCTCACCGAGGCGCCCTCTCGCTACCTCTCGGCGACAAACCTTCGCATCGTGCTCTCACAAACGGTGATCGTGGCCCTGGGGGCGATCGGGATGACGATGATCATCGTCAGCGGCGGCATCGATCTGTCGGTCGGCGCCACCATCGCGTTGAGCGGCGTGGTGGCCGCGCTGGGAATCGGCGCGGACTGGCCGGTCCCGGCGGCGGCCGCGGCCGCGGTGCTCGCCGGGGGACTCGTGGGGCTCGCGAACGGCGTGCTCATCACGGGACTGCGAGTCGTGCCGTTCATCGCCACGCTGGGCATGCTCGGCATCGCGCGCGGGGTCGCCAAGTGGCTGGCGCACGAGCAGACGGTCAACGTACCGCCGACGTGGCTCAACGACCTGGTGGTCACGTTTCCGCGGGCCGCCTGGATGGTGCTCTCCCCGGGCGTGTGGATCACGCTGGCGCTGGCAGTGCTCACGGCGACCGTGCTGCGCCGGACCGTCTTCGGACGGCGAGTGTTCGCCGTCGGCTCCAACGAGCTGGCGGCGCGCGCGTGCGGCATCGCCACGGACCGGCTCAAGATCACGATCTACGGCGCCGCGGGGCTCCTGTTCGGCCTGGCCGGGGTAATGCAGCTCTCTCGCCTCCGGCAGGGGGATCCCACGGTCGCGATCGGAACGGAGCTGGACGTCATCGCGGCGGTGGTGATCGGCGGCGGGAGCCTGCAGGGCGGCGAGGGGAGCGTGTTCGGCTCGGTGGTCGGGGCACTGATCATGGCATTCCTGCGGAACGGCTGCCAGCAGATGGGCTGGCCGAACTACATCCAGGAGATCATCATCGGCAGCATCATCGTGTTGGCCGTGGCACTGGATCGGGTGCGCGCGAGGAGGGCTGCGTGAACGCGGTGCAGATAGTCGACTCCCACGTCCATTTCTGGGACCCCCGCGAGCGTGACTATCCATGGCTCAGGAGCGTGCCGGCGCTCGATCGGGCCTTCCTCCCGTCCGACTACGCAGCCGCGACGGACGGGATCGCAATCACTCAGATCGTATTCGTGGAGTCCAACTGTCTGCCCGAGGAGGCTCGGGAAGAGGTGCAGTTCGTCGAGCGCCTGGTGAGCGTGGAGCCCCGCATCGCGGCCATCGTGGCCTTCGCCGATCTCACGCAAGGGCTGCGGGCCGGGGGCTCGGGGCCGGAGCAAACGCTGGATGCGCTGTTGAGCTCGCCCAGGGTCAAAGGCATTCGCCAGAACATCCAGGGGCAGCCGCCCGGGTTCGCCCTGCAGCCGGCGTTCGTCGAGGGCGTCCGAGCGGTCGGTCGGCGGGGCCTCACCTTCGATCTCTGCGTGACGCACGATCAGCTGCGCGAGGTCACGGATCTCGTCCGCCGCTGCGCCGACACCCGCTTCGTCCTGGATCATTGCGCCAAGCCCGCCATCCGGCAGCGGCGTCTCGAGCCGTGGCGCGCGGACATCGCCTGTCTCGCGGCTCAGGAGAACGTGTGCTGCAAGCTCTCGGGACTCTTCACCGAAGCGGCGCCGGAGCGCCGGCGCGAGGAGGATCTCCTCCCCTACGCGGCGTCCGTTGTCGAGTTCTTCGGGACGGAGCGCGTGCTGTACGGAAGCGACTGGCCCGTCCTCACCCTGGGCGGCCGCTACGGCGACTGGCACGGGTTTGCCGACCGCTTCACCGCGGCGTGGACTCCGACGGAGCGGCGTCGCTTCTACGCCGACAACGCGATTCGCGCATACCGACTATGAGAGAGATCGAGCGAAAGATCGCGATCGTGACCGGCGGCAGCTCGGGGATCGGCCGGGCGATCGCCCTGCGCTTCGGGGAGGGGGGCGCCCGCGTCGCCGTCCTGGACATCGCGGCGCCCGCGGCGGAGGACACGGTGCGGCGGATCGAGGCGTGCGGCGCAGCCGCCATCGCCGTCCCGTGCGACGTGAGCCGGCAGGCCGACGTCGAGCGCGCGTTCCAGGCGGTCGAGCAGCGGCTCGGGACCCCGGACATCCTGGTGAACAGCGCCGGGATCGCCCACGTGGGCAACGTGGAGCAGACGTCGGAGGAGGACTTGGATCGGCTCTACGCCGTGAACGTGAAAGGCGTCTTCAACTGTATGAAGGCCGCGGTGCCCGCCATGAAAGGGCGCGGCGGCGTGATCCTCAACATCGCCTCGGTGGCGTCGACGGTCGGCATTCCGGACCGGTTCGCCTACTCCATGACCAAGGGGGCGGTGCTGACCATGACGTACTCGGTCGCCCGCGACTATGTCGCGCAGGGGATCCGCTGCAACGCGATCGCCCCGGGACGGGTCCACACCCCCTTCGTCGACGGCTTCCTGGCGAAGAACTATCCGGGGCGGGAGCGGGAGATGTTCGACGAGCTGTCGCGGACACAGCCGATCGGGCGCATGGGTCAGCCGGAGGAGATCGCCCAGCTCGCGCTGTTTCTCTGCTCCGACGCGGCGGCGTTTATCACGGGCTCGAACTACGCCATCGACGGCGGCTTCGTGACCCTGAAGATGTGAGCCATGAAACTCATCCGATTCGGGGCACCCGGCCGCGAGCGACCCGGCCTAATCCTGCCCGACGGCCGGCGCATCGAGACTTCGAGCGTCGCCGCCGATTACGACGAAGCCTTCTTCGGGTCGGGCGGTCTCGAGCGGCTCGCCCGCTGGCTCGCCGAGGATGGCGCCGCCGCGCCCGTTGTCCCGGATGACGCGCGCTTGGGGCCCCCGATTGGCCGGCCCAGCAAGATCGTGTGCGTCGGGCTCAATTATCGCGACCACGCCCGCGAGTCCGGCATGGCCATCCCCGATGAGCCCGTCCTCTTCTTCAAGGCGACGACCGCCATCACCGGTCCGAACGACGATGTCATCATTCCGAAGAACGCCAGCAAAGTCGACTGGGAGGTGGAGCTGGCGGTCGTCATCGGTCGCCGCGCGGCGTACGTCGAGCGGGCCAAGGCGCTGGAGCACGTGGCCGGCTATGTACTTCACAACGATTACTCTGAACGCGCCTTCCAGCTCGAGCGCGGCGGGCAGTGGGTGAAGGGCAAGAGCTGCGACACGTTCGCGCCACTCGGCCCGTTTATCGCCACCCGCGACGAGATCCGGGACGTGCACGAGCTGCCCCTCTGGCTCAAGGTGAACGGCGTGACCCAGCAGTGCAGCTCGACTCGCGAGCTCATCTTCGACGTGCCGACGCTCGTCAGCTACATCTCGCAGTTCATGACCCTCTTGCCCGGCGACATCATTTCCACCGGCACACCTTCGGGCGTGGGCCTGGGCCAGAGCCCGCCGCGCTACCTCGTCGACGGCGACGAGGTGGAGCTGGGCATCGAGGGTCTGGGCACCGCACGCCAGCGCCTCCGTGCCTCCCGCTAACAGGGCCCTCGAGGGCAAGGCGGCGGTCATCACCGGCGCCGGCAGCGGCATCGGGCGGGCCAGCGCCCTGCGCTTCGCGCAACAAGGCGCGCGTCTGGTCCTGACGGACGTGCACGATGCCGAGGCGGACGCCGTGGTGCGAGCCATCGCGCAGGCGGGCGGCACCGCGTGCTTCGTTCACGCCGACGTGAGCCGTCGCGCCGACAACGAGCGGATGATCGACGTCTGTGTCGAGCGGTACGGCCGGCTCGACATCCTGTTCTGCAATGCCGGTATCACCCTGCCCAAGCTGCTGTCGCACAGCTCCGACGAGGACATCGACCGGCTCCTGGCCGTGAACGTGAAGGGACCGCTCTACGCGGCCCGGCACGCCATTGCGATCATGCTCGGGCAGCCCGACGGCGGCGTGCTGCTCTTCACGGCGAGCAAGACGGGTCTCGTGGCGCAGACCGATTCGCCGGTGTACTGCGCGTCGAAGGGCGCCGTGGTGATGCTGGCCAAAGCGCTGGCGCTCGACTACGCCGCCCGCGGCATCCGCGTGAACGCGCTCTGCCCGGGAATCATCGACACGCCGATGCTGCGCCAGTTCGCGGACGCCATGCCGGATCCGGGCGCCGCCTGGGCCGCCTACCGCGCCGCGCAGCCGCTGGGACGCCTGGGCACACCCGAGGAGTGCGCCGCCGCCGCCCTCTGGCTGGTGTCGCCGGAAGCGTCCTTCGTCACGGGCGTCGCGCTGCCCGTGGACGGCGGCTTCACCGCCATGTGACCATGCCGACCACCATCACCCACATCGACGCCCTCGATATCCGCTTCCCCACGTCACGGGAGCGGGACGGCTCCGACGCCATGAGCCCGGACCCGGACTACTCCGCGGCGTACGCCATCCTCCGCACCGACAGGGCTGACGGCCTGGAAGGCCACGGCCTCACGTTCACCGCCGGGCGGGGCAACGAGCTATGTGTCGCCGCCATCCGCTCGCTCGCGCCGCTGCTGCAAGGTCTCACGCTCGAGGAGATCAAGGCCGACATGGGCCGCTTCTGGCGGCGGCTGACGAGCGATTCGCAGATGCGGTGGGTGGGACCCGAGAAGGGGGTACTCCACCTCGCGACAGCCGCCGTGGTGAACGCGGTCTGGGACCTCTACGCCAAAGTGGAGGGCAAGCCGCTGTGGCAGTTGCTCGCCGGACTGAGTCCCGAGGAGCTGGTGCACTGCATCGACTTCCGCTACATGACGGACGCGCTGACCCCGGTGGAGGCAATCGCGATCCTGAGCAAACAGGAGCCGATGCGGGCGGAGCGAGCCGCCGATATCCAACGCCATGGCTACCCGGCCTACACCACGTCGGCGGGCTGGCTCGGCTATCCCGACGACAAGATCAGCCGCCTCTGCCGCGAGGGGCTGGAGCGCGGCTGGTCGCACTTCAAGATCAAGGTGGGGCGCGACCTGGCCGACGACCTCCGGCGCGCGGCGCTCGTCCGACGGGAGATCGGGCCCGACCGGAAGCTCATGCTCGACGCCAATCAGGTGTGGGACGTAGGCGAGGCGGTCGCCTGGATGCGCGAGCTCGCGCGGTTCGATCCCTGGTGGATCGAGGAGCCGACCAGCCCGGACGACGTGTTGGGTCACGCCGCCATCGCGCGGGCCATCGCGCCGATCGGCGTCGCGACCGGAGAGCAGTGCTCGAACCGCGTCATGTTCAAGCAGCTCATGCAGGCCGGCGCGATCCGGTTCTGCCAGATCGATAGTTGCCGCCTGGGCGGCGTCAACGAGGTCCTGGCCGTGCTGCTCCTCGCCGCGAAGTTCGGCATCCCCGTCTGCCCGCATGCCGGCGGCGTGGGGCTGTGCGAGTACGTGCAACACCTTGCGATCTTCGACTACGTCTGCGTCAGTGGGTCGCTCGAGGATCGCGTCGTCGAGTACGTGGATCACCTGCACGAGAATTTTGTGGACCCCGTCGTGATTCGCCACGGCCATTACATGCCGCCCACCGCGCCGGGCTACAGCATCACGATGAAGCCCGAGAGTCTGGCGCGGCACGCGTTCCCGGACGGCGAGGCGTGGGCATCATGATGCGAAGAGGTTGGAGGCCCGAACCTCCCCCACCTCCTCAACCTCCCCTAACCCCCGGAGGTGTATGTCGCTCTGCCACCTAGTCGTCCTCGCAGCAATCATGCAGGTCCAATCCCCGGAGACGCCCGCCCAGCGCGACTCCCGCATGGCCTGGTGGCGCGAGGCACGGTTCGGAATGTTCATTCATTGGGGCGCGTATGCGGTGCCGGCCGGCACGCACAATGGAGAGCGGATCAGCGGCATCGGCGAGTGGATCATGAGCCGGGCGCACATCCCGATCCCCGAATACGAGGCGTATGTCCACCGCTTCAACCCCGCACGGTTCGACGCCGACGCGTGGGCCCACGTCGCCAAGGACGCGGGGATGAAGTACATCATCATCACGTCCAAGCACCACGACGGCTTCGCGATCTTCGATTCGAAGGTGTCGCGCTACGACATCGTCGACGCCACGCCGTACCACCGGGACGCGCTCAAGGCCCTGGCACAGGCGGCGCACCGCGCCGGGCTCAGGTTCGGCGTCTACTACTCGATCATGGACTGGCATCACCCCGACGCGCAGGGCCCGAACTTCCCCGATTACAACTCGCGGACGTACTCCAATCCCAACTTCGGTCGCTACGTCGAGGCCTACATGAAGCCCCAGCTCAAGGAGCTGCTCACCCAATACCCCGAGATCGACGTGCTCTGGTTCGACGGGGAGTGGATCGCAGATTGGACGGACGAGCGGGGGCGAGATCTCTACAACTACGTGCGCGGGATCCGCCCCACCCTGCTCGTGAACAACCGCGTGGGCCACTCGCGCCAGGGCCTGAGCGGGCTCAATAAGCAGGGCCGGGTCGATCTCGGCGACTTCGGAACACCCGAGCAACAGGTGCCGCCGGAGGGGCTCCCGGGCGTCGACTGGGAAACCTGCATGACGATGAACGACACCTGGGGATTCAAGTCGTATGACGACGACTGGAAAGACACGCGGACGCTCGTCCGCACGCTGATCGACGTCGCCTCCAAAGGCGGCAACTTCCTCCTGAA
The DNA here is from genome assembly GCA_003222085.1 of Gemmatimonadota bacterium. Lineage (GTDB taxonomy): Bacteria > Gemmatimonadota > Gemmatimonadetes > Gemmatimonadales > GWC2-71-9 > AG41. The sequence goes on from QHUK01000001.1 coordinate 24,047, forward strand.
TGTCGGGCCGACCGCCGAGGGGGTGATCCCCCAGCCGATCGCCTGGCGGCTCCACGAGATGGGTGAATGGTTGGCGACCAATGGCGAGGCGATCTCCGGTACGACCGCGAGCCCGTACGGCATGCCGGCGTGGGGCCGCTACACCGTCAAGCAAGGAAGAGTATACGCTCACGTCTTCGATTGGCCGAAGGACGGCCGCCTGGTGCTGACCGGTCTCAAAGAGAAGCCCGTGCGCGCATACGTCCTCGCCGACGGGCAGGCGCTCACCGTCGAGCAGGCGGACTCCGGGCTGGTGGTGCAGCTCCCCCGCGTGCCACCCAGCACGATCGCTGCGGTGATCGTACTGCAGGTTGGGGGAGGTTAACCTCCCATGAAGGCGGCCGTGCTCGTTGACGTCGGTCGCATCGAGCTGCGGGACGTCCCCTGCCCGGCTCCCGCGCCCCGGGAAGTCCTGGTGCGCGTCACGGGAGTCGGGCTCTGCGGCACCGACTTCCACATCTTTGCCGGGCACGCCAATTACAACCGCGACGGCCGGGGGCGGGCGATCCCGCCTCGCAACGAGGCGCAGATCCTCGGCCACGAGATCGCAGGCGTCGTGGAAGAGACGGGCGGCGCCGTGGACGATCTCGGCGTCGGGGACCGGGTGGTGGTCGACCAGGGGAGGAATTGCGTGAGCGAGGCGCGCTCGCCCCGGTGCGAGTACTGCGCGAGCGGAGATTCGCATCAATGTGCGTTCTACCGCGAGCACGGGATCACCGGTCTTCCGGGCGGATTCGCCGAGTACGTGACGATCCCGGCGGTCAACGCGGTCCGCACCGACACGTCCCTGGACGACGCCACCGCGGCCCTCACCGAGCCGCTGGGCTGCGTGGTCCACTCGGCCGACGTGTTGCTCCGGATGCCGGGGCGCTACGCGCTGGAGGGCGGCAGGGGCGGCAAGGGCGGGCAGGTCAGCCATGTTTTGATCTGCGGAGCGGGCCCCGCGGGTTTGCTCTGGGTGCAATATCTGCGGAACGTGCTCGGCTACGACGGGTTGCTCCTGGTGAGCGAGCCCGCCGCCGCCAAGCGCGCGCTCGCGGCGCGCTTCGGAGCGGACACGATCGACCCCGGTGCCTGCGACCCGGCGGAGGTCGTGCACGAGCGGACGCACGGGCGCGGGGCCGAGCTGCTCATCGAGGCCACCGGCTCGGGCCAAGCGTTCGCGGCCATCCCGGGGCTCGTCCGGAAACAGGGCACCGTCCTGCTGTACGGACACGGCCATACGGGTGTGGACCTGAGCGTCCTGAGCCAGCTCCAATTCCGCGAGCCGACGCTGCTCGCGCCGGTCGGCGCCTCGGGCGGGTTCGAGCCCGACGGCCGGCCGGCCACTTATGTCCGCGCCCTGCGACTGATCGAGCGCGGGCAGGTAGACGTCGCGTCGCTGATTACGCATCGCTACCCATCGCTCGACTCCGTGCCGCGCGCCTTCGCGGGCGACCACGGCGCAGCCGATTACGTGAAGGGCGTCGTCACGTGCGCGTCTCGCTGTTCGTGACCTGTCTGGCCGATCAGCTCTGGCCGTCGGCCGCGGTCGGCGCCGTCGACGTGCTGCGGCGACTGGGGTGCGCCGTGGAGTTCGACGAGCGCCAGACGTGCTGCGGGCAACCGGCGTTCAACACGGGCTACCGCCCGGCGGCACGCGCCCTCGCCCGGCGACTGATCGAGATCTTCGAAGCGAGCGCGGCCGACGCGATCGTCAGCCCCTCGGGCTCGTGCACCGCGATGGTGCACCATTACGACCAGCTCTTCGACGATGCGAGGTGGCGGGAGCGGGCGCAGGGCGTGGCGGAGCGGACGCACGAGCTCAGCTCCTTCCTCGTGCATCAGCTGGGGGTGGAGGACGTAGGAGCAAGCTTTTCCGGACGGCTCACCTGGCACGACGCCTGCCACGGCCTGCGGGACCTGGGGATCAGGGACGAGCCGCGACGCCTGCTGCGCCATGTGCAGGGAGCGCAACTGGTCGAGCTGCCCCCCCCGGGCGCCGAGACGTGCTGCGGCTTCGGCGGAACGTTTTCCGTGAAGTACCCCGAGATCTCCGTCGCCATGCTCGACGAGAAGGTGGACGCCATCGAGCGGGCCGGCGTCGACGCCGTGGTGTCCGGCGACGCGAGCTGTCTGATGCAGATCGCCGGCCGGCTGTCGCGCCGGGGATCGACGGTCCGCGCCCTGCACCTCGCGGAAGTGCTGGCGTCCCGACCATGACCTTCGAGCGCGACGCACGCACCGCGCTGGCCGACGGCCAGCTGCGCGGCGCGTTACGCCAAGCGACGACCTTGTTCGGCGAGCGACGGCGTGCGGCCCTCGCCACGGTGCCGGATTGGGAGGGCGCCCGCGACCGCGCCCGGGCGATCAAGGACGAGACGCTCGAGCACCTGGACCGCTACCTCGAGGAATTCGCGGCGAACGCCGAGCGTGCCGGCGCGTGCGTGCATTGGGCGCGCGATGCCGCCGCAGCGTGCGACATCATCGGCGGAATCGCCGAGCGGCGTGGCGCCCGGACGGTGGTCAAGAGCAAGAGCATGGCCTCGGAGGAGATCCACCTGAACGCCGCCCTCGCCCGCCGCGGCATCGAAGCCGTTGAGACCGACCTGGGCGAATACATCGTCCAGCTCGCCGGCGAGACGCCATCGCACATCGTGGTCCCGGCCATCCACAAGACCAAGGCCCAGATCGCCGCGCTGTTCGCGGACAAGCTCGGGATCGCGCCCTCGGACGACGTGGCCACGCTGGCGGCCGCGGCCCGCGACGCGTTGCGCCGCCGGTTCGCCGAGGCGGACCTCGGGATCTCGGGCGTCAACTTCGCCGTCGCCGAAACGGGCACGATCCTCATCCTCGAGAACGAGGGCAACGCCCGAATGACCACGAGTCTCCCGCACACGCACGTGGCACTGATGGGGATCGAGAAGGTGATTCCCCGCTTCGCCGACCTCGATGTGTTTCTCCAGCTGCTCCCCCGATCCGGGACGGGGCAGGTGCTCACGGCCTATCAGTCGTTGATCACGGGGACGAAGCGCCGGGCGGAGGACGAGGGGCCGGAAGAGCTGCACATCGTATTGCTGGACAATGGCCGCTCGCGCATGCTGGCATCCCGAGTTACCCGGCAAGCGCTCGCCTGCATCCGGTGCGGCGCGTGTCTCAACGCCTGTCCGGTGTACCGCCAGATCGGCGGGCATGCCTATGGGTCGGTGTATCCCGGTCCGATCGGCGCGGTGTTGAGCCCCCAGCTGTTCGGACTCGCGCGGTCGGCCGCCCTCCCCTACGCCTCGAGTCTCTGCGGGGCCTGCCGGGACGTCTGCCCCGTCAAGATCGACATCCCGGCGCTGCTCCTGCACCTGCGGGCCCAGGTGGTCGCTGAGGGCGTGGCTGTCGGGAAGGGGCACCTGCGCGAGCGGCTGGCGTTCTGGATCTACGCGACGGTGATGGTACGACCGCGCCTGTTCGCGTGGCTGATGCGCGCCGTCCGTTCCTTGCGCATCATGCCGCCGCTGGGCGCGTGGACCAAGTGGCGCGACCTCCGGCCCCTCGCACCGCGGAGCTTTCGCGAGCAGTGGCGGGCCGGTTTGGGCGATCAGCGAGGCCCTGATGCGTAGCGGCGACGCGCGGCGTGAGATCCTGCACGCGATCCGTACGAACCTGGAGTCCTCACCCCCTGTCCAGAGTTCCCCCTCTCCCGAACGGAGAGGGGGACAGGGGGTGAGGACTCCCGAAGGGAGAGGGGGTCAGGAGGTGAGGATCAAGCGCTTCACGGAGCAGCTCGCGGCCGTGGGTGCCCAGTGCACCACCGTGCGGAGCGAAACCGAAGCCGCGGCCGCGCTGGCCCGCATTCTGGCGGATGCAGGGGCCCGCCGCGTGGTCGGCTCGGACGCGCCGCTGGTGCAGCGGATCCTCGCGGCCGTGGGGAATGACATCGTGATCGATCGGCTCGAGCGCCTCTCGCGCGACGAGCTGTTCGCGTGCGACGCCGGCGTCACGACCGCACAGTGGGGGATCGCCGACACCGGTACGCTGGTATTGGAGTCCGCGCGCGAGCGGAGCCGGTTGCTCTCGCTCGTCCCGCCGATCCACGTGGCGGTGCTGTCCGTGCGTTGCATCTGTGAGTCGCTGGGCGACGCGCTCGCCCGCCTGAGCGTCGCCAGCCACGCCATCACGTTCATCACCGGACCGTCGCGGACCTCCGACATCGAGCTGACCCTGGTGGTGGGCGTGCACGGTCCCCAGACGGTCCATGTTCTCCTCATGGAGGGACCATGATGTCGAAGCTGCCGCCGATCCTGGTCGCCGCCCTGTGGATCTCGGGGTGCGGCGGATCCGGCGCCGGGCGGCGCGCCTCCCAGGCCGGCGCCGAGCGGCCGCTCAAGATCGCCGTCATCCCCAAAGGAACGACGCACGAATTCTGGAAGAGTATTCATGCCGGGGCGATCGAGGCGTCGCGCGAGCTCTCCGGCCAGGGCACGCCGATCGACATCATCTGGAAGGGACCACTGCGCGAGGACGATCGCGAGCAGCAGATCCAGGTCGTGGAGGGCTTTCTCAGCCAGGGCGTGCAGGGCATCGTGCTCGCGCCGCTCGACAGCCGCGCCCTGGTGCGACCGGTCGAGGAAGCCCGGCGCGCGGGCGTGCCCACGGTGGTCATCGATTCCAGGCTCGAGTCGGACTCAGTTGTCAGCTTCGTGGCCACGGACAATCACAAGGGCGGGCAGCTGGCCGCGAGCCGGCTGGGCGAGCTGCTCGGGGGCAAGGGCAAGGTGCTGCTGCTGCGCTATGCCGAGGGATCGGCCAGCACAACGGAGCGAGAGCGGGGGTTTCTCGAAGAGCTGCACACCCACTACCCGGCGATCGCGCTCGTCTCGGCCGACCAATACGCCGGGCCCACGAGGGAGACGGCGAAGCGCGCCTCGGAGAATCTGCTCAATCGCTACAGTGGCGACGTGCAAGGCATCTTCACCCCCAACGAGTCCTCGACCATCGGGATGCTGCTCGCATTACAAGATGTCGGCCTGGCCGGCAAGGTCCGCTTCATCGGCTTCGATGCCGCCAGGACCCTGATCGACGCGGTCCGCGCGCGACAGCTCGACGGCGTCGTGGTGCAGAATCCCATGCGCATGGGATACCTCGGCGTCAAGACGCTGGCCGATCGGCTGCGCGGCAAGCCGGTCGAGCGGCTCATCGATACCGGTGTCATGCTGGTCACGGCGGCGAACCTCGATTCCGCCGCCACGCAGGCGTTTGTGAACCCACCGATCGCGCGGTATCTCGACGAGCCATGAGTGCGGGAGCGACGGGACCGGTGCTCGAGCTCCGGGATATCGCGAAGCGATTCGGCGCGACCGAGGCACTGGCCGGGGTGGATTTGACGCTCTCCGCCGGAGAGGTACATGCGCTGATCGGAGAGAACGGTGCGGGCAAGAGCACGTTGATGAGCGTCGTCGCGGGGGCGCTCGAGCCCGATCGCGGCGAGATGCGGGTCGACGGCCGGCCCTACGCCCCGCGCACGCCGCTCGAGGCGCGCCGGCGCGGCATCGCGCTGATCCATCAGGAGCTGTCCCTGTGCCCCCACCTTTCCGCGGCTGAGAACATTCTGCTCGGGGCCGAGCCGGCGCGCTGGGGGTGGCTCGACGCGCCGGCGGCGCGCCGGCGGGCTCAGGCGCTGCTGGACCACTTCGCCCATCCCGACTTGACCCCCGACGCCCGGGTCGGCGACCTGCCGTTGGCCGCGCGGCAGGTCGTCGAGATCTGCCGCGCGCTGGCGGCGGATGCCCGCATCCTCCTGATGGACGAGCCGACGAGCAGCTTCCAGCGCGTCGAGATCGACCGCCTGTTCGCGCTGATCCGGCGACTCGCGGCGCACGGGATCGCCGTGATCTACATCAGTCACTTCCTCGAAGAGGTGCGGGAGATCGCCGGGCGCTACACGATCCTGCGCGACGGCCGCGGCGTCGATACCGGGAGCATCGCGGGCACGAGCACGAGCCGCTTGATCGAGCAGATGGTGGGGCGCCCCGTGGCCGGGCTCTTTCCCGCGCGCGCACCCACGCGCGCGGAAGAGGCCCTCCTCGTCGTCCACGACATCGCCGCTCCGCCGGCCCTGAAGCACGCCAGCTTCGAGCTCTCCCGCGGGGAGATCCTCGGGATCGCCGGGCTCGCCGGGTCGGGGCGGACCGAGCTGGTGCGCGCGTTGTTCGGCCTCGAGCCCGCGGTCGCCGGACGGATCGTGTTGCGTGGCCGCACGCTCGCCGCACCCGGCGCGCGTCCTGCGCGCCGGCTCGGCCAGGGCTTCGGCTACCTGAGCGAGGACCGCACGCAGGAAGGGCTGACACTCGGGCTCTCGGTGGCCGACAACCTGACCGCGACCCGGCTCTCCGCGTGCGCGCGGCGGTGGGGATGGCTCGACCTCGGCGCGCAAGGCGCGGCGGCGAGGACCTGGATCGACGCGCTCCGCGTTCGAGCGGCGTCGCCGTGGCAGCCCATCCGCGCGCTCTCGGGCGGGAATCAGCAGAAGGTGGCGATCGGCAGGCTCCTGTTCCAGGACGCCGACGTGCTCCTTCTGGACGAGCCCACCCGCGGGATCGATATCGGGAGCCGGGCGCAGATCTACGAGACCATCGTGCGATCCGCCGCGCAGGGGAAAGCAGTGCTGCTCGTGAGCTCGTACCTGCCCGAGCTGTTCGGCCTCTGCCACCGGCTGGCGGTCATGAGCCGGGGGCGACTGTCCCCGGCGCGCCCCGTCGAGGACTGGACACCGGAGGCCGTGTTGGCGACGGCGATCGGCGGGGCTCCGAATGAATCGGCGTGAATTCGTCTCGGCCGCGGCCTCGGGGTGCGCTGGCGATGGGGACGATCCCCCGGCCGCTGGTGGCCTACGACGGGACGCTCGAGCGCATCGCCACCCAGAAGTGGATCCACCTCGGGATCGTGCAGCCGTACGAAGCGTGGGCGGAGCTGCGACGCACGGACTACCCCGAGCTCCCGCCGGACCAGCTCGGGGGGCGGTTGCTGGAGCGCACGGTACGGATCGTGTACCCCTCTACGGAGGTCACGAACAACAGCCAGAGCTACGAAGCGGTACGCGCCAAGGATACCCCGACCACGCGGGTGTGGTGGGACGTGAAGTGAGCTACCGAAGCGAAGGCGGGTACAACAGGCGCGCCCGATGAGACAGCACCACGTCTCCCGAGATCTTGCGCAGCAGCTCATCGTAGCGTGCGCTTGGGTACGCGACCCGCGCACGCTCGAGTAGCAACACCGCCCAGTCCGGCTCGGTCGGCGTGATCTGCTGGCCGTGCCACTCGAGCGCTGTGTCGGCGTAGGGCGCGAGGTAGTCGAGCGCTTTGCGGATACTGCCGCCCCCGCCCGGCGCCTCGTAGGACCAGAGGTTCACGCCCACCGCTCGCCCCAGCTCCGCCAACCGGCACAGTCCTTCGAGATTCATCGCGCTGTACGAGAGCGAGCGGGTACGGACGAGCTCGTAGGGCTGCCGGCCGTCGCGCGTGACCTGCGCGCCGATCCTCCTGGCCTTGCTCGCCTCGAGCGTGGCGCGCGCGAGCCCGGTGTCACCGGTGAACAGCGCCAGCGCCGCGACCTGCGCGTCGTACCATGTGCCGTGATTGTTCCGCGCGCCCTGCTCGGCCTTCCCGATGTCACTGGTTTGCAGCCATTGGAGGTAGGCAGACATCCATGTACGCATCGCCTGCGCGTCCGCGTCCCGCCACGAGGGGGAGCGGTCGAGCAAGCCGATCGCGTCGACGAGAGCGACGAAGGACCGCGTTTCGATGACTCCAGCGGCGCGGCCTTGGGTCATACCTGGTATCGCCTGTCCGTACCGCAGATGGGGGTTCATGTGTGTGGCGGGATCGAGGAACCACACGCGCAACAGCCGCGCGGCATGGTCCGCGTACCGCTCGTCGGCCGTGAAATAGTAGCCGAGGGCGAGCGTGCTGACGGCGCCGGTCAAAGCCGCCAGTCGTGGGGCGTCGTAGTCATTCCGGATCTCGGGGTTTCGCTCGCCGTCGCGCCGGAGGTAGGGGAGGCCGTTGGGTTTGGTCGAGTCCGGCCACCAGTACGGCGCCATGCTCACATAGTCGTGCTTGTCGCCGCTCGGCGGCGTGCGCCGCTTGTCCGTCACCGAGAACGGTCCGGCCTTGAGGGCGACGTCGGCCTCTCTCACGAGCCGCTCGTAGGCCGGACGGAGCGCCGTGTCGCCGGTCGCGAGCAGCTGCCTGGCCTGCTCGAGCGCCTCCGCGCGCAGCGAGTACACGCGGAGCCGCGCGACGGTGGGCGTCGCCGCGACCGGGGATTGCGCCGCAACGGCGCCGAGCTGGAAGCCGAGGCACCACAGGGCGAGCGTGGCGATGCACGGCGACACGCGGGTAAACCCGCGGCTCGGCACTGCCCGTAAACGGGCGGGCCCGGGTCGGGCATCACGAGAGATCGATTCCACTAACGGGCCCCCGCTCCCGCGCCGCGCAGGTATTCCGCCGCCACCGTCGCGAACTGCGCGATCGCGACCTCGGGCTCCGCGATCTCCGGATGCCAGCGCTTCTCCCACTCGAAGCTGTAGACGCCGCGGTACCCGATCCTGACCAGCGCTTCGATCTGACGGCGGACCGGCACCTCGCCGGTGCCGGTGAGCACGTAGCGGCGATCCTTCCCACCGGGCCCAGCGGGCACGGAGTCCTTCAGGTGCGTATGGCGGATGTAGCGCCCCAGCTGAAAGACCGTGTCCTCCGGCGCCTCCTTCCCCGAGACGAACGTGTGGTGCGCGTCCCAGAGCAGGGCCACCGCCGGGGAGTCCGCCTGTCGGAGAATGTCGAGCAGCGTGGGCGAGTCGGTGAAATCACCGTGGGATTCGATCAGGACCGTGACGCCTTTGGGCCGCGCGTAATCGCCCAATTCGCGCAGCCCCTGAGCGATGTGCGCGATGGTAACCTCCCGCGGCACGCCGCTCATATAATTGTTTCCGAACACGCGCACGTAGGGGGCGCCCAGCACTTCCGCCAGGTCGATGAACCGGCGCGCCTCGTCGAGCTGGGCGGCGTGCTTCGTGGGGTCCTGCTCGTGCAGCTGGGCCGAGGCGCCGAGGCAGGAGAGCCGCAGCCCGCGCTCGCGAAGCTGCTGCTTCGTCAGGTCGACCCGGCCTCCCTCTCGCGAGAACTCGGGAGCCCGGCTCAAGTCCATCGTTGCCTGGAGGCCCCGCAGCTCGACGGCGACGTAGCCGTGGATGGCGGCGAAGTCCACGATCTGAAGCCACGTCCACGCCGGGCACCCGAGCGTCGAGAAGCCGAGCGGGAGCTGGTCCGCGGGCCTCACGTTCCCCCTCTCCCGAAGGGAGAGGGGGCCAGGGGGTGAGGACAGGAGCGCGGCGGAGGCCTCGAGGAACTCGCGGCGGGTCGTCATGGTCCGGCTCCTTCCCAGAGCCACAAGAGTGGTTGGCGAATCGGGTAGTTGCGGATCACCTCGGCCACGGTGGGATCGGGGTCGAGCGTCTTCCACAAGTCCACGTAACGCGCCTCGCGCAGGGCGAGACCGCCGAACAGGAGGGCGGGATTCCGCACCGGCCACTGGTCGTCATACATCACGTCCGGCGGCTTCGGCCAGGTGCGCTTGTCCTTAATGAAGGGGTACATGTACGCGAGCGCCCTCCGCATCCCGCGTCCGTCGCGAGTCGTGTACGCCCACGAGTCGAGTATCCATGCGAGCGTACCCATGACGTCCAGCTGAAACAGCGAATACCCATATGGCTTGGTGCGCGCGAGCTCCCGGGGAAAGCCGCCGTCGGGGGCCATCTGGCCGGAGACGAGCGTGTCTTCGAAGAAGCGCCGCATGCGGGACAGCCGCTGCTCGTCGCCGATGAGATGCGCGAACTCGGCTACCTGCAGGGCCCAGGCTGCCGCGTGATTGTTGCCGCTGTTGCGCTCGTCGAGCCCGTAGGGATGGGTGGTGATCCAGTCGAGATATTCCCGGAACCAGCGCTTGGTCCCGACAAGCGTCTCCCCCTTGAGATATCCGAGCCGCTCCAGCACCCAGACGGCCCGCGCCACTTCCACCAGATGAATGGTATCGATGAGGCCGGTGCCCCGCCCCGTCGCCCGACCCCTGATCGCCTGCGCGTACAGGAGACTCGGGTTCATTCGCGTGCGCGCGTCCACGAACCAGGCCTCGAGATGCGTCCCGGCGGCCCGCGCGTAGCGCACGTCGTTGGTGATCAGATAGGCCGCCACCAAGGCCGGCACGATCTGGCTGAGCCGACGCATCGCGTCCCGGTGGGCGACAAAGTTGTCCGGGTTCGTCTCCCCGTCACGCCGCACGTACGGGCTGTCGGGGCTGCGCGGATCGGGCCACCAGTAGTCGCCTTCCGAATAGAAATCGTGCGGCCCGCCGGCGCTCCGCTCGGCGCGTACGGCGGTGATCGTCACGGGCGCCTCTCCCAGGTAGCGGTCCGCGGCCGCGAGGACACGCGCGCGCTCGAGCTGCACCAGATCGCGGCGCGTCAGCTGCGCCTGGACCGGGACGGCCACCATCGTGAGCAGCAGAACGAAGCGGCTCAAGGCTGGACCGAAAACGCGTAGATAGTCCGGGAGCGGTACTCCGCCCCGGGACGCAGAATGGTCGACGGGAACGCGGGCTTGTTGGGAGAGTCGGGAAAATGCTGTGTCTCCATCGCGAAGCCGCCGCGGTGCCCGTACACGACCCCCTGCTTCCCGCGCAGCGTGCCGTCCAGGTAGTTGCCAGAGTAGAACTGCAGTCCCGGCTCCGTCGTGGAGATCTCCATCACCCGTCCGCTGGTAGGTTCATAGACCCGCGCGGCGAGCGTCAGACCCGTGCCGCCCTTGCCGCCCTTGTTCAGCACGAAGTTGTGATCATAGCCCCGTCCGTGGCGGAGCTGGAGGTCCTCCGCGTCGATGCGGGCGCCGATAGAGGTGGGCGAGCGGAAATCGAACGGCGTGCCCGCGACGCTCCTGACCTCTCCCGTCGGGATCAGCGTGGAATCGACCGGGGTGAAATGGTCCGCATTCAGCGTGACGACGTGACCCAGAATGTCCCCCCCCCGGCCGTGACCTGCCAGGTTGAAGTAGCTGTGCTGCGTGAGGTTGACGGGGGTCGCGCGGTCGGTCGTGGCGTGGTAGTCGAAGATCAGCTCGTCGCGGTTCGTCAGGGTGTAGGTGACGGTGGCGTGCAGCATGCCCGGGTAGCCCTCCTCGCCGTCCCGGCTCGTATACCGCAGGATAAGGCCGACCGAGTCGGGGCCGTCGAACGGCGTCACGTCCCAGACTACTTTGTCGAAGCCCCTCGCGCCGCCGTGGAGGTGATTGGGCCCGTTGTTGGTGGCCAAAGTGTAGGTCCGGCCGTCGAGGGTGAACCGGCCGCGGGCGATGCGGTTGCCGTACCGCCCGATAAGGGCGCCGAAGTAAGGGGATGCCCGCTCGTAGCCCGCCAGGGAGTCATAGCCAAGGACGACATCGTCGAACTTGCCGGCCCGGTCCGGCAGCTTGAGCGAGACGATGATGCCGCCGTAGTCGAGCACCCTGAGCTCGATGCCGTGGGCATTCTTGAGCGTGTACACGCTGACGGACTCTCCGCGAGCGGTGGTGCCGAACGGCTGGGGACGCGGTGCACCACGTGCACACGCGCCGCTAGATGCCAGGATCAAGACCCAGCCGCGGGCGGTCAGGATATCTTGAATCATGGCGAGACACCGGCTCTTCACGATCGCACTTGTCGTCGCGTCTCTCCACACCCCTCGGTCCGCTCTCAAGTCCTCACCCCCTGCGCGGATTCCCCTCGCCGAACATCCGCGGCCCGACTTCGAGCGGGATGAGTGGCAGAATCTCAACGGGACGTGGCAATTCCAATTCGATCCCGCGGACCCGGGCGAGAGCCAGGGGTGGCCGCGAAGCGGGCTTCCCGCCCCCCGCCCGATCGTCGTGCCGTTCCCGTGGGGCAGTCCGCTCTCCGGCGTTCCGGACAGCGGTTCCATCGGCTGGTACGCCCGCACCATCGAGATCCCCACCCGCTGGTCGCAAGGCGGTCGCCGCGTCTTCTTGGTCGTCGGCGCTGCCGACTGGCGCACCACGGTCTGGCTCGACGGCCACGCGCTCGGCACGCACGACGGCGGCTACATCCCCTTCGAGTTCGAGTTGACACGGTACGTGAAGTCGGGGCCGAAGCACCTGCTCGTCCTCCGGGTCGATGACGCACCGCGAGCCTTCAAGCTCGAGGGCAAGCAGGGCTACGGCAACGCGCGCGGCATCTGGCAGACGCCGTACGTCGAAGCCCGCGGCGGCACTCCCTTGCGGGTGCTCCACTTCTCGCCGGACATCGATCGAAAACGGGTCGTGGTGTCGGCCCAGCTGCTCGAGAGGGCGCCTCGAGATCTGGCGCTGACGCTCCGCTTCACAAACGTCGAGCTGCCGGTGGTCACCCGGCGCGTGCCGCGCGGGGCCGACCAGCTGACCTTCGAGGTGCCGATCCCGCACGCCCATCTCTGGTCGCTCGACGATCCGTTTCTGTACGAGGTCGAGGCGAGCGTCGGCGACGACCGAATCGAGAGCTATTTCGGCATGCGGAAGATCTCGGTCACCACGCTGCCCGGAACCGATGACCGCTATGTCGCCCTCAACGACGAGCCGATTTACCTCCAGCTTACGCTCGACCAGGCGTTCCACCCTGAGGGGTTCTATACATATCCGAGCGACTCCTTCGTGCATGCCGAGATCCTGCGCGCCAAGCAGATCGGGTTGAACGGATTGCGTGAGCATGTCAAGGTGGAGGCGCCGCGCAAGCTGTACTGGGCCGACCGGCTGGGGCTCTTGATCATGGCGGATGTGCCCAACTCGTGGGGTGAGCCCGATTCCGCCATGCGACACGAGGCGGAGTCTACGCTGCGCGGGATGATCCGACGCGACTACAATCACCCCGCCGTCTTCGCCTGGGTGCTGTTCAACGAGACGTGGGGCTTGCTCACGAAGGCGGGACAACGTGAGGTGTACCGCCCCGAGACCCAGGCGTGGGTCGCATCCATATACCGGGAGGCCAAGAGACTCGACTCCACCCGGCTGGTGGAGGACAACTCGCCCTGCTGCGGCCGCGGCCACACCGAGACCGACATCAACTCGTGGCACTCCTACCTGCCGGGGTGGGCGTGGGAGCGCCACGACGAGATGGTGAGCGACAGTACGCGTACCGGCTCCTCGTGGAACTTCGAGGCGGGGTACCGGCAGGACCGACAGCCCAACATCAACAGCGAGTTCGGCAACGTCTGGGGCTACGAGGGGAGCACGGGCGACGTCGACTGGAGCTGGGACTACCACCGCGCGGTGAACGCGTTCCGCCGCCATCCCCGCATCGCCGGCTGGCTCTATACCGAGCTGCACGACGTGATCAACGAGTGGAACGGCTACTGGCGCTTCGACCGCTCGGAGAAAGAGACCGGCCTGGGCGAGCTGGTCGACGGCATGTCGCTTCGGGACCTCCACGCGCCGTTGTACCTCGCGGTGGGCGAGGAGCTGAGCCAGAGCGTCCCGGCCGGAGCGCGGGTGAGCGTGCCGTTGTACGCGTCGTTCCTGTCCCCCAGCAACGGGCTGGGGGACAGCTTGACGCTGCGCGCCGAGTTGTACGGCTGGAACTCGCTGGGCCAGAAGCGCGCGTATTTCGAGACCGCTCGCCGTGTGCCGTACCGCCCTTGGATGACCGGGCCGCTCGAGCCGCTCCTCGTCCCCATGCCCAACGAGCCTGTCGTCGTGATCCTGGCCGTCCGACTCGAAGATGCCAGCGGGACCGTGCTGCATCGGAACTTCTGTACGTTCGTCGTCGAGGGCGACCTGCCGCAGGAGACGCGACTCGACGACGGGCGTCGCGCCCGGCTGTTGCGCATCGATCCGGCCCGGTTCTCGGACGCGTCCTGGTCCCTCAAACAGTGGAACGTACTGGACGGGCTGAAAGTGAACGGGGCGGGCGCGGGATTCTTCGAGTATCGGCTTTCCTGGCCCGCGGGGTTGCGCCCGGCCGATCTCGATAGTGCCTTCTTCCTTGCGGAGGTGTCTGCGAAGCAGCTGCTCGGCAAGGATCGCGACAGCGCCGGACGGATCGAGGGCGATTTCATGCGAGGTCGCGGCACGTACGACCCGAGCCTGAATCCTAACGCGTACCCCATGACGGACGCCCGGCGCTTCCCGAGCGCCGTGACGGTCCGAGTCAACGACGCCGTCGCCGGACATGTGAGGCTCGAGAACGATCCAGCAGATCATCGCGGCATCCTCTCCTGGCATTCCCAGTTGCGCGACCGGCACCTGCGGGAAGCCGGCTCTTACGGGACGCTGCTGCACGTAACGATCCCGCGGGACGCGCTCGAGCGGGCCGCAGCGCGCGGCGAGCTGGTCATCCGGCTCGAGGTCGATCCCACCCTCCCCGGCGGGCTTGCCATCTACGGCCGCCGCTTCGGCCGCTATCCGGTCGATCCGACGGTGGTGCTCGTGTCGCAGCCGTGACCTCTCGGTCACGCGAACCGCGCGACGAAGCCACCACCCGCGCGGAGGTCCACCTTGAGCGAATCGTCCCGGCGCACGGTCGAGTGGTCGACCCGCACCGCCGCGGGGTCGTCCAGCTGATCGGCGACGAGCAGCGCCTCGCACGCCCCGCCCCCGAGAAAGGAGAGTGGAACCGCGACCGATCGCGCCGTCGGACCGTTCGCGACCACCAGGAACCACACTGCGCGGTGCCGCCGGGCGAACGCGACGACCTCGCCGATCTCGCTGAACGCCAGCACGCGCGTTTCATCCCAGACGGATGGAATGCTCTTGATCAGGTCGGCCGCCGGGTGCTCGAGAATCGCCTTCGGGTGCGCGCCGTACACGAGCAGGGGAGCCGTGAACAGCGCTGCCGTGGCGATCTGGTGCGCCCAGGACGTCTCGCGGCGACGCTCGCCGAAGAGCATCGGCGTGAAGTCAAGATGCCCGGCGAGCATACGGGTAAAGGGAATGGTCGTGTCGTGCTGCGACCATGCCGGCATGCTCCTCCGCTCCATCCCGGACACAGCCTCGCGGTTCAGCTCGTTCGGCCAGGTGCGTGACTCGCCGGTGGGCTTGTTCGCGCCGTGGAAGTCGACCATCAGTCGGTGACGAGCCGCACCCTCGAGCGCGGCCCGGTAGAGGTCCATGACCTCCTTGGCTTCATGATCGAAGAAATCCAGCTTTACGCCGACGGCCCCCACTTCCTGCACGTGCCGGAAGAACGCCTCGCGTGCGTCCGGGTCGCGAATCTCCTTGCTGTGTTGCCACAGCCAGATCCCGACGTTGCGCTGCCGCGAGTAGTCGATGAGCTCCCGCAGCCGGCTCTCGTCCCACTGCCGCCAGAAGCCCTCCACCAGGTTGTATTCGAACCCCAGCTCCCCAGCGAGCCGCGAGAACTCCTTCATGGTCTCGAGCGTGTTCTCGCCGCCGCCGTCCAGGTACTTCCAGACGGCGCGCCCAGGCCTGATCCAATCGGTGTCGAAGCCTTTCGGGAACAGCCGCGGGTCGGGCGGCGGCGCGAGGTCGTGTACGATGTCGCAGTTCACGAGCGTGTTTAGATCGGAGCCGATCATCACCACCCGCCACGGCGTCGTGATCGTTCCGACGATCGCCGCCGGCTGCGCCAGACGGGCGGCCTCGGCATCACCGTAGCGCAGCGTGAACGGATGGCTCGCGGGGTGAGCGTGACCGAGTCGTACCTGGAGCCCACGCTGTCCGTCCGCCTGCAGGGCCATACCGCTGTAGTTGATCACGGCCGCTTCGGTGATCGAGGCGTACCCTGCTCCGTCGGGGAGCTTGAACGTCACCGGCGGGGCGGCCCATTCCCCCGCCTGGACGTCCGCGATCTGCTTCCGGACGTGGGTGCCTTCGTAATGGCCCTGGAGGTCGTGATACCAGACGGTGGTCTGGGCGGGGAGCACGAACGTCGTCGCCTCATCCGGCACTCTGCTGCCCTCTCCGGGAACGATCCAGCGGAAGCCGATCCCGCCGTCGAAGACGCGCACCTCCAACGTGTAGGCGGTGCGGCTCGCCGTGTGCCGGAGGGCGATGCTCGCGCCCTTGAAGCGGTTGACCGCCTGTCCATGCACGCCGCGCCAGGCAAAGCGCTCGTTCCTCTCGTACGATTCCACCTTGCCCACCGTGGCACCCTGCGCGAGGTCGACGCCGTCCACGAGAAGGCTGAGGGGCGAAGGCTCGATCACGGCCGCCCTCCGGAAGGTGACAGCGAAGCGCAGCTGGGACTCGTCGCCCTGGAGCAGAAGCTCAACGGCGCCGTCCGGACTCGAGATCCGAACCCCGTCGTCACCGTCCGCCGCGCACCATGCCCGCTCGACATCGGTCGCGAGCGCGGGAGCGATGGGGGCGATGGGGGCGGCGAGCGCCGCGGCGAGAAACTCCCGGCGCTGCATCAGTAGAGCTCCACGGAGCGCGTCAGTACCCGGAGTTCTGCCCGAGTGCCGGATCCAGATCGATCTCCCGCTGGGGAATCGGCATGAACACCATGAAGTCCTTGATGCCGATCTTCGCCACGGGGTCGTCCTTGAGCGTGCTGTAGAACTGCCCCCAGCGCTTCAGGTCGAACACACGTTTGGACTCGAACGCCAGCTCCCAGCTGCGCTCCTGGTGCACGGAGTCGCGGAACTGGTCCTGACTGAGGCCCGCGGTGAGCGCCGGCAACTTGGCCCGCCCGCGCACGTCATTGATCGCGCCGTAGGCGAATGCGTCTGGCCCCACGGCCTCGTTCTCCGCCTCCGCGTACATCAGCTCCACCTCGGCGTAGCGGTAGATCGGCCAGTTCAGGTCCGTCCGTGAGTTGTTGAGCGCGATCGCTCCGGGGCCGCCAGCGTCGTAGAACTTGCCGTAGTATGGCATCGGCTGCTCGAAGCCCGCGCCGCGCTTCTGGAAGTCGCCGAAGCCGGTGGAGTCGGCCTTGTGATAGGGGTACGTCTTGGTGCCGGCGATCACCTGGGTGAGGAAGGTGACCGGCTTCCGGGCGTCCAGGGCGTTGAAGCTGTTCATGAAGGCCGCGGTCGAGAACCAGTAGTTGCTGCAGGACTCGATGCCGACCCCTGACGGCCGCGACTGGCAGGTGTACAGGTTGCGTTTCGTCCCCTGGAACTGGATTGAATAAATGTGCTCGGGACCGTTCTTGTTCTTGATGAGCCACAGGTCCGCAAAGTTCTGCACCAGGCTGTACGCTTTGCTGTCCATCACCGCCTGGGCCGCGCGGGCCGCATCGGCCCAATGGTTCTCCTGAACGAGCGCCCCCGACATGTTCATGTACACATCGGCGAGCATCGCGTTGGCGGCGCCGCGCGTGGGCCGGCCATCATCCGGGGTGGCCGAGTCGGGCCAGCGAAGCGGGAGCAGCGTGGCCGCGTCCTCGAGGTCTTGCGCGATCGAGTCGTAGATCTCCGCGATCGGCGCGCGCGTGATCACGCTGGCCGTGGCGAACTCGCTCGTCGGCCGCATCATGAGGGGAACACTGCCCCATACCCGCACGGCGTTGAAGTGATTGAACGCGCGGTGAAACTTGAAGGCGCCGAGGTAGCGGTCCTTCACGTCCTGCGGCAGGGTCGTCAACTGCGGGATCCGCTCGATGACGACGTTCGCCTGGTTGATCGCGCCGTAGATCTGCTGCCACACGCGCCACAGCCACTCGTTCGACGGGCCGAGCGTGTAGCTGTCCTGCTCGTAGCGTGAGCCGCTGGTCTGTGTGGTGATGGTTTGGTCGGACGGCACTTCGGTGAGGATCGGCCAGCCGCGGATGAAGTACGGCTGGTTCGAGCCGCCGGTGTACCAGTCGTCGATCCCAGCGAGCGCGATCTTCAGATCCGGCTCGGTCGCGGGGAAGTCGGTGGGCGTGAAGAAGTCCTCGGGCGCCTCGGTGAGCCAGGCGTTGCAGCCCGCGAGCGTGAGCGCGGCCACCAGGGGCAGGAGGGGGTTGCGCCTCATCGTATGCCTCCTAAAAGCCGACGTTCATGCCGAAGGTGACGGTGCGCGTGCCCGGATAGCTCGAGTCGTCCCAGCCGAGGTCGCGATCGCCGGTCCCGCGGGAGCTGACCTCGGGGTCGTACCAGGAGTATCGGGTGGCGGTGAAGAGGTTCTGGCCGCTCACGTAGAGCCGGACTTGGCGCGCCCCGACGCGCCGGGTGAGCTCGGGCGGCACGGCCCAATCGACCGTCACGTTCTGCAGCCGCACGAACGAGCCGTCCTCGATCCAGCGCGACGACATCCGGGCGTTGTCCGGCCCGATGCCAAGGCCGGTCATGGCGTTCGTGTGGTTGGTGGGAGTCCAGTAGTCGAGCACCGAACGGAGCATGTTGGTCGAGCCGCCGGGTGTCTCCATGCCGAGGCGATTCAGATTCACCACCTGGAAATCGAGGGCACCACGCACGATGTAACTGAGGGAGAGACTCTTGTAGCCGATCACGCCGGTCAGGCCGAACAGGTACTTCGGCTGCGCGTTCCCGAGAATAGTTCGGTCGTCGGAGTTGACGACCCCGTCGCCATTCAGGTCCCGGAACTTCTCGCCGCCCGGCCTGGCGCCGGGTTGGCCACTGTGGGCGGCCTCGACCGAGTCCTGGAAGATCCCATCCCAAACGTAGCCGTAGAAGTTTCCCAACGGCTCTCCGACGCGCACGATCGCCCCGTCCCGGATATTCGGCAACGAGCTGTTCGCGCCCGCCAGGAAGAACTCCCGGTCCGCGCCGAGATCGAGCACCTTGCTGCGGTTGAGGGACAGGTTGCCGCCCAGACGCAGCTGGAGCGGGCCGACGGTGTGACGCGTGTCGATGGCCAGCTCCAGCCCACGATTCTGCACCCTCCCGATGTTGGCGAGGTAGCTGTCGAAACCCGTGAAGTACGGCACCTGCTTCGCATACAGCAGGTCGCTGGTCGTCTTGTGGTAGGCGTCCACGGTGACGCTGATCCGGTTTTCGAGCAGGCCGAGATCGAGGCCGGCATCGTACTCGGTGGTGGTCTCCCAGCGCAGGTTGGGGTTCGTGATCCGGTCGAGGGTAGCGCCGTTGTTGAACGGCGTGAGGCCGATCGCGTAGGGCGCGCCGACGCTCCACGCCGCCAGGGACTGATACGCGCGGATGGCCTCGCTCCCGGTGCGGCCCGCGCTCAAGCGCAGCTTCAGCTCGCTCAGCGTCGGCGCCAATCGCCGGAAGAACGGCTCGTCGCTCACCCGCCATGCCACTGCGGCCGAGGGGAATACCGCCCACCTGTTGTTCACGGCGAACTTGGAAGAGCCGTCGGTGCGAATCGTCCCCGTCACGAGGTACTTGCCGGCGAGACCGTAGTTCAGCCGACCGAGGAACGAAGCAAGCCGGGACCGCGACAAGGTCGACGTGCCCGTCACCCGATCCGCCGCGTTGATGCGCGCGTAGCCGAGCTCATCACTTGTGAAGCCGATTCCCTGCTCCCCGTTCGATACGCTGCGCGTCTCCTGGGCCGTGAAGCCACCCAGCAGCGTGATGTCGTGCTTGCCGGCCAGCGTGCGTCGCAGGGTGATCGTGTTCTCGGACAGCCAGGTGCTCCCTTTGGTGTTGTCGAGGTTGGCCTGCCCGAGGTTCAACGACGCTTGGAGCAGGCGAGAGGTGTATTGCTGCTCCAGGGAGCTGCGCGAGGTGTACGCGAGGCTCGAACGCAACGTGAGTCCCGGCACCAGGTCGTATTCGGCGAACGCATTGCCGATGAAGTAGTCCGTGGTGCTCTTGTCTTTCCGGAGATCGACGATCGCGAGCGGATTGTCCATGACCTGGCCGGCGAGGAGCGGGCCGCTGAACTTGCCGCTCGTGTCGTACACGGGGATGGTCGGCGCGAAGCGCAGCGCCATCATGGTCACGGGCCCGCCGGCCGAGCCGTAGCCCGTGTTGACCCGGACTTGGTTGCCCACGGAGCGGCTGTAGCTGACGCGCGTGCCCACGCGCACCCGCTCGCCGAGGCCCTGGTCGAGGTTGACGCGCAGCGATCCGCGGCCGAAGTCGGAGCCGAGCACGACACCGTCCTGATCGAACCAGTTGGCGGAGAGCATCACGCTCATGGCGCCCGCGGTTCCGGAGATGCGCACATCGTGACTCCGGACCGGCGCCATCTGATAGATGACGTCTTGCCAGTCGGTCGTCGCCAGCGACTCGGGATGTGCGAATGTCACGCTCTTGTCGTGGTTCGGATTGAGCATGTAGAGCTGCGCGAACTCAGGGCCGCTCAAGAGCGCGATGTGCTTGCTCACATCCTGCACGCCGGTGTAGCCGGAGTAGTCGAAGGCGATTTGCCCCGGCCTGCCCCGCTTGGTCGTCACCAGGATGACGCCGTTCGCGCCGCGCGTTCCATAGATCGCCGTCGACGATGCATCCTTCAGAACGTCCACGGATTCGATATCGCCGGGATTGATCTCGTTCAAGTCGGCGCCGATGACGCCGTCCACCACTACAAGTGGCTCGTTGCTCGCCTGCAGGGAGTTGCTGCCGCGCACACGGACGCGTATCGAATCCGAGCCCGGTGCCGCGTTGGTCGTCTGGATCTGCACGCCGGACACGAGCCCCGAGATGGCTTGATCGATCCGGGCCACGGGGATCTTCGCGATATCCTGGCTGGACACAGAGCCGACCGAGCCCGTCAGGTCCTTCCTGAGCTCAGAGCCGTAGCCCACCACCACCACCTGGTCCAGCGCGATCGCCGCACTCGGCAACGTGAAGTCGGCGCTCGCCTCTTCTCCCCCGACGACCGTGATCGGCTGCTCCCGCGACGTATACCCGATCCGCGTCGCGCGGAGTTGGTAGGTCCCCGGCGCCACTCGCGTAATCACGTAGCGGCCGTCCGGTCGGGTCACCGCGCCGAAGTGGGTCCCGACCGCCACGAGGCTGACCCCTTCCAGCGGCACTCCCGTTTCTCCCCGCACCGTGCCCTGGATCTGGCCCGTGGGGGCCTGGGCGTACGCCGCCGTCGCGGTCAGCGCCGTAATGCCGACCAGAAGGGCGATCGTCGGTCTCATGGGGGGCTGCTCCGAAGGGGGGCAGGGCGAGGGGGCGCCCGGTGTGGGATGGCGGTCGCGCGGCACGAGCGTCCTGGAGCGACGCCCGTGAGCAACACCTGCTGCGTGTCCTCAACAGCGCAGGAGTCGACTCCCCGACACCCAGGCAGGAAATTCGCCACCGGCAGCTCCTGACGGCTCCCGAGACTCGGCCCCGTATCTTGTTCGTTTATCGAACTAATTCGCCCCAACCCGACGGCGGTGGCGGCGCAAATCGCTCTGGTATGTCGAGCCCGTAATCGTCGTGGGACCCGGCGGCACCGGCGATGCGTGCGCAAGTCGCGCGCCAAGTTGGTCCCGCTTGCCACCGCCACGCGGAGCCGCGCAACCGTGCGAAAGATCGACACCCGGGATTTCCGCCGCGCCACGCGCGCCACCTCCCGCCAGGTCAACCGGCAGATCCTCTTGAACCTCGTGCGCGAGCATCAGCCCATCTCGCGGGCGGACCTCGCCCGCCGCATGACGGTGGGACGAGGCGTGGTGACCACCCTGGTCAAGGAGCTGCTGGAAGAAGGCGCCCTCTACGAAGGCGCGCTGGGCGACCTCCCGCGCGGCCGCAGGCCGATGATGCTGCACGTCCAGACGCGCGATCGCCTGGTCGTCGCGATCGATGTGCGCTTCAGCCGCACCGACGTGCTGCTCTCCGATCTCGGCGGCACGCAGATCGCCCTCGAGCGCTTCGCGACCCGCTTCGGTCCCGAGGAGCTGCTCGACGAGCTGGCGATCCGCGTGCGCCGGCTGCTCCGCGCTCACGCGGCGGAGGGACGTTGCGAGGGGATCGGCATGGTGATCCCCGGGATGGTCGACCGGCGCAGCGGGCGCGTGCTCAACGCGCCGCAGCTCGGCTGGCGCGACGTGCAGGTCCGCGCCGGCCTGGCGACGCGCACGGGGCTGCCGGTGCACGTCGAGAACGCCCCGGCGGCCTGCGCGCTCGCGCATATCTGGCTCGGCCCGGCCGAGCGGGGGAGAGGGACCGGGGAAAGCGGGCTCAGCGGAGGGAGCGGGATCCGGGATTTCGTCTACGTGTCGGTGTCGGACGGCGTGGGCACGGGCGTGGTCGTGAACGGGGAAGTGGTTCGGGGCCACGGTCATACCGCGGGCGAGTTCGGGCACATCCCCATCAGCGCCGACGGCCCGCGCTGCCTGTGCGGATCGCAGGGCTGCCTCGAGGCCCACACGTCGAACCTCGCCACGGTCGCCCGCTACCTCGGACACGAGCTGTCACCGGCGATCGCCCGGGAGCTCCTCCAGCGCAGCGGCGTCACGGTGGACGACGTCGTTCGCCGCGCCGGCGACGGCGACGAGCGGGCCCGCGACGCCCTGAGCGAGACCGGTCGCTATCTGGGGATCGGAATCTCGATGATCGTCCAGGCGCTCAATCCCGGACAGATCTTCGTCGGCGGCGAGATCACCGGCGCCTGGGACTCGATCGAGCCGGCCCTCCGGGCCGAAATCGCACGACGCGCCCTCACCCGCGGAGCCGCCGAGACTCCCCTCGTCCCTGAGCCAGCGGGGAGCCTGCCCCGCCTGCGCGGGGCCATCGCCCTCGTCGCGGCGCCGGTCTACGCGGCTCCGCAGGTGGGCTGAGGAGTCGCGGCCGAGGCCGCGGCTCGGCCCTGCCCCTGAAGGGGCGTTGCGCGCGGTCAGTTCACTGACAGGCGCCGAGCCACGAGTTCACTCGCGCACCTTGAGCGCCGGCCACTGGTTGGCCGCGGCCGGTGAGCGCAGGACCGGAGTCACGTCGGGCAGCGGCGTCGTGGCGTCGGGAGCGAGAACCACAGACGCTCCCTTGCGCAGGTCGATCACAAAGTCGCCCGAGGTTCTCTTCGTCAGCCGTGGCGCCGCACCCGCGTGCGCGCGCACGACGGCCGTATCCCAATCGGCGACGACGAGCCGGCAGGGCTGGCCCGCGAGGCTCTCGATCCGGACCCAGGCGGTGCGGCCGTCGTGACGCACGGCGCTCACGAGGAACGCGCCATCGGCGCGCAGGCGGTCGAACGCAGCCTCGGTCCACGCCGCCGGCATCGCGGGGAACACCCGCAGCGTCCCGCCCCAATCCTGCAGGAACAGGTCCTGGATCGACGTCGCCGCGGAGAGCGGCGTCTCGATCACCGGGCCGGCCTCCGCGTAGAAGGTGTTCGGCTCCATGTAGCGCGGCGCGTCGAGGTACAGGTTGAGGCGAGTCAGCGCGGTATCACCCTGACCGAGCACCGCGTGCATCGACGCGCCACCGGTGAACGAGTAGCCGCGGAACAACGCTCGATCGCGCTCCCAGGTGCGCAACGACGCCTCGATCAGCGCACGCTGCTCGGGGCGGTCGGGTGTGATCAGGTGCAACGGGTAGATCGCCAGCAGGTGCGAGTAGTGGCGGTGCGACTCCTTCCACGGCCGGCCGCGGCCCACCATCAGCCCGCTGGAATCGGTGGGAAAGGACGTGAGGTTCGCGAGCACGTCGCGCCAACGATCGAGCAGCGGCTCGTCGAGCCGCAAATACTCGGCGCTCGCGATCAGCGTCTCGAGACCCCACGTGAGCAGCGCCAGGTCGTAATTCGCGTCGGGCACCGTGGCGAGCTCCGGCGACTCCGTGGGCGGCAGATGCCAGCGCCCGTCCTCGCCTCGCTCCACGTAGGCGAGGTAGTTCCCGATCGCGCGCTTGAGCAGCGGGTAGACCCGCTCGCGCAGCATGCGGTCGTCCATCTGGTAGCGATAGTCGAGCCAGTAGTAATACAGGGTCCATGGCAGGTCCCCCATCTCGTGAGCCGCGTCGCTCTGCGCCGTGGCGAGATCGACCGGGCGCACGAGATCCGGACCCGAGCTGCGTCCGATCGCCGCCGCGTCCGCCCGCAGCCGCTCGGGCACGTTGTCGATGAGGGCTTGCCGGTGCCTGTCCAAGTTTCGGAGCAGGGACTCGGCCAGGTCGAGCCGGTTCGCCCGGAACAGCGGCGAGTAGGTGAGCTGGATGTTCAGGTTCCACCAGATGCCGGGCCAGGGCGTGGCGTTGAACCAGGGGCCGTTCAAGTCGAGGATCGGTCCGTCGGGACGCATCGCCGAGCCGAGCTTGTAGATCTGGATCCAGTAGTACGCCTCGAGACGGGCGTCGGGGAAGGTGAGGAAGCTCTCGGGATAGTACGCGTGCCACCACCGGCGATGCGCCGCTTCGAGCCGCGCCACACCTTGCCGCACGGCCTCGGCCGTCGCAGTGCGCGCGTCCGCCAGCGCCTCAGGACCAGTGTTCCCCGGAGCGATACTGACGTAGAAGACCCCGGCTGAACGGCGGATCGATTCGGCGTGCGCGCCACCGTTCAAGAATGTCTGGACGCTCGTGATCTCGGACCGCGTGCGAGACACGACTGCCGCTGGATGCAAGTCCTCCGGCGCAAATGGATCCTTGCGATACACCTTGCGCGGGGGGCGCGCCTCGGCCGGCGCCCAGTCGAGCGCGACTCCGCTCTCACCGCCTGTTCCCTCGAGCACGATCACGATCACGGATGGTCGCGACGCCGTGAAGCTGCGCCAGCGCACCTCTCCCCGATCGGTAGTCACCGTGCCGCTCGCTTCGGCGTCCCACAGGACCAGGCGCGCGCTGCCGCCCTGCACCGTTCCGGCCGTCTTCAGGACCACGCGACCGATCGGGTAGCGCGACTGGTCGTGCACGACATCGGTGCGGTTGATGGTCCAGCCGAGCGCGCCGTCGTGCACGTCGATCGTGGCACCGAGGCGACCGTTGCCGATGAATGCGCTCTCGCCCCACCCGGTCGGGAGACGGTCCCAGACGAGGTCCTGGCGCGAGAGAAAGGTGGGCCAATCGACGCGCGTCGCCGGCCGCGACTGCGCGAGCGCGGCGGGGCACGCCAGGGTGAGCGAGAGCACTCTGACCCAGCGTCGCGCGATCATCGCGTCATCATCCGACCATGCGGGCACCGTTACTGCAGTGGATCGAACGTTCCGCCCGCCCAGCCGACGGTCTGCGCCAACTTGCTGTTCAGCTGCAGCTGGGAGGCGGGAATAGCAAAGAAGTAGTAGCTCGCCTGCCAGTTGATAGGGAACTGTGTGTCGAGCACCTTGGACTGTGTCTGGAAGTAGTTCTGATACTCAGACTCGAGATCCACGGTGTTGCGCACCTGATTCCATTGGGCCGCAGGCACCGTCAACGTGATTGTCACCCCGTGACGGCGCGTGCCATTCAAGAGTGCTTCGAACAGCATATTCCGTCTCAAGTCCCAGAACCGCTTGGCTTCATAGGCGAATTCGATTTGTCTCTCCAGCATGATCGCAGCCTGCAGTGCCGCTCCGCTCATGCCGGGGTCCAGACCGTACAGGCCGGTTCCCGGATCGATACCGGCGCGGGCTCTCAAGGCAATGATCTGGTCGTACGCCTCCTGGGTGTGACCGATGGCATTCGCGGCCTCGGCGAGATTCATCAGGACTTCCGCAAAGCGGATTTCGATCCATTGCGTCTGTCCGTTGAACGCGCCGAGTGCGTCCGCCCTCGGATCCACCGCTTTCCGTGTATAGAAGCCGGTCGGCGTGGGATTGTTTGATTCTCCCCCGACGTAGGTCCACTGCCTGCGGCCGGCCTTGCCGGACAGCTCCCAGACGGCGCCATTATAGGCAATCGTGGCTTTGAAACGGGGATCGCGATTCTTCCAGAAGTACATGGAATCGTATGCCGGGTTGTTCGCGATCGGCCGTCCATCATGCATGGGGAATGCGTTGACCATCTCCACGGTGGGCCGATTGGCTCCGGTCGCTCCCTGGGACTCGTCCAAGGGCCGCGTGGCGGCCGCCCAACGATGTACGCTGCCTATCTCCTGGCCGTTCTGGTCGACCCGCGCCCCGGGATACCGATACCTCCGCACGAAGATAGCCTCGGGATTCATCTCCACGAACCATAGCTTCTCGAAATCCGGATACAGCCCGAACCCCTTGCTCGTGAGATAGTCCCTGGCCGCGAGGTTGGCGTCGTAGGCGCTCTGCCAACGGGTGATATCGTCGGTGCGGTTGAACTGGGGGCTCGCGTAGTACAGGAGCACCCGTCCCTTCAAGGCCATGGCCGTTCCCTTATGGACATGGCCGTCATTGCCCGCCCCGACACTGATGGCCGGCAAGAGCGCGATGGCCTGATCGAGATCCGACAGGATTTGCGCCACGCACTGCGAGGTGGGACTTCTCGACACGAGCAAGTCGTCGGTCAATTCTTGGGGCTCAAGCACAAGCGGCACCCCGCCGTATCGCTTCACCAACTCCCAGTAGGCCCAGGCTCGGAAGAAATACCCTTCGCCCTTCAGTCGCTTCGAAAGGATCGCGTCCAGCGTCCCCTTGTCGATCTCGGCCAACAGGATATTGATGCTCCTGATGCGGTCATACGGCGGGTGCTGGCAGTCGGTCGTATTTCGCGTGCACCAGTAGTCGACCGAGCTTTCGGTCAACTGCCCGTACATGTACCCCGTGCCCCCGGGAGACTCATCCGAGGTGCTGGCGTCACCAGTCGACCAGCCGGGCAGATTGTCCGCATACACCTTGTTGACGTACGCTTCCGCCAACGCGGGGTCCTTCCACACCTGCGCTTCATTGACGGATTCCAAGTCCTTGAGGTCGAGGATGCTGTTGCAGCCGCCGAGCCCGAGGCTCAACAGGGCGACCGAGGTTGCTCTGGAGGTCCTCATTGGAGGCTCTTCTTCAGAGAGGCGTTCATTCCCAGCGTGAAGCTCCGCATCAACGGATACGACCTGATGTTGTTCATTTCCGGGTCATATCCCCAGTCGCCGATGTGGTCCATGAGCAAGAGCAGGTTCGTACCCGAGCAATAGAGGCGGGCGCTGCTCAAGCCCATGACGCGGGTAACCCTCTGTGGCAGGTCATAAGAAACGGTCAGGGCCTTCCACCGGAGGAAGGACCCGTCGCGCAGCCAGAACGTCGAAGCAGGGTACGTCGTCTTGTAGGGGGTGCCCCGGTACCCGGGATACGCGCCGTTGGGATTATCCGGCGTCCAGCTGTCCGCCCAGTAGCCGTAGGAGGCCTCTTCCGCTCGCGCCTGGATGGCCCTCCCGTCCGTTTGCATCAACAACTTGTTTCCCGCGGCGCCCGAGAACAATGCGTCGATGCGCAGAGCCTTCCAGGATGCGCCAACACTGAGTCCATAACTGATCGGTGGGCTGTTGTAATCGCAGATCCAGGCTTGATCGTCGCCGGTGATCTTTCCATCCGGTGGGGCATTGCTAATCGTGCCATCCGGCGCGACGACAGGTGGACCCCGAAGATCTTTGTAATTCAACATGCCTAGCTGGGCCGGCACTCCGTTGATCGTGTACCCGGGGGGAAGAGCGTCCAGGTCCGCTGGGGTGCGGAGTATGCCGGTGGCGATGTACCCGAAGCACGCACTAGTCGGTGCGGTGGTGCGACCCTTACGGGATTGATAGGGCCGGATGTTCTGGGCTTCGTTCAGCTGAACGATTTCGTTGGTGGCGTAGCCGAGAAAGCCTCGCGCGTAGTACTTGAAAGAGCCCGGCGCTTCTCCGGCGCCGCCGTTGTATCCCAACTCGACCTCGAATCCGTGCGAGTTGATCTGCTCGTAGTTCTCGTCCGGGAGCGTGGCCCCGAAGGTGCCGGGAATCTGCGCTTGTCGCGATCCCAGGATGTCGTAGGTATTGCGATAGAAGAGGTCCAGCGTCAGGCTGATCCTGTTATCCCAGAGCCTGGCGTCCAGACCGGCGTTGTACGACTTCGATTTCTCCCAGGTGATGGCTCTGTTGGCGAGACTTCCCGGAGCGATGCCCTTTGTGGGACTGTCGAACACGGCTCCGGTGTCGATGACGTAGGACTGGAGCCATTGAAAGTCGCCGACGGCATCGTTCCCGACGACGCCGTACGAGGCCCGCAGCTTCAGCTCATTGATGAACGGGACCTTGAAAAACGGCTCCTGCGTGATGCGCCAGCCCGCCGCAACGGAAGGAAAGAAGCCCCAGCGATGCTCCGGCGCGAAGATCACCGACCCGTCATAGCGGAACGAACCCTGCAGATAGTACCGGTCGGCGTAGCTGTAACCCACGGAGCCGACATAGGAGAGTCTGGCGCTCCGTCCCTCGCGGCCGTCCACGCGTGAATCCGCGGGGTCGCTGCCTCCCGCGATGAATTGGTCGATACCCGACGAAATGAAATTGTCGCGCCGGCCCGCGAGCCAGGCGGTATCGCTCGCCGCCTGCTCGTAGACGAACAGGGCATCCACGTCATGATTTCCCAAGCGGTGCTTGTACGTGAGCTGAGCGTTGAGCTGATAGTTGTTGTACGGGGCCTCGTTCGTCCGCAGGAAATCCTCGGCACTCCGCTCCTTGGTGCCGACAACTTGACTTCCCAGCAGGTGGTTGTGCCCGCCCCACGTGTCGAAGAGCGTCATGTCGTACGGCAGGTTGAACTGCTTCTCGTATGACGAGGTGTATCCCTTGAAGTACGTCAGGCTCGCGCTCAAGCCTCGCACCCACGGCGTCTGATAATCCAAGCGGCCCCTGACGTTGAGCTCGGACCATTGCCGCCTGTCGTACCCGGACTGGTTCGATATCACGACACCGGGATGCCATTCGACCCAGTTTCCCACCGGGAATCCGTCAATGTAGGGGGGCACCATCCGGGTCCGCAGTGCGAGTGCCTTATACAGGTCTTCCTGGCCCCAGTCGGCCACACCTGTGGCGGCGTTTATGCCCCAGCTCGGGCCAAGCCGGTTCTGGCGCGCGCCGTTGAAATCCACCGACGCCTTCAAGCGGCTCGTGAGATCGACGTCGAGATTGCCTCGTGCGGTCGTCCTCCCGAAGCTCAGATTGTCGAAGGAGCCTGTCGCGTCGAGGTACGATCCGCCGAGAAAGTACCTGACGCCGTCCGTGCCCCCGGAGATACTCAAGGAGTGATGGACATCGAGCGGATCTCGCCACAATGCGGCAATCCAGTCCCACGAATGCGTCCGGAAGTACGCCAGTTCGTCGTCGGTATAGTAGCGTGCATCGCTCGTGGGAACGTTGTTGTAGCTCAACGCATCGTTGATCGCCTTCGCATGTTGGTACGCATTGAGCGACGGCGGGATTCTCGGCGCGTCCTGCCCCCCCACGGTGACGTTGTAGGAGAACTCCGTCGCTTTCACCGCACCACGCTTGGTCGTGACCAGGATGACGCCGTTCGCCGCCCTGGAGCCGTACAAGGCCGCCGTGGCGCCGTCCTTCAGTACGGAAATGTTGTCGACGTCCTGCGGGCTGAGTCCGTCAAACGCGAACTTGTCGCTCACGACCCCGTCGATCACGTACAACGGATCGATGTCATTGAAGGTGCCGGGGGCCCGAATCCGGATGCTGGACTCACGCCCCGGGGTGCCGGCATTCTGCGTGATCGTCGCACCGGCCAACCGCCCCGCCAGCGCGTTGGAAAGGTTGTCGACGGGCACATCGCTGAACTCCGCAGGATTCACGCTGGAAACGGACCCCGTTACCGTGCGCCGGTCCTGCACGCGGTAACCCGTCACGATCAATGCCTCGAGCTGGGCAGGCAGTGCCGCCAGTCGAACATCAATCTCCGTCCGCCCGTCAATCGGGACGTCCTGGGGTTGATAGCCGATGAGAGAGAAATGCAGCGTATCCTGCAGCGACGGCACGCTCACCGTATAGCGTCCGTCGCCATTTGACGCGGTCTGCTGGTGCGTGCCCTTGATGCTCACACGCACGGACGGCAGGGGCAGACCGCTCACGGAGCTGGTGATCGTCCCGCTTACAACCTGAGCCTGCGGCGGCGGAGCGGCGGGCGGTTCCTGGGCGCGGCCTGCCCGCGCCGATAACAGCCCGACGAGCGCCACGATGGCGCACACAGGTCTCATAGCGAATCCTCTAGGCTTGCAGGGAGCGAACAGCGAGGGGTCGGGGGAGATGCGACCAGGCAACACATGCTGCGTGTATTCAACAGCGGAGGGGGAGGCTGCCTGACAGAGACGGAGGAAATTCGCCACCGATAGCTCCTGGGGACGGCCCCAGACGCGTTCGTGTATCTTGTTCGTTTATCGAACTAAATCGCCCCAACCCAACGGCGGCGGCGACGTCACACGCTCTTGTGGGTCGAGCCCCCTTGTCGCGGGACGAGCGGGGCACCTGCGATGCGTTCGCAAGTCGCGCGCCAACTTGTTCGACTACGGCGTCACAAGCCGGGGGCGTTCAGGATGGTCGCGACCACGGCGGTCGTCCACTCGCCGTGGTTGTTCTTGTACGTGCCGCGCATCCACACCAGCAGCGTCCGCGGATCCCTCCACCGGGGCACGATCGGCCGCAGGTTGTCCGCGGTCGAGTTGGCAGTGATGGGCTCCCATCGCCACGTCGCGCCGAAGTCGCGGGTGGTGCCGCGGAATAGCTCGTGGTGGCGCTGGCCGTCGGCCGGGCTCACGAGCGGCTTGCCCGTGATGGGATCAGCGTCGGTCGAGATGTAGACGACATCGGGGTTGTTGGGATCGAGCGCGGCGAGACCCGTGTAGTCGTCCTCCCCGGCATAGAGGCGGGTGCCGGCGTAGGCGATTTCGTGCACTTGCCACTTCGATCCGTCCCAGCGGCCGTAGCCGAACCGGTGGTCGAAACCTCCCTGCCCGCGCGGCAGGCCGCGACCGTCTTTCTGCACCGAGAAGACGACGTACGGCCGTTGGGCAGCGTCGAGCTCGAGGTCGCACATCCAGGCCACGTTGTCGGGATCGCCCTGAAACACGCGGGTCAAGTCCCACGCGTTGACGTCCGTCTCGGTCGTCTCGCTGAGCTTGGCACGGCGCGTCCCGTCCGAGAGGTAGATGCTGCCGTCGCGGATGAACGCGTGATACAGACTGTTGTCGTAATTCCGCGGGTGGTTTTCCGTCATCACGAAGTGAATCGTCCCCACACCGTCGAAGGCGTACTTCAGATAGGGACTGTACCCGCTGCGAGTGCCGTGGGCCACGCGACCGCCGTAACGCCAGGTGCGGCCGGTGTCGTCGGAATACATGTAGCTCGGCTCGAGCTCGACGCCGCGGAAAAAGTTCACGATGCGCCCTGATGCCAGCCGGAACAAATTCGAGTACGTGACGTTGTTGCCCCGCAGCGGCTGAGCGGGGCTGCCCGGGGTGTCGAACGTGGACGGGGGCCCCCATTTCAGAGGATCGTGCGGCGCCGACAACGCCCAGTAAATGCGGCGCTCCACGCCGTGCTGCGTGTACACCGCGAGATAGCGTCCGTCCGGGAGCGCTAGGAACGCGGGGCTCGCGTGATCGTCCTGCTGCAGATGGCGGTGCAGCACCGTGTGCTGGGTCGCGCCCGACGCGAGGTCATAGACGGAGACCTCCACGTTGCCCCAGTCGGGATCGCGCTCGTTGCGATAGTCGCCCACCGCACGCACCGAGCCCACGATGAGCTTGCCGTCGTCCACGATGGCCCGCTCGTCCATGAACCACGACCACGCGCCGTTGTCGTTCAGCTGGATCAGCTTGCCGGCCACGTAGTTCGTGGGAAGATCGGCGGCGACGGGTACCAGCGGCGCCAGCAAACCCAGCAGCCAGAACCTGCGCATCGTGTACCTCCGGATGTTGTTCACGGTGCGGCGGTGCCCGAAGAGCTCAGCCGCGACTCGTCGACGCCAGACGTTTATCGCGCCAGGGGGTCGGGTCGCAGCTGGAAGTGCAGGACCTTGCTCGTGGTGCCCCTACCGCCTTCCATGTGGAACGGCGCGCGCGTGCTCACCGTCGCCCATAACCCCCGCCCCTTCCAGCCGGCGTTCGGATCGTCGATCCGGCCATCCATCCATTTCGTGTAGAATCCCAAGGGGTAGGGGACGCGGAGCACGATCCATTTCCCGTCCTGCAACACGAGCAGCCCTTCCGACCCGTTGCCCGTATTGATCGGCACGTTCGCGCCGAGGCCGAGCACCCCGAACTGATCGACCCAGGTGTAATAGCTCGCTTCGGCGCTCCCCGATGTGGTCACGCCCTGGAGCTGCGGCAGGGGCTCCGGATAAAACGTCCAGCCTTCGGGGCAATGCTGACCGGTGGCGGTCGGTCCGTTGAGCGGGCCCTTGCACTTCCTGCGGTCGAAGCTCGCCAGGTGTCCGCTCGCAAGCTCCGTCCAGTAGACGCCGTTGCGGTCCACGTCGCCGCCGCGCGGCGAGAACCCCGCGATCGGCACGCCCGACCGGTCGAGCGGCAGCTCGTACAACTCTGCCAATGCCGTTTCCGGGGGATTGGGCCCCGGGTTCAGGCGCACCACGGCGCCCGGGAAGCCCAGTGACGTCCCCCAGATCGAGCCATCGGGAGCCGGGGCGACGGCGTAGAGGCCGGCCGCGATCCGCTTGTCCTTGGCGGGATCGAGCGGCTGGTCGGGCTCGACGTACGGGTCTCGTTTGCCGTTGCCGTTCGTGTCGAGGATCAGAGCCGTCCAGCCCTGAGATTGCTCTTCGTCGCCTGTCTCGTCGAACAGCTTCGTGTTCAACCAACCCACCACCGGGCCGCCGCCCGAGGTCCAGAGCGTGCGGTTTGCGTCTTCGGCGAACATCAGGTGGTGGGTACTGAAGCACGTGCCGATGTGCCTGAGCTTTCGAGTCGTGGGATCGTAGACCGCGAGGTGACGGCCGGCACGGGCGAGCGGAAACAGCTTGGCCGACGGATGGCTCGACCCCGCCTTGCAGACGTCCGGGTTGTCGGGCGGCCGTACCGTGGAGGTGAGCCACACGCGACCGCGCTCATCGAGCATCGGGTTGTGCACGTTCGCTTTGCTGGTCCAGATGAGCTCGCCGCCCCAGTATGGCGACGGCTGCGGCATGCCCGCGCCGGCGGCGGGCTGCGTGGCGGGATCGCGAACGGTGAGCGGCACCCGGCTCGCCGTGTGACGCAGAGGATCGAGCACGGGCAGATAGTCGGCGCTCAACTCCAGCGACCCGTAGATCCTGCCGTTCGCGTTGATCGCGGGATTCCGCCGGTCGGTCGAGACCTCGTCGTGGAGATAGGCCTTCGGGTCGGCCCAGTCCCACTCGCTGATCACGACGTTGCGCTCGATGCCCCGCGGCCGGGGCGGCGCCGGGGGCACTTCCCCCGCGGCGATCCGGTCGGTCCAGTCGGCGAACATCGCCAGCGCGCGATTTCTGCCGAGCTGGTTCACTGTCGCGAGCATCGCGCCGCCGGCCTGTCCCGACTGGATGCGTCGGTCCCAGGCCGCGACCGACGTCGCGAAGTGGCCCAAGGTCGCCGGAAGCTCGCGCGTCCCCTTGGTGCCCAATTGATGACACGCCAAGCAGCCGCCCGACTTGACGATCCGGACCCACTCGGCCTGACTCTTCACGTTCGGCGACATCCCGTTCGCGTCCGCCGCGGTCGCGGTGAACTCCTTTTGCTCCGGGATGCGCATCAGGGAAAGCCAGTACCCGGCCGGGTAGTACTCGGCGGCCGCGCGCGGCGTGGGCGCGGCGACGGCCGTCAGGTTGACGGTCTTCCCCGGCCGCACCGACGCCTTTGGCGAGTCCACCAACCCGTAGCCGCGCACCCACACGCTGTACGTCGCCTTGGGAAGGTCAGCCACCAGGTAGCGCCCCTGGTCATCGGTCACGACGATGCGGACGAACTTCGTCGGCAGGTCGTGCGTCTCGGCGATGACCCACACGCCCGCTTCCGGCCCATTGGGGCCGGTGACCACGCCCCCGATGTCGTCGGCATCGACGTGAACGGCTTGCGCGGCGAGGCGGGACGCCGCCAGGCAGAGGGCGGCGCCGAGTGCCAGAGTCATCACACGCATGAGAGATAGCGCTCCTTCAGGAGCGGCAGCAGGGATTCGAGCGGCGTGTCCCAGACTGCCTGGTTGAAGATCTCGACCTCGATCGGCCCGGCGTATCCGGCCCGCTCGACGGCGGCGCGGATCCGGCACAACTCGATCACACCGTCGCCCATCATCCCTCGATTCATCAACACGTCGTGCACGGGTACGAGCCAGTCGGAGACGTGGAACCCGACGAGCATGCCGGCCGCCCGGGCCAGCTGATCGTACAGCTCCGGGTCCCACCAGATGTGATAGACGTCGGCCACCACGCCGACCGTGGAGAGGTCGAAGCGTTCGGCGAGGCGACGTGCCTCCCGCAGCGTCGTGATGCAGGAGCGCTCCGCGGCGAAGCCCGGGTGCATCGGCTCGACGCCGAGGCGCACGCCGCGCTCGCGGGCATAGGGAACCAGCTCGGCGATGCCGTCGGCGACCATGCGGCGCGCGGCGGCGATGTCCTTGTCGGGCGCCGCCCCGCACACGAGCACCAGCACGCCGGCGCCGAGCGCCGCCGCTTCGTCGACCGCGCGGCGATTGTCCTCGATCCGCGCGGTTCGCTCCTCGCGCGTGCCCGCGGGGAACATCCCGCCCCGACACACGCTCGAGACTCGCACGCCCGCGTCACGCAGCAGCGACGCCGCCGCTTTCACGCCGACTTCGGCGAGCCTGTGACGCCACACCGCGACATACGGCACGCCGTGCCGGGCGCAGGCGTCCACCACCTCCTTGAGCGTGGCCCGCTCGGCGGTGATCTGGTTGACGCTGAGGCGGGAGATCGGCAGGGACCCCGGAGACTCCGTGAACCCCGGGCTTGCGCCCGGGGTCAGTGAACGGCGGCTCACTCGACCCCCGCGAGCGCCAGCACTCGCCGCATCCGGTCCGCCGCGCAGTCCGGATCCGCGAGCAGGCCGGCCGCGTCCGCGAGACGGAACAGCTCGGCCAGGTGGGGCACGGCGCGCCAGCTCTCCGCACCGCCGACCATCCGGAAATGCCCCTGGTGGCCGTT
Organism: Gemmatimonadota bacterium; assembly: GCA_003222085.1. Lineage (GTDB taxonomy): Bacteria > Gemmatimonadota > Gemmatimonadetes > Gemmatimonadales > GWC2-71-9 > AG41. The sequence continues at coordinate 58,916 of QHUK01000001.1, forward strand.
CAGGTAGGCGAGGAACACGATGCCCGTCTTATAGGCGTGAGTCGGGGCCTGGAAGATGTGCCGCGCGAGCGGCACGGTGGGCTCGAGCGCCGCGTGATACGTCGTCACGTCACCCCGGTCGAGTGCCTGGAGCGCGGCCGACGCCGCCGGCGCGATCGCGTCGAAGATGCCGAGCAGCGCGTCGCTGTGACGCCCCCCCGCGTCGTCCAGAATCAGCCGCTTGTAGTTGAAGTCGTCCCCGGTGTACATGCGCACGCCGTCCGGAAGCCGGCGGCGCAGCGCGATCTCGCGCTCCGCGTCGAGGAGTGACACCTTGATCCCGTCGATCTTCGCGCGGTGCTCGCAGATGATCGCGAGACACGCGTTCATGGCCTCGTCGACATCGCGCGTGCCCCAATAACCCGCGAGCTGCGGATCGAACATGTCGCCGAGCCAGTGGAGAATCACCGGCCGAGCCACCTGCCGGAGAATGGCCCCGTAGACCCGGGCGTAGTCGTCGGGTCCGCGCGCCGCGCGCGCCAGCGCCCGGCTCGCCATCAGGATCACCCGGGCCCCCCCTCCCTGTCCTTCCACGAAGCCGACCTGCTCCTCGTAGGCGCGCTGAACGTCGGACAGCGTGACTCCTTCGGCCGGCGCGAGCTGGTCGGTGCCCGCGCCGCAGGCGATCACGCCGCCCCTCGCCTGTGCCTCCGCGACGGACCGGCGGATCAGCTCGCGCGCCGCATTCCAGCCGAGTCCCGTGCCGCGCTGCGCCGTGTCCATCGCGTCGGCGACGGCCAGCCCGAGGGACCACAGGTGGCCCCGGTAGGCGAGCGTGGCTTCCCAGTCGAGGCGCGCATCCGACAAAGGATCACGGTCGGCGAGCGGGTCGCACACGACATGGGCCGCGGCGTAGGCCACGCGGCTGCGGATCGGCCCCGTGGGCGCAGGCCACGACACCGGCTCGTGCATCGTGTACGGCGTGATGCTGCCGTCGGCGCGCGGAAGCCGAATGGTCGGGGGCATGCCTCACCCCCTAACCCCCTCTCCACGTTGTGGAGAGGGGGGACGTCGCTCGTCGTTCCCCCTCTCCGCCGCGCGGAGAGGGGGATAGGGGGTGAGGTCCGGCACGTCGATCCACCGCCGCTCGTGCCACGATTGGAGCGCCAGCTCCGCAAGCTGCACGCCTTTCGCGCCGTCGCAGAAGTCGTGGGGGAATGGCGCGTCCGTCGCGACGTGCAGCAGAAACCGCTCCCACTGCACTTTGAACGCGTTGTCGAAGGGCCCCCCCTCCTCGTCGGGCACGTCCTGCCACGACGCGTAGAAGTCGGCGGCGTTGGGCACGTCGGGGTTCCACACCGCGCGCGGCGTCTGGGCGCGACCCTGGATCTTGCAGCCGCGCAAGGTCGCGACGGCGCTCCCCAAGGTGCCGTCGACCTGGATCTGCAGCAGGTCATCGCGGTAGACGCGAACCGCCCACGACGAATTGAACTGTGCGAGGATCTCACCGGTGGGGCCGTCGAGCGCGAACGTGGCGTAGGCGGCGTCGTCCGCGGTCGCGGCGTAGCGCCGGCCTTGCTCGTCCCTGCGCTCGGGGATGTGCGTCGCGCCGGTACACTGCACGGCGGTGACCGGGCCGACGGTGTGGTCGAGCAGGTAGCGCCAGTGGGGGAACATATCGAGGACGATTCCGCCGCCGTCTTCCTTGCGGTAGTTCCACGAGGGACGCTGCGCCGGCCCCCCCTCGCCGTCACCCTCGAACACCCAGTACCCGAATTCGCCGCGCACACTCAACAGGCGGCCGAAGAAGCCGTCGTCCACCAGCCGCTTGAGCTTGCGGATGCCGGGAAGGAAAAGTTTGTCCTGGACGACCCCGTGCTTCACGCCGCGACGGGTGGCCGACCGCGCGAGCTCGAGCGCTTCCATGGTGCTGGCCGCCACCGGCTTCTCGCAGTAGACGTGCTTCCCCGCCACAATCGCGCGACCCACGTGGCCAACTCGGAGGCTCGTCAGCGTGGCGTCGAAGTAGATCTCGTCCGCAGGGTTCGCAAGACAGGCGTCCAAGTCCGTCGAGACGCGCGTCAGACCGTGGGCGGCCGCGATGTCCCGCAGTTTCGCCTCGTTGCGACCGACCAGGATCGGGTCCGGGACAAGCCGGTCGCCGTCGGGCAGCGGCACCCCGCCCTGCTCCCGGATGGCGAGGATGGACCGCACGAGATGCTGGTTCAGCCCCATGCGGCCGGTGACACCGTTCATGATCACGCCGACGCGTCGAGTCGCCATCAGCCCTCCGGTAGGGGCGCAGCATGCTGCGCCCCTACAAAGGCGGGGACAGGGCGTGAGGTCCGAGGCAGGAATGAGATCGCCACCGCGCCCGCCAGCGCGAACCCGATGACCGCCAGGAAGCCGGTGGCGTAGCTCCCCGTTACGTCTCGCATGCGGCCGACGAGCACCGGGGCGACCGCTTCGGCGACGCCGTCGGCGGTCAGGACGACGCCCATCGCGCGCCCCAGGACGCGCACGCCGAACAGCTCGGCGGCCATGAGCGGAATGACCATGTATTCTCCACCCAGTCCGATGCCGAAGATCACCGCGAAAACGTAGATCGCCCCCGGCGTACCGACGACGAACAGCAGCGGGATCGCCGACGCGACCAGCACATAGATCAGCAGCATCACGTACTTTTTCGCGAACCGGTCCGCCAGCCATCCCATACCCACGCGGCCGACGAGGCTCGAGGTGAGCACCAACGAAGCGATTCGTGCGGCCGCGCCTTGAGTGAAACCGTGATCGAGACTCAGGAAGAGCTTCAAGTGCTGGTTCGTGCCGCCCACGGCTGCGATCGAGCACATGCTGCCAACCAAAAGCAGGTAAAAGGCAGGACGGTGGAGGACGGTGGAGGTTGTGGAGGCCTCGGCAACCGGACCTCTGGCGCCCGCGGAGTCGGGAATTTCCTTGACGAAGAGGGCGAGCGGCAAGGCGACGAGGATGATCAGCGCGCCGAGAATCTGCAGCGCCCCCTGCCACCCCACGGCCCGCGTCAGCCACACCGCCAGGAACGGCACGAGCGCGCCTCCGATACCGATCCCGAGATAGGCGAACCCCATCGCTCGGCCGCGGGCCGCCGTAAACCAGCGGGACAAGAGCACCTGGTTCGGGAGCGGGCCGCCGCACACATTGCCCAGGGCGTTGAAGAGGTAGAAGAAGTAGAAGCCCGCCAGCGTGTGGATCGCGCCGAGTCCCACGAGCGCCATGCCCGCCATCAGGCTCCCCGCCACCATCAGGCGGCGCGGGCCGAACCGGTCCACCATCCAGCCGGCGAAGAAGCCGAACAGCGGCCCGACGATCAGCTTGGAGATCGCGTTGCCCGACGTGACCTGGGTGCGCGACCAGCCGAACTCGCGCACCATGTGGTCGTAAAAGAATGGCAAGCCGTACAGCGCGATACCGACGATCGCGAACAGCGCCAGGAACGAGGTGGCCACCACCTGCGCCTGCGCGGCGCGCGCCGACCCGCTCACAGGTTGCGGCGCTTGAGCTCGCTCACCGCGTGGTCCACGGCCCGCGCGGTGAGGGCCATGTAGGTGAGCGACGGATTCACGCACGACGAGCTCGCCATGCAGGCGCCGTCGGTGACGAACAGGTTGGGCACATCGTGGGTCTGGTTGTGGGCGTTGAGCACGGACGTCTTGGGGTCCCGTCCCATGCGCGCCGTCCCCATCTCGTGGACGCTGAACCCCGGCGGGCCGTCGTGGTCGTACGTCTCGACGTCTTTGCACCCGGCGGCGTCGAGCATCTCCGCCGACTGGGTCTTCACGTCTTCCAGGATGGCGCGCTCATTGTCGCTCCAGGCGCAGTGCACGCGCAGCAGTGGGATGCCCCACTCGTCTTTCCGCTCCGAGTCGAGGTCGACATAGTTCTCGTGCCGCGGCAGGCATTCGCCGTATCCCTGCAACGTCAGCTGCCACGGCCCGGGCTCCCGCAGCTGCTGTTTCAGCTCCGCCCCAAGGCCGCGTATCTCCGCTCCACGGCTCCACCCCGCGCGCGCCGCTCCCCCCTGGATCCCATAACCCCGCAGGAAGGCCACCTTCGCCTCGCGGTTCCCTCCCAGATTCCGGAATCGCGGGATGTAGGTGCCCGTCGGCCGGCGGCCGTACACGTACTTGTCTTCGAGGCCCGGCACGGTGCCGCTCGCGCCGGCCTTGGAGATGTGGTCCATCAGGTTGTGGCCGAGCTCGCCGCTCGAGTTGGCGAGGCCGGTCGGGAAACGCGGGGTCTTCGAGTTCAGGAGGATCTGGGCGGTGCCGAGGCTCGAGGCGCACAGAAAGATCAGCCGCCCGGCGTAGTCCAGCGTCTGCTTCGTATTCCGGTCGATCACGTGCACGCCTACCGCGCGGTCCTTCCGCTCGTCGTAGATCACGCTGTGGACTATCGCGTCGGTGACGATGGTCAGGTTGCCGGTTTTCTGCGCCGCCGGCAACGTCGCGCTCAGGCTCGAGAAGTAGCCGCCGTAGCTGCAGCCGCGGGCGCACTGGTTCCGCGCCTGGCAGCGCCCGCGGCCGTTGTGCGGCTCGGTCAGATTCGCGACCCGCGTGATCGTCATGTGGCGCCCGGGGAACGCGCGCTCGATCCCCCGCCGCACGACGTGCTCGGCACAGTTCATCTCCCACGGCGGGAGGAAGTCACCGTCCGGCAGGTGCGCGAGGCCTAACCGCTCACCGCTCACGCCCACGAACCGTTCGACGTGCGCATACCACGGCGCGAGGTCCTTGTAGCGGATCGGCCAGTCGACGCCGTGACCGTCGCGCAGGTTGGCCTCGAAGTCGAGGTCGCTCCAGCGCCAGCACAGCCGGCCCCAGATGAGGCTGCGCCCCCCGAGCTGGTAGCCGCGAATCCAGCGGAACGGCTGATCCTCGGCCGTGATGTAGGGATGCTCCCGATCGTTCACGAAGAAGTGGCGGGTCGCCTCGCCGAACGCGTAGTTCTTGCTCTGGATCGGGTAGTCGCGGTCGTACAACTCCTGCTCGCCGCGGCCGCGGTGCGGGAGCTGCCAGGGCTGCAGCCACTCCGTGACGTAGTCCCTGCCGTGCTCCACGTGGCGGCCGCGCTCGAGCACCAGGGTCTTGAGCCCCTTCTCGCACAGCTCCTTGGCGGCCCAGCCACCGGTGATCCCGGAGCCGACGACGATCGCGTCGTACGGCTCGTCGTGCGGCGTCACACGGCCCACGTCCGGCCGACCTGCGCGAGCGGCACGCACCCGTCATACCGGCCTGGAACCGGGGCGTGGTGCAGCTCGCGCGTGGCGCCGATCTCGGACGTGTAATAGCCGACGAGCGTCAGCTCCTTCATCGTGCGGAAGAAAGGCACCGCAGGCTCGTCGCTCGTCCCCCCTCTCCACGTTGTGGAGAGGGGGACAGGGGGTGAGGCGAACGCCTCGCGATCGAGCACCTCGAGCAGCGCCCGTTGGTCCGCAGGCGCGCACTGGAGGAACCGGTGACCCGAGGTCCGGCCGGCACGGGCGTCGACCTCGGCCAGGCCGGCGAGAAAGCGCTCCCGCTCCGAGGGAGGAAAGGACTCCGCCAGCATGGCGTCGATGAAGCGGTGCACGCCCGCGGCACGGGCGCCCGGCGTGTCGGTTTCGGGGAGAATGTGCTCCGCCATGGCGGCCACGAGCTCCGCCTGGGCTCGGCTGAGTGCGCGGGGCGCCCACGCGCCGTCGGGCACGCGCGCGGCCTGGCAGCCGGCCAGCACGCCGGCCACCGTAGGAGCGGCCAGCGCGCCCCCCAGCAGGAGCGCGGCGCGCCGCAACGCCTCGCGCCGATCGATGGTCTCCTGCGCGCCTCGTGGATTCCGTGTCATCTCGGCCGCCCACCGCCGACCTTGCAAGAGGTGCGCCCGTTCTTCAGGGAGGGTCCCGAGGCGCGTCGGAAATGGGAAGCTCGCCCGGACCAGTTACGCCGCGCAAGCGCGACAGCACACTCTCGCCACTCGGCGGTGCTAGGCGTCCGACTGTCAGAACCGCGGCGTGATCACTACGCGAGCGGCGGGCGCGTCGCGGCCGCGCGACACCCTGTGGAAGGTAAGCGACGAGCCTGGCCTTCGTCGCGACGTCATCCCACAATCACTTACTCGGGCTCTGTCCCCGTGATCGCCGTCACGGGGAAGGGCACGGCGCTTGCGGTCCCTCGCGGAACCGGGATTCCGTCGACCGGGAGGATCGATGTGAAGCGCCCCACCGCCGTCACCCCGAGAGGTCTCTGCCTCTCGCTTTTTGTGCCGTTGTGCGCGCTGCTCCCGCTCGAGGCCGCGCGTGCCCAGCAGACAGACGCGACCGCGCCCTCCCCTGAAGCCGGCACCATCGCGGGGGTGGTGACGGCACAGGAGACGGGAGCGGCCCTGCCCGAGGTCCGCGTGACCGTGTCCGGCACGGCGCTGGCTGCCACGAGCGGCCCGGACGGCCGGTACACGATCGGGCTCGTCCCGCCTGGCACCTACCGGCTCCAAGCCCGCCTCATCGGACACGCCCCCATCGAGACCCCGGGCGTCGTCGTGACCGCCGGCGAGACGACCCCTCTGGACCTGCAGCTACAGCCCCTACCCGTGGCCCTCGAGCAGGTTGTGGTCGTGGGTTACGGCACGCAGGCGCGGCGGGACGTGACAGGATCGGTCGCCTCGGTATCGAGCGCCGACATGCAGCGCGCCGGAACGGTGAACGCCGTCGACGCGCTGAAGGGCCGCGTCGCGGGCGTGGACATCGCCATCAGCGGCAACAAACCGGGAGACGGGTTCCGCGTCCGAGTCCGCGGCGACCGCTCGTTCCAGGCGTCCAACGATCCGCTCTATGTGCTCGACGGGATCCCGATGTCCGGAGGGATCGGCGACCTCAATCCCAACGACATCGAGTCGGTCGAAGTCCTGAAGGACGCGTCGGCCACTGCGATCTACGGCTCGCGCGGCGCCAACGGTGTCGTGCTCATCACCACGCGACAGGGCGCCGTAGGGACTACCAGCGTCACCTACGACACGTACGCGGGCGTGCAGGAGCCGGTGAACCTGGTTGCGGTGATGAACGGGCCGCAATTCGCCGAGTTCAAGCGCGAGGCGAATCGGGCCCGGGGACAGTACAAGTGCAACAACGGCGCCGCGGTGTGCGATTCCGCCGACCAGGTGCTGTTCGGACGCGACGGGACTCTCGGGGCTCTCCAAGCCGGGCGGTGGACCGACTGGCAGAACCTCGTGCTGCGCCAGGCGCCGGAGATGAGCCACCAGGTACGGATCACGGGAGGCGACGAGAAGACACGGTTCGCGCTCAGCGCCGGCCTGCTCGACCAGCAGGGCATCCTCCGGGGCCAGGACTTCCAGCGCCGGTCGATGCGGCTCAACTTCGAGCACCGGCCGAGTCCGCGTCTCATGGTGGGTAGCTCCACCTCCGTGATCCGGACGGAACAGAACCTCGGCAGAGGTGATGGCCTGTACAGCGAGTCGCTTCAGGACAACCCCTTGGGAATGGCGTACGACAGCACGGGGCAGATCCTCTTCAAGCCCACACCCGACGGACAGCGCGTCAACCCGCTCTCAGACATCCAGAACTGGACGGACGAGCGGGTGCGCACCCGGGTATTCGGCATCATGTACGCGGATTACCATCTGACGGACGCGCTCGACTGGCGGGTGAACTTCGGAGCCGACCTGAGCTTTTATCGCCGGGGCCAGTTCCGCGGCGCCGAGACGCAGCAGAACCAAGGAAGCAGCGCCGACGCTGGGCTGTGGCAGAATCGCACCTTCGCGTACACGCTCGATAACATCCTGACCTATCGGAGCGCCCTCGGCACGAACCACCGCCTGGATGCCACGCTGCTGTACAGCATACAACAGGAGCGCTACGAGGGAGACACCACGTCGGTGCTGGGCCTCCCCTACGAGGAGCAGCAGTTCTACGACTTGGGGTCGGCCGTGAACATCACGGGCGTGGCCGACACGCTGGGCGAATGGGCGCTGCAGTCGGTCATGGGCCGGGTCAACTACGCCTTCAAAGATCGCTACCTCCTCACGGTGACGAGCCGCCTGGACGGCTCGTCCCGACTGGCCCAGGGGCAGAAATACGGTGTCTTCCCTTCCGTGGCGCTCGCCTGGCGTCTGAGCGAGGAAGGGTTCATCCAGCGGACCAACCTCGTTTCCGATTTGAAGCTGCGGCTGAGCTATGGGCGGACTGGCAACACCGCGATCGCCCCATATCAGACGCTGGGGTCGCTCGATCGAACGATGTACTCGTTCGGCGACAAGGCGGCCGTCGGGTACCGCGGCGCCACGCTGCCGAATCCCGACCTCAAGTGGGAGAAGACCGGCCAGGTCGACGTGGGGCTCGAATTCACGTCGCGCAGCGGCCGCATCGCGGGCACGGTGGACTACTATCAGTCGCACACCAGCGACCTGTTGATGCTGCGGCAGATCCCGACCACGACCGGCTACGCGTCCATCTTGCAAAACGTCGGGGCGACGCACAACAGCGGCATCGAGGTGGCCCTCTCCGCGTCGCTCCTCAAGGATTGGCACGGGCTCGGGTGGAGCACCCAGCTCACCTGGGCCAAGAGCCGGAATCGGATCGTGAGCCTGTCGAGCGGCCTGCAGGCCGACGCGGGCAACGCATGGTTCGTCGGTTCTCCCATCCAGGTCTACTACGATTACAAGTTCGCGGGCATCTGGCAGCTCCAAGACTCTGTCGAGGCGAAGAAATACAAACAGGCCCCCGGCCAGATTCGGGTCGTGGACGTGAACGGCGACGGCCTGATCAACCAGGACGACAAGGTCATTCTCGGTAGCTACTTCCCTGCCTGGACGGGGAGCTTGACGAATCGCTTCGACTGGGGGCGGTTCGATTTCTCGGTCATGGCGGTCGCGCGCTGGGGCTTCATGGTCAAGGACCAGTTCCGCACGGACTTCAGCACCATGGCCGGCCGCTACAATAACATCGCCGTCAACTATTGGACGCCGACCAACCCGTCGAACACCGATCCGCGCCCCAATGCCGCCCAGGAGAATCCCCCCTACGGGGACGCCCGGGGCTACGAGGACGGATCGTTCGTCCGCGTCCGCAGCATCACGTTGGGGTACACGCTGTCCGGTGCGCGCCTAGGGCCGTTCCGCGGTCGCTCCCTGCGGATCTACGCCACGGCGCTCAATCCCTTCCTGTACACGCGGTTTCGCGGCCTCGACCCCGAGGCGCGCACGACCGAGGGGAGCGTGTCGGCGCGCAACTTCCGAGAGGTCGGGAGCGCCCGTACACCGAGCTATCGGACGGTGATGATGGGCGCCACGGTGGGTCTATGAGGACCGAAACGCGCATGCGCAACCGGCCTGTCGCCCTGATGACGGCCGCGCTGCTGGCAGGTCTCGCCGCCTGCGTGGATTTGAACGAGCATCTCGTCAGCGGGCTGGCCAACCAGCCCTACAACAGCCCCCAGGTATTCGATGCGCTGGTAAACGCCACCTATGAGCCGCTGCGCAGCTTCTGGGCGCAGGAGCGGGGCTTCACCGTGACGGAGTTCGGCACCGATATCTTCACTAAGGGCGCCGACGGGAGCCACAAGTTCATCAACGACTACACCACACAGCTCAACGCCGACGAGTCCTTCTTCCGCGACACCTGGGACGACTTCTACCGGGCGATCAACACCGCCAACGCGGTGGTCGGGCGGGCGCCGGTCGTGGACATGGACTCGAGCCGCAAGGCACAGCGCGTCGCGGAAGCCCGCTTCCTGCGAGCACTCTATTACTTCGTCCTGGTGCAGATGTACGGGCCCGTGACCCTGACGCTGCAAGAAACCGATGTCGTGAGTACACAGACCACGCGTGCACCGGTCGACTCGATCTACGACGCCATCATCGACGACCTGCATTATGCCGAGGCGACGCTCGACTACGTGAGCCCCGACTACGGACGGGTGACCAAAGGGGCCGCGCAGCATCTGCTGGCCAAGGTGTATCTCACGCGCCTGCGCAGCAACGACGCAAGCACCGATGAGACCCTGAAGCAGCAGGCGGGGGACTTCGCGAACGCCGCCGACTACGCGCAGCGGGTCATCAACTCCGGCCATTATCAGCTGCTGTCGCGGTTCGCCGACGTCTTCGATTTCAATAACGAGCGGAACGCGGAGGTCATCTGGTCGGTGCAGTTCACCACCGATCCCCTGACCACCGGCCCCGGCAATAGCGGGCACCTCTACTTCCTGATGGAATACGATGTCATGCCCGGGATGAAGCGTGACATCGCGAACGGGCGTCCGTTCAAGCGCTTCCGCCCAACGTGGTTCCTCCTCGGTCTGTACGACCGCACCAGGGACTCGCGCTACGATGCGCAGTTCACGCGCGTCTGGTATGCCAACAACACCGCGACCATCCCGAAGGACGCGCAGGGCGTACCGACGTTCCAACTGGGGGACACGGCAGTCTACGTCTCGCCCACGGACGCCGATACGGTCCTGGCGCGCACCAGACCGTATCGCGTGTACACACCCCTGGAGCGCCTTCCGGACGGCTCGCCGAGACCCTTACCGTACGCCGACAACATCTTTCCGTCCCTCAACAAGTTCCACGACCCGTTCCGGCTCAGCATCAACGAGACGCGCGGCTCGCGAGACTACCTCCTGTTCCGGTTGGCGGAGACGGAGTTGATCGCCGCCGAGGCCCTGCTGCGCGACGGGCGGGCGGCTGAGGGGCTCGATCACATCAACCGCGTGCGGCGCCGGGCGGCCATCCCCGGCCACGAGGCCGAAATGGAGCTGACGTTGGCCCAGCTCACCCTCGACGAGATCCTGAACGAGCGCGCCCGGGAGTTCGCGGGCGAGACGATGCGCTGGTTCGACCTGGTCCGCACCCACACACTGGTGTCGCGCGTGAGGGCCTACAACCCCGACGGCGCGCCGAACGTTCAGCCCTACCACGCGCTGCGGCCCATCCCTGCGACCCAGCTGCAGCGCACGACCTGCTGCTACACTCAGAACCCGGGATACTGAGGATGTCGGACGGTCGCGTCCCACGCCGGACGTTCCTCGCGGCAGGCGCCGCCGGCCTTGTGGGCGCGGCGCTCGGCACGCCCCAGCCCGCACCACCTCTACAACCTCCCCCACCTCCACAACCTCCCCCGGCCTCCGTGAGGCTCGGCGTCGCCAGCTACTCGCTACGGAAGTTCTCACGCGACAAGGCGATCGAGATGGTAAAGGCGCTCGGGACACCCTACGTCAACTTCAAGTCGGTGCACCTGCCGTACGAGCTGTCCGCGACGGAGCTGGCGGAGGCGCGAAGGGAAATCGAGGCCGCGGGGCTCCAGATCGTCGGCGGCGGAGTGATCTCGTTCGACCAGGACAGCGATCCGGACGTGGAGAAATACTTCGCGTACGCGCGGGCCGCCGGCATGCCGCTCATCACGGCGCACGCCGCCCCGGCGCTGCTGCCCCGCATCGAGCGCTTCGCCAAGCAGTACGACATCAAGGTCGCGTTCCACAACCACGGCCCCGAGGACAAGAACTTCCCGTCCCCGTACGACGCCTTGAAGCACGTCCGGAGCATGGATCGACGGATGGGGCTGTGCATCGATATCGGGCACACCGTCCGCACAGGCACCGACGTCGTGCGGGCGATCGCGGACGCGGGCCCACGGCTCCTCGACATGCACGCCAAGGACTTGCGCGATTTGACGGCGAAGGGGAGTCAGTGCATCGTCGGCGAGGGCGCCATCCCCATCGCCGCGATCTTGGAACAGCTCGAGACGATCGGATACCGTGGCTACGTCAACTTGGAGTACGAGATCGACGTCGACGACCCGTTGCCGGGCATGAAGCAGTCGTTCGCCTATATGCGCGGCGCGCTCGCCGGGCTCGACGCCGCCCGCCATCGCCCACATTCTTGATCCGAGGAGGGGAGATGTCCAAGCACAGGAAGAAGATGCCACGCCGCGAGTTCGTGAAGGTCGCCGCCGCCACCGTCGGCGCGCTGCCGGCGGCGCGGTATGCGAAGATCCTCGGCGCGAACGACCGCGTGCGGGTCGGCATCGTCGGATTCTCCGATCGCTTCCGCCAAGCCCTCCTCCCCGCGTTTGGCAAGGTCGGCAAGGAGCTCAACTTCGAGATCGTCGCCGTCTCGGACATCTGGAACCGGCGGCGCGACGAGGGCGTGGCGGGGATCGAGAAGGTGATGGGGGCGAAGCCGCGGCCGTTCCGCAACAACGAGGAGCTGTACGACGCGAAGGTGACGGACGCGGTGATGATCTCGACCCCCGACTTCCTGCACGCCCACCACGGTGTCGACGCGATACGAGCGGGGCAGGATGCCTACATCGAGAAGCCGCTCGCGCACACGATGGAGAAGGCCGTCGAGATCCGCGACGCGGTGAAGCAGTCGAACCGGATCGTGCAGATCGGCACGCAGCGGCGCAGCGCCAAGAACTACCAGATCGCCAACGACTTCATCCGCTCGGGGAAGTTCGGCGACATCGTCATGGCGGAGATGACGTGGAACGTCAACCAGCCGGGGCGGTGGCGCCGCCCGGAGCTCGTCGCGGCCATCAAGGAGCAGGACACCGATTGGAAGCGGTTTCTCGCGTACCTCCCGTATGAACCATGGAATCCGCGCAAGTACTTGGAGTACCGCCTGTTCTGGCCGTATTCATCGGGCATCCCCGATCAGTGGATGGTGCATCAGATCGATACCGTCCACTGGTTCACGGGCCTGGCGCGGCCGCGCTCGGTGGTCGCGAACGGCGGCGTCTATCTATGGAAGGACGGTCGCCAGAACTGGGATACGGCCACGATCGTGTTCGAATACGGGCCCCTCGACGATGTGTCGAAGGGCTTCCAGGTCGTCTACTCGTCCCGTATGACGAACTCCGCCGGCGGCACGAAGGAGCTGTATTACTCGAACGCCGGAATGCTCAACCTCGACACCAACGAGATCACGCCGACGGGCGGGCTCGACGAGAAGGCGGCGGCCGAGATGGGCATGAAGCCGAATCGCCTGAGCGCCGCGAAGCTGTCGGACCTGGCGGCGACGGAGACCGCGGCGAACACCGGCGGCGATGCGTCCACCACGGCCAACGTGCGCAACTGGATGGAGTGCGTCCGCTCGCGCAAACAGCCCAATGCGAACATCGACGCCGGCTACAACCACTCGGTGGCGCTGTGCATGACGGTCGCCGCGATGCACAGCGGCAGGAAGGTCATGTTCGACGACGCGAAGCGCGACATCGTCATGGGTTGACGCATGCGCACGTCATGGCTGCTGTTGATCGGGGGCTTGGGGCTCGGGGCTCGGGACCCGGAATTTCCGAACCCCGAACCCCGAGCCCCGAACCCCTCGCAAGCGCCGAGGGTGGAGGTGCTACCCAACGACGCACAGCGCCGGGTCGACGTCCTCGTCGACGGTAAGCCCTTCACCGCGTACATCTACCCCACCACGCTCAAGAAGCCGACGCTCTACCCCGTGCGGTCCGCGTCGGGCGTCGTGGTGACGCGTGGCTGGCCCCTCGAGCCCCGCCCGGGTGAGCGTGTGGACCATCCGCATCAGGTCGGTCTATGGTTCGATCACGGCGACGTGAACGGGCTCGACTTCTGGAACAATTCGGACGCGATTCCCCCGGCGCGCGCGGCGAGGATGGGCACGATCCTGCACCGCGCCGTGCGCCGCGCCGAGGGCGGGCCGGGCGAAGGCGTGCTCGAGGTGACGGCGGAGTGGGTGGACTACCAGGCGAAGCCCCTGCTGCGCGAGGACACGCGGTTCGTCTTCAGGGCTGCCGACGGCCTGCGCGCCATCGACCGGATCACCACGCTCACCGCCCTCGAACAGCCGGTGACATTCACCGACAACAAGGAAGGGTTGATCGGCATCCGCGTCGCCCGGGCGCTGGAACAGCCGTCCACGACACCCGAGGTGTTCACCGACGCCACCGGCCACACGACGACGGTACCGCGCCTCGACAACGACGGCGTCACCGGGCGGTATCGCAGCTCCGAGGGGCTGGTCGGCGACTCGGTGTGGGGCACGCGTGGCCGCTGGACGATGTTGTCCGGCACCGTGGCCGGTGAGCCGATGACGCTCGCCATCCTCGACCACCCGAAGAACGTCGGCTTCCCGACGTACTGGCACGCCCGAGGCTACGGCCTGTTCGCCGCCAACCCACTCGGCCGGAAGGCCTTCACCAACGGGAAAGCGGAGCTGAACTTCCGGCTCGGGCCGCGAGAAGCCACAACGTTCCGCCACCGCGTCCTGATCCTCTCCGGCTCCGCGACGCCCGAGCAGATCGAGACCTACTACCGGGACTTCACCCGGTGAGCGAGGCCGACAAATCGCTATTGGGTAAGGAAGGAGTGACGCTGTGAGCCGCGATTCGGTCAGTCGCCGCCAGGCCCTCCAGCAGGTAGCGATGCTCCTGGGCGGCGCCATCTCCGCTCCGACGCTAGCGGGCGCCCTGAGCAGGAGTACGCGCCCGGCGTGGGCGACGTCGGCTCAGTGGGAGCCGCGGACCCTGAGCCCCGCCCAGCTGGAACTCGTCGCGACCGTTGCCGAGCACATCATTCCCGAGACGGACACGCCGGGGGCGCGTGCAGCTGGCGTGCACCGCTTCGTCGACACGTTGCTGACCGACCACTACCCGACGCCCGAGCGCGATCGCTTCCTGGCGGGCTTGGCGGACGTCGACGCGCGGGCACGATCCCGGCAGGGAAAGACGTTCGTCGAGTGTACGGCCGATCAACAGGTCGCCCTGCTCACGGAGATGGACGAGGCGGCGTATCCTGCGGTCCAGATCGATTCGCCCCGGCCTCAGGAGACCTGGTTCTTCCGTCGCATGAAAGAGGTGACGCTGGTCGGCTACTACACGTCGCAAATCGGCGCCACGCAGGAGCTGCACCCCAGCCCGTTCGGCGCGTACCGCGGCGACATCCCCTACAGCTCGGTCGGGAGGGCCTGGTCATGATCACGTACGATGCCATCGTGGTCGGCTCCGGGATCACCGGCGGCTGGGCGGCGAAGGAGCTCACGGAGAAAGGGCTGCGCACCCTGATGATCGAGCGCGGGCGCGAGGTGGTGCACCGCAAGGACTACATCACCGAGCACAAGCCGAGCTGGGAGCTGCCGCTGCGCGACGCGCGGCTCTCGGTGGGGACCAATGGGGCCGAGGAGTACCCGATCCAGGCGCGCACCGGTCAGTTCCGTGAGTCGAACAAGCACTTCTTCATCAAGGACAAGAAGAACCCCTACATCGAGGAACAGCCGTTCACCTGGATCCAGGGCGACCAGGTCGGCGGCAAGTCGCTCATCTGGGGACGCCAGGTGTACCGCTGGAGCGATCTCGACTTCGAGGCCAACCTGCGCGACGGGCACGGCGTCGACTGGCCCATCCGCTACGCCGACATCGCCCCGTGGTACAGCTACGTGGAGCGGTTCATCGGCGTGAGCGGCGAAAAGCTGGGCCTGCCGCAGCTCCCCGACGGCGAGTTCCAGCCTCCGATGGAGATGAACGCGGCGGAGAAATTCGTGAAGGCGGGCGTGGAGCGTGCCTTTCCCGGCCGGCAGGTCACCATCGGGCGGGTGGCGATTCTCACGCAACCCCTGAATGGGCGCCTGCCGTGCCACTACTGCGGCCCGTGCGAGCGGGGCTGCTCGACCGGCTCGTATTTCTCGACCCAGGCGTCCACGCTGCCCGCGGCGCAGGCCACCCGGCGGCTGACGGTGCTGCCGAACAGCGTGGTGCATTCGGTGCTCTACGACGCGGGCAAGCACCGCGTGACGGGCGTCCGCGTCGTGGACGCGATCACGAAGCAGACGCGAGAATATCAGGCGCATGTCGTCTTTCTCTGCGCCTCCACGCTCGCCACCGCGCGGCTGCTCCTCAACTCCACCTCGCCGCGCTTCCCCAACGGGCTTGCCAATTCGAGCGGCGTGCTGGGGCGCTACCTGATGGACCATCACTTCCTCGCCGGTGCGAGCGGGAGCATCGAGGGACTGCTCGACCACTATTACCAGGGCAATCGGCCGAACGGCATCTATATCCCTCGGTTCCGCAACCTGGGGGACGACACGTCGCGCCGCAGCGAGTACGTGCGCGGCTTCGGCTACCAGGGCGGCGCCAGTCGCCAGGGATGGGGGCGCGGCGGCGGCGAGCGCGGGTTCGGCGTGGAGTTGAAGCGCCAGCTGCACGACCCCGGGCAGTGGTCCATGGGCATGACGGGATTCGGCGAGTGCCTGCCGCGCGAGGACAATTACGTGGAGCTCTCCGACCAGCAAGACGAGTTCGGCATCCCGCTCTTGAAGATCCACTGCACCTGGAGCGACAACGAGCTCGCCATGCGCAAGGACATGGCCGCGTCCGCCGCGGAGATGCTCGAGGCGGCGGGCTGCAAGAACGTCCGGATGCACGATGCCTACCGGGGCGGCGGGCAGCTCGGCGCCGAGCCCGGGTTCGCGATCCACGAGATGGGCACGGCCCGGATGGGGCGCGACCCGAAGACGTCGGTGCTCAACGCGCACAACCAGGCGCACGATGTCCCCAACCTGTTCGTAACCGACGGGGCGTGCATGGCCAGCTCGTCGTGCGTGAACCCCTCCATTACCTACATGGCGCTCACCGCGCGCGCCTGCGACTACGCCGTGGGGGAGCTGAAGCGCGGCAACCTGTAGAATCTCTGCGGAGTGCCTATGATCAGCTATCGATGGTGGCTTCTCGTCCTGGCGGCCTGCGGCTCCGGGCTCGGCGCCCAGACACGACCGGTGACCGCGTCCACCGGCGCACCACCGAACGCGCTGACCGCCGCCGAGCGGGCCGCCGGCTGGCGCCTCCTGTTCGACGGCCGCACGCTCGCCGGGTGGCGCGGGCTGGGCTACGATAGCGTGCCCACGGCGCATTGGGTGGTGGTGGACGGCACCATCAAGAAGATCGCCAGTGGCAACGTGCCCAGGGTCCCCGACGGACGACCCCTGAACGGCGGCGACCTCATGACGGTGGACACGTTCGGGGACTTCGAGCTCACCTGGGAGTGGAGGGTGACGCCCGGGGCGAATAGCGGTGTCAAGTACAACGTCTCCGAAGAGCTGTCCATGGCCCAGGGCAGTCAGATGACGCCCGACGCGATTGCCAAGGGCATCATCACACCGAATCATTCGGCCCTGGGGTTCGAGTATCAGATGCTCGATGACGATCGTCACGTGGACGGCAAGATCGCGTCGCACCGCGCGGGCGCGCTGTACGAGCTCGTGACCCCCAATGCCACGAAGCGGCTCCGCCCCGTGGGGGAATGGAATGAGTCGAAGATCGTATTCCGGGGCAACCACGGTGAGCACTGGCTGAACGGCGCGAAGATTCTCGAGTTCCAGCTCGGCACGGCGGCCATGGACTCCGCTCTCGCCAAGAGCAAGTACCGTTCGATCCCCGACTTCGCGGACCGCCGCAAGGGACACATCGTGCTGCAGGACCACGGCGACGAGGTGTACTTCCGCAACATCAAGGTGCGTGACCTATGAAACGCCGCAAATTTCTGAAGACGGCCTCGGCCGCGGGGCTGAGCCTCGTGGCTTCGCCGGGGGTTTCGTCCTGGCTCCGGTCGCCGGGCGAAAAAGTGAGAGTCGCGGTAATGGGCCTGAACGGCCGCGGCATGGTGCTGGCGCGGGGCTTCGCCCGGGCAGCTCACGCCGAAGTGGCCTACGTCTGCGACGTCGATTCGCTGGTGCTCGCCAAGGGCGTCTCCGCCGTCACGGGCGTCCAGGGCAAAGCTCCCAAGGGGCTGGGTGACTTCCGCAAGGCGCTCGAGGACAAGGACGTGGACGCGCTCGTCATCGCGGCGCCCGACCACTGGCATACGCCGGCCGCGCTGCTCGCCATGCAGGCGGGGAAACACGTCTACGTGGAGAAGCCGTGCGGGCACAACCCGCGCGAAGGCGAGCTGCTCGTCGAGGCGCAGCGCAAACACCAGCGTGTGGTGCAGATGGGGACGCAGCAGCGCTCCGCGCCCCGCTCGATCGAGGTCGTGCAGGCGATCAAGGAGGGCGCCATCGGACAGCCCTATCTCGGACGCGTCTGGTATGCCAACACCCGGGCGACGATCGGCCGCGGGAAAACGGTGCCCGTCCCCGCTAACCTGGACTACGAGCTGTGGCAGGGCCCGGCGCCCCACACCCCCTATCGCGACAACATCATTCATTACAATTGGCACTGGTTCCGGCGCTGGGGGACGGGCGAGATCTGCAACAACGGCACGCACGAGATCGACGTCGCCCGCTGGGCCCTGGGCGTGAGCTACCCCACGCGCGTCACGTCCGTCGGCGGCCGCTATCACTTCGCCGACGATTGGGAGTTCCCCGATACTCAGGAAGCCTGCTTCGAGTTCGCGGGCGGGAAGACCATCATCTGGCAGGGCCAGAGCTGCAACGGCCTGAGCACATACGGCCGCGCACGCGGCACGGCTATCCTGGGGACGACGGGCAGCGTGGTGCTCGACCGCGACGGGTACACCATGTACGACCTCAAGGAGAAGGTGGTGAAGTCGTCGCTCGCCATGCGGGCGGGGGACGGCCTCAACACCGGCGCCGACGACGACATGACCGCGCTGCACATCGACAACTTCGTGGACGCGATCCGCACCGGCGCCGCGCTCCATCAACCGATCGAGGAAGGGGCGAAGAGCGTGCTGCTGGGCCACCTCGGCAACATCGCTCAGTCCACCGGCCGCGCGCTGCGAATCGATGCGGCGTCGGGACGGATTACAGGCGACGAGGAGGCGATGAAGTCCTGGCAGCGGGAGTACGCCCCGGGCTGGGCGCCGGTCGTGTAGGCCTGTGTCCGCCGTCCTGGACGCAGACCGCTTTTTCGATCCCGATCCCACGGTCCGTCGCGTCGCGCGCGAGCTGTACGACGAAACGCGCCCGCTGCCGATCGTTTCCCCCCACGGTCACGTGGATCCTCGGATTCTCGCCCGGGACGAGCCCTTCGCGGAGCCCGCGGCGCTGATCGTCCAGCCGGACCACTATATCCTGCGGCTCCTGTACGCGCGCGGCGTTCCGCTCGAGGCGCTGGGGGTGCCGCGCCGGGATGGGGGGGGCGCACCCGTCGAGACCGATCCGTGCAAGGTGTGGCAGCGGTTCGCGGACCACTACTACCTGTTCCGCGGGACGCCCACCGGCGCGTGGCTCGATTACGAGCTGCACGAGGTGTTCGGCGTGCGCGACCGGCTGTCCGGCGAGACGGCGCCGCGGATCTACGACGAGATCAGGGAGAAACTCGCCTCCCTCGAGTTCCGGCCGCGAGCGCTGTTCGAGCGGTTCGGCATCGAGGTCCTCGCCACCACGGACAAGGCCAGCGATCCGCTGGAGCATCACCGCGCGATCCGGGAGTCCGGGTGGAAGGGCCGGGTGATCCCCTGCTTCCGTCCCGATACGGTGTTCCGGATCGCCTCTCCCGAGTGGCCGGCCGAGCTGGAAACGCTGGGCCGGGAGCACGGCGCGCCCCTCGTGGACTACGCCGAGTTCCTCGACGCTCTGAAGGATCGCCGTACGTTCTTCAAGCGCATGGGGGCCACCGCCACCGACCACGCCGTGCTCGAGCCCTACACGGTCTGGCTGCCGCCGAACGAAATGGAGGTCTTGTATCAGCGAGCGAGGCAGGGCGACGTGACGCCCGCGGACGAACGGCGCTTCATGGGTCACCTCCTGATGGAGATGGCCCGGCTGTCGCTGGAGGACGGATTGGTCATGCAGATTCATGCGGGCGCGCTGCGCGATCACAACCGCCCCCTGTTCCAGCAGTTCGGCCACGATCGCGGCGGGGACATTCCGGTCGCGACCGAGTTCACGCATAACCTGCGGGCCTTGCTGAACGCCTACGGCAACGATCCGCGATTCACCCTCGTCGTCTTCACGCTCGACGAGTCCACCTACAGCCGGGAGCTGGCGCCGCTCGCCGGGCATTATCCGGCCATGCGGCTCGGCCCTCCCTGGTGGTTTCACGACTCGTGGGAAGGCATGCAGCGCTTTCGGGCGCGCACCACCGAGACGGCGGGGATCTACAAGACCGCCGGCTTCAACGACGACACGCGTGCGTTCTGCTCGATCCCCGCCCGGCACGATCTGGCGCGTCGCGCCGACGCGAACTTCCTCGCGGGGCTCGTCGCGCGCCATGTGATCGACACGAGCGATGCCCGCCGCATGGCGCGGGCCCTCGCCTACGACCTGGCGAAAGAGACCTACAAGTTGTAACGGATTGGCGCGTCCAGCAGATCCTTCGCGTCGCGCGTGCCGCGCGCTCGCCCCTCCTTCTTCTATTGTTTCCCAGACCGAGCGGGCGTGTCATCCTGAGCGCCGCAGGCGCGAAGGATCCGCTTTCTCTACGCCACGAGTCCGCATACCGGTCCTCCTATCGTTCCCGTTTCGTGGTGATGACGATCACGCCGTTCGCTCCGCGTGAGCCGTACGCGCTCGTTGCCGCCGCATCCTTGAGGACGTCGATCCGGGCGATGTCTCCCGGCGCAATCTCGGACAGCGTGTTACCGAGCGACTCGCTCGAGACCGTGATGCCGTCGATGACCAGCAGCGGATCGTCGTCCGTGGAGGTTCCCCGGATGCTGCGCGCGCCACGGATACGCAGGCGGTAGCCGCCATCCGACGTCCGCGTGACCTCGAGACCCGGCACCCCGCGCAGCATCTCTTCCACCCGCGTGACGCGAGCGTCGGCTGCCGTCGGGATGACCGTGCTGACCGCTCCGGCGCCCGGCGTCGTGCTCCGGGGAGGCGACGACGCGGCGCGCCCGCAGGCGACCGTGAGGGCGACGATGAGCCGGTAGTGGGTCGAGATCACGGCGACGGCCACTTCAAGTTCGAGGCCGTTGGAGTGCTGGTCGCCGGGAGTGGGCTCGGCCCGGTATCTCAACGGGTTAGCCGCGGGACTCGGAGTCGGTCGAGCCCACCCCGCTGCGCGCCGGCCACACGAGGCCCGGGCGTGTGCCGAGCCCCCGCGACAGGGGAGGCGACACGGGTTTGCCGACTTCGGGGGCCGGCGTCGAGATTCAAGCCTCATGGCCTCGACTGATCGGTACGTGGTCCGCGCGCCCGGACGCGTGAACTTGATCGGCGAGCACATCGACTACTGCGGCCTGTCCGTCCTCCCCATGGCCCTCCGCCAGAGCGTCCGCATTGCGTTCCACCCCCGCTCGGACCAAGAGACGCGCCTCGTCAACCGCGATCCCCGGTTCGCGCCCAGCGCCTTCGCGGTGAGCGAGGGCATTCTGCGGGCTCCGGCGGGGGACTGGGGCAACTACGCCAGGGCGGCGGCCCAGGCCCTGGCCCAACGATTCCCGGATCTGCGGGGCATCGACGCGCTGGTGGAGAGCGATCTCCCGATCGCTGCGGGGCTCAGCTCGTCGTCCGCGCTCGTCGTGGCCATGGCCCTCGCGATCATGCACGCGAACCGCGTGACCGTGCCGTCGCTCGAGCTGATGGACCTCTTGGGGCGAGGCGAGCGCTACGTCGGCACCGCGGGCGGCGGGATGGACCAGGCGATTATCCTCGGTGCGCAGGCCGGATGCGCGTCCCGGATCGACTTCCACCCGCTCCGGCTCACCCCCACGGCCGTGCCCGCCGACTGGCAGTTCATCGTGGCGTGGAGCCTGGTGCACGCCGAGAAGTCCGGGGCCGCGCGGCAGGCGTACAACGAACGGACGCGGCAGTGCGACGAGGCGCGGCGCCTCGTGGCCACGCGCCTTGGCCAGCGCCAGGACACCACGTACCCCGCCCTCCTCAAGGCGGCCCCGGTCGAGGAGCTGCTCCAGGTCGCGGGGGCGACGCTCTCCGACGTGCTCTCGCGGCGGTTCCGCCACGTGGTCACCGAGGGCACGCGCGTGCCGCAGGCGGAGGCGGCGATGGCCGCTCGGGATTTCACGGCGTTCGGGGAGCTGCTCGACGCCTCGCATCAGAGTCTGCGGGACGACTACGAGGTGAGCCACCCCGAGCTGGACCGGCTCGTGGGGCTGGCCAGGGAGGCGGGTGCGGCTGGGGCGCGACTCACCGGCGCCGGGTTCGGCGGCTCGATCGTGGCACTCTGTCGCGTCGAGCGCGCGCCGGAGGTCGTGGCCGCTCTGCGGGAGCGCTTCTACGCCCCCCGCGGCGCTGCGGACGGCGTCGGGCGGCACATGTTCACGGCCGAACCGTCGGCGGGGGCGGAGGTTCTGACTCCGGGCGCAAGCCCGGGGTGAGCCCCGGAGACTGTCTTCCGGCGATCGTCGTCAGACACTCACTCGAACCCCACCCGCGGCAGAGCGCGGAACAACCCCCAGGCCGCCGCGCCCGCGGCCACCAGGCACACGATCCCGGGCAGCGACTTCCCGTACAACAGGTATCCCGTGCCGAACAGCGCCGCGTAGATGACGGCGCAGCCCAGGAACCAGCACAGGAAGGCAGCGGTCACGCTTTCCCCGGCATTCGCGGGCCGGGTCTTCACCGCGCCGTTCCATCCTGGGCCCATGGGCCGAATGCGGTCATAGAACATCTGGAGGGTGGCGCGATCGGTGGGCGGCGTCGCGAACGTCACGGCCAGCCACCCGACCGTGGTGATCGCGACGCCGATCACGAGCTGGCGCGTCGGGGTGAGCGGCGCGAGCCCGAGCGCCCGGTGCACGAACTGGAAGTACACGGCGACGACGAAGGAGATCATCATGCCGGCGATCTCGCTCCACGCGTTGACCCGCCACCAGAACCAGCGCAGCAGGAAGATCAGACCGGTCCCGGCGCCGATCTGCAGCAGGATCTGGAACGCCTGGTAGGAGTTCTGGAGCCAGAGCGACAGGGCCGACGCGAGGGCGATCAGCCCCACCGTGACGGCGCGCCCCACCCACACGTAGTGGCGTTCGTCCTTGTGGGGCGCCACGAACCGCCGGTAACAGTCCTCGACCGCGTAGGAAGCGCCCCAGTTGAGGTGCGTGCTGATGGTGGACATGTATGCCGCCGCGAGGGAGGCGATCATCAAGCCGAGGAGCCCGTGCGGGAGATACACGAGCATGGCGGAGTAGGCCAGGTCGTTGCGCACGATCGCGCGGTCGATGTGGGGGAAGCGACTGGCGATGGAGGCGAGGTCGGGATAGACGATGAGCGACGCGAGGGCCACGATGATCCAGGGCCACGGGCGCACGACGTAGTGGAGTATGTTGAACAGCAGGGTCGTGCGCATGGCGTCGCGCTCGGTGGGCGCGGCGAGCATGCGCTGCGCCACGTAGCCCCCGCCTCCCGGCTCGGCGCCGGGATACCACGTGCTCCACCACTGCACCGCGAGCGGCACGAGCAGGACGGCGGCCGCCGTGCTCCAGTCCGAGAAGTCGGGCAAGAGCGACAGGTGCCCCGCCACCGCGGGGTGGGCGAACAGCGCCGACAGGCCGCCGACTTGGGGGAGCCCGAGCGCCACGACGGCGGCCGTGACGGACCCGACCATCGCGATCACGAACTGGACGAAATCGGTCAAGACGACTCCCGACAGCCCGGAGCTTGCCGCGTAGAGGACGGTGACGGCGCCGCCGATGAGCACCGCCGTCTCGCGATCCCAGCCGAGCATCACGCCGGCGATCTTGGTGGCGGAAAGATTGACCGAGGCCATGATCATCACGTTGAAGAACACGCCGAGGTAGATCGCGCGGAAACCGCGGAGGAAGGCCGCCGGCCTGCCGGAGTAGCGGACCTCGTAGAACGCGATATCGGTGAGGGCCGCGGAGCGCCGCCACAGTTTGGCGTAGAAGAACACGGTGCACATCCCCGTGACCGCGAAGGCCCACCAGACCCAGTTCTGGCTCACGCCGCCGGTGCGGACGAGATCGGTGACGAGGTTCGGAGTGTCGGTCGAGAACGTCGTGGCCACGAGCGAGACGCCCAGGAGCCACCACGACAGCCGGCGGCCGGATAGGAAGAACTCCTGGCGGCCCTGACCGGCGCGGCGCACCACCGCCAGGCCGATGGCCACGCAGACGACGCCGTAGAGCGCGAGCACGATCCAGTCGAGGGTGTCCAGTCGCATGGCTCCCGTTGATGCAGTCTCGGAGGCGTGGCGTCAAGGTTCTGGGGAGGCACCTCCTTTCCTCTCCTTCTTTACCCGAGCGAGCGGGCCTGTCATCCTGAGCCCCGCAGGGGCGAAGGATCTGCTTTGCCGCGCCGCAGGCGCGAAGGATCTGCTCTTCCGCGACGCAGGGGCGAAGGATCTGCTTGTGAGCGCTGGATCTGCTTATTCGCGCCGCTGGCGCGAAGGATCTTGGGTCCGCGGTGCCCCGAACCAGGTGCCCGCCAAGTCCTCCCATGTGGGGTTTTGCTGTTCGATCAGGCGCACCTTGCGTGCACGCACGCAGCCTTTGAGCTGCTTCTCGCGGGCGATGGCGTCGCGAACATCGCCAAACTCCTCGAAGTGAACCAGCCGCGTGACGTGGTACCTGCTCGTGAAGCCGGGGGTGAGACTGCGCTTGTGCTCATCCACGCGTCTCGCGAGGTCGTTGGTGACGCCCGTGTACAACACTCGCGAGCGACTCGCCATGATGTACACGTAGTAAGTGCGCATCCTCCGCCAAAGTGGCGCCTGGGGAGGTCGCGATCACTATCAATTCTCGGCGGCCCGGCGCCCAATCTTGCTTGAGAGGGTAGTCTCTCCTCATTCCCTCTATTTCGCCAAGCGAGCGAGCCTGTCATCCTGAGCGCCGCAGGCGCGAAGGATCTCGCGCAAGCAGATCCTTCGCGTCGCGCGCGTGCCGCGCGCTCGCTCAGGATGACACCGCAGGGCGGCTACGGTAGAAGAGGGAGAATTAGGAGGGCAACAGTGAAGAGAGTGGGGTTTACTTCCTTTTTTCCTTTCGTAGAGGGAGCGGGCCTGTCATCCTGAGCCCCGCAGGGGCGAAGGATCTCCTTTGCCGCGCCGCAGGCGCGAAGGGTCTGCTTTTCGAGGCGTAGCGTCAGGCCGTGACGACCCCCAACTCCGGCCACGTCTTCCAGCGGCCCCGGGTGAAGTCCGGGAACTCGACGGGCCGGCTGCCGTTCGCCACCGACCACTCGGAGAGCGGCGTGACGACGCTGAGGCTCACCGCATCGTACACGTTCATGTCGGTGGGAAGCCCTTCGCGCAGGCATTTGATGAGCCGGTAGTCCTCGAGGTAGTCCATGCCGCCATGCCCGGCGCCCCGGCTCCTCTCCTCCATCTGCTTCCACAGCGGGTGGTCGAACTCGGCCAGGTACGCGTCCGCCGGGTCCCATTCGTCCGACTTGCTCCGCCCCTCGATGTAGACGCGGTCCGGGTAGCCCTGGAACAGACCGCGGGTGCCCTGGACCACGTGAACCCGGCTGTAGGGCCGCGGCAGGTTCGTGTCGTGGCTCACGCAGATCGTGCGGCCATTTGCCGTGCTGATCAGGCTCGTGTTCACATCGCCCAGGACATACCGCTCCTGCCGCTGGGGTGAGCCTTCGGGAAAGTGCTCGCGGGCGTACAGTTGCAGCCCGCGGGATGGGCTGCTCATCGACACCAGGGATGCAAACCGGTCGCCCCGGTTGATGCCGATGCAATTGGCCACTGGGCCGAGGCCGTGGGTCGGGTAGAGGTTGCCGTTCCGCTGCATCGAATGCGCACGGCGCCAAAGCCCCTCCCCTTCGGGGCTGAATTTCACGGACCGCAGGTCATGCAGGTACCCGCCCTCGCCGTGCAAGATCTCCCCGAACACGCCCTGGCGGACCATGTTGAACACCATCATCTCCATGCGCCCGTAGGTGCAGTTCTCCATCATGATGCAGTGCTTGCCGTACTTCTCCGCGTGCTCGACCAGGTCCCAGCAGTCCTCGACCGTGTAGGTCGCCGGCACCTCAGTGGCGGCGTGCTTGCCGTTGCGCATCGCCGCGAGGCAAATCGGGACGTGCCACTCCCACGGCGTGGCGTTGTAGACCAGATCCAGGTCCTCCTCCTCGCACATGCGCACGAAGTCCCACGGACCCCGGGAGTAGCCCGCCGGGCGGGGATATCCGGCGGCGGCGACCAGGTCCTGCATGCGCGTGACCTTTTCCGGCACAATGTCGCCCACGGCCTTGAGGACGCAGCCCTCGACCCGAATCAGGTTGCGCACATGGGCACTCCCCATCCCGCCGACGCCGACGAAGCCGATCCGGACCGTGTCCATCGGCGGGGCGGCGAAGAACCCCTCGGGCGCGGGTCCAGGCTTGGGCCGCGGCCCGGCCGACGCAGCGCGCACCGAGGAAGCGCAGGCTGCGGTCCCGCCCAGGGCGGCCAGCCCGAGCCCGCCAGCAATGAGCTTCAGCGCGTCCCGCCGGTCCAGGTCATCGCTTTTCCGGGTCATGTGAACCTCCCCCTGGGTCGTGCCCCCCTTGATGCAGTCTCAGAGACGTGCCGTCAAGCCCGTCTCGGAGCGCGCGAGCGTGTCATCCTGAGCGCCGTAGGCGCGAAGGATCTGCTTGTTACGCGCCGTGGCCGCCGAGCGGTAAGTTTGGGTGTCCCAGGAGGGGCGATGAGACAGACGAGTCAACGCGAGCAGGCGGAGACGTTCCGCCGGCTTCATCGGGAAGGCGGCATCCTCGTCCTTCCCAACGCGTGGGACGTGATCACCGCGCGCGTGATCGAGAGCGCGGGATTCGCCGCGATCGCCACGTCCAGCGCCGGGGTCGCGTGGGCGCTCGGCTACGCCGACGGGGAGCGCATCAGTCGCGGGGAGATGCTCGCGGTGGTTCGCCGCATCGCGTCGACCGTGCGCGTGCCCGTGACCGCCGACATGGAAGCGGGGTACGGCATGACCCCGGAGGCCGCGGCCGAGACCGCTCGCGGGGTCATTGCGGCGGGCGCCGTGGGCCTGAACCTCGAGGACGGGACCAACGACGGTCGCTTGGTGGATGTCGCCCTGCACCAGGACCGGATCCGGGCGATGCGCGAGACCGGGGCCGCGGCCGGCGTCCCCCTCGTCATCAATGCGCGGACGGACGCGTTCGAAGTCAAGGAATGGTCGCCCTCGGACCGGTTGACGGCGGCCGTGCGACGCGCCAACGCCTACCGGGCCGCGGGAGCCGACTGCCTGTTCGTTCCCCACGTGAGCGACGCGGCGACGATTGAGCGGCTCGCCCGCGAGATCGAGGGCCCGCTCAACGTCATTGCCGGCCCTCCCGCCCCGACCATTCCGGAGCTCGAGCGTCTCGGCGTCAAACGCGCGAGCCTCGGTCCCCGATTGGTCCAGGCCGCCCTCGGCCTCCTGCGGCGGGCGGCGACGGAGTTGCGCGAGCGTGGCACCTACGACACATTCACGGAGCTCGTGATCCCGTTCACCGAGGTGCAGCGTCTGGTCGCGCCCACCCCTTGACGGGTTCGAACGGGCGGGTATATTTATGCCGTTGATTGAATATTAATGCTTTCGGGTTAATACCTTTGGGTGGTTCCGACATGCCACGCACCTGTTCGCTGAAGCCCGTCGCAATTCTGAATCCGGCGACTCCCACCGATGGGAGCGGACGGCGGGCGTAAGCGCGTAGACGACGCAAAGCAAACCCCCCGGCCCGCTCCCAGCAGAGCGGGCCTTTCTGTTGACCGGGCGTGAAGAGGAGCAACGATGCCCGCAGCTGACCGATCGCGTTGGGCCCAAGCCCGCGCGCGAGGGCTCGACCCCTGGCGGGAGCAGGACGCCTGCGGCGTCGGGTTCGTGGCGCGCGCGTCGGGACACCGCTCCGCCGACATCGCGCGCCTCGCGCTGCAGGCGCTGGCGCGGGTCGCCCACCGCGGTGCTGCGGCCACCGACCGCTCGGGCGACGGTGCCGGCCTGCTCACTCAGATTCCGGCCCCGCTCTTCTACCGTGAGGCCGCGAGCCGCGGGATCGCGCTCGCGCCAGGGCAACCGTTCGCCGTCGGCGCGTTCTTCCTGCCCCGCGAGCACGACGCGCTCGGGTGCGCAACATCCATTATCGAGGAGGTGCTCCAGGGGGAGGGGCTGCCCGTGCTGGCGTGGCGCGACGTGCCCCTGGACGTGAACGAGCTGGGCGCCGGGGCGCGCCGGTCGTGCCCCACCATCCGGCAGGCCATCGTCGCCGCGCCCGTCGAGCGCGGACGCTTCGACGAGACCACGTGGGAACGCTCCCTCTATCTTGCGCGCCGGACCATCGAGCGCCGCATCGCCGACGCGGGGCCCGGCCTCGATCCGTTCTTCGTGTGCTCTCTCTCGTGCCGCACGCTGGTGTACAAGGCGCTGCTCACGGGCACGCAGCTGGCCGGCTTCTTCCCCGACCTCGCGTCCTCGGACTACGAGACGGCGATCGCGATCTTTCACCAGCGTTACTCCACCAACACGACGTCGAGCTGGCCGCTGGCTCAGCCCTTCCGGATGCTCGCGCACAACGGCGAGATCAATACCCTGTGGGGGAACCGTAACGCCATGCGGGCCCGCGAGCCCGCGCTGGCCGGACCGCCCTGGAGCGAGGCGGTGGACAGGCTCAAGCCCGTCATCTGGTCGGAGGGAAGCGACTCGGCCAGCCTGGACAACGCGCTCGAGCTGCTGGTGCGCTCGGGACGCGACCCGGTGCACGCCCTGATGATGCTCGTTCCCGAGGCCCACGAAGGCGCCGTGGAGATGGAGCCCGCGTTGCGGGGCTTCTATGAGTTCCACGAATGCCTGGTGGAGCCCTGGGATGGGCCGGCCGCGCTGGCGTTCTCGGATGGTGTATTCGTGGGCTCGGCACTCGACCGCAATGGCCTTCGGCCGTGCCGCTACAAGATCACGCGTGATGGGCTGGTCGTGGCGGGCTCAGAGACCGGCCTGGTGGACCTGAACCCCGGGGACGTCGTGGAGAGCGGCCGACTCGGTCCGGGAGAGCTGCTCGTGGTGGATACCCGCCGGAAGGCGATCCTGCGCAACGCGGAAGCGAAGCGTGAGGTGGCCCGGCGCCGCCCCTATAGCCGGTGGGCCGCGCGCGGCATCCGCCTGCTGCGGCCGACGGCCGCCGTACCCGATACACCGCCCGCACCCGAGCCCGAGCGCGTCGCCCGGCAGGTGGCGTTCGGCTGGAGCTTCGAGGACCTGCGGTACGTGCTCGAGCCGATGGGCGGCGCGGGGCAGGACGCCGTGTGGAGCATGGGCGACGACACACCGATCCCGCCCCTCGCCCGCATTGCTCCCAGTCTGTACGTGTACCTGCGCCAGCGTTTCGCGCAGGTCACGAACCCGGCGATCGACCCGCTGCGCGAGACGCTGGTGATGTCGTTGCGGATGCACATCGGGCGCCGGGGCTCGCTGCTCGCGGACCGGCCGGCCGGGCTGCGCCTCGTTCGGAACGAGCACCCCGTCCTCCTCGCGGAGGAGATCATGGCGTTGCGAAGCGGCGCGGGCGCGCAGGTCGTGACCCTCGACGCGACGTGGGGCGCCTCCGCCGGGAATGGGGGGGGTGGGGGGAGCGGGGGGGGCGGGGGCCCCGACGCTTTGCGCACGGCGCTCGACGGGCTATGCCGCTCCGCCAGCCACGCGGTGGGGGAGGGAGCGCGGATCGTGATTCTCAGCGACCGGGCCGCCAACCGCGAGCGCGCCCCGCTCCCGATGCTCCTGGCCGTCGGGGCCGTGCACCAGCACTTGCTCGAGCACGGCTCGCGGACGCGTCTGGGGCTCATTGCCGAAGCGGGAGACGCGTGGGACGTGCATCACTTCGCCGCGCTGATCGGCTACGGCGCGGAAGCGGTGCACCCCTGGCTCGCGCTCGAGTCCGTGCAGGCGCACGTAGCGGAGGAGGACGCGCGGGGGCGGTTCCGCGCCGCGGCCGAGGCGGGTCTCCTCAAGATCCTCTCAAAGATGGGCATCTCGACGCTTTCGTCTTATAGCGGCGCCCAGATCTTCGAGGCGTTGGGGCTCGGCGCCGAGGTGATCGATCGGTGCTTCACCGGCACCGTCTCGACGATCGGCGGGATCGGCTTCGCCGAGATCGCCGAGGACGTGCTGGCGCGCCAACGTGCCGCGTATCCCGAGACCGAGACGGCGAGCGGACTGCCCGACCACGGCCGCGTGCGCTACCGCCGCGACGGCGAGGACCACGGCTGGTCGCCGCCGCTGGTGCGGGCGATGCAGGCCGCCGTGACCGCGGATACGCCGCAGGCGTACGATGCCTTCCGCGCGCGCGTCGCGGCCCGGCTGCCCGCCAGCCCGCGCGACCTGCTCGCCCTCCGCGCCGTCGCCCCGATTCCGCTCGACGAGGTCGAGCCTGCCGAGGCTATCCGTCGCCGCTTCGTCTCCACGGCGATGTCCCTCGGCGCGCTGTCCCCCGAGGCGCACCGCACGCTCGCCATCGGCATGAACCGGATGGGCGCCCGCTCGAACTCCGGCGAGGGCGGCGAAGACCCCGATACGTACGCCCCGCTCGAGAACGGCGACCGCGTCGATAACCGCATCAAGCAGGTGGCGTCGGGGCGGTTCGGCGTCACCACGTACTATCTGATGCGTGCGGACGAGCTCGAGATCAAGATCGCGCAGGGCTCAAAGCCCGGCGAGGGCGGCCAGCTACCCGCCCACAAGGTTACGGCGCTGATCGCGCGGCTGCGGCACTCGGTGCCCGGAGTGCCCCTGATCTCGCCGCCGCCACACCACGACATCTACTCGATCGAGGATCTGGCGCAGCTCATCCACGATCTGAAGCAGGTCAACCCTCGCGCGCGAGTCGGCGTGAAGCTAGTGGCGGAAGCGGGCGTGGGGCGCGTCGCCGCGGGCGTCGCCAAGGCATACGCCGATTATGTGCTCGTCTCCGGCCACAACGGCGGTACCGGAGCGTCGCCGCTGTCGTCGATCAAACACGCCGGGTCCCCGTGGGAGCTGGGGCTCGCGGAAACCCAGGCGCTCCTTATCGAGAACGGCCTGCGCCACCGCATCGAAGTGCGGGTGGACGGCGGCCTGCGGACGGGCCGTGACGTCGTCATCGCGGCGCTCCTCGGCGCCGAGAGCTTCGGCTTCGGTACGGCCGGGCTGGTCGCGATCGGGTGCGACATGGCTCGGCAGTGCCACCTCAACTCCTGTCCCACCGGCATCGCGACTCAGAAACCCGAGCTGCGCGCCAAGTTCCGCGGCACGCCGGAGCAGGTGGTCGCGTATTTCACGTGGATCGCGGAGGACGTGCGGCGGCTCCTCGCCGGGCTGGGTTGCCGCTCGCTGGACGACGCCATCGGCCGCGTGGAGCTGCTGGAGCGCGTGGATCATCCCGAGGTGCCCCGCGCGCAGATGCTCGACCTGTCGCTGCTCCTCACCGACCCGGTGGCGGGAGGCGAGGAGCCGCGTCGCCGGACGGTGGAGCGCAATGACCGTCCGGGCGTCGAGTCGCTCGACGACGAGATACTCGAGACGCTCGCGCCGCGGCTCGACTCCGGCCGCCCGTTCGCCGGCGTGTACGACGTCGGCAACCACCACCTCACGGTGGGCGCGCGCATCGCCGGGCGGGTCGCCGAGCGGCACGGCAACGTCGGCCTGCCACCGGGATCGATCCGTCTCCGGTTCCGGGGGAGTGCGGGTCAGAGCTTCGGCGCTTTCATCCTCCCGGGGATGCACCTCGAGCTCGAAGGGGAAGCGAACGACTACGTCGGCAAGGGGCTCACGGGCGGCGAGATCGTGATCCGGCCGTTCCGCGAGGCGGCTGCCGCGGGTGGCACGGACCAACACGTTCTCCTGGGCAATACAACGCTGTACGGGGCGACCGCCGGCAAGCTGTTCGCCGCCGGCCGGGCGGGAGACCGGTTCGCCGTACGCAATTCCGGGGCGATCGCCGTGATCGAGGGCGCCGGCGCTCACTGCTGCGAATACATGACCGGCGGCGTCGTGGTCGTGCTCGGCCCGGTGGGACGGAACTTCGCGGCGGGGATGTCCAACGGCGTGGCCTACGTGCTCGACGAGGCCGAAACGTTCTCGGCCCGCTGCAACACCGACATGGTCGCCGTGCGAGCGCTCGAGCCGTCGGACGAGCGGGTCGTGCTCGAGCTGCTGCGCGAGCACTGCGCGAAGACCGGGAGCGCGAAGGCGCGGGTGATTCTCGACTCGTGGGAGCACTCGAGCCCGCTGTTCCGCAAGGTGGTTCCCCACGCCGCTCCGGCTCCCGTCGCTGTCCCCGTGGACGTCACGCCCGCCGCGGTGACTTGACGCTCCCCGGGACGCCGAGCTATCATGGCCACCATGCCGCACCGCGCCAGCTATTTCTTCTTCTTTACGTACGCGTCCCCTAACACGGGCCGTGACTGGAGAGGTGCGCGCGACTAAGTAGCCCCAAGATCTCTCAGTTCACACGAGCGGCCCGTTGAAAGACGGGCCGTTCTTTTTTTGGGGAGGCGACATGATCATCGTAATGCGCGCCGAAGCGACGGCAGCGCAACGGGACGGCGTGCGGGAGCAGGTCGAGGCGAGCGGCGGGCGCAGCTACGCCGCACGCGACGGAAACCGTACCGTCCTCGGCTGTCTCGGCGACACCGACGCCCTCAGCGAGGATAACGTGGAGGCGCTGCCCGGGGTCGAGTCGGTCACGCGCTGGCGCACGCCCTATCGACTGGCCAGCCGGGAGCTCGCGCCGCCCGGCGGCCGCACGGTCGTCCGCATCGGCGACGGGCCGGCGGCGAGCGTCGGGGGCCCGGCGCTGCTGGTGGTTGCCGGCCCGTGCTCGGTCGAGGGACCCGAGATGCTGCTCGCGACGGCCCGGGGCGTCGCGCGGGCCGGGGCGGCGGCGCTGCGCGGTGGGGCGTTCAAGCCGCGCACGTCGCCCTACGCGTTCCAGGGACTCGGGCTCGACGCGCTGCGGTGGCTCGCGGAGGTGCGCCGCGTGACGGGATTGCCCGTGGTCACCGAAGTGCTCGACCCCCGCCAGGTGGAGCTGGTGGCGGCGCACGCCGACGTCCTCCAGGTGGGCGCCCGCAGCATGCAGAACTTCCCGCTGCTCGCGGAAGTGGGTCGCGTTCGGCGGCCGGTGCTGCTCAAGCGCGCCATGTCGGCGACCGTGACGGAGCTCCTGCTCGCGGCCGAGTACGTGCTGGCGCGCGGCAATCCGGACGTGATCTTGTGCGAGCGAGGCATCCGCACGTTCGAGCCCGCCACGCGCAATACGCTCGACATCGCCGCGATCCCGGTGCTGCGCGGCGAGACCCATCTCCCCGTGATCGTCGATCCCAGTCACGCCGGCGGTCGCGCTGACCTCGTGGCCCCGCTGGCCTACGCCGCGATCGCCGCCGGCGCGGATGGGCTCCTCGTGGAAGTGCACCCGCGACCGGAAACCGCCCTGTCAGACGGCGAGCAATCGCTTTCCCTCGACGGATTCACCGAGCTGATGCGCGGGCTCGCGCCGTTCGCCGCCGCGGCGGGGCGGACGCTGGTGCCTCAGCCCAAGGCGCTCCCCGAGGTCCATGCCCTGAAGGGCCGGCTCGGCCCAACGTGCGTCCTCGAGGACGCCCCCGCCGCGGAGGCCGTATGAGTGAGAGCGAGCTCGACCGCCTGCGCGCCGATATCGAACGGATCGACCGCACCCTGATCGGGCTGATCGAGAAGCGCGTGCGCGCCGCGCGCCGCGCGGCGGCGGCGAAACGTGCCGCCGGCCTGCCCACTCTCGACCCAGGCCAGGAAGCGGCCGTGGTCCGGCGGGCGGCGGCGCTGGCGCGCGAAGGGGGCCTGCCGGAGGAAGCGGTGCGTGACCTCTTCTGGCACCTCGTGGGGCTGACGCGCCGGGCCGAGCAAGATGCGTCAGCCACGGCGGCGGAGCAGCGGCAGCTCTAGGCTGTCCCGCAGCGCCTGCCAGCTGGCCTCGATGATGTTCTCCGAGCACCCCATGGTGCTCCACCGGTCGGCACCGCTCGCGGATTCGACTACGACCCGGGGCTTGGCCGCGGTGCCGAGGTGCTCGTCCACGATGCGCACTTTGTAGTCTACGAGATGCACGTCGGCGAGCTCCGGATAGCGCGGCAGGAGCGCCTTGCGGACGGCATTGTCGAGGGCGTTCACGGGACCCGCGCCCTCGGCGGCCGTATGAATCACTTCCCCGTCCACGCGCAGCTGGACCATCGCCTGTGCGCTCGTCTCGCCTCCGCTCCGCCCCTCGACGATCACCGTGAACCCGAGCAGCTCGAATGGTGGCCGGTAATCCGGGGCGGAGCGGCGCACCAGCATCTCGAACGAGCCGTCCGCCGCCTCGAACTGGTGGCCCACGTGCTCCAGCGTTTTCACTTGCTGCAGCACGTCCGCGCCGGCTGCGAGGCCCATGGCGCCAGCGCGCAGCTGAACGTTCTGACGTCCCGACAACTCGCTCACCACCACGCGCATCTCGTTCCCGACGAGCGCCGGATCGATGTGCTGGTAGCTCTCCGGCAGCTTCGCCACCGCTGCGACGTGGATGCCTCCCTTGTGGGCGAACGCGCTCGCGCCGACGTACGGCGCATGGGCATCGGGATTCAGGTTCGCGACCGCCGCCACGAACAGCGCCACCTCCCTGAGGCGTCGCAGCTGCTCGGGCGGCAGTACCGGACAGCCGAGCTTGAGCTGCAGCGTCGCGATGAGGGGTATCAGGTCGAGGTTGCCGCAGCGCTCACCGTAGCCATTGATCGTACCCTGGACATGGACGCACCCCGCGCGCACCGCCGCCAGCGCGTTCGCCACGGCGAGGCCGCTGTCGTTGTGGGGATGGATTCCGAGCGGCGTGCCGAGCTGCGCGCGGACGTCGCGCACGCGCTGCTCCACGACTTCCGGGAGCTCCCCTCCGTTCGTGTCGCACAGGACGATGCAGTCCGCGCCAGCGCCCGCCGCCGCCCGTAACGTCGCGAGCGCGTACTCCGCGTCCAGGCGGTACCCGTCGAAGAAGTGCTCCGCGTCGTAGATCACCTCCCGGCCGCGCCGACGGAAATAGCCCACGCTCTCCGAGATCATGCGGAGGTTCTCGTCGCGGCTCGTCTCGAGCACGCGCTCCACGTGCAGCGTGGAGCTCTTGCCAACGAGCGTCACCACCGGCGTCTCGGCTTCGAGCAGCGCGGTGAGATTGGGATCGTCCTCGCACCGGCCGTTGGCCCGCCGGGTCATCCCGAAGGCGGCGATCTTCGCCTGCCCGGGCCCCTCCTGGCGGATGCGACGGAAGAACTCCGCGTCCTTGGGGTTCGAGCCCGGCCAGCCGCCTTCCAGGTAATGAATGCCCAGCTCGTCCAGCCGCCGTGCGATTTTCAGCTTGTCGTCGACCGAGAGCGACAGGCCCTCGCGCTGCGTGCCGTCCCGCAGTGTCGTGTCGTACAGGAACATGTTCCGCCCCTCGCGTGCCGCCATCAGGGATCACACAAAGCGGCGCGGCCTCTCGAGTTTCTCGAGAGGCCGCGTCGCGCACTATCGGGTCCTACAGTCCGTCAGCCGAGTGCCAGCACGCCGCCTCTCAGGAAGAGTCGGATGGTAATGGTCGTAATCGGCAGACTGCCGCAACGGACGCTCATACCTGGGATACTAACCGCCGGGCGGGATGCGTCAATCCCGTCGCTTCCGCGCTGAGGAGCTCGCGGACCCGCACCACTTCACCGACCACCACCGTAGCGGGAGGTTCGAAACCTTCCTCCGCGACCCGGTCGGCGAGCGTCGCGAGGGTGGCGACCACGGTCCGCTGCGTCGGGAGCGTACCGCTCGCGATCACGGCGGCCGGGGTGTCGGGATCCGCGCCGTGCTCGAGCAGCCGGGCCGTGATCTCGGGCAATGCGGACAGCCCCATCAGCACGACCAGCGTCGGGACCCGCGCGAGCGCCTCCCAGTCGAGGCTCGATACGCCATCACACTCGTGTCCCGTGACCACGGCGAAGGCCGATGCCACCCGCCGGTGCGTGACCGGAATCCCGGCCGCTGCGGGCACGGCGATCGCCGACGTGACGCCGGGGACCACGTGAAAGGGGACCCCCGCCGCTTGCAGGGCTTCGCACTCTTCAGCGCCCCGCCCGAACACGAAGGGATCGCCGCCCTTGAGTCGCACGACCATCAGCCCGCGCCGCGCCCGGTCGACCAGCAACGCGTTGATCTCGTCTTGCGCCCGATCGGCTCCCCCGCCGTGAGGCGCCTTGCCCACGAACACACGCTCTGCTTTCGGCGGTGCTTCGGCGACCAGAGATGGAGCAACGAGGCGATCATACACGACGACGTCGGCCGAGCGCAGGAGCTCGAGGCCCTTCGCGGTGATCAGGCCGGGGTCGCCAGGCCCGGCCCCGACCAGATAGACGGTCGCGGGTAAACCCGCGACTCGGCCCTGCCGCTGAAGCGGCAAATGCTGTGCCCGTTTACGGGTAGAGCCGAGCCGCGGCTTCAGCCGCGACTCGAGCGGCCCGACTTCGCTAACCAGCTCGTCTATCCTGCGGCGAGCCCCTTCTATATCGCCCCGGCGCACGAACTCGATCACGTCCGAGTCGACGATGCGGTACCACAGCG
Source organism: Gemmatimonadota bacterium (assembly GCA_003222085.1). Taxonomy (GTDB): domain Bacteria; phylum Gemmatimonadota; class Gemmatimonadetes; order Gemmatimonadales; family GWC2-71-9; genus AG41. Next base: position 95,305 of record QHUK01000001.1, read on the forward strand.
TCGTCCGGGCGGGCGGGTCCGGGACGCGCGCGGCCAGCTCCGGCCGCAGCTCGCCCAGCAGCGCGCACAGGCGCGCCTCCGCAGGCCCGATCAGTCGGGCGACGCGTTGCCGCAGCCGGGCGGCGAGCGCCGGGCTCTTTCCCGATGTCGAAACCGCGACGGTGATGTCTCCCTCCCGGTGGATCGCGGGAGCGATGAAGCTGCAGTGGTCCAGATCGTCCACGGCGTTGAGCAGGACCCCTTCCCGCTCGGCCTCCGCCCACACTCGGGCGTTGACCGCGCGGTCGTCGGTCCCCGCGATAGCGAGCCAGGCACCCGCGAGATCGCCCGATCGATACGGCCGGCGGCGCAGCTCGATCTCTCCTCCCGTCGCGAGATGAGCCAGGCGAAGCGTGGGCTCGGGACTCACCACGGTCACGTGCGCGCCGGCCGAGAGCAGGCCGAGCACCTTCTGCTCGGCGACCGCGCCGCCGCCGATCACCACGGCACGGCGCCCCCGGAGGTCGAGGAACACGGGGTAGAACGTCACGAGCCGACCGGGATGGAAGCGCGCACCGCCTCGAGGCCCACCCGATGGCAGAAATCGCCGAACCGCTCGTCCTCGAGCCGCTCGTCGCGGTAGCGCTCGAACAGCGGCCGGACGGTCGCGACGAGCCGGTCCCGCGGCACGAGATCCGCATACAGCGTACCCAGCCTCGTCCCGAGCATACTGCCGCCCACGAATACGCCGTACTTGTGGAGCGAACGGCCGACGAACGCGAGGTCGGCGGTGTAGGGCCGCGCGCAGCCGTTGGGACACCCGGTCATCCGGACCGTGAGCGCTGCATCCGCCACACCCAGCCGCTCGAGCTCGGCCTCGAGCTCCGCGATCACGTCCGGCAGCACCCGCTCCGCTTCCGCAACCGCGAGGCCGCAGGTGGGGAGTGCCGGGCACGCCATGGCCCAGCGCCGCACCACCGACAACGCGCCGTGCGGAGCGACACCGTGGTCGGCCAGGATCCGGTCCACGAGCCGCCTCTGCCCATCGGGGATATCGGTCAGCAGCAGGTTCTGCTGGGGGGTGAAGCGGACGCCGCTGCCGACGGTCTCGACCACGCTCCGCAGCGCGCTCCGGAGCCGGCGGTCCGTGCCATCCCTGATGCGGCCGTTCTCGACGAACACGCCCAGGAAGGAGCGCCCGTCGCCCTGCTCGTGCCACCCGAGATGGTCCTGGATATCAGAAACCTCGACCGGTGCGGCCGGCGCGAGGGGGCGGCCGAGCTGCCGCTCCACCTGATCGCGGAACCAGTCCAGGCCCTCCTTGTCGATAAGATACTTGAGCCGCGCGTGGCGCCGGTCGCTGCGGTTGCCGTGATCGCGCTGAACCTTAACGATCGCCTCCCCAACCTCCACAACCTCCCCCGACCTGACGAATCCCAACGTGTCCGCGAGCCGCGGGTAGGTGTCCGTCTTGCCGTGCGTACGCCCCATGCCGCCGCCCACCAGCACGTTGAACCCTGCGAGGCGGTCTCCTCGTGTAACGACCAGGAAGCCCAGGTCGTTCGAGTGCACATCGCAGCAGTTGTCGTCCGGGAAGGCTAACGCGATCTTGAACTTGCGCGGCAGATAGCGCGTCCCGTAGATCGGATCGGGCTCAGGGGCTCCGCCCGCCACCGGCTCGCCGTCGAGCCAGATCTCGTGATACGCCCGCGTTTGCGGCAGCAGGTGATCCGACAGCTGGCGCGCCACCCGCAACACCTCGGCTCGCAAGCCCCCGGCGAGCGGGGCGGGGCATGCGATGACGTTGCGCACGACGTCACCGCAGGCGCCCAGCGTCGTGACGAGCACTTCGTTCACGGAGCGAATCGTCGCCTTGAGATCGCCCTTGAGCACGCCGTGGAACTGGTTGCCCTGGCGCGTCGTGACGCGCAACGTGCCGTTGCCGTAGCGGTCCGCCAGCTCGTCGATGGCGAGGTATTGCGCGCCGGTGAGCACGCCGCCCGGCAGCTTGCAGCGAACCATGAACTGGTGCGCCGCCTCGCTGTCGGTGCCGCGCCGCTCGCGGCGCTGGTCTCGATCCTCCTGCTGGTACGTCCCGTGGAACTTGAGGAGCTGAGCGCCCGCATCCGAGAAGTGGTCGGTGCCGGCGGCGAGCTCCTCCGCGAGATGCCCGCGCAGTCCGCGGCTCTCCTCCTTCACCTTCTCGACCGCGCTCAGCGGTTTCTCGATCATGCAACCACCTCCCGCAATCCGTCGGCAAGCACCTGGCCGACTTCCGGCCGGCTGAACTCGGGCGGCGGCAGCTTCCCGCTCCGCAGCAGCTCGCGCACCCTGGTGCCGGACAGCGTCACGTGGGACCCGGCGTCGTGCGGGCACGTCTTGGGTGACGCCATGCCGCCGCAGCGCTGGCAATAGAACGTGTGCTCGAAGCAGATGGGGTGGATGCCGAGCTCGCCAGGCGCGAAGCGCTCGAAGATGCGCTGCGCGTCGTACGTGCCGTAGTAGCTTCCGACCCCCGCGTGATCGCGGCCCACAATGAAGTGGGTGCAGCCGTAGTTCTTGCGCACCAGCGCGTGGAACACCGCCTCCCGCGGACCGGCGTAGCGCATCGCGGCCGGGAAGCCTGCGAGCAGTACGCGATCCCGCGGGTAGTAGCGCTCGAGCAGCACGCGATAGCTCTTGACGCGCACGGCGGCGGGGACGTCGTCGTCCTTGGTGGGCCCGAGGAGTGGATGCAGCAGGAGGCCGTCCACCGTCTCGAGCGCCGCCTTCTGGATGTACTCGTGCGCGCGGTGCACGGGATTGCGCGTCTGGAAACCGACCACGGTGCGCCAGGCGCGCTCGGCAAACGTGCGTCGGGTCTCCGCGGGATCGAGCGCCAGCTCCGGGAACAGCGGCGCGGCGCGGCGGAGCAGCCGGATGTCTCCCCCGACCAGAAAGTCGCCCTGTCCGTACAGATGCGCGACGCCGGGGTGCTTCGGGTCGGTCGTCCCGTAGACAAGCTGCGCCTCCTCCTCCTTGGAGTGGGTGAACACGTCGCGGACCTCGAGGAGGGCGACGGCACGGCCGTCCGGCGTCTCGAGTGCCACGGTGTCCCGGACCCTCCTGGCGTCCGTCACCCGCAACGTGATCGGGAGCGACCACGGGAGACCGTCGGCCAAACGCATCTCGTGGAGGACCCGCTCGTAGTCGGCCAGGCCCATGAAGCCCGTGAGCGGGCTGTAGGCGCCGGTCGCGATGAGCTCGAGATCCGCCACGGTCCGCGAGTCGAGCGTCAGAGACGGCAGCGCGGCCGCCAGCTCGAGGGCCGCCGCGCGCTCCTCGCCCGCGATCACTCGGCTCACCAGCGTTCCGCCGTGTGGCGGGATCGTCGTGATGTCACCGCTCACTGCTCACCTCTCGCTTCTCACGCTTTACGGTGAACGTGTGCAGGCCGCACTCGGTCTTGCCGGTGCCGCTCCACCGCCCCGCGCGCTCGGCTTCGCCGGGGGCGGTAGGGCGGGTGCACGGCCAACACCCGATGCTCGCGTAGCCCTGATCGAGCAACGGGTGGTATGGGACGCCGTTTTCCCGGATGTAGCGCCACACGTCCGCCCGACCCCAGTGCGCCAGCGGAAACACTTTCACGATCGGCCGGCCATCGATTTCGTGATACTCGACGACCTTCGTCAACGAGCGAATGGAGGACTGATCCTGCCGCACCGCGCTGATCCACGCGTCGAAGCCGACCATGGCGCGCGCCAGGGGCTTGACCTTGCGGATGAAGCAGCAGCGGTCCGGGTCCGTCGCGTAGAGCGGGCCAGGGTCGGTCAGAGGCTTGAGCTCGACGAGATTGAGGCCGTAGCGCTGGGCGAACCGCTCCTTGAACGCGTACGTCTCGGGGAAATGGAACCCGGTGTCGAGGAAGATTACCGGCACGGTCCGGTCGATGCGGCTGAGCAGGTGCGCAAGCACCACGCCCCCTCCACCGAAGCTCACCGTCAGGGCCGCCCTTCCCGGGAATGCGTCCACCGCCCAGGTAAGCGTCGTCTCGGGATCGGCCCCCCTCAGGGCTAGAGCCCGCTCGCGAACTTGCGCGGCGCTAAGCATCGCTCGCGCTCCGGAGGTGGCCGAGCTCGACGAGGCGGTCGATCACGCGGGCGGTGCTGTCGGGGACCTCCTCGCGCTCGGTGTCGATCACGAGCTCTGGGCACACCGGCTCCTCGTAGGGATCCGACACGCCGGTGAACTGAGGAATCTCCCCGGCGAGCGCCCGACGATACAACCCTTTGGTGTCGCGGCGGATGCACTCGTCGAGCGAGGCCTTCACGTACACCTCGATGAACGCGCCGATGCTCTCGCGCACCTCGTCCCGGATCGCGCGGTAGGGCGAGATCGCAGCCGTGATCACCGCCACGCCGTTCCGTGTGAGCAGCTTCGCCACGTAGCCGATCCGGCGGATGTTGATGTCGCGGTCCTCGCGCGAGAATCCCAGACCCTTGGAGAGGTTCTGACGTATCTCGTCCCCGTCGAGCACTTCGACCGCCATGCCCAGACCACGCAGCTCCGCGCTCACCGCTGCTGCGAGCGTGGATTTGCCCGCGCCGGATAGACCGGTGAACCACAGCGTAAAGCCGTGCGCCTGCGCGATACGCCTGTCCGTTACCAGGTCAGGTTGAGTCATCGCTCTCTGGTCCCTCCCTTTCGTCCCCCCTCTCCGCAACGCGGAGAGGGGGACCGGGGGTGAGGCAAAGGGGTGAGGCAAGAACAAAACGGGCCCGCTTCCCAAGGGAAGCGGGCCCGATCTGCGTCGCGCGTGCCGATTACAACCTAGTCGAGCATCATCCGATGCCGGCAACCACAGCGCCACAACCGCGTCCGCTCCCAAAGGAGCAAGGACACATCATCCGACAGGGCGGACAACAGCGGGTGGTGGTATGGCGCACGATCATGATTCGGTTATTTACCTGGCACGTGCTGCCGTGTCAATCGCACGTTCGGGGGGGCCCTGGGTGGTTGACACGGGTCGAGTCGGCCACTTAGTTACTGGTCATGCGGCGTACCCGTTTGCATCACCGGAACCACCATCACCACCCCGTTGGATGGGGGAGCCGGAGGCGTACGCAAGGTAACCAGTAGCATGTAGACCTTGAGTCCATCGCCGACGCCGGCCCCCCGGGGCCGGCGTCGTGCTTTTTGGGACGCTCGAGCTCCGGGGCCTCGGCTCGGCCAACGCTCGGAGCACGACACGATGTCTCGACCATCCGGTTCTTCGACACCCCTGCGCCTCGGCCTGCCCAAAGGCCGCATGGAGCAAGGCGTGATGACCCTCCTCGGCGATGCCGGCATTCGGATTCGCCCGGGCGCCAGGGGCTATCGCCCCGACGTGTCCCTGCCGGACACCGAAGCCAAGATTCTCAAGCCCCAGAACATCGTGGAGATGCTCGCCCTCGGCAGCCGGGACGTGGGCTTCGCCGGTGCGGACTGGGTAGCGGAGCTCGAGGCGAACGTCGTGGACCTGCTCGACACCGGCCTCGATCCCGTACAAGTCGTCGCGGCGACGCCCAAGACCCTGCTCGTGGACGGGCACCTGCCGGCCCGTCGCCTGGTGGTGGCGTCCGAGTACGAGCGGCTGGCGCGGCGCTGGATCGCCGAGCGCGGGCTCTCCGCCGAGTGCGTGCGCTCGTACGGCGCGACCGAAGTGTTCCCGCCGGAAGACGCGGACGTCATCGTGGACAATACCGCCACCGGCGCGACGCTCGAGGCCAACGGTCTCGTGGTCGTGGACGAGCTGATGCGCTCTTCCACGCGCCTCTATGCCAATCCCGAGGCGCTCGAGGATCGCGCACGGCGCCGGCGAATCGACGACCTGGTGATGCTGCTCGAGTCCGTGCTCGTGGCCCGGCGTCGCGTGATGCTCGAGGTGAACGCCTCGGCGGAGTGCCTCGAAGCGGTGGTCGCGGTCCTCCCGTCGATGCGACAGGCTACTGTCGCACCGCTGTTCGGGAACGGTGGCTACGCGGTGAAGGCCGCGGTGCCGCGCGACGCGTTGCCACAGGTGATCCCCGCCGTGAAAGCGGCGGGGGGCACCGATCTCGTCGTCTCCACCTTCTCGCAGATCGTCCCATGACGGCCACGACCTCCGCTTCTCCGACCGGTCCGGTGTCGCGGATCGACCCGGCCACCGCCTACCGGCGTCCGGCGAGCGGTCCCGGCATGCTTCGCCTCGACTCGAATGAGGGTATCCTGCCATCGCGCGCCCTGCTCGGCGATCTCGCCAACGCAGACCCGGAGCTGTTGCGCCGTTACCCGGACGTCTCCACCCTCGAAACCGCCCTCGCCGCCCGGGTCGGCGTCGCGCCGGACCGCCTGCTGGTGACAGCCGGGGCAGACGAGGGGATCGATCGCGCGTGCCGGGCCTTTCTCGAGCCCGGCCGTACCCTGGTGCTGCCGGACCCCAGCTTCGACATGTTCGATTGCAGTACCGCACTCGCCGGCGGTGAGCTCGTCCGCGTCCCGTGGTGGGACGACGCCTTCCCGAGCGGCGCGTTCGTGGGCCGGCTGGACGCGCGCACTGCCGTCGTCGCGGTCGTGTCGCCGAACAATCCGACGGGGAGCGTCGCGACGCTGGCCGATGTCCGGCGCGTGGCCGCGGCGGCGCCGAACGCGCTCGTCATCCTCGATCACGTGTACGTCGAGTACGCCGACGAGGACCTCACTCCCTCGGTGCTCGATCTTCCCAATGTCCTGGTACTGCGTACGCTGTCCAAGGCCTGGGGCCTCGCCGGCTGCCGGGTGGGGTACGCCGTCGGGAGCCCGTATGTCATAGCCGTGCTGCGCGCGGCGGGCGGCCCGTATACCGTGGCGGCGCCATCGGTTGCGCTCGCCCTCGCCCAGCTCGGGCGCGGCGCCGAGCCGCTGCGCGTCCATGTGGCTCGGGTCCGCGAGGAGCGTCGCCTCCTCAGCGCGCGGCTGGCCGCCGCCGGCCTCGCGCCCCGGCCGTCGCAGGCCAACTTCGTGCTCGTCGAATGCGGACCGCGTGCCGGCTCGATCGGCGCGGGCCTCGCCGCCCGCGGCGTGCTGGTGCGCGACTTCCCCGACCGCCGGGGGCTCGAGACGGCGCTGCGCATCACGCTTCCCGGGGATGCTGCCGACTTCGAGCGGCTGAGCGAGGCCCTGGAGCGTACGCTCGACGCCGAGGGACTCGCGCCATGACCGCGCGCACCGCGACCGTCACTCGCGCCACCCGCGAGACATCGATCACCGTCACGCTCACGCTCGACGGCACGGGACAAGCCGACGTGAAGACGGGCCTCGGCTTCCTCGATCATCTGCTCGACGCGCTCAGCCGCCACGCGCGGTTCGATCTCACGCTTGCCTGCGCGGGTGATCTCCACATCGACGACCACCACACCGCCGAGGACTGCGCGCTGGCGTTGGGCCAGGCGCTGGACCGCGCCCTGGGCGAGCGGCGCGGCGTCAACCGGTTTGGGTGGGCGTACGCCCCGCTCGACGAGGCGCTGGCACGCGCCGTCGTCGATCTGTCGGGGCGGTCGTACGTGGACGCGACGCTCGGATTGCGCCGGGAGGCGATCGGCGAACTCGCGTGCGAGAACATTCCGCACATCCTCCGCTCGCTCGCCGCCGCGGGGCGGTTCACGCTGCACGTCGACGTGCTGAAGGGCGAGAACGACCACCATCGGGCCGAGGCCGCCTTCAAGGCGACGGCCCTCGCGCTCAAACAGGCGGTGGCCTGCTCAGGCTTCGACGACGTGCCGTCCACCAAGGGGACGCTCGATGCCTGACGTCGTCATCGTGAATTCGGGCGTCGCCAATCTCGCGTCGATCACCAGCGCGTTCCGCCGGCTCGGCACGAGCGTGGTCGTGACCGACGACCCGGGCGTCGTGGCAGCGGCACGCCGTGTAGTGCTGCCGGGCGTGGGAGCCTTTGGAGCGGGGCTGGCAGCGCTGCGCGCTCGTGGGCTCGACAGAGCAATCGCAGAGGCGGTGGCGCGAGGCACACCGCTGCTCGGCGTGTGTCTGGGGATGCAGATGCTGTGCGAGGGGAGCGAGGAGACCTCCGCCGTGGCGGGGCTCGGCGTGATCGCGGGCGCGTGCCGCCGGCTGCCCGATCACGTGCGAGTGCCGCACCTCGGCTGGAACGCGGTGACGGCCGTAGCGCAAGCCGGACTCGTCGACTCCGGCGTCGCCGCGTTTGCGAACTCTTATGCCTTGCAGGAGGCACCCCCGGGGTGGACCCCCGCGTGGACGACGCACGGCGTGCGGTTCGTGGCGGCACTGGAGCAGGGCCGCATCCTCGCGTGCCAGTTTCACCCGGAGCTGTCCGGCGCTTGGGGGGCGGCGTTGCTGGAGCGCTGGCTCGCAGGGGCAACGGTCGCCCCGTCCGCTACGGCGGGCGAGGGTCCGGCGCCCGGGCTCCTGCCGCGCGTCGTGCCCTGCCTCGACGTGAGGGACGGTCGGGTCGTAAAGGGGGTCCGGTTCCAGCACCTGCGGGACGCGGGTGATCCGGCCGCACAGGGGGCGCTGTACGAGTCTCAGGGCGCGGACGAGATCGTCGTCCTCGACGTGGCCGCGTCGCCCGAAGGGAGGGCCACCCAGATCGAGACCGTGGAGCGGGTGCGCGCGGCGATCCGCATTCCCCTCACGGTCGGTGGCGGCGTCCGGAGCGTGGATGACGCCCGGCGGCTGCTCGCGGCGGGTGCCGACAAGGTGAGCGTGAATACCGCCGCGGTGCAGCGCCCCGCCCTCCTCGCCGAGCTCGCGACCGAGTTCGGCAGCCAGTGCGTCGTGCTCGCCATCGATGCGCGTCGCACGGGAGGAGATCGGTGGGAAGCGCTCGCGTTCGGCGGCCGCGAGCCCGGGCGACCCGATGCGGTGGCGTGGGCGCGGGAGGCCGCGGGTTTGGGTGCGGGGGAGATCCTGCTCACCAGCTGGGATCGCGACGGCACGCGATCGGGGCCCGATGTGGAGCTGTTGCGCGCGGTGGCGGGAGCCGTACGCGTGCCCGTGGTCGCCTCCGGCGGCATCGGCGAGCGGGCTCACGTCCTCGAGGCGTTTCGCGCGGGCGCGGACGCCGTACTCGCGGCGTCGGTGTTCCACGACGGCGACGACACCGTCGACGGCATCAAAGCGGATCTCTCCTTGCACGGGCTCCGGGTGCGGCGATGATCGTCCCCAGCATCGACCTGATGCAGGGCCGCGCGGTCCAGCTACGACGGGGCCGGGACCTGGTGCTGGACGGCGGCGACCCCTTGGCCCGGCTCGAGCAGTTCGCCGTGGCCGGGGAGGTGGCGGTCGTCGACCTCGACGCCGCGCTCGGCAAGGGCTCGAACGCGGGGCTGATCCGCGAGATGGTGCGCCGGGCACCGTGCCGCGTCGGCGGTGGCATTCGCGACCTCGACACGGCGCGCGCCTGGCTCGATGCCGGCGCGACACGAATCGTGGTCGGCACCGCGGCGAGCCCGGATTTCTGCGGCGCCCTCCCACGCGACCGCGTGATAGCGGCGGTGGACGCGGACCGCGGCCAGGTCGTCGTGGAGGGCTGGCGGACCGCCACCGGCGCGTCCGTTTTGGACCGGATCCGCGCGCTGGCACCGGTGGCCGGCGGGTTCCTCTTCACGCAGGTGGAGAATGAAGGGGCTATGGGCGGATTCGATTTCCAGGCCGTGGCGGCCGCGGTGCGCGCGGCCGGTGACGCGCGGGTGACCGCGGCCGGCGGGATCACCACCGCGACCGAGATCGCCGAGCTGGACCGGATCGGCGCCGACGCGCAGGTCGGCATGGCGCTGTACACCGGGCGACTGTCGCTGGGGGACGCGGTGGCCGCGCCGCTCGCGAAGCCCGTCGATTCCCAGGGAGGGGGCGGCGGGGGCGGCGTCTGGCCCACGGTCGTGTGCGACGAATGGGGGCACACCCTCGGACTCGTCTGGAGCACGCGCGAGTCGCTCGCGCGGGCGATCGCGGAGCGCCGAGGCATCTACTGGTCGCGCTCGCGCCAGGCGCTGTGGGAGAAGGGCGCGACGTCGGGCAACACGCAGGCGCTGGTGCGCGTGGACCTGGACTGTGACCGCGATGCGCTGCGCTTCACGGTACGGCAGTGCGGCGCCGGCTTCTGCCACCTGGAGCGGCGGTCCTGTTGGCCATCGGGGTTTGATCTCGACGACCTCGCTCGCACTATCTCGGAACGCGCTGCCCGGCCGGAGCCGGGATCGGGAACCGCGAAACTGCTCGCGGACCCCGGGTTGCTCGCGGCCAAGCTGCGGGAGGAGGCCGAGGAGTTGGGGCGGGCCCGGGAGCGCGCTGAGGTGGTACACGAGACCGCCGACGTGCTGTACCTCGCTCTGGTCGCCGTGGTGCGCGGCGGCGGCACGCTGGCGGACGTGGTGGCAGAGCTCTCCCGCCGGCGCGGCGCGGTGACCCGCCGGCCGATGGTTGCGAAATCGGAAACGGCCCGATGAGTGACCGCCTGCTGCCCCTGCGCTCGCTCGCCGACCTGACGCGTCGCCGGGGGGACGCCGTGTCTACGCAGGCCCTCGCAGAGGCCGCGCCGATCGTGGACGCCGTGCGCGCCGGGGGCGAGGCGGCGCTGCGCGAGTACGCCGAGCGGTTCGACGACCTCCGGCCGGAAGGGCCCCTGTTTCACGGGCCCGCGGCGCTCGGCCGGGCGCTCGCGCTCCTCCCCAGAGGCGACCGCGAGCGGCTCGAGCGGGTTGCCGAGCGGATTCGCCGGTTCGCGGAGGCCCAATACCGCGCGTTGTGCCCGGTGGCAGTCCCCGTCCCCGGGGGGGTCGCGGAGCAGCGGATTGCGCCCGTCGAGCGCGCCGGCTGCTACGCACCCGGGGGGCGCTATCCCCTGCCCTCCTCGGTACTTATGACCGCGGTGACCGCTCGGGTGGCGGGCGTGCGAGACGTATGGGTTGCAAGCCCTAAGCCGCAAGCCTTGAGCCTCGCCGCCGCCGCAATTGCGGGCGCGGACGGCCTGGTCGCGGCTGGCGGCGCGCATGCGATCGCGGCGCTCGCCTACGGCGCGGGACCGATTGCGCCCCGCGACGTGATCGTCGGCCCCGGGAACCGCTACGTCACGGCGGCGAAGCACCTGGTGAGCGGCGCGGTCGCTATCGACCTGCTGGCCGGCCCGTCCGAGCTGACCGTGTTCGCGGACGACACCGCCGATCCGGGCAGCGTCGCCGCGGACCTGCTCGCCCAGGCCGAGCACGATCCCGACGCCGTGCCGACGCTCGTGACCCTCGATCCCACCCTGCCGGATCGCGTGGAGGCGGAGCTCGCCCACCAGCTCAGCGACCTGCCCACGGCCGAGACGGCGCGGGCGGCACTCGCCAACGGCGGGGTGATCGTGGTGGCGAGCCTGGATGATGGTGTCGCCGCGTGCGACGCCATTGCGCCCGAGCACTTGCAACTCGAGCTCCGGGAGGCGGCCGCCGTGGCGCCCCGCCTGGCCCATTACGGCGCGCTGTTCGTCGGCGCGGGAGCCGCAGAAGTCCTGGGCGACTACGGCGCGGGACCGAATCACGTCCTGCCGACCGGCAGCACGGCGCGCTCCACCGGCGGGCTGTCGGTCTACACGTTCTTGCGCGTCCGGACGTGGCTGTGCATCGAGGACCGCGCGGCGGCGCTGCCGCTCATCGAGGACGCAATCTGGCTCGGTCGTGCCGAAGGGCTCGAGGCGCACGCGCGCGCGGCGGAACGACGGCTATAGTTTCTTTCTTCCATTTCGCGGAGCGAGCGGGTCTGTCATCCTGAGCGCCGCAGGCGCGAAGGATCTCCCCTAGGTATCTTCTCTGTCCGAACAATTTCGGGAGTATGGCCAATGCGGATCATTCTGCTGATCGCGACCCTGACGCTGGCTCAGCCCCAGCCAGGCCGCAGCCAAGCGGCCCCGTTCACCTGCTGGATCCGTGGATCCGCGGACAATCTGGCAGAGCGGCCGAGTCCGCTAGACTCGATCGCCGTCCAAATCGGGGGCGGGACGATGAAACTGTGTTACAGCCGGCCCTCGGCGCGTGGCCGCAAGATCATGGGCGGTCTGGTCCCGTTCGAGCAACCGTGGCGGCTCGGTGCCAACGAAGCCACGAGCATCAACGTACCGTTCCCGGCCGAGATCGCCGGGGTGCGCGTGCCGCCGGGGACGTACACGCTGTACGCGATTCCCGGCGCATCGAAGTGGCAGATCGCCGTCAACCGCGGCGTTCAGCGCTGGGGTGTTCCGATCGACAAGGACGTGCGCGCGGGAGACGTGGGCGCCGGCGCGGTGACCGCGGAGCCGCTGGGCACGCCCGTCGAGACGCTCACGCTCAAGTTCGCCCCGGCCGCGGGGAATGCGACGGAGCTGATCATGGAGTGGGAGCAGACCCGCGTACGGATTCCGATTCGCCGCACATCCGGTTGACACCCGCCGGCACCCGCTCTAGGTTGCACGTTCACATGCGCCCGACGCCGCTGTCTTGTCTCGTCTGTTGTTGTAGCCGCCCCCCCACCCGCAGGGTTGGACGGATACCACGGCGCACCCAGTGACGACATGAGGACTCACTAACCCTCCTCGCCTCCTGAGCCGCTCTTAGGCCCGGCCACCCCAGCGTGAGCCGGGTTTTTTGTTTGCTCCAACATCTCAACAGACATGGACATAACGCCAAGTTCGCTCGTCTTAGTCCTCATCACGCTGCTGGCAGCAACTGTCAACGGTGCGCTCGGCTACGGATTCTCGTCGATCACCGTGCCGGTGGCGTTGCTCTTCTATGCGAATCGCATCCTCAATCCGGCGCTCGTGTGGGTCGAGGTCGTCTTGAACGCCTACGTCCTCTGGGTCAATCGGGCGAGCGTCCCCCACGTGTGGCGTCGGGTCGTGCCGATGATCGTCGGACTGGCCCCGGGGGTCGTACTCGGAACCTCTCTAGTGCACCGAGTGCAGCCAGGGTGGCTCAAGCTCGCGACCTTCATCGTCCTGCTGCCGCTGATCCTGTTGCAGGCAGCCGGGTTTCGCAGGCCCATCAGGGATGAGCGCCGCGTCGGCCTGCTGTTCGGAGGCGGCCTCGGCGTGCTGTACTCCGTCACGACGATCTCCGGGCCGCCCCTGGCCGTGATGTTGAGCAACCAGGGCCTTGCGAAGCAGGACTTCCGAGCCGGGCTCGGACTCGTGCGGCTCGCCGAGTCGACGTTTACGGCCGTGGCCTACTATCTCGCCGGGATGTTTTCCAGCGAGAGCGCCGGCCTGCTGCCCTACATCCTCCCGAGTCTCGTCGTCGGGATACCGCTCGGCGTCCGGATCATACGACACGTGCGACCTGAGACTTTCAGGCGCGTCTGCATGAGCTTCGACGCCTGGGTCGTGGGCTTTGGCATCTCGACACTATTACGACAGCTCCACGTCATCGAGACCAACGCCGCGTTTTCCGTCCTGGCCACGGTCGCGGTGCTCGACATCTGGCTGCTGTACCGGTTCTTCCGGGATCAGGCGCCCACCACTCTCGGGCCGGGAGCGCAGCCAGCCCCCGCGACTCAGTAGAGGTACGCGACCGCCAGGGCAACGGTGATCTGGTCCTTCTTCCCGTCGAACGCCGTTAGCGTGGACCGGTCGTACCGGAGTTCGGGTCGGACCACGGCACTCGGCCACGCCTTGATGTTCAACGTCGCCGTGCCACTGCCGAACTTCTGGCCAGTGTTCGCAGGGAACCCGACCAATCCGTTGAACGAGCTCCGGGCGCCGTTCTCGTCATTCACGTAGTCACCGCGCAGTGCCAGGCCGAGGGTCGGGCTGAAGTCGTACGTGACCCAGCCGCCGAGGGCCCACCATTTGGCGTCCTGCGTCGGATCGGGCAGGGCCGCGTTCGCTTGCTCTGTGCCGTAGTCGCCCTGCACCCACACGGCCGCGTTCCCGAGCTTGCGCCAGAGCAAGCCCTCGACGCCATACCGATTGGCGCTGTTGTTCCCGGTCTCTTCCGCACCCCAATATCCCACGATGCCGAGCGACGTCAGCGCGTTGGGATAGAGCCCGACGCGCCCCATGAACGACTTGTGGCTGTTGTTGTCCGAGACCTGGTCCCATCCGTTGATCACCCGGACCTGCAAATCCACATAGTTGTTGAACTTGGTCTCGGCGCTGAGCCCGGTCCCGGTGAAGTTCTCCACGTAGACGAACTGGTTCCCCTCCGACCAGTTGGGGTTGGCGACGGTCTCGATCACCTCGAGGCCCATAAGCGTCGGAATGCGCCCCACCTTGAACTGCAGGCCGTTTCCGCTTGCCGTGGGAACGTTCAAGGTGACGTAGAGGTGCGGCACGTCGGCGGGAGTGCCGGGGCTGAAGAACCCGTTAGACTGGATGACGGTCGCGTCCTGGCCCACCAGCACTTCGGTGTGAAATCCTGCACTGAACTTCGCGGGGTCGTATGGCTTGTCGAGCACAACCGCCAGCGCATTGAGCATGAAGCGGTTCTGGAGGCGGTCGTACAGCCGCCCGACGATAGTGGTGCCGCCATCGCTGCGACCCGAATATGAGTACGACCCGGCGGCGTAGCCGGTGAGCTTGAACCCGGCCAGGGAGGTCTCCAGGTGGTTGACCGGAGGTGGCGGTGGATCGGCCTTCCTGGTCGCGCTGTCGGCCGGAGGGGGGGAAGACGCTCCGCTCTGGGCACGAAGTGTCCCTGGAGCGATGAGGCAGACGCCCATGAGAGCGGCGAACGGCGCGGCCATGACCTGCGGCAGCCGCTCCGGGCGGACGATGGCAGAGATGAGGTTCACTCGTTGGCTCCTCTGAAGTAGGGGCGCAGCACGCTGCGCCCCTACGGTTAGATCGCTTCGGGTTCGGGCTCCAACTGCCCGACGCCCCGGGACGCCGTCTCGCTCAGGATCACCGCCGAGGCAACTTCCGGCGAGTCGGGATACGCCAGCGCGCCCATCTCCGGCAGGTCGAGCCCGAGCTCTTCGACCTCGGGCGCTACGCGATGGCCGCCCACGACAAACGCGGTGACCTTGTAGGCGACGAACGCCATGACACCCACCCCGACGATGTTGGCGACCCCGCCGATCAGCTGGGCCGCAAACTGACTCGCATCGCCGTAGAACAGCCCCCGCACCGCTCCGTTCACGCCGTTCCACCCGTCCCCGTACGTGCCGTCGGCCAACAGGCCGAGCGACAGGATGCCCCACAACCCGTTGACCCCGTGGACCGAGATCGCGCCGACGGGGTCATCGATGCGCAGCTTGCCGTCGATGAAGAACACCGCGACGCAAACCAATACGCCGGCTATTCCGCCGATCAGCACCGCCGACGGCGCGGTCACGAAGGCGCACGGCGCGGTAATGGCCACCAACCCGGCGAGCGTGCCGTTCGCCATCATCGAGGGATCGGGCTTGCCGTACTTGAGCCACATGTACAGCATCGAGGTGATCCCACCTGCCGCCCCAGCCAGCATCGTATTCGTCGCGATGACCCCGATGCGCAGGTCTGAGCCCGCCAGCGTCGAGCCGGCGTTGAAGCCGAACCATCCGAACGCGAGGATGAAGGTTCCGATCAGCGCCATCGGGATGTTGTGGCCCGGAATGGCGTTGACGCTGCCGTCGGCGTTGTACTTCCCACGCCGCGGACCGAGCAGCGCCGCCGTGACGAACGCCATCACTCCGCCCGTCATGTGCACGACCGAGGACCCCGCGAAATCGACGTGCCCGTGCCCGAGCCCGAGGTTCTTGCCGAGCATCGCGAGCCACCCGCCGCCCCAGGTCCAGTTGGCGTAGATCGGATAGATGACCGCGCCCACGAACACGCTGAACACGGCGAACGCCGAGAACTTCCAACGCTCGGCCAACGCGCCGGTCGGAATCGTGGCCGCGGTGTCCATGAAGACCATCTGGAACAGGAAGTACGCGAACACCGGCGCGGTATACGCGACCCCCGTGAGAAAGAAGCCCGTCCCTCCGAACAGGCCCCACTCCTTGCCCGCGATCGTGAGGGAAACCTCGTGCGCCAGCTTGTCGTATCCGCCCAACGTCCCGAGCGGTCCCACGCCGCCGGCCTGGAGCGCGAAGCCCACCACCCAGTAAGCGAGCATCGCGATGCCGTAAACCATGAAGTTCATCGTGATCGTGTGCGCGGCATTCTTGGCACGCGTGAACCCGGTCTCGACCATCGCGAAGCCGGCCTGCATGAACATCACGAGAAACCCGGCGACCAACGTCCACACGAAGTTGATCGCGACCGTATTCGCCGCGGCGGCGGCGCTCGCGGCCTTGGCGAGCGAGTCAGCCGCCGGCCCTCCTTGCCCAGCCAGAGCCAGCGGGCACGCCAGAGTTATCAGCAGGCCAAGACCGACCGAGCGTCTCATACAACCTCCCAGTGAGGGGTCCACGCGCTGCGCAGCTGCCACAGAATTCGTGCAAAAAGTGCACAGAATATCTTACACTACGCTACTACCCAATCGGGTAGTGTGCTATGTGTCGCAAGAATCGTGCAAAATATGCACAGTTTTATGTACACAGATACGACTGCGTTGACCCCGGTGCCGCGCCGCTTCGCTCCGCTTGACACCGCCCGCGGCCCTCGGGCAGCTTTCGCGCTCGAGCATGGTCGCACCGTGAACCTGCCATTCGGAGTCTCTCGCCCCCGCCCGCACGGCGGCCGGCCTCAGCCGGCCGGCCGAAAGCGGGCGCGGACCTCGCCGCGATAGTCGTTCGTCGAACAGCTGCCCCAACAATCGATTGCGTCAACCGTACAGCGCGGCGCGGCGTTTGCCCGACGCGGAAGAAGGTTCTCCAGAGGTGAGTCTGTGAGTGAGTCGACAACACCATCGGCCGGTCGCGCCGATGCCACGGTCCTCAAGTTCGGCGGCACATCGGTCGCGGACGCCGCGGCATTGCAGCGGGTGGCTGGCGTGGTCCACGACGCGCAGCGCGGCACCCGGCCCGTCGTGGTCGTATCGGCGCTCGCCGGAGGGACCGACGCGCTGCTCGCGGCGGCCGACGCTGCCGCAAGCGGCGATCCGAAGCTGATGCTGCCACAGCTCGATGCCTTGCTCGAGCGGCATGCCGAGATCGCCCGTGGCCTGGCCCGTCCGGAAAGCGCCAAGGGGATCGGGACCGTGCTGGCGCGCGCGCGCGCCGAGATCGCGGACCTGCTCGAGCGGGTCGCCGCAGAGCCGGAACACCAGCCCGCGCTGCGCGATGAGATCGCCTCCTACGGCGAGCGCCTCTCGGCGGCGCTCCTGACCGCCGTGCTGCTCGCCGCCGACGTGCCGGCGCGGTACGTGGACGCGCGCCACTGTCTCATCACCGACGAGACCCATGGCCGGGCGACTCCTCTCCCGAACACCGAACAGCGTACGCGAGCGGAGCTCGCCCCCTTGCTCGACCGCCGCCTAGTCCCCGTTCTGGGCGGCTACATCGGGGCGACCCTCGAGGGCGTGACGACCACGCTAGGTCGCGGTGGATCCGACTACAGCGCGGCCCTGGTGGGCGCGGCCCTCGCCGCCCGAGAAATCCAGATCTGGACCGACGTGAGCGGCGTGCTGAGCGCCGATCCGCGCGTCGTGCCGGGGGCGCGGCCGATTCCCAGTCTCTCCTACGCCGAGGCCGCCGAGCTCGCCTATTTCGGCGCCAAGGTCCTGCACCCCAAGACGATCCAGCCGGCGATGGAACGGGACATCCCGGTGCGGATCTGCAACTCCCACGCGCCCGGCGATCCGGGGACCGTGGTGACGGCCCGAGGGGAAGTGCGCGCCGGGGCCGTGAAGGCCATCGCCCATAAGACCGGGATCACGGTGCTCCAAATCAACTCGACCCGCATGCTCGGTGCCTATGGTTTCCTGCGGGGGCTGTTTGAGGTGTTCGAACGGCACCAAACCGTGGTGGACGTGGTGACGACGTCGGAGGTGAGCGTGTCGCTCACCGTGGACGATGCGGGGTCCCTGCCCGCCATTGTCGCCGAGCTTCAAGCCCTGGGCACCGTGGCGGTCGAGTCGGGCCGCGCGATTGTGTGCGTGGTGGGGGAGGGTCTTCGGATCACGCCCGGGATCGCGGCGCGCGTGTTCGCGACCATCGCGGACATCAATGTGTCGCTCATTTCGCAGGGCGCCTCCCGCGTCAACCTCACCTTCGTCGTCGAGGAAACCCGGGTGCGGGAGGCGGTACTCCGGCTGCACGAGGCGCTGTTCGAGCGTCAGGGCGTGGACCTGGGCGCGGCTGCCGCGGCGGAGGAGCTGGCTTCGTGATCGACCTCGTGGCGCTGGCGTGCGACCTCGTAGACGTCCCGTCGGTCTCGGGCGAAGAGGCTCAAGTCGCGCGGTTTCTCGGCTCCTACCTCACGGACCTGGGCTATCGCGTGGAGTTGTTCGATGCCGCGCCGGGGCGACCCAACGTGCTGGCGACCACGGATCAACCACCGCGCATCGTGCTGTCCAGCCACCTCGACACCGTACCGCCGCACATGCCGGCCCGACTCGCGGACGGCGTCCTGCACGGCCGCGGGGCCTGCGACGCGAAGGGGATCGTGGCGGCGCAGATCGCCGCCGCCGAGCGGCTCCGCGCGGAAGGCGTAGACGGGATTGGGCTGCTGTTCGTCGTGGACGAGGAAATGGGAAGCGTGGGCGCGCGGGCGGCGAATGCGCACCCCCTGGCGGGGGAATGTCGCTGGCTCATCGACGGCGAGCCGACCGACAATCGGCTCGCCGCCGGCTCCAAAGGATCGCTGCGCCTCACGTTGTGCACTGCCGGCGTCCCCGCCCACTCGGCCTATCCCGAGCGCGGGCGCTCGGCGATCGATTCACTGCTCGACGTGCTGGAGGACGTGCGTCGCGCCACCTGGCCGACGCATCCGCTCTTCGGGGAAACGACGGTCAACATCGGGGTCATCGCCGGCGGAACACGGCCCAACGTCGTGGCCGCGGACGCCCGGGCCGACCTGCAAGTGCGGCTGGTGACCGAGGCCCCACCGGTGCAAGCGCTGCTCGAGCACGCGGTCCGGGACCGGGCCAGGATCGACTACCTGACGGCGGTGCCGCCGCTGCGGCTCGCGACGGTCCCCGGGTTCGAGACCTGCGTCGTCCGCTTTACCACCGACATCCCGCACCTCACGAACTGGGGTACCCCCTTGCTGCTCGGGCCGGGCTCGATCCTGGACGCGCACAGCGCACACGAGCGGATCTCCGAGGCCGAGCTCGCCGAGGGCGCCGACGCCTATGTCCGTCTGGTGCACGCGCTCGCGGTGCGGAAGGCCGAGGTGTGAAGATCGCCCTGTTCGGCCACGGGACCATGGGACGGGTGCTCGAGGAGAGCGCCCGCGCCGCGGGGGAGGAGATCGGCGTGGTTTTCACGTCGGCCAACGTCGGCGACGCTCCGCGGCTCCTCCCCAGCCACACGGTGGCCGTCGATTTTTCCACGCCCGGCGCCGTACGGGCCCACGCGGAAGCCGCCGCCGCGGCAGGGGTGCCGTTGGTGGAAGGCACGACGGGCTGGCACCGCGACGAAGCCGGAGTCCGGAAGGTCGTGGAGGAGCGTGGCGGCGCGCTCATCTACGGGGCCAACTTCTCGATCGGGGTGAACCTGTTCTATCGCATCGTCGCGGGTGCCGCGGAGCTGCTCCGCGGCGTGGCCGGATACGATCCGTTCATCGAGGAGGCACACCACGCCCGTAAGCGCGACGCGCCTTCGGGCACGGCGGTGGCGCTACAGGCCATCCTCTCCCGCGGACTCGGGCCGGGGGAGGAGGGGCATCGAGTGTCGATCGCGAGCACGCGCGCCGGTCACATCCCGGGAACGCACCGCGTCGGGTTCGACTCCGCCGCCGATCAGATCCTGTTGGTGCATACCGCGCGGTCCCGCGCGGGCTTCGCCGCTGGCGCGCTGCTCGCCGCGCGCTGGATCGTGGGGCGGCGGGGGGTATATGCCTTCGCCGACGTGCTGGACGACATCCTGGCGCTCGAGCCGGAGCCGGGGAGGGAAAGGAAGGTCCGATGAGCCAACATCTGGAGTGGCTGCGCGGTTGCGGGACGGCCCTCGTCACCCCGTTCAACGCCGCCGGCGACGTGCACGAGGCGCGGTTGCGCGCGCTCGTCGAGCGGCAGATCTCAGCTGGGGTCCGACTGCTCGTCCCGTGCGGAACGACGGGAGAAGCCGCGACCCTCATGGCGCCGGAGCACGAGCGCGTGATCGCACTTACCGTCGAGTCGGCCCGAGGGCGGGCGAAGGTGCTCGCCGGCGTGGGAAGCAACGCCACCGCCGCCACGATCGAGCGGGCCCGCGCGGCGCGCGCCGCCGGAGCCGACGCGCTGCTCGTCGTGGCCCCGTACTACAACAAGCCCACCCAGGCCGGGCTCCAGGCGCACTTCCGCGCCGTCGCCGACGCCATGAGAGACGTGCCGGTGGTGCTCTACAACGTGCCGGGTCGCACGGCATCGAACATCGCCGCCACGACCGTCCTCACTCTGGCGCGGGAGACGGACAACATCGTCGCGGTGAAGGAAGCATCGGGCGACCTGGCCCAGATCATGGCCATCCTGCGCGACCGGCCGCCGGGATTCCGCGTGCTGTCGGGGGACGACGCCGTGACCCTGCCCCTGATTGCGTTGGGCGCCGACGGGGTCGTGTCCGTCGTGTCGAACGAAGCGCCCGATCTCATGGTGAAGCTCACGGAAAGCGCGCTCGCCGGCGCATGGGACTCGGCCCGCGAGCTGCACTACCGCTTGCTCCCCCTCATGGAGGCGAACTTCATCGAGTCGAACCCGGGGCCCGTCAAAGCCGCGCTCGCGCTGATGGGACTCCTGGAAGAGCGGTTCCGGCTGCCGCTCGTCCCCGTGCAGGAGCAGACGCGGGCTCGCCTGCGGGTGGTGCTGGGAACGCTCGGCCTCTTGCCGGGCGCCGCGCATGTCGCTGCGTGAGCGCGTCGAGGCGCTCGCGTCCCAAAAGCGGGAGCACTACGGCCAGCCCGAGCACGCGCTGTTCGCGGAGTTCCGGGCCGCCCTCACGCGCGGTGAGATCCGCGCCGCCCAACGGGCGCGCGACGGCGGGTGGTGCGTCAACGCGTGGGTCAAGCAGGGAATCCTCCTCGGGTTCCGCATGGGCGCCCTCGCCGATATGTCGGCGCACCCGACCCTCAGGTTCTTCGACAAGGACACCTACCCCGTGCGGCCCACCACCCTCGCGGACGGCGTGCGCATCGTCCCCGGGGGATCGAGCATCCGCGACGGGGCGTACGTGGCCCCGGGCGTGGTCTGCATGCCGCCGATGTACGTGAATGTGGGCGCGTACGTGGACGAGGGCACCATGATCGACAGCCACGCCCTCGTCGGCTCGTGCGCCCAGATTGGCAAGCGGGTGCACCTCTCGGCCGCGGCCCAGATCGGGGGAGTGCTCGAGCCCATCGGCGCGCTGCCGGTCATCATCGAAGACGAGACGCTGGTGGGCGGCGGATGTGGAATCTACGAGGGCGCCATCGTGCGCGACCGCGCCGTCCTCGCACCCGGAACGATCCTGACAGGGTCGACGCCGGTCTACGACCTCGTGCGCGATCAGGTGTACCGCCGCAACGGCGACCGGCCGCTCGAGATTCCGGCCGGCGCGGTTGTGGTGCCGGGCACGCGGGGGGCGCCCGGTGCGGCGGCCGCACGGTGGGGCATCTCGCTCTACGCGCCGGTGATCGTGAAGTATCGGGACGAGAAGACCGACGCCGCGACTCTGCTCGAGGAGTACCTGCGATGAAGCAACAGCGTGTGGCGGTACTGGGACTGGGGAAGATCGGGAACATCCTGCTGCAGGGGCTGCTCAAGGCGGGCCTCCCGCCGGCGAACGCCGTCGCCACGGTACGGCACGCAGAGCGGGCGCAAGCGCTCGGAAAAGAGCGCGCCGTGCCCGTCGGAACGGACAATCGCGCGGCGGCGCGCGGAGCGGACGTGGTCATCATCGCCGTCAAGCCGCAGAACGTTCGCGAGCTGCTCGAGGAGATTCGGGCGGACGTGACCCCGGCGCAGCTCGTGATCTCCGTCGCCGCCTCCGTCCCGACGGGCTTCATCGAGAACCTGCTCACGACGCCGACTCCGGTAATCCGGGCCATGCCGAACACCCCGAGCCAGGTGGGCGCGGGCATGACCGGCATTTGCAGGGGAAAACACGCGACGGACGCGCATCTCGACACCGCCCGGCGGCTGTTCGACACGGTGGGCCGGACCGTGGTGGTCGACGAGAAGCACATGGATGCGGTCACCGGTCTCTCGGCGAGCGGTCCGGCCTTCGTCTACATCATCCTCGAGTCGCTCGCGGAGGCGGGCGTGAAGGTCGGGTTGCCGCGCGACATCGCGACCGTCCTTTCCGCGCAGACCCTGCTCGGCGCCGCGAAGGTGCAGCTCGACACCGGCGATCACCCCGCCCTGCTCAAGGATACCGTCACGACGCCGGCGGGGTGCACCATCGACGGCATCCTCGAGCTCGAAGAGGGCAAGCTGCGGGTCACCCTCATCAAGGCCGTCGTGAAGGCCACGCAACGCGCGAAGGAGCTGATGTACGAGAAGTAAGCGAGGCTACGTGTAGTCCTGGAACGGCTCCGTGAGCAGCCGAACGCCGAGCGGCTTGTACTCGAGCACGTGCGTGAGACGGACCTCGTCTCCCACGCGCTCCACGCGCGTCTCGATCAGCGCGAACTCCTTGGCATCGCCGAGCCCCAGCCGGTTCAGCCGCTCGGCTTCTCCCTTGCACACGTCCCCTGGCGTGGGCTTCGGATTCGGGTAGGCGTCCTCGTGATGATGCCGCAGGGCGTCCCAATGCTCGTCGCCGGCGCGCTCCACTGATTCACGGATGTCGTCCCGGGTGAGCGGCATGCGGAAGAAGTTATCGCACTGCCTCCGGCGCGCAAAAAGCAGATCCTTCGCTCCTGCGGCGCTCAGGATGACAGCCCCTTCGACCACCGCCGACCGGCGCTGTCATCCTGAGCGAGCGCGCGGAACGCGCGCGACGCGAAGGATCTGCTGCATCGGGCACCATCCGAGCGGCCCCAGCCGAGGGTTACGCCGGTGTGCATCCAAGGGCGTCCTGTACGTCTCTCAGGGACCTACCCCTTCGGAGAGAACGCCATGCGGACACCCATCATCGCGGCGGCGCTCGCCGCGTTGGCTGCTTGCAACTCGCCGCTCGAGCGTCAGGCCCCGATGGCGGACTCGGGCGCCGTCGCGCAGGCCGAGCGCGCCGGCTTCGCGCAGTCCGCGCGCGTGGACCGGGTTGCTCGTGCCGCCGCGCCGATGGTGGCGCAGCCGCGAGCCGTGGCCGCAGCGGCAGACGTCCCGCTGTTCTCGCGCTCCAGCGTCGCCCCGAGCATGGTGATCCGCACCGGCCAGGCGAGCATCGAAGTCGACTCGCTCGAGCGGGCGGTCGCGCAGGTACGCCTGCTCGCTACACGGGTCGGCGGATACGTCGCCAACACGGTGATGCAGACCGGTCGCGGCGATCTGCGCTCGGCGAGCCTCGAGGTCAAGATCCCGACCGAACGGTTCGACGACGGGCTCAACGGGCTCGCGCCGCTCGGAAAGCTCGAATCCGTGAACGTCCTCGCCGAGGACGTTGGAGAGGAATTCACGGACGTCACCGCCCGCATGGAGAACTCCCGGCGGCTCGAGTCACGGCTGATCGATCTGCTGGCGAGAGGCACCGGCAAGTTGAAGGACGTCCTCGAGGTGGAACAGGAGCTGGCGCGAGTCCGCGAGGACATCGAGCGCACCGAAGGGCGACTGCGCTACCTCCGGGCGCATGCGGCGCTCAGCACCCTCACCATCGCCGTCCACGAACCCCTCCCCATCGTGGGACACGCGGGATCGAGCGTGATCGGCGAGGCGTTCAAGCAGGCGTGGCGCAACTTCGTCGCCCTGGTAGCGGCCTGCATCCGGGGGCTCGGAATCGTGATCCCTCTCGGCGTGCTCGCGACGGCCGCCTGGGTCAGCGTGACGCGTTGGCGGAAGGGGCAGCCGTCACGCCCGGCGGAAGCCCAATCCTGATCACCGCCGGTCGTCGCAGACGTCCAACAAGAAGGCGCGAGTCTTGTTGCGGCGCCGCAACACACAGCGGTGCCCGTCGTCCACGCTCCACGTATCATCGTGGCGCTGCTCCGTGCTTTCCGACCGCCGCGCTCCCGCCTCACCTGTTGTCCGAAACTTGCGGCGCGCGCAGCCATCGCTCTATGGCCCATTCAGTCCTACCGGCAGCACGGCGGCGCGGATGGAGCGGTTGGTCGGCCCTGAGGAGGCTCGCGCTCGTCCTGGGTGCCTCGCTCGGGATCGGTGTAGGCGGGACCTCCTGCGCCGCCGCCGACCCCGCCGCCTCGAGCCTCCCTGCTGTGTTTTCGCCGGATCAAGCCAGACGGGGAGGGCAGATCTATCGCGCCTCCTGTGCCGACTGCCACGGCACCGAGCTTCAAGGCACGGCCGGGCCGCCGCTCACCGGTCCGGCATTCGCTCGCCGATGGGAGTCCTCCGAGCGCTCCGCCGCCGACTTGTTCTACGTTCTGCGCACGTCGATGCCGAAACTCGCGATGGGCTCCCTGACGCCCGACGACTACACAGCGGTGTTCGCCTACCTGCTGGAGCGCAACGGCTGGCCTGCGGGGGCGCGGCGGTTCGACGCCTCGGACAGCGTGCTTCAGCTGATTCGCTTAGACGACCGCTCCGCCCGGGCAGGCCTGGTCCCGCTCGCAGTCCCGGAGTTCATTCGCGGCGACAGTACGCCGCCGCGCGGCGCCGGCCCGAGCCCCGTCGAGCTCACGAATCCCGACTCCGCCGACTGGCTGTACCACACGGGCACCTTCTCCGGCATGCGGTACTCACGACTCAGCCAGCTCGCTCCCGCCAACGTCGGACGCCTCGCCGTCGCCTGCGTCTTTCAGGTCGGCTCGAGCGAGACCTTCCAAACGGGCCCCCTCGTGTACCGCGGCGTGATGTACCTGACGACTGTCCGCCAGACGATCGCGATCGACGCCGCGACCTGCCGTCCCCGCTGGCGCCACACGTGGCAGCCGAGAGACTATGAGCTCTGGCCCATGAACCGCGGCGTAGCGCTCGCGCGCGGGTACGTCGTCCGGGGCACAGCCGACGGCTATCTCCTGGGGCTCGACGCCCGCGACGGCAAGCTGCTGTGGGCACGCCACGTCGCTCGTCCCGACGTGGGCGAGACGATCACCATGCCGCCGCTCGCCTACGACGACCTCGTCCTGATCGGGCCCGCCGGCGGCGAGAACAACATTCGGGGCTGGATTGGCGCCTTCCGGCTCTCCGACGGCGCGCCCGTGTGGCGCTTCAACACCGTGCCGGGCCCGGGCGAGCCGGGGGCGGAGACCTGGGCGAACCCCAAGGGTCTTGCTCAGGGAGGGGGGGCGGTCTGGAGTCCGCTCGCGCTCGATCCGGTCAAGGGAGAGCTGTACGTCGCCGTCACGAATCCCGCCCCCGACCTCGCCGGGCATCTCCGGCCGGGGACGAATCTCTATACCAACGCCCTCGTGGCCCTCGATGTCCGCACGGGCCGGCTGCGGTGGTACGATCAGCTCCTGCCCGGCGACACACACGATTGGGACCTCACGCAGGTCTCCCCCCTCTTTCGCGAGACCGTCGGCGGTCGTGAGCGGAATCTGATCGCCACCGCGGGCAAGGCGGGCGTGCTCACCGTACTCGATCGCGATACGCACGAACGGGTCTACGAAGTCGCGATCACCACCCGGCTGAACGCCGACGCGCCCGTGGGGAGGAGACCCACCAGAGTGTGCCCCGGTATCCACGGCGGCGTCGAGTGGAACGGGCCTGCGTACCATCCCAACACACACTTGCTCTACGTACCGGCCGTGGACTGGTGCGGCACCTACCAAACCGCAAGGACGGCGCGCTACGTCCCCGGCACCCAGTATATGGGTGGTGGGTACGGATCGGATTCCGCCGCCGACGCCAGAGGGTGGCTCACGGCCGTGGACGCGGCGAGTGGGACGGTGCGCTGGCGATATCGCTCCCCGAAGCCCATGGTCGCGGGTGTGACCGCGACCGCCGGGGGGCTGGTCTTCACCGGTGAGCTGACGGGAGACTTCCTCGCGCTCGACGCCGCGACGGGCCGGGAGCTGTACCGCTTCTATACGGGTTCGGGGATCCTGGGAGGGGTCGTGACGTACGCGGTGGACGGCGAGCAGTACGTCGCCGCCGCGTCCGGGGGCGGGTCATACAACTTCGGTCGGGAGGGATCGCCGACCGTCTTCGTCTTCTCGCTCCCCCCTCGCCACTAGCACGCCGAACGGTCGGAGGCGCTCCCTACGGCGTCAGCCCCGGCGCCGTGGTCACCACGAGCTTGCCGAACAGGCCGTGCGCTTCGCCGAATGGACCAGCGGTGAAGAACAGCGCGTTGGTCGGTCCGGCGGCCGCGCCGTTACCGAACGCAATGGCCCACAGGCCGTCGATCGTGATCGGCGGGCCGTCGGCGGCGTGCAGCTGGCCCCGCGGCCGCAGCTCGCCGTCGCCGCGGAAATGCCCGGGGTCGAAGGCGTTGATGTGGCCATCGCCGAAGTTGCCCACGAGCAGGTCTCCGCTGAACGTCCCGAAATCGGCGGGGGCGACCGCTAGTCCCCACGGCGAGTTGAGCCGTCCGGTGGAGGCCACGCGACGGAGCAGGTTGCCCTCCGTGTCGAAAGCGTTCACGAACCCGTGCCCCACGCCGGCGACGTCGTCGTGCTTGTCGGCGTCCTGGAGCGCGTAGGTGACGTAGATCGTGCTACCCAGGTGCCGGATTCCAAAGGGCGCGTAACCCGGCGGAAGGGCAGCGTCGGTGAACCCGCCCAACACCGGATGGAACGCGGCGTCGAACACGTCCACGGTGCCCGCGTGGAAGTTGGTGGCGTAAAGGCGGTCGCCGGCTGCGGTACTGGCGATGGCAAGTCCCTTATAGACGGCGCCCCCGGCAGAGTTGTCGACGGCGACGACTGCTTGTGTAGGCGCCACCGACGGGCTCCACCCCAGGATCGTGCCCTCCTCGGTGGCGAAAATGAAGCGGGCGGCTCCGGAGGTGGAGCCGCTCGTCACGACAAAGCCGGTACCTCCGTTGAAGACCACGCCGGTCGGCGCGCTGGGAACGCTCACCCTCAGGGAGAGCTTGGCGCCCGTACTGCCGTTGTAGAGCGTAGAGGAGTCGGTGCCGTTGTCGGCGACCCACCACGGCGAGGTCGCACTCGCCACCAGTCCCCAGGCGTTGACGAGGGCCGCATCGACGAGATCCGCCGGCACCGCCCCGTCAGACACCAGGTTGTGTTGCTCGTAGAACGACAACGGGCCGGCCCGGAGCGATAACGAAGGCGACGTGAGGGACGGAGCGGTGCTGCGCTCGCCGGCGTCGCACGCGAGTGACAGCGCGCCTAGCATGGCAACGGGCGCCCAGAACAAACGACGAGTGGTCATGGGAATCTCCTTTCTACTTGTTCTTGCGCACATGCGCGTCACCGCACGGCAACCGCCCTCACCGCCACCGGCGCGCCCGCGACGAGCACCGGGGTGCCATGATCCTGCGCCGTCTTATTGAACGCGGCCACGTCGGTGCGAAGCAGCTCGTTGAACCGTGTGAGGTAGGCGTCCAATTGGGCGCGCAGCTCCTTCATCCGTCCTTCGACGACTTCGTTCGGCGGCTGCGCGTAGGCCAGGGCGAGGCCGAAGCCGAGTCCTTGGAGCCGGTCGTGAAAGCGGTTGAGGTAATGGATATCGTCCTGCCCGGCGTCACGCTGCACGTCGGAATTGTACAGGCTGTCCTTGAGCTCCTTGAGCTTTCGGCCGAGGTCGCGCCCCTGGCGTATGACGGGTGCGGCCGCCGCCGTGTCACCCGCGGCGTTGTCCCGCAGCGCCTGCTGCGTGTTCTTGAGCTGTGTCTCGAGGCTCACGATGCGGTTGAGCATCTCGTTCAACGCCGACAGGGCGTTGCGCCATTCGAGCCCGGCGCGAAGCTGCGCCGCGAACCGGGCGGGATCGCCGCCCAGGATCGGGTCGGGCTCCACCGTGACCGTCTTGGTCTCCGCCCGTCCGGCGGCCGTCAGTGCCACGGTGTAAGCGCCGGGAATCGCTCGCGGGCCGCCGACGCTGCGGAACGGGTTCTCTTCCTCTTCGACGCCGGTGGGACGCTCGAAGGTGAGTCGGGTCGGCGCGCCGTGCCGGAGGTTCCAGACGTAACGGTTCACGCCCTGCTTGCCCGGTCCGCTCGAGTCGACGACGACCGTATCGCCGCGGCTGTCCGTCACGGCCACGATCACACGCCCGCGGCGCGAGCGGCCTCGTTCTCCCTCCCCGGGGGAACCAGTGGAGCCCGTGTCGAGGGCGGCCTTGAGGTAGTAGTCGATGACGGCGCCGGCAGGCGCGTTCGGTGTGGTGAAGCGCGTGGGAGCGACGCCCGGCCGGCGCGGGCGCACGCGGATCTGCGCCGGCTGCGTGCCGAAGACGTGGAAGTCGGTCGCGACGACTTCGGGCGTGAGCTCCTCGAGCGCGGTGATGTTGTCGAAGACGAACAGCCCGCGGCCGTGAGTCGCCACGACCAGATCATGCTGCCGCTTGATGAACTGCACGTCGTAGACCGGCACCGTAGGAAACTCGGCCTTGAGCGGCTTCCAGCTCGTCCCGCCGTCCCGACTGTACCACAGCGCGGCGTCGGTTCCGAGGACCAAGAAGCTGCGCAGGTTCGGATTCTCGCGTACCACGCGCGCCGGAACGTCCTGCGGGAGGCTCTTGCCGATGTCGACCCACGTCTTGCCCCAGTCGCCGGTCTTGTAGACGTACGGCCGCCGGTCGTCGAGCTCATGGCGGTCGATCGCGACGTACGCCGCGCCTGCGTCGAACGGCGAGACCCCGATCTGGTACACCCGCCCCTCCACGTCCTTCGCCAGTCCGGGGAAGTGGCCGGAGACGTTGGACCACGTCTTCCCGCCGTCCCGGCTCACGTGCACGAGTCCGTCGTCCGTGCCGACCCAGATCACATTGGAATCCGTCGGGGCGAGGGTGACCGTGAGAATCGTATTGTAGGTCTCGGCGCCGGAGATGTCGTAGTTGATGGGACCACCGCTCGTCACTTGCTTCGACTTGTCGTTCCGGGTGAGGTCGGGGCTGATCGCCGTCCAGTGATCGCCGCCGTCGGTGGTCTTGAACACCACATTGCCGCCCACGTACACCGTATTCGCGTCGCGCGACGACACGGCAATGGGTGACGTCCAGTTGAAGCGGTACTTCAGGTTCGCGGGCTTCATTTCGGTCACGCCGGACAGGTACGGTCGAATGGAGCGGGTCAGGCCCGTCTTGAGATCGACGCGCGTGATGTTGCCGTTCTGCGAATCCACGTAGAGGATCGACGAGTCGCTCGGCGCCGGCACCGCGTACTCGCCGTCGCCACCGGTGACCGTGAACCACTCGGAGCCGTTCAAGCCGCCGGCCCTACCCCCACCACCGCCACCACCCCCGCCACCTCCTGCGCCGCTCGAGGGCCCGCACCATGCGTTGTTGTCCTGCAAGCCGCCGCACAGCATGTACGGATTGTTGTTGTCCGCCGCCACCATGTAGAACTGACCGATCGGCAAGTTATTCAAGGATCGCCAGCTCTTGGCGGCGTTCTCGGTGACGTACGCCCCGCCGTCGTTCCCCTGGATCATGCGGTCGGGATTCTGCGGGTCGATCCACAATGCATGATGGTCTACGTGCACGCCGCGGTCGATCGGTGTCGTCGTCTTGCCGCCGTCGTCCGAGCGGAGCAGCAGGTACGACGAGAAGAACAGCTTCCGGTCATCCGCCGGCGAGACGTGCAGCAGGGAGAAGTAGAACGGCCGGGCGGACAGCCCATGGAAGTCGGAGACCCGGGTCCAGTGGTCCCCCAGATCCTTCGAGTCCCACAGCATCCCCTGCGTCGTCTCGATCAGCGCGTACAGGTGGCTCGGGTTGGTAGGGCCGACGGCGAGGGCGATCCTACCGAGAGGGCCCGCGGGCAGGCCTTCCTTGAGCCGCTCCCACGTGAGGCCGCCGTCCTTGGAGCGATAAATCCCGCTCCCCGCTCCGCCCGACACGAGCTCCCACGGATAGCGCACGAATTGCCACACGCCCGCGAACAGGACGCGCGGGTTGCCGGGCACCATCACCAGATCCGCGGCGCCCGTCGTGTCGTTGACGAACAGCACCTTCTGCCAGCTCTTGCCCCCGTCCGCGGTCCGGAACACGCCTCGCTCTGCATTGGGTGCCCACACGTGCCCCAGCGCGCCCACGAATACGACGTCGGGATTGGCCGGATCGATCACGATCCGGGTGATCTGGCCGACGTCGCCCAGACCCATGAACTGCCAGCTCTTGCCCGCGTCGGGAGACATGAAGACGCCGCGGCCGTCCACGACGTCGTTCCGCGGGTTCCCCTCCCCGGTGCCCACCCACACGACATTCGGGTTCGACGGAGCGAGCGCTACGGCACCGATCGACGAGGTCGTCTGGTCCTTGAAGACCGCCTCCCACGAATCGCCGCCATCGATCGTCTTCCATACGCCGCCCGCCGCGGCGCCGACGTAGTACACGTTGCGGTCTCCCGGTACGCCGACGACGGCGGCCACGCGCCCGCCGGCCACCGAGGGGCCGAGATTGCGGAACTTGAGGTTGTTGAGCGAATCCGCGCCGCCCACCGGAGGCACGTCGGTCGGCTGTTTCTGCTTCACTTTGCCGCGACCCTGCCCGGCGACCGGGAGAGCGAGGGCGAAAGACAAGAGTGCACTGTAGGCGATGGCTTGACGGCGAGCCAGGCGGTGCATCGGACGAGCTCCTAGAGGTGGGTCCCAAAGGGATACGAAAAGACGGCCAGGGGCGTTGGCTGATTTACCGGCGCGCCCAACGCGCGTCAAGCGTGTAAGATTTTCTCTATGAAAAGATCCTCGCTGCTCGTCGGAGCGTCGGTTGCCACTGTGGCATTGGCGCCACACCTCGCAGGCCAAGATCTCGCCAAGACCCGCCAGACGGCGATCGTCACGGCCGCGAGCCGGCTCGCTCCGGCGGTGGTGAGTGTCAACGTCCTACGGCGCGAGCGACAACTGCCCCAGGATCCGTTCGACCTGTTTTTCATGCCCCGCGGCTCGGAACAGGTGGTGGAGGGCTATGGGTCTGGCTTCATCATCTCGCCGGACGGTGTCGTGATCACCAACCAGCACGTCACACAAGGGGCCGAGCAGATCGTCGTCACGACGCGCGAAGGCCGGGACTTTGCGGCCAAGATCCTGGGCGAGGACCCGCTCACGGACATCGCCGTGCTCAAAGTGGACGGGAGCGGTCTTCCGACCGCGCCGCTCGGCAAGAGCACCGACCTGTTGATCGGGGAGTGGGTCGTGGCGGTCGGCAATCCGTTCGCCTACCTGCTGGGCAACACGGAGCCTACCGTTACGGCTGGGGTGGTGAGCGCCGTCGGCCGGAACCTGCTGCCCTCCCAAGGCCAGTCGGGCATTTACGTCGGAATGATACAGACCGACGCGCCGATCAACCCCGGCAATTCGGGCGGGCCGCTCGCGAACGCCGTGGGGGAGGTGGTCGGCGTGAACAGCTCGATCTTCACCAGCTCAGGCGGATCGGTGGGGATCGGATTTGCGATCCCGATCGAGCGCGCCCTACGGGTGGCCGACGAGCTACGGCGGTTCGGGAAGGTGCGGCGTGCTTGGGTGGGGCTCGACGTCGCGGGCGCCGAGGATCTACGGGGGTGGAAGCGGGTAGGCGGCTTGCGGGTGACGCAGGTAGCCGCGGGCGGCCCCGCCGGCCGGGCCGGCCTCGCGGCGGGCGACGTGCTCGTGAGCGCGCGCGGCCGGCGGTTGCGCACGTTTCTCGACTGGGAGGCGGTCATGCTCGACACGGGCCCCGGCGACACGCTCACCGTGAGCTTCCGCCACGGAGGCGAAAGCCGCAGCGCCCGGCTGGCGGTCACCGATTTCCCGACCACGCTCGCGGAGAAGGTCGCCGTGCTGGGCGGCATGAAGGTGGTGACGGTGACCCCGGCGGTGCGCGCCGAGCGCAACATTCAAAGCGACCACGGGACGCTGATCTACGATTTGCCCGAGGAAATGGAGGAAGCTACCGGCCTCCGATCGGGCGACGTGATTCTCCAGATCAACCGGGTGCGGGTGTCGAGCGCCGACGATCTGCGCCGGGCGTTCGCGGCGACGGCGGGGGCCGGGGCGGTCACCGTATGGTTCGAGCGCGCGGGGCGCCTCGAGCGGACGGCGTTCTACGTGAGATAGAGTCACGATCTAGCGGTCAGGCGGACCATGGGCCATTGTCAAGCGTCGAGACCCCATCCGGAGACCGCCATGGCCGACACGATCCGCAGGGTGAGCTACTTCTACACGACCATATCCGACAAGCCCGGCGAGGGCGCCCGCCTGCTCGAGACGCTGCGGAGCGCAGGCGTGAACCTCCTGGCCTTCCACGCCTTCCCGAGCGCACGCAAGGCGCAGGTGGATTTCGTGCCGTCGGATGCGGCGCTGTTCACGGCCGCCGCGAAGGGCGCCAAGATCAAGCTGTCGAAGCCGAAGACGGCGTTTCTGATCGACGGCGACGATCGGGTCGGCGCCCTGGCCGGCGTCATGGCGCGGCTGGGCTCGGCGAAGATCAACGTCACGGCCGTCACCGGCGTGTGTGCCGGCATGGGACGGTATGGCGCGCTTCTCTGGGTCAAGCCGGGCGCGGTGAACAAGGCCGCTGCGGCCCTCGGCGCCATGTAGCTAGCGCTGCCGGGCACCCCCGCGCCCGAGTGCGTCGGGGCCGAACTTCTCGCGCACTTCGTCGATCATGCGGGAGATGACCCGGTCACGCTCGGTCTCGAGCGGGTTGCTCGGGGCCTCGAGCAGAGACAACTGGCCCTCCCCGTCCGTTCGCACGAGCTGCGACAGGGCGACGCCGAGCAGGCGAGCCGGGACACGGCGGGCGGCGCGGAGCCGGGTCAACAGCTCGCGCGCCACGGCGTACACGGCGCGGTCCGACTGGACGGCGTCGGCGAGCGTGCGGCTCGCCTGTCGTGTCGTGAAGTCGGCATCGCGCAGCTTCACCGTGACGGTGCGGGCGACGAGGCCGGCCTCTCGGACGTCCGCGCTGGCACGATCGGCCAGGGAGAGCAGCCTGGCGGCGAGCGCGGCGTCGTCGTCCAGATCGGTGGCGAACGTCTCGTCGCGACTCACCGACTTGGCCTCGCGATTGGGCTCGACCGACGCCCGATCGACGCCCTGCGCCCGCTCGTGCAGCCACGTCCCCTCGCGCTCACCCAGCCAACTCACCAGCGTCTCCAGGTCGTGCCGGACCACGTCGCGCACCGTGTGGAGGCCGAAACGCGCCAGGCGCTGCTGGAACTTGGGCCCGACCAGCGGGATGTCCGCCAGCGCGAATTGGAGCATGAAGTCGGCCTCCGCTCCGGAGGCCACCACGAGGACGCCGTCCGCCGCGCCGCCGGGGCGCGGCTTGGCCAGACCGGCGGCGAGCTTCGCCACGAGCTTCGACGTCGCCCCTCCGATCGACAGCGAGAGCGAAGTCTCGGCCATCACGGCGTCGCGCATCCGTCGCGCCGTCGCGGCGAGCGGTTCACCTCCGTACAGCTGCTCGGTGCCCGAGAGATCGAGATAGAACTCGTCGCTCGAGGCCTGTTCCACAACGGGGGTGAAGCGGCGCAGCACCGCGCCGATCTCCCGGCTCTTCCGCGCGCACGCTTCCCACGGCACCGGCACGACGGTCGCCCCGGGACAGAGGCGCACCGCGCGCGCCATCGGCATCGCGGAGTGTACGCCGTAGGCTCGGGCTTCGTACGACGCGGAGGTCACGACGCCGCGGTGCTCGGGAGAGCCGCCGACGATGAGGAGCGGAGCCTTGCCCGCACCCTCCGGATCCGCCAGCCGCGCCACCGCCACGTAGAACGCGTCCGCGTCGGCGAGGAGAATCCGTCGGACGGATGCGTCCCTGGACACTAGGGCGACGCGGGCGGATGGTCCTGGAAGATCTGTGCGACGATCTGACGACGCTCGGCGAGGTCGTACAGCGTGAGCCGGAAGACCTCGTCATCGGCGCCCCCCAGCACGCCACCGTAGCGGTTGGGCTCGGCGGTCTGGCGTCGCTCGGCTTTCCGCACGAGGCGCAGCTCGTCGACCCGACTGATGGGGAAGCGGAACGTCGAGTCGCCCTGCTGCACGACGAGCGTGTCGCCCCGGAACCGGACCAGACGCAGCTCCCAGCGGATCGTTCCGTCGTTGAGCGTGAGCTGCCAGCGGTCACCTTGCTGCGCCCTGCCCGGCCCGGCGTCGAGGAGGAGGATCACGGCGACCCACAGGGCTCTCACTGTCCCTCAACCTTCCCCGTCTTGGCCGCGGCGGCGGCCTGCTTCTTCTTCTTTTTCTTCTTGAGGCGAGTGGTCCCGTACGTCCCGCGGAAAATCTTGCCTCGCCTGGTGCGAATGTCGCCTTTGCCCATGAAGAGTTCTCCGTCGTCGGTTACTTCGCTCCACCCATTTTTCGGAGCCGGTTGTATTGCTCCGCCGAGGCCGGCATGACCGAGAGGCGGCCCATGCGGACGAGTCCGAGGTCGGCGAACGTCCGGTCCTTCTTAATCTCGGCGAGCGGCACCGGCCGCGGCAGTCTCTCCACTGCCCGGAGATCCACCACGGCCAGCTTGGGGTCCTTCTGCTTGGGGTCGGGATAGGCCTCAGACGTCACCTCGGCTACGCCCACCACGGCCTTCTCGTCTCCGGTGTGATAGACCAGCACCCAGTCGCCGGGCTTCATCTGGCGCAGATGCTTCAGGGCCAGATTGTTCTTGACGCCGTCCCAGACGGCGGTCTTCTGTCCGGCGAGGTCATCATAGCTGTACGTAGACGGCTCAGTTTTGACAATCCAGTAGTTGGCCATAAAGCAGGTTGTGGAGGTTGGTGGAGGTTAGGGGAGGTTGGGGAGGTTGGGGAAGCCCAGGAGCAACCTCCCCTAGCCTCCCGAACCTCCCCCAACCTTCTAGATAAGCTGCCTGCTCCAATCCACGATGGCCTGCACGAGTTCTGTCATCACGTCCGCATCGGTCCTGCCCGACCGCTTGAGCACGTGAAACGAATGGTCCCCACCTTCCACCGGGTACAGCGTGGCCCCCGCGCCGAGCCGTTTCACGACCGGCTTCAACAAATTCAGGTCGGCGAACTCGTCCCGGTCTCCTTGAAGAAACAGCATGGGGATCCGTACCTGCGCCAGATGCTCCGCCCGCTTGTCGCCCGGCCGCCCGGGAGGATGCAGCGGAAAGCCGAGGAACACGAGCCCCCGGACGCCAGAGAGCGGGTCCTCCGCCTGTGCCGTGGACGTCATGCGCCCGCCGAACGACTTGCCGCCCGCGACGAGCGGCAGCCCCGGCGCGACGCGGGCTGCCTCCTCTACCGCGGCTCGCACCGTCGCTGCGGCCACCGCGGGCGGATCGGGCCGGCTGGCCCGCCGCTCCATGTAGGGAAACTGATACCGCAGGGTCGCGACACTTCGGTCGGCGAGCCGTTGGGCGAGGGATTCGAGGAACGGATGCCGCATCCCGGCTCCCGCGCCGTGCGCGAGGACGTAGAGCAGCCGGGCGTCGGCCGGCCGGAGCAACAGCCCCGACACGTCACCCACCCGCACGTCAGCCGAGGCGATCATTGAGCTGCTCGAGCGCGTGGACGAGATCGGGCTTGAGCTCGAGCACCGAGCGCAGCGGGTCTGCTTGCAGCTTGGTCATCCTGGTCGGGGCGGTCTTGATCGTGAATTTCCTGATGTCGAGCTTCGGTGTCACCTCGGTCCACTTGAGCGGCATCGACACCGGCGCGCCCGGCAGCGGCCGCACGCTGAACGGCGCGACCAGCAGGCGTCCGTGGCCGTTCTGCACGTAATCGAGGTACACCTTGCCGCCGCGCTTTTGGACCTGGCGGGTGACCGTGGCGATGTCGGGCAGCTCGACGGCGATGACCCGCGCCAGGAGTCCCCCGAGCGTACGGGATTGCTCGTACGTGCACTGGCGGCCCAACGGGATCAGTACGTGTAGGCCGGTCGAGCCACTCGTCTTGATGCCCGTCGGCAGGCCGATGTCGTCGCACAACGCCTGCACGGCCTTCGCGACCGTGACCACGTCCGTAAACGGAGCATCCTTCGGATCGAGGTCCAGGATGCACCAGTCGGGCGCCTCCAAGGTCTCCACCCGGGACGACCAGACGTGGAGCAGGATCGCCGCCATGTTGGCGATGTAGAGGAGCGAGGACTCGTTGTCGCACACGAAATAGTCGAGGTCGCGCTGCGAGTCCTCGCTCCAGATCGTGACCGTTCGCACGAATGCCTGGGCATACTCCGGGGCGTCCTTCTGGAAAAAGGATTTCCCGTTGATGCCGTCGGGGAAGCGCGTCAGGACCAGGGGCCGGTCGGCGAGATAGGGCAGCATCCACTGGGATACGGCGCGGTAGTACTCGATCAGGTCGCCCTTCGTGTAGCCCTCGTCGGGCCAGAAGACCTTCTCCAGATTCGAAAACCGGACCTCCCTCCGCTCTTCGGGAAACGGGACAGGGGAAACGGGAGACGTGGGATCACTCTCGTTTCCCGTTTCCCGCTTCCCGTTTCCCGGTATCACGCATTCTTCCGCCTTCTTGTCGTCCCGAAACCTCAGAAACACGGGTTGCCGCAGCAGGCCGTCCCCGGTCACCTCCTTATAGCGGACCTCGGCCACGAGCTCCGGCTTTACCCAGTGGCTCTCCTTCTCCGCCGGGACCGGACCCTCGAACGGCGGCCGAGGCGTCGCGAGCGCCTGCAGCTGGTCCCCCACGTCCTTCAGCATCTGACCGGTGAATCCGCTGCCCGCGCGACCGGCATAGACGAGTTTCCCGTCGGCGTAGCCCCCGAGGTGGAGCGCCCCGAACCCGCCACGGCTGCCCTTGGGCGCGGTGTAGCCCACGACGACGAAATCGCCGGTCTTGTCGGCGCGGATCTTCTGCCAGAGGTCCGAGCGGCCGCTCTTGTACG
This sequence comes from Gemmatimonadota bacterium, assembly GCA_003222085.1. Taxonomy (GTDB): domain Bacteria; phylum Gemmatimonadota; class Gemmatimonadetes; order Gemmatimonadales; family GWC2-71-9; genus AG41. Next base: position 132,257 of record QHUK01000001.1, read on the forward strand.
GGGCGTCGGCTTTCTTAGCGACGATTCCCTCGAGGCCCATTCCCACCGCCCGGTCGTACAGCGCCTCGCCGTCCTTCTCGAAATGCTCCGAGTACCGCAGGGGTCCCGCCTCCGGCACCACTTTCCTCAGGAGTGCCTTGCGCTTCACGAGCGGCAGGGACCGCAGGTCGAACCCTTCGACCGCCATCAGGTCGAAGAGATAGAGCGTGCCGGGCGTTTCGACGGACGCATGGCGGATCTCCGGGGCGCGTCCGAGGCGCGCCCGGTTCTGGAGGCGTTGGAAGCTCGGCCGCCCCTGCTCGTCCAGGATCACCAGCTCCCCATCCATAATGAGGCTGGAGTACGGCAGTGCGGCGATCGGGCGGATCAGCTCCGGGAAGGCCGCGGAGTAATCGTTGCCGTTGCGTGTGATCAGGCGGGCCGTTCCGTCTTGCTTCACCACCCGCATGCGATAGCCATCGAGCTTCACCTCGAACACCCACCCAGCGCGGGAGAACGGCTCTTCCCGCGTTTCCGCGAGCATGGGAGCGACATCCTCGGCACGGACGGCGCGCACGGGCGCCTTGAGCTTCTTTAACTCGGCCACGAGCTTCGCCGCTTTCTTGTTGCCGTCGCGCAGCTCCTCGACCGTCAGCCCCGACAGCACGGATCCGGGGGGAAACGTGGCCCCGTTCTTCGAGGTATAGGCGTCCCGCTCCTTGATCAGGAGCCAGTCCTTCACCGACTTCTTGATCTTCACGAGCGTCCACACGCCGCGCAGCTTGTAGCCGCGCAGCTCGAAGAGCAGTTTTCCCTTTGCGAATCCTGCCACCGGATCTTCGATTGGCACCCACACGCCGCGGTCCCACACGATCACGGCGCCCGCGCCGTAGTTGCCCTCGGGAATGAGCCCCTCGAAGTCGCCGTACTCGATGGGGTGGTCCTCGACATGGACGGCGAGGCGCTTGTCGGCGGGGTCGCGCGACGGCCCTTTGGGCACGGCCCACGATTTCAATACTCCGTCCATCTCGAGCCGCAGGTCGAAATGGAGGCGGGTGGCGGCATGCTGGTGAACGATGAACCGCCGCCCGGGCGCAGCGGCGACCGAGCCCGAAGGCTCCGGCGTGCGGTCGGCGGAGCGCTTGGCGCGGTAGGTCTTGAGCGCGTCGTGAGACGGAGGCGGGGGCTTTGGGGTCACGGTCGTGGTCCATTGTAGACCGAAAGCGCGCCTGGTCGCAATCCGCGCGGCCGGCGCAGGATGGACCCTCCCCCGCGCCGGTAGTAATATCCTAAGGCAGTCTCGTGCGGTCACCCTTTCACGATCAGCAGGTCCTATGCCCGCGCATTCCATCGGTTCCGCCACGATTTCCTTCGGGCTCGTCTCGGTCCCGATCAAAATGTTTTCGGCTGGCGAGTCGTCGGCCGCGATCTCGTTCAACTGGCTGCACAAGAAGGACGGGGCCCGCCTGAAGCAGCAATACGTCTGCTCGAAGGATGGTGAGAAGGTCGAGAAAGAGGACATGATCAAGGGCTACGAGTTCGCCAAGGGCCGCTACGTTCAGTTCACTCCCGACGAGCTGAAGGCGCTCGAGGAGAAGGGGACGGGGTCGATCAACATCACGGAATTCGTGGATGCCGACACGGTAGACCGGATGTACATGGACAAGGTCTACTTCATGGGACCCGACAAGGGCGGCGACCGGGCGTTCACGCTGCTGGGCGAAGCCCTGAAGAAGACGCGCAAGGTGGCGATCGGGCAATGGGCGGCGCGCGGCAAACAATACCTCGTCATGATCCGGCCACTGGCCCGGGGGCTCGCGATGGAGCAGCTGCGCTACGCCAACGAAGTGCGCTCGATCGACGACGTGCCGATCCCGAAGGTCGACGTCAAGAAGGCGGAGCTGGACATGGCGGTGCAGCTCGTCGAGCAGGCGGCGTCGGAGAAGTTCGAGCCCCAGAAGTACGAGGACACGGTCAAGATGCGCATCCAGGAGCAGATCCAGCGGAAGGTGGACGGGGAGGAGATCACCGAGGAGCCCACCGAAGCCCCCAAGACGCAGATCATCGACCTCATGGAGGCGCTGAAGGCAAGTCTCGCCAAGGGCAAAGGCTCGACCGGTGGCGAGCGCAAACCGGCGAAGCGCGCCGAGCGGGCCGCCGAAGCCAAGCCGGCCAAGAGACGAAGGGCCGCCAGCGCCTAGGCGATGACGGGATACACCACCGAGGAGGTCGCGCGGCTCCTCGGTCTCTCTCCCGCGCAGATCCGGTCCTACACTCGAGCAGGTTTCCTCTCCCCCTCCCCCGCGCGCGCTGCGGGGGGGAGGGGGGAGTTGCGCTTTTCGTTTCAGGACCTGGTGCTGCTGCGCGCGGCGAAGGGGCTGATGGCGGCTCGTATCCCGGCCGCGAAGATCCGCGGCTCGCTGCGCCGGCTGAAGCAGCAGCTGCCGCGGGGACGGGCGCTCTCGGAACTGCGCATCACGGCCGAGGGACATCGGGTGGTAGCGCGAGACGGCGCGCTCGCCTGGAATCCGGATTCGGGGCAGCTGGTGCTCGACTTCGACGTCGCGAGCCTGGCCGCGCGTGCGGCGCCGCTGGCGCGCCGCCAGGCGGCGGCCGCCCGGCGTGTGGAGGACGATCTCGACGCCGAGCAATGGTTCGACTTGGGGCTCGAGCTCGAGGTGAGCGCGCCCGACGACGCGCGCGATGCCTACCGGCGGACGCTCGAGCTGGACCCGCATCATGCCGACGCGCGGGTAAACCTGGGACGGCTGCTGGTCGAATCCGGTCGCGCCGAGGAGGCGGAGACGCATTTCCGGGCGGTGCTGGCCGACTGTCCCGACCACGCGACCGCGTGGTACAACCTCGGCATCGCGCTGGAAGACCGGCGGCGGCCCAACGACGCGGTGAAGGCCTACGAGCAGGCGATCGCCGCCGATCGGCGGCTGGCGGACGCGTACTTCAACCTGGCGCGGCTGTACGAGCAGGCGGGGAAGAAGGCGGCGGCGCTGCGCCACTTGTCGATTTATCGAAGACTGACGGGGGAGGGATAGGATGAACCTCGTGGCCCCACGCGTGGCGGCGTATCTGGACGCACTCGTACCGCCGCGCCCTGCCCGGCTCGCCGAGCTGGAGGCGGAGGCGCGGCGCACCGGCTTCCCCATCATCGGCCCCGCGACGGGACACCTGTGCTACCTGCTGGCACGCCTCAGCAACGCCCGCCACGTCTTCGAGCTCGGCTCGGGGTTCGGCTATTCGACCGCGTGGTTCGCGCGCGCCGTAAAAGAAAACGGCGGCGGGACGGTGCACCATGTCGTCTGGGACGAGCGGTTGTCCCGCGAAGCGCGCGACAACCTCGCGGCCCTCGGCCTGGCCGACGTGGTCGAGTTCCACGTGGGGGAGGCGGTGGCGACCCTGCGACGCGCTTCCGGGCCGTTCGACGTCGTCTTCAACGACATCGACAAACAGGATTACCCGAAGGCACTCGACGTCATCGTGACCAAGCTGCGACCGGGTGGATTGCTCCTGGTCGACAACATGCTGTGGAGCGGGCGCATCTTCGAGCGCCGCGACACGAGCCCCGCGACCCGCGGCGTGCGGGAGCTGACGCGGCGCATTCAGGCCGACCCGCGGTGGATTGCGTCCGTGATCCCGGTGCGAGACGGTCTGCTGGTTGCGCATCGCGTGTAGGGGCCGGGCGGCGACTCACGTTACTCGAGAAACGTCGCGAACTGTTGCGCCAGCTTCGGCCCGATCCCCGACTCCTCGTGCTTGAAGAAGATGAACGCGTCCCGCCATTCTTTCCCTACATCTTTTACCGTCCCGGCCCACTGCTCGAGATCCTTCTTGGTATATCCTTCGTTGCGCAGCCGCATGTAGCCGAAGTCGGCGGTCGTGACCAGCGGCGTGTGACCGTTCTCCGTGTCCGCCACGCATAACGCCGCGTTCCCGACCCGCAACGCCTCGTAGACGTCGTCCCCGAACCACGACTCGTGCCGGAACTCCCAGGCGCACCGCAGGTCCGCGGGGAACTGGGTGAGCAAGTCGTTCAGCCGGTCCAAGTCCTTTTTGAAATTGGGCGGGAGCTGAAACAGGATCGGCCCGAGCTTGGGACCGAGCTTGCGCGCCGTCTCGAGGAAGTAGCGCAGCGACTCGTCCACGTCCCGCAGCCGGGCGATGTGGGTGATGCGCTGCGGCGCCTTGAGCACGAAGGTGAAGGCGGCCGGCGTGGCGGTGTCCCAGCCGGCGATCGTCTTCGCATTGGGCATGCGGTAAAACGTGTAGTTGATCTCCACGGTGCCGAGCCGCTGAGCGTAGTACTCGAGCATCTTGGACTCGGGTGTCTTGGCCGGATAAAACGTCCCCTTCCACTCCGGGAAGTTGTAGCCCGAGGTGCCGACGCGGACGTTCACGCCACCCACACGGTCTTGACGTTCACGAACTCCCGCAGGCCCTCCACGGACAGCTCGCGCCCGTAGCCGGAGCGCTTCACGCCGCCGAACGGCAGTCGAGGATCGGACTTGACGAGGCCGTTCACGAACACGCTTCCGGCCTCGATCTCGCGGGCGACGCGCTCGCCACGCTGCGCGTCGCGGGTCCACACCGCCGCGCCGAGGCCGTAGGAGGACGCGTTGGCGATGCGGATCGCGTTCGCCTCGTCCTTGGCGCGGATCACGGCTGCGACAGGGCCGAACGTCTCCTGGTCGAACGCCGGCATCCCGGGCTCCACCGCAACGAGGACCGTAGGTGGGTAGAAGGCGCCGCGGCCACGCGGGAGCTCGCCACCCAGAATTGCCTGCGCCCCGCGTTGCACCGACTCCTGCACCTGCCGGTGGAGGTTCTCGCGCAGATCGAGCCGCGCCTGTGGCCCGACGTGGGTCGTCGCGTCGAGCGGATCCCCCATCTTCCGGGCCCGCATCTCGGTCGTGAACCGCTCGAGGAATTGGTCGGCCACGCGCTCCACGACGATGAAGCGCTTCGCGGCGATGCAACTTTGACCGCTGTTGATCAGACGCGCCTCGGCAGCGGTCCGGGCTGCTCGCTCCAGATCGGCATCGTCGAGCACGATGAAGGGATCGCTGCCGCCCAGCTCGAGCACGGTCTTCTTGAGGTGCCGTCCCGCCTGCTCGGCCACCTGGCTCCCCGCGCGGTCCGAGCCGGTGAGCGTCACCGCCCGGACGCGCCCGTCGGCGATCGCGCTGCCGGCGCCCTCGTTCGACAGGAACACCGCGCGGAACAGACCATCCGGGAAGCCCGCGTCCCGGAAGACCTCTTCGATCTCGACGGCGCATCGTGGCACGTTGGGCGCGTGCTTCAGGATGCCGGCGTTCCCGGCGACCAGCGCCGGCGCGGCGAAGCGGAACACCTGCCAGAACGGGAAATTCCACGGCATGATCGCGAGCACCGGACCGAGCGCTTCGAAGCGGATGTAGCTCCGCGATGCGTCGCTCGGGCGGGGCTCATCCGCCAGGAGGGCCGGCCCCTGCTCCGCGTAGTAGTCGCACACCCAGGCACATTTCTCGGCTTCTCCCGCGCCTTGCGCCAGCGGCTTTCCCATCTCGAGCGCCATCGTACGAGCGTACGCCTCCTTACGCTCGCGCAACACCCGCCCGGCAGCGCGGAGCCGCTCGGCTCGCTCCGTCACCGGCCGGCGACGCCAATCCCGGGACGCGACATCGGCGCGCTCCAGGATCCCGGTCAGCGCGTCGGGCGCCGTCTCCTCGAACGTCTCAAGCACCTCGCCGGTCGCGGGGTTAACCGACTGGAAGCTCATTCGATGACCTCCGGGCGATCCCGCACTCGATCCACCGTGCAGAGAAAGCCCAACGGCTCGGCGCCCGTCGCCCGGAACTGGTGCGCCACACCGGGCGACACGTACACGCAGTCGAACGGCGCGATCTCGTAGCTCTTGTCCCCCAGCGTCACCCACCCGCGACCGCGAATCACGACCACCGCGTGGGGATGCCGGTGCCGCTCGAGCGTCGAGTAGCCGCCGGGTTGAATCTCGAAATACCGGGTGACAAAGCTGAACGGCTCCTCGCCGGCGCCTTCGCCCAGGAGCGTCTGACGGGTCACGTCCCGGTACGGCACGTCCCCCGTCTTGTACTCGCGCGCGGGAACGCCGTCCCAGCGAAACCCGCTGAACTTGAGGACCTTCGATCGGTCATCCATGGGAGTGTCGTCTCACTGCGGCCACCAGCCGCTCCGCCGCCGTGGTGGGATCGGCTTGCGCGTACAGGCTCCCGCCGATCAGGAAGATCGTGTCCGCGCCATACCGGTCGATCCAGTGCGGCACACGCGCCGCGTCGATTCCCCCCGCCGGCACGGGGAAGGAAGGGGACACGGGTCCAAGCGGCCCGCGCAGCCGCGCGTTGATCGCGGCGCACGTCGCCTCGGAGAACGTAAACCGCCCCCCGGCGTTGGGATAGATCACCCCGTCGCTTCCCGCAACGCGGAACAGATCGCCCAACAACACTTCCGGAGAGATGCCGTGGGCCGGCTGGAAAAAAGCACCTGCGAGCGACGGGTGCGACATGATCGCCAGCCCGGTGGCTGCCGCGATCGCGCTCACGGCGCCGAGTCCCGCAGGGAGCGCGTTGACCACGACGCCGCGGCAGCCGGCGGCCCGCGCGACGCCCGCGCGCTCCAACATCCCGACGGGGCCGCTCGTGACGTTCGGGAAGTACAGCGCGTTCCCCCCGGTCGCGTCGTTGGCCCGTGCAACGGCCTCCTGGCAGCGCTCGACCCGCTCGCGAAACGGCGCGGTGGTCTGATCCGCGAGGCTGTGATCGTCCTTGATGAGATCGATCCCCGCTCGGGCGAATCCATAGGCCAGCTGCGCGAGCTGCGGGGCGGTGAGCCCGAGCGGTTTGAGCGCCGTGCAGAGGAGGGGCCGTCCGCGGGCGCCGGTGAGCTCGCGAAGCCCCGCAATGCCGAGCCGCGGGCCGCGCAGCGCGGCGAGCAGCTCGTCCGGCCAGTCGAGGCCGGCGATCAGGATCCCCGCCTTGAGCGAGATGTTGCCGAACAGGAGGTTCAGGAGTTGGGGCAGGTCCCCGCACACAGCGCCCGGGTCGAACGAGATGACGGCGCGGGAGCGCCCCCGGCCGAGCGACTCGACCGACTCGACTCGCCCCGCGACCCGCTCCGCGACCTCCGGGGACACGGCGTCCTCGGGGAGCTCGAGGGTTTGCTCGAACGCGATGTCGCGCGCCTTTGCGGCGGCGACCCGGCGCGAGCAGGCGAGGTGGTACGTCACGCGCAGACGCATGGTGATCGCGGTCACGCTGGATGTTACTGTCGGAGCGCCGCATCGCGGCCGATTCTGCCACAGCCCGGGCACCGACGGTCCTTGGGCGATCCGCCCCCTATCCTTATAGCACAGGCCGACTTGTCACGCACGTCTTCCGCCAGGCACACGCCTTGCGACTCAGGTGTTTCCGGCCGCACAGGCGCGGCCCCCGAGGAGTGACGTATGACACAGTCTTGGCGACCAGACGATTGGGCGGACGACGACGAGGCGTGGCGCGGGGATCTCCACCGCCCCACCGAGTCGTGGCGCGCGGATCCGAGCGACGATCGCTGGCGCGGCCAAGAGCACCTTGCCGACTGGCCGGAGGCGCAGGCCGGGCCGGAATACTGGATGTACAAGCGCGCGGCCGAAGAGTGACCGCGTAGCCTCGCGAGCTGCCTACCGAGGCCCGGCCCCGTCCTAGCGACGAGCCGGGCCTCCTTGCTTCTCCCGCCTTGCGAACCGACCCACTCCCGCGGTATGGTCAGCGCTCTGCCGCCTCCGACCGCAACGCTGCTCGGGCAATTCGCATGGGGAACGCAGTGACTCTAGGAGCGCTGATGCTTCTCGCACCAGTCGTCGCGAGTGGCGACACGCTTTCGGGCCGGGTCGTCGACCGCGACGGTCACGCCGTCGCGGGCGCGACAGTGGTCGTGGTCGAGCTGCACCGCGTGGCGCTCACCCAGACCGACGGTCGGTTCCGTTTCGCCGACTTGCCGGCGGGGAGCTACACGGTGACCGTCCGCCGCCTCGGGTTCGCGCCCCTCGCGCGACAGGTGGCGGTGAGCGGGCCGACCACGCTGGATCTCATCCTGGAGCGGACGTCGGTGTGGGTCGAGCCGGTCACGGTGACGGCGACCCGCGCTCCGCTCGACGTCCTCTCGTCACCACTCCCGACCGAGGCGCTCTCCGAGGACCGGCTGCGCCGCGCGCAGAGCGTGTCGCTCGCCCACGCGCTCGCCGAGCTTCCAGGAATCAATGCCCTCACCACCGGACAGCAGATCGGCAAGCCCGTCATCCGCGGGCTCGCCGGGCCGCGCGTGCTGGTGCTCGAGGACGGCAGCCGCCTGGAGGACTACTCCTGGAGCGACGAGGACGGTCCCTCGGTGGACGCCCGGCTCGCACAGCGCGTGGAGGTGATCCGCGGGCCGGCGAGCGTACTGTACGGCTCCGACGCCCTGGGCGGCGTAGTGAACGTGATTCCCGAGGAGCTGCCGGACGCGAACGGGGGACCGAGGGCGACCCACACCGGATTCGAGATATCGGGCGCCTCGAACAACGCCGAGCTCGAAGGCGCGGCGCGTGTCGAGGGAGCGAGCGGCGGCTGGGGCTGGCGACTCTTCGGGATCGGCCGATTCGCGAGCAGCCTCCACACGCCCGCGGGCGAACTCGACAACACCGGCTTCAGCGCGCTCTCCGGGGAGGCCGCAGTCGGCACGCGCGGGCCGCGCGGCAGCACGACGCTGCGCTACACACGGTACGGCGGCGAGTTCAAGCTGCTCGAAGCCGAGGGGCCGGCGAGCGGGGAGGCGGGAGGGCCCGAGCGCAAACTGTCCGACGACCGTGTGCAGGTCGCGGGTGACTATCTCCTGGGTGGCGTCCGACTGGAAACGAAGGCCCAATGGCAGCGCCATTCGCTCATCGAGGTCTCGGACACGGGCACGAGCCCGGGCGGCGCGCCGCTCGAGGGGACCGCGTTCGATCTGCTGCTCAACACGCTCACCGTCGACGTCCTGGCTCATCACGCAGCGGGCTCGCGCGTGCGCGGCACGCTCGGGGCGTCGGGCTTCTACCAGACCAACGACACGCGGGGCCGGATCCCGCTCGTCCCCGCCGCCCGCGCGGGCGCTGCCGCCGTTTTTGACTTCGAAGAAGTCGGACTGGGCCGTGTGAGCGTGCTGGCGGGCGGACGCGTCGACGTGCGGCGGCTCGCGGCCGACGCAAACGCGGCCCTCGGCCGGTCGGACGAAACGCGCGATTACACGGCGCTCTCAGGCACCCTGGGCGTCGTCTACCGGCCTGCGGCGGCGGTGGCGCTCACGGCGAACCTGGGCCGCGCCTGGCGGGCGCCGACGTTGTTCGAGCTGTTCGCCAACGGACCACACCTGGGCGAGGCGCGCTACGAGATCGGAGACCCCGGCCTCAAGCCGGAGGCGGGAACGAACATGGATGTCGGAGTGCGCTGGCAGGGGGCGCGCGTCCGCGTCGAGCTCGCGGGGTACCGCAACGCGATCGGGCGGTTCATCTACATCACGCCGACGGACTCGTTCGTGACGGTATCGACTTCCCCGCCAGCCTCGCTGCGCGTGTATCGCTACCAGCAGGCTGATGCCCGCCTGCTGGGCGGCGAGGCGGCCGTCGAAGTCGAAGTCGCCCCCCCACTGACGCTGCGCGCGCGCGGGGACGCCGTCCGCGGCACCAATCGGGCGACCAGCGAGCCGCTGCCGCTCGTACCGCCGGCGCGCGCGGCGCTCGGCGCGGAGCTGCACCGCGCCGGCGGGAGCCGGCAGGCCGACCGCGCCTACGCGGGCGTCGAGGTCGAAGCTGCCACGCGGCAGACCCGCCTCAACCCCCTCGACATCCCCACCGGCGGGTACACGCTGCTCAATCTCTCGGCCGGCTTCGTGCAACCCCTGCTCGGTCGAGCCTGCCACGTCGACCTCGCGGTCCACAACGCGACCAATGTGAGCTACCGCAGTTTCCTGAGTCGTTATAAGGAATTCGCACTCAACCCCGGCCGAAACGTGGTGCTGAGAATCTCTCTGGGAGAATAGGGTCGCCGTGAGAATCACCGTCGCCGCCGCTCTGGCGCTGGCCACCGCTGCGCCGGCCCTTCCCGCCCAGGTTTTCCGTCAGAAGGACTTCGACGCCTACGTCGCCCGAGGACTCCAGGTGCTGCGGACTCCGGGCGCGAGCATCGCCGTCGTGAGGAACGGCCGGATGCTGTTCGCCAAGGGCTACGGCGTGCGCACGATAGGCGACACGGCCCGGGTGGACGCGCACACGCTCTTCCAAATCGCGTCGAACACCAAAGCGTTCACCACCGCCGCGCTCGCGATCCTGGTCGACGAGGGGAAGCTCGCCTGGGACGATCCGGTGACGAAATTCCTGCCAGGGTTTCAGCTGTACGACCCATACGTGACGCGTGAGCTCACGGTGCGTGATCTCGTCACGCACAAGAGCGGCCTGGGGCTGGGCGCCGGTGACCTCCTGTGGTTCCACTCGAGCTACAACCGCGCTGAGATCGCCCACCGGATCCGCTTTGCCAGGCCCGCGTCGAGCTTCCGCAGCGCCTACGCGTACGACAACGTCCTCTACATCGTCGCGGGCGAGATCTTCCCAGCCGTCGCCGGTCAGAGCTGGGACGACGTCGTGAAGACCCGCGTCTTCACGCCGCTCGGCATGTCCGAGTCGGGGACGACGACGGCGTTCTTCACGTCGAGCCGAAACGCCGCCACGCCACACGGGATCGAGGACGGCAGGCTGCAGGTCGTCCCGCTCGATTCCGTCGACAACATCTCCCCCGCCGGCGGGATCGCGTCCAACGTGACGGATCTCGCCCGGTGGCTCGTCTGCCGGCTCGACTCGGGCCGCTACTCGGGCGGGGGCGGACGTCTCTTCAGCGAGGCGCAGGCGCGCGAGATGTGGTCGGGCCAGACCATCCTGCCGATTCCGGACCCGCCACCGCCCCTCGCCGCGCTACGGCCGAACTTTGCCGAATACGGGCTCGGCTGGCGACTGCGGGACTACCTGGGGCGGAAGGTCGTATCCCATACCGGGGGACTCGCCGGCATGTCGTCGCAGATCACACTCGTGCCGGCCGAGAAGCTCGGCGTGGTGATCCTCACCAACTCGGAGTCCGATCTGATGGCCGCGCTCACGTACCGGCTGCTCGACGACCTGCTGGGCGCGCCGCGGCCGCGGGCGGATTGGGTCGCGGCATTCGCTCAGGCCGACCAGATTGCCCGGGCGCGGGCCGACTCGACGCTCCAGGCCGGCCGCGCGGGCCGGGATTCGATGTCGCAGCCGTCTCTGCCGCTCGCCAGGTACGCGGGCCCCTACCGCGACGACCTGTACGGCGACGCCAGCGTGGCGCTCGAGGACGGCCGGCTCGTCCTCCGGTTCAGCCGCTCGCCCGCGTTCGTGGGCGACCTCGAGCACTGGCAGTACGACACGTTCATCGCGCGCTGGCGCGCGAAACACCTGGAGGACGCCTACGTGACCTTCGCGCTCACCCCGGACGGGGCCGTCGATCGGTTCCAGATGGCGGCCGTGTCGCCGCTCGCGGACTTCAGCTTCGACTACCAGGATCTGCTGTTCCGACCGGTCGCGGCGCCGCGTTAGGATTCGGGTGGAGCTCAAGGAGGGCGCATGCAAGACCTTCTGCACCAACCCTGGCCGTGGTACGTGACCGGTCCCGTCGTGGGCCTCGTCGCGGTTGGTCTGCTCGCGATCGGGCACAAGCCGTTCGGCGTTTCGAGCAACTTGCGCCATATCTGTGCCGCGTGGTTGCCCGGGAATGTGGCGTACTTCAAGTACGACTGGCGGCGTGACGGATTGTGGAATCTCGTCTTCATTCTGGGCGTGGTTGCGGGCGGGTTCGTTGGTGGCGTGCTGCTCGCGAACCCGCACCCCGTCGCGATCACGCCCGCAGCCGTCACCTCGCTCGCGAAGCTCGGCATCCACGACTTCTCGGGCCTCGTCCCGCGCGAGCTCTTCACTTTGCACATGCTGCTGACACCGCGGGGCTTCGTCATGTTCATCGGCGGGGGGTTCTTGATCGGGTTCGGGACCGCGTACGCCGGCGGCTGCACCTCGGGGCACGGGATCACGGGCCTCGCAGACCTGCAGCTTCCATCGCTCCTGACCGTCATCTCGTTCTTTGCCGCCGGAGCGGCGGCGAGCTTTTTCGTGCTGCCGTTGCTCGTGTCACGATGACCGCGACGCCAGTTCAGCGGCAGCGCCCGCTCGGCGTGTACCTCGCGATGGGAGTGCTGTTCGGGATCGTGCTGACCAAGGGAGAGCTGGTCTCCTGGTTTCGCATCGAGGAGGCCCTCCGCTTCAAAGGTCTCTACCTGTACGAGGTGTTTGCCTCCGCCCTCGCGGTCGCGGCCCCAGGGTTCGCGCTGCTCAAGCGGCGGGGGATCGCGCTTCCACCGAAAGCGTTCGGCCGCGGCGTGCGCTATGTTGCGGGCGGGGCGGTGTTCGGGCTCGGCTGGGGCACCGTGGGTGCCTGCCCGGGACCGCTGTTCGCGCTGATCGGGGCCGGTGTCGGTGTATTGGCGGCGACGGTCGTCGCCGCCCTGGCAGGAACGTGGACGTACGGTTACCTGCGGCCGCGGCTGCCGCATTGACCCGCGAGAGACTCGCGGCGGCGGCGGTCGTGCTGATCGCCGCCGTCCTGCTGCTCGGCTACGAGATCCCTCCCGTCCCCACCTGGTTCTATGTCCTGGCCTGGTACCCCACCCTCGTCATCCTCGACGAGGTGGTGGTGGTGCTGGGCGGTGAGTCGCTGCTCGCCCGGCCCCGCGAGCCGGCGACCATGCTGTGGTGGTCCGCCGTGATCTGGCTCGTGTTCGAGGCGATCAACTTTCGGCTGCGGGACTGGTACTACGTCTTCCTTCCGGCGGGCCGCCTCGAGCGCTGGCTCGGGATCACCGTATCGCTCGCGACGGTGGTCCCCGCCGTGCTGCTCCCCGAGCGTATACTGGACCGCCTGGGGGTGTGGCGCGACCTGCGCTCCCGCTCCTTCGCTCTCGAGCCGCGGCACTGGAGAATCGCCGGCTGGGTCGGCTGGGGGCTGTTGGCTGCGGTGCTGGCGTTCCCTCGCTATCTCTACCCGCTCACCTGGGGAGCGGTCTGGCTCATTGCCGAGCCGCTCTTGTACCGGCGCGACCCCGAGCGCTCGCTGTTCGCCGATATCGCGCGCGGTAGCTGGGGGCGAATCGCACGGCTCATGGCCGCGGGGCTCTTCGCCGGCGTGCTGTGGGAATCGTTCAATGCCCTGGCGCGGGGCCGCTGGATCTACACCGTGCCGTTCCTGGAGCACTGGAAGATCTTCGAGATGCCGCTGGTCGGGTTCCTCGGCTTCCCGTTTTTCGCGCTCGAGGTGTGGTCGCTCTATCACCTCCTCGTGCGGCACACCACCCGCCGCACGCTGCTCGCCTCCGCGGCGTTCGTCGTGCTCGTGCTCAGCGGGATCGATCACTGGACGGTGAGCTCCACGTCGCCGGCCCTGCGCGATCTGCCGGGTGTGACGAACGCGGTGATCTCCCGATTGCAAGCGGCCGGATTGGAGAATGTGTTCCGTATCGCGCGGAGCCCCGTAGCGGAGCTCGCCTACCGCGCCAACTTGAGCCCGGACGACGCGCGCGCGGCGCACGAGGCGGCGCGCCTCGTGACCCTCCGCGGCATCGGCACCGCGCACGCCGCCGCTCTGATCGGCGGTGGGGTGGCGAGCATCGAGGAGCTCGCCCGCTCCGATCCCGACTCGGTGTGGCGGAGGGTACGCGGAGACCGCGGCGCGCGCCCGACAATTGCGGAAGTGCGGGTGTGGGTGCACGCCGCGGAGGGAGCGGTGCGGTGAATCACCGCTTGGGTCCGCGGCTGAGAGCCGCGGCCTCGCTCGCCGCCGGCCGTGTCGGGCCGGTTCCCGCACCGGTTCGCGTGATCGCCGCGGCGATCTCGTCGAGGTCCGCCGCCGTGAGGTCGAGCGTCGCCGCGCCGATCCAGCCGTCCACCTGCGCCGCGGTGCGGGCGCCGACGATCGCCCCGGTGACCCCCGGCCACGCGAGCGTCCAGGCGACCGCCACCGCCGACGCCGTCGTGCCGTGACGGCGCGCGATCGGCTTGAGCGCGTCGCGCAGCGCGACGTTCTTGCCGAGGGCCGGCTGCTGGAACTGGGGGCTGCGGCGGCGCCAGTCGTCCGGAGCCAGCGCCGCGACGCGCGCGGCTGTAAAGCTGTCCGTCAAGAGACCCGATTGCATCGGGCTGTAGACGATGACGCCGGTCTCGTGCTCCGCGCACCAGGGAATCTCCCGCTCCGCGGCGTCGCGGCGGATCAGGGAGAAGGGCGGCTGCAGCGAATCCACGTGGTGGATCGCCTCGCAGCGCTCCAGCAGCGGGACAGCGAAGTTCGACACCCCGGCGGCCCGCACTTTGCCTTCTTCGACGAGCCGTACCATCGCCTGCCAGGAATCCTCCACGGGCGTCCCCGTCTCGTCGGGCCAATGAAACTGATAGAGGTCGATCCGTTCGACGCCGAGCCGGCGGAGCGATGCGTCGCACTCTTTGCGGATGGAGTCGGGCCGGAGCACGCGCCGTGCCTCCTTCATGGGATCGCGCGCATCCCACGCCAGGCCGCACTTGGTGAACACGAGCGGCCGCTCGCCGGCGGGCAGCTCCCCCAGCAGCCGTCCAACCACCTCTTCGGAATGCCCGAGTCCGTACACCGCGGCGGTATCGATCCAGTTGATTCCCAGCTCGAGGGCGCGACGCATCGCGGCGAGCGAGTCGGCATCGTCCTGCGGGCCCCACCCAAACGCCCAGCCGCCGCCGCCGATCGCCCACGCGCCGAAGCCGACCGTCGTGATGTCGAGTCCGCTCGAGCCGAGGGGACGGGTTGGCAACGTCATAGGAACAACTCCCGGTGACTAGAGGTCAGGGAATCAGCAGCACTTTCCCCGTGGTCTTCCGTCCTTCGAGCAGCCGGTGCGCCTCCGCCGCCTGCGCGAGCGGGAGCTCGCGCTCGATGCGTAGCTTGAGTTTTCCGCTCTTGATCCAGCCCAACACTTCGTCCGCCCGCGCGAGCAGCTCGGCGCGCGTCGCGATGTAGTGCACCAGCGTGGGCCGCGTGAGGAAGAGCGATCCCTTCTGGCTCAGCACCTGAGGGTCGAACGGTCCTACCGGTCCGCTCGACTGGCCGAACAGCACCATCATCCCGCGCGGCGCGAGGCAGCTCAGGCCCTTCTCGAACGTCGTCTTGCCGACCGAGTCGTAGATCACCCGCAGTCCCGCGCCACCCGTCAGGCGCTTCACTTCCACTTCGAAGTCCTGCTCGGTGTACAGGATCACCTCGTCGGCGCCGGCCGCTCGCGCCAGCGCGGCCTTCTCGCGCGTCGACACCGTTCCCAGCACGCGGGCACCGCGGAGTTTCGCGATCTGACAGAGCAACAGGCCCACTCCCCCGGCGGCGGCGTGCACCAGGCAAGCGTCCCCGACCTTCAAGGGGTACGTGGTGGTCGCGAGATAGTGAGCCGTCAATCCCTGGAGCATCGCTGCGGCGCCCTGCTTGGCGCTCACGCCGTCCGGGAGGGTCACGACGCGGTCGGCCGGGACGACCGCATACTCGGCGTACGCGCCCAGGATCGTGGTGTAGGCCACGCGTTCCCCGACTCCGGGCTCGGCCACGCCCGAGCCAACGGCGGCCACGGTGCCGGCCGCTTCCTGTCCCAGCGTGAACGGCAGCGGCACCTTATAGTGCCCCGTGCGCTGATACACGTCGATGAAGTTCACGCCGGCGGCCTCGACCTTCACGAGGACCTGGCCCGCTTCCGGTTTGGGCTCCGGAACGTCCTCGAGACGCAGCGCCTCGGGCCCGCCCGGGGTGTGCACGCGAATAGCTTTCATGCCTGGAAACCTATCAGCCACCGACGACACGCGTCGGCGAAGGAGAGTTCCACATGAAAGTCGGATTCATCGGTCTCGGCAACATGGGACTGCCGATCGCTCGACACGTGTTGCAGGCGGGCCACACGGTTGTCGTTTACAACCGCACGCGCAGCCGCGCGGATGCGCTCAAACCGCTCCGACCCACAATCGCCGACAGCCCGGCTGCGGCGGCGCGGGGCGTGGACGTGCTCGTCACCATGGTAGCCGACGACCCGGCGCTCGAAGACGTGATGCTCGGCCCGCAGAGCGCGCTCGCATCGCTCCCGCGTGGGGCGATCCACGTTTCCATGAGCACGATCAGTCCCGGCCTGTCCCGCCGGCTCGCCGAGCGCCATACGGCGGCTGGTCAAACGTACGTGGCTGCGCCGGTGTTCGGGCGGCCGGAGGCCGCGGAGGCTAAGAAGCTCTGGATCGTGGCCGCCGGACCCCCGGATGCACTCGAGCGCTGTCGGCCGGTGCTCGACGCGATGGGCCAGGGGGTGATCGTCGCGGGCGACGACCCGGTGCGCGCCAACGTGATCAAGGTCGCGGGCAACTTCCTGCTTGCCGCGGCGATCGAGGCCATGGGCGAGGCGTTCGCGCTGACGCGCAAGTACGGCGTCGCGCCGGCGGAGCTGCTGGATATCGTGAACGGCCGGCTCTTCCGCTCGCCCATTTACGAAAACTACGGCAAGCTCATCGCCGAGGAGCGTTACGAGCCTGCCGGGTTCAAGCTGAAATACGGCCTGAAGGACGTCCGCCTCGCGCTCGGTGCCGCGGACGAGGTCGCCGCGCCGATGCCGCTCGCCAGCCTGATCCGGGACCGCTACCTCTCCGGCGTCGCCCGCGGCTGGGGCGACATCGACTGGGCCGGGTTGGCCCGCATCGCCGCGGCGGACGCGGGGCTCAGCCCCCAGCGATCGCCGGGATGACCGTCACCTCGTCGCCGTCCTGGACGGGAGCCGCGAAGCCGCCGCGGAAGCGCACGTCTTCGTCGTTCAAGTAAAAGTTGACGAAGGGATAGGGCTTGCCCTCCTTGTCCCGCAGCCGCGGCGCGAGGGCGGGGTAGCGAGCGGCCACGTCGGCCACGGCCTCGCCCAGCGTCCGACCCGTCGCCTCGATCGTCCGGGCGCCGCCGGTGTGAGCGGCGAGCACGGATGGCAGGTTCAGCGTGATGGCCATGTCCGTTCCTCCTCAACGAGAGTCGTCACCTCCCGAAGCCGCGGCGCGATGACCGGGGCTTCGGGAACCGCTCCCTGCACCGCCTCGACCGTCTTCAAGCCGTGGCCGGTGATGCAGAGCACCACTTCGTCCTGTGGGGCGAATCGGCCCGCACGCGCCAGGGCGAGTGCGCCGGCGGTGGTGACACCGCCCGCCGTCTCCGCGAACACCCCCGTGTCCTCGGCGAGCAAGCGGATCCCTTCGACGAGCTCCGCGTCGGTCACCGCCGCGGCCCAGCCACCCGTCTCCCGCATCGCCCGCGCGGCGAACGCGCCGTCGGCAGGATTGCCGATTGCGAGCGAGCGGCAGATCGTTTTCGGCACCTCGGGCTCGATCGCGTCTCCGCCGCGCTCCACCAGGTGCACGATCGGCGCGCACCCTGCGGCCTGCGCGCCGTAGAGCCGGGGCAGGTCCCCGCTGACCAGCCTCGCCTCGAGAAACTCGCCGAACCCCTTCCGCAGCTTCGAGAGGAGCGAGCCACCCGCCATCGGCGCGACCACCGCCGTCGGCAGCCGCCAGCCGAGCTGCTCGGCGATCTCGTAGGCGACGGTCTTCGAGCCTTCGCCGTAGTAGCTGCGCAGATTGACGTTCGCGATCCCCCAGCCGAAGTGGTCCGCCACCTGGGCGCACAGCCGGTTCACATCGTCGTAGGTCCCGCGCACCCGCACGAGGCGGGCGCCGTAGACGCTCGTGCCGATCACCTTCGCCGCCTCGAGCTCATCGGGGATGAAGATCCACGCCTTGAGTCCGGCCCGTGCCGCGTGCGCCGCGACGGCATTCGCGAGGTTGCCGGTCGAGGCGCAGCCGATGGTATCCAGCCCGAAGGCGGCGGCCGCGTTGATCGCCGCGGCCACGACGCGATCCTTGAACGACAGCGAAGGATGGGACACCGTGTCGTTCTTCACCCACACCCGCGCGACGCCGAAGCGCCGTGCGAGCGCCGGAGCGTCGACCAGCGGCGTGAAACCGGTGTCGAGCGACCACACCGCATCGCCGTCGAACGGCAGCCACTCCTTGTAGCGCCAGAGCGAGGGCGCCCGGCCGGCGATGATCTCGCGGTCGGGCAACGGGCGGCCCGGCTCGTACACGGGGTCGAGGGGGCCGAGACACTCCTCGCAGATCGCGGTCGGGGCGGCGGCGCGCTCGGTCCCGCAGCCGCGGCAGCGGAGCGGCCGGGCGGTGAGCGGTGGAGAAGCGATGGTAGCCGGCATCTCGAGCCTCAACAAAAAAACCCGGGCAACAACTGCCGCGGGCGGTCGCTTTTTAGCACCTTGTTTAACGTGGCGGCAATACGCGGCAAAGCACCACGAGTCGTCGATTATCGATTAGCTGCGTAAGAATAGCCTACGACCCCCGAAGGTCAAGGTCACCCCGAGATTCCCAGGCTGAAGCCTGGGCCCGGAGGGCACTGTCCTTAAGGACAGTGATGCCCGGGCCCATCCTTTAGGATGGGGAAACCTGCGCCGCAGGTGACCTCTCCAGCGCGCCCACGAGCCCGCGGATCCGCTCGAGCGCCCGCTCGAGCTCCGTCGCCTCGGTGGCGTAGCACAACCGCAGGTGCCCTTCCCCACCCGGCCCGAACGCCGTGCCCGCCAGCACGGCCGTATACTGCTCGGCGAGCAGTCGCTCGGCGAATGATCTGCACGTGAGGCCGGTGCGCTCGAGGACCCCGCTGATGTCGGGGAAGCAGTAAAAGGCGCCCGCGGGCGACGCACAGCTGATCCCGTCGATCGCCTTCAGCCCGCGGACCAGCAGATCGCGCTTCGCGCGGAGTCCGGCCACCATGCGAGTGACCGCATCTTGCGGACCCGTGAGTGCGGCGATACCTGCGTATTGTACGAAAGTCGCCGTGCAGGAAACGTTGTTGATGACGAGCGTGGTCATCGCGTCGGTGAGCGACGCCGGCATGACCGCGTAGCCCAGGCGCCAGCCCGTCATCGAGTACCCCTTCGAAAAGCCGTCCACGATCACGGTGCGGCCCGACATGCCGGGGAGCGCGGCGATCGAGTCGCGCCGCCCGTCGTAGCGGATCTGCCCGTACACCTCGTCCGAGATGACCCACAGATCGTGGCGCTGCGCCACGTCGGCGAGCGCCGCGAGGTCGTGCGCCGTCGCCACGCCGCCGGTGGGGTTGTGCGGCACGTTGAGGATGAGCACGCGCGTGCGAGGCGTGATCCGCTCCGCGATCGCCGCCACGTGCGGCGCGAACTCCCGCGTCTCGTCGAGCGGGTAGTAGACCGGCCGCCCACCCGTGAAGCGGACGACGGACTCGTAGATCGGGAACCCGGGGTCGGGGCACAGCACCTCGTCCCCGGGCTCGATCACGGAGAGTGCCGTGCAGAACAGCGCCGGCTTCGCCCCGGGGGTGACCACGACGTTTTCGGCGGCGGCCCGCACGCCGCGCGCCGCCAGCGAGCGGGCGATCGCATCGCGCAGCTCCGGCACCCCCGCAGCGAGGGCGTAGCGCGTGAGGCCGTCACGCAACGCGCGGACGCCCGCCTCCACCACGTGGGGCGGCGTCGGCATGTCCGGCTCGCCGATCTCCAGGTGCACGACCTTGTGCCCCGCCGCCTCGAGGCGTCTCGCGGCGGCGAGGACCACGTAGGCCTGTTCCGTACCGAGCGTGTCGAGCCGTGCAGCCGAGTGCATATCCGGTCCTCGGTGATAACGAAACCCCGGGGCGAGTCCCCCGGGGTCGGGCACTGCGACGCAATTTACCTGCGCGCCTGCTCCCGTGCCCTACCCAATCGGGGGGGCGGGGGTCTACTTGGCGCGCTCCAAATAGGCGCCCTCGCGAGGGTCCACCCGGACTTTCTCCCCCTCGGAGATGAACTCGGGCACCTGGATCGTCACGCCGTTCGAGAGCTTCGCAGGCTTGGTGCTCGCGGTCTTCGTGGCCCCGCGCATCACCGGAGAGGTCTGCACGACCGTGAGCTCCACCACCGATGGGAGCTCGATACCCACGGGGCGGCCGTTCAGCCACTCCACCTGTATGTGCATCTCGGGCTGCAGCCAGTCGGCGTGATCCCCCACCGCTTCGGCGTCGAGCGTGTGCTGCTCGTAACTCGTCGTGTCCATCACGTGCACCCCGCCCTGATCGCGATACAGGACCTGGAACTCCTTCGTCTCGAGCGGCGCCTCGTCCACGAAGTCGGTGGCGGCGAGGCGCGTGTCGAAGGTGTTCCCCGTGACGAGGTTGCGGAACCGCACCTGAACGAACGCCCGGAGGTTGCCGGGGGTGCGGTGGGTGAAGTCCATCACGCGACACGGCTGCCCGTCGATCATGATGACGTGGCCGCGGCGTATGTCTGTTGCCTTCATTACGAACGCTCTCTAGAAGAGGCGGGAAGATAAGCCGGATGGGGGCGGAATCAACGGGGCGGCAACGACCCCTCCAGCGACAGCGGCGCCGTCAGGTACCCCACCCGCTCCCGTTGCCACCACGCGCCGCGCGTGGCCCGCTCGGTCGGCGTGCTGAAGCGGTACCGGTAATAGACGAGCCGCACGTAGCGGGGCGGGGCGCCGGGAAACGGGTTTTCGCCCAGCAGCGCGAGCACCTCGGGCGTCCCGACGAGCAGGTGGCGCAGCAAAGGCACGAGCCATTCCCGGGCACCCTCCGGGTTGAGCGCCGCGAACCACATTTGCCAATCGAGCCGCGGCATGTGTGGCGCCACGAACGCCGGGCGGCGGGTGGGATCGCCGGGCTTCCAGCGGAACCGATACTCGCGCCAATGCACGCTGTCGGCACCGCCTTCGATCACGATCTCGAAGCGCTCCGTGGTCATCACGCGGAACAAGCCGTACCCATTCACCGAGCGCAGCGGAGCCACCGCGTCGAGCAGCGGGTTGGCGAAGGCCCCTCCTCCCCGCGTCCCGGGCAACGTCTGCGCGATCTCGCGCGCGAAGGCGAGGACGCCGAGCAGCGCCAGCAGCGGTGCGAGCCCGCGGACCGTATACTGCTTCCAGCGGGGCTCCGGGTCGCCGGCGGCGAGCCGGAGCGGCAGCACCCGCTCGAGGGCGGCGTCATCGAGCAGCGATAAGCACAACACGATCGCCAGCAGGTTGAAGAATCCGTAGTTGCCCGTCAGCGCGATGCCAAGCTGGCCGAGCACCAGGAGCCCGCACGCCGCGTAGCGCGCGCGGCGCCCGCCCCACCGCTCGGGAACCACGATGAGCCACGGGGCGAACAGCTCGATCGCGATGATCGCGAGCGTCATGGCCCGGTGCGTCCAGTCGGGGAGCCAGTGCGCGTACCACGCCGGCCAGGGAGGGAGCGGTTGAGTCCAGAAGTGGTAGTCGAGGGCGGTGAGGTGCAGCCACGTCGGGTCGCCGCTCGCGAGCTTCGTGATGCCTGAGAGAACCATCAGGCGGAACACGAGCCCCCAGACGAGCCATCGCATGGCGGTGGAGGGCGCGCGCTCCCGTGCCAGGCTCGGACGGAGCTGGGTGGGTCCGTACCAGACAGCCAAGAGCCCCGTCTCGAGCAGGAGCCCGTCCCACTGGAACCAGAGGAACGTCTGCCCGACCACGGCGAGCGATAGGTAGCAGAGCCAGAGGAGCATGAGGACGGGTCCCTGGGCGACCCCCGCCATGAGCAGCACGGCGAGCGCCGCCCCGGCCCAGCCCAGCGCGCGCAGCATCCCATCACCCGCCCCCAGCCAGCAGAGCGTGGGGAACAGCCGGTAGGCCCCGCTCCCGTAGGCAGCGTGCGCCCGCTCGAGGAACCCACCCGCCGGGAGGATGCCGTGATCTCCCACGAGGCCCGTGATTTGCAGCGTAAGCGAGACAAAGGCGACGAAGTACACGACGCCGAGCAGGCGAATGAACAGCCAGCGCGAGAGGACGTAGGTCGGGTGGGCGGTACGGGTTGCCCAACCCTCGGTGATGTCTATCGTTGTGCCCTCGCGGCGAAGACAGTATTAATCATGGAGAACCGTGCAATGCCTTGCGGTGTAGCACCGGTCCAACAGACCCGTTGTCGATGCCTGACACCTATGATTTACGTCACGCCAGTCCTGGCAGGAGGGTGAGAAAGATGACCCGCAATTGCCGTCGCCTTGTGCGCGGCGCATGGCTCCCCATCGCGCTACTCGTCGCCGCAGGGTGCAAACAGGGACCGTCCCCGGAGGTACAGGCGCGCATCGACAGCCTGTCCCAGGCGTCGTCCCAGCGCGACCGGTTGATGCAGGAGGTCGCGGAGAACACCCGCCTCGTGAGCGAGATCAGCCGCGAGCTCGCCAGGGTGAACGTCCCGGCGCGAGCGCTCAAGGTGTCCGGCGAGTCGCCGCTGCGCGCATCGCGCGACACGCTCATCCAGAAGATCCGGTACATGACCACGCGGGTGAAGGACCTGGAGCCCCGGCTCAAGGAGAGCGAGCAGCGTATCAAGGATCTCACCACTCTCTCCGACAGCATGCGGAACGAGCTCGCGTCGACGATGCAGAACCTGCAGGGCGTGATCGCCAATCAGAAGGAGACGATTGACGCGCTCACGCTCCAGGTGGAGACGCTCACCGCCGAGAACTCGGCCCTCCGAGACACGCTCGAGAACATGTCCACGATCTCGAACACGGTCTACTACGTAGTCGGCACCAAGGACGAGCTCGAGCAGAAGGGGATCATCCAGGAGGAGGGGGGCGCTCGGTTCCTCTTCGTCCTGTGGAAGAGCGGGAAGACGCTCGTACCGGCTCGCAATCTCGATCCTGGCGTGTTCACGGTGGCGGACCGGCGTCATTTCACGGAGCTGCCGCTGCCGGCCTCCGACAAGGAGTACCGGATCGTGTCGCGCCAGGACACTTCGGCACTCGAGACGCCGCCGGACCACGACGGCAAGATCAGCGGGCACGCGGTGAAGATCGCGGACCCGGCGAAGTTCTGGGCCAATTCGAAATACCTCATCATCGTCGAAGGCTGAACGCCAACTCGCAGGGGGCTCGCGGCGCTTGACCGGGAACATCCGGGCCGCTAGCCTCCCCGTTGTGGACCATTTCGCGCAGGCCCCCGGTCTCTTGAGCCCGGACCGGGTGACCTGTAGCGGGGCGCCAGCAGTTTTGTGGTTGGTTCGGTCGCCCGAGCGTGCGTTGGGTCGCACGGGAAACACCGCCGCAACGCGCGCACCAGGGCGCGGGACTTGCGATTGCCCGCCGACGCGTCCGCACGAACTGAACCTGAAGGGGGGCTCATGCACGGAGTGATCAGGCGGTATCGGGTGAGGTTGGGCACGGTGCAGCAGGCGGCCCACTACGCGGAGAAGGGGTTCCTGCCCATCGTCCGCGACATCCCGGGCTTCGTCTCCTGCCACTTGCTGGACGCGGGGAACGACATCCTGACCTGCATCGCCCTGTTCGAGACTGAGCAGGGAGCCGAGGCGGGTGTGCGGGCCTCGCGCGACTGGTTCCGCGACGAGTGGTCGTCGTTCCGGCCGGTTCCCCCGGAGCTGACCCTGGGTGAAGTCCTGGCCCGGGCCACCGCCGATCGGCGCGCGGCAGACCGCCGGCAGTTGGCCCTGGTGGGTGCCGCCACCTGGAGCGGCCCGGAGCGCCGGGTGAACGGCGACCGCCGGATCGAGGCTCAGAGCTGGGCCGCGGCGGGCTAGAGCCCTAGCCCCGAGTCCCCCAAAGGCTTCGTGTAGCTCGTCGAGG
Organism: Gemmatimonadota bacterium; assembly: GCA_003222085.1. Classification (GTDB taxonomy): domain Bacteria; phylum Gemmatimonadota; class Gemmatimonadetes; order Gemmatimonadales; family GWC2-71-9; genus AG41. The sequence goes on from QHUK01000001.1 coordinate 156,032, forward strand.
CGCGGCACTGCCGCGCTCGACGCGTGCGTCGTGCACCCCTTCCCCCGTCCGTGGTCCCGCTGTCTTTTTTCCCGTCCATGGCCCTCTTCCGCCGCCTGCTGCTCGGCGCATCCCGCAGCCCATGGCTCGCGCGGCAGCTGTCCGAGCGGCCGTTCTTCCGCCGCGCCGTGCGGCGGTTCATGCCCGGGGAGGACCTCGACGCGGCACTCGCCGCAGCCGCCGACCTCGCCCGGGAGGGCATGGGTAGCGTGCTGACCCAGCTCGGCGAGCAGGTCACGAGCCGCGACGAGGCCGCCACGGTGCGCGATCACTACCAGCGCGTGCTCGAGGAAATCCGACAGCGCCAGCTGCCGGCTGAAATCTCCGTCAAGCTCACCCACCTGGGGCTCGACCTGAATCCCAAAGCGTGCCTCCAGGACCTGCTGGCACTCGCGGCCCGGGCGGCGGCCGCCGGGTCATTTCTCTGGATCGACATGGAGGAGTCCCGCTATGTGGACGCGACGCTGGAGCTGTTCCAGGCAGTCCGCGCCGCGCACGCGCGCGTCGGCGTGTGCCTGCAGGCCTACCTGCGCCGCACGCCGGCCGACCTCGAGGCGCTGCTCCCGCTCGCGCCCGCCATCCGGCTCGTGAAAGGCGCCTACAACGAGTCGCCGGACGTCGCGCTTCCGAAGAAGCGCGATGTGGACGCCGCCTACGGCGTGCTCGCCGGCCGGCTGCTCGAGCGCGCCGCGCGAGGCGAGGCGCGTGCGGTGCTCGGCACCCACGATCTCAGTCTCATCGCGCGCCTGCGCGAGCGAGCGCTCGGGCTCGGCGCCGCCCCGGGAGGGGGGGCCTACGAAGTCCACATGCTGTACGGGATTCGGGCCGCCGAGCAGCGCGCCCTGCAGAGCGAGGGAGTACCGGTGCGGGTCTTGATCAGCTATGGGACGCACTGGTTCCCGTGGTACATGCGGCGGCTCGCCGAGCGGCCGGCGAATGTGTGGTTCGTGGTGCGCAATCTGTTCTAGTCGTGATCCCCGGGCTTGCGCCCGGGGTCAGTCGAAACTCTTGAGAAGGTGCGTGCGACTTGAGCAGGAACGCCCATCCCGCGACCTTTCCACCATGACCGCCCGGACCTCCTCCCCTCCTTCCGTCCCAGCCGAGCTGGACCGCTGGCGCCGCGAGACGCCGGGATGCCGGGAGCGGATCCACCTCAACAACGCGGGTGCCGCGCTCATGCCTCAGGCGGTGCTTCAGGCGCTCGTCGGGTTCCTCGAGCGGGAAGCGGCGATCGGCGGCTATGAAGCAGCCGATGAAGCAGAGCCCCGCGTACGCGAGACGTACGAGCTGCTGGGGCGTCTGGTGGGCGCGGCGGCCCGGAACGTAGCCATCGTCGAGAACGCGACCGTGGCCTTCAGCCAGGCGGTGTCCGCGTTCGACTTCCGTCCGGGCGACCGCATCGTCACCACGCGCGCCGACTATCCCTCGAACCAGCTGACGTACCTGTCGCTCGCTCGCCGCGCGGGCGTCGAGACGGTGCGGGCGGACGATCTCCCCGAGGGTGGCGTCGATCCGGCCAGTGTGCGCCGGCTTGCGAGCCACCCACGCACGCGCCTCGTCGCGCTGAGCTGGGTCCCGACGAACTCGGGGTTGGTCCAGGACGCCGCTCTCGTGGGAGAGGTGTGCACGGAGCTGGGCGTGCCGTACCTGATCGACGGGTGTCAGGCCGTGGGACAGCTGGCGGTGGACGTCGCCGCGCTGCGCTGCGATTTTCTGGCCGGCACCGGACGCAAGTTCCTACGCGGCCCGCGCGGCATTGGCTTCCTGTACGTGTCCGATCGGATGCTCGAGCGTGGGGCCTTCCCCTTGTTCCTCGATATGCGGGGTGCGGACTGGACCGACCCCGACGCCTTCCGGCTCGCCGATGGCGCACGCCGGTTCGAGAACTGGGAGTTCGCCTACGCGCTCGTGGCGGGCCTCGGGGCGGCGGCGCGTTACGCCCTCGCCGTGGGCGCAGGGGGCCGAGAGCGCGCCCGCCGGCTCGCTGCGCTGCTGCGCCCGCAGCTCGCTGAAATTCCGGGGGTGCGGGTGCTCGATCGCGGGCGGGAGCAATGCGCCATCGTGACCGTGGACGTGGCGGGCCGGGACGCAGCCGACCTCAAACTGCGGCTCCGCCAGCGCGGCATCAACGCGAGCTCGGCGGATCGGACGTCGGGGGTCCTCGACATGGACGAGAAGGGGGCCAGCACCGTGCTTCGCTTCTCACCTCACTACTACAACACGGAGGACGAGCTCGAAACCGCCGTCGCGGCGCTCGCCGAGCTCGCGCGCTCGTGAGCGCCGGCGGCGCGACGGCGGTTTGGCGCGCCGCGCTCGCCGCGGGGGCGCTCATCACGCCGATGGCCCTCGCGGCGCAGGCCCCGAAGAGCCAGCACGCCACGGTGACTCAGCTCGTCGGCACGACTCAGATCACGATCGTCTACAACCGGCCGAGCGCGCGGGGGCGGACACTCTTCGGCAGGGGGGGAGTCGTGCCGTGGGGCAAGGTGTGGTGTCCCGGTGCCGACACGGCCACGACGATCGCACTAAGCAGAAACATGGTGGTCGGTGGGCAGCCGCTTGCGGCCGGGAAGTACAGCATCTGGGCGATCCCCGATCCCGACGAATGGACGCTGATCTTCAGCCGGGCGGCGGACGTGTTCCACATCCCCTATCCCGGCGAAGCCCACGACGCCCTGCGGCTCAGAGTGAAGCCGCAAGCGGAAACAGGACCGTTTATGGAATCGCTGGCGTTTTACTTCCCGGCCGCCGACACGGGCCGGGCGCTCCTCAACCTGCACTGGGGCGAGACGATCGTGCAGGTCCCGCTCGCGCTGAGGTAGCCGCCCGGGTCACTCCTGGTAGGTCTTCCACGCCCGGTAACACACATCGGCCTCATCCAGAAATCCGGCGTGAGTCGGCTGCCAGCCGAGCAGGCGGACCGCCTTGCGCGCATCGATGTGCTGGCTCAGGGCGAGCGCGTCGGCGAAGTCGCCCAGGGTCTTCCGGGCTTCCGGGAGGGGCGTCGGCCGGACGTCTCCCTGGTACCCGGCGGCACGTGCGGCCGCCGTCGCCATCTCGAGTACCGTAAAGCGCGACCGGTCGTTCACGTTGAAGATCTCGCCCGCCAGTCCGCTTTCCCCGATTCGCACGTACGCGTCGGCCAGGTCATCGATGTGAACCATTGGTACGCGATTGCGACCATCCCCCACCACCAACGGCGGCTTCCCGGTGCTCGGCCCGGCGAACCACTGGCCGGTCAGACCACCGGGGCCGCCGTAGACGTCGCCGGGTCGGACGACCAGGCCCCGCACGCCCGCGGCCTGCAACACCAGCTGCTCGTGAGCCGGTCGCCAGGCGACGAGCCTGGTGGGATTCGGGGGGGTCGTCTCGTCCACCATGCGGTCGCCGGTGTCGCCGTACACCCACGCCCCGCTCGTGAAGACGAACGTCTTGGGCTTCGCGCCCCGGCGCCCGGCCTCGAGCAGCGTGTCGATGGCGCTCTTGTCCTTGGCCACCCCACCCGCTGCGTAGTCGAACGCCGTGTGGACCAAGAGGGCACAGTGGCTGGCGACCTCGAGATAGGTGTTCGGGTCAGCCAGGTCACCGATAACCGGCTCGATCTCATGCTGCGTAAGGCGACGCGCCTTCGCCTCGCTCCGGGCCAGGCCCAGGACCCGATGTCCCGCGCGCCGCAGCGCCGCCGCGACGGCGAACCCGATGTACCCCGTGGCTCCCGTGACGAGGACTCGCATTCACGCAGAACCGTCGCGGACGTGCCCGGGTTCCCCCGGGTCCATACGATCGTCCACGCCCGTGATCCGCTCGAAGCGCTCCTGAACCCGTCCCGCTTGGCGCTCGCTCTCCTCGAAGCGCTTCTGAGCATTGGCGAGGTGCGCGCCGACCCCCTGGAACGCGGCCCAGAACCCCGCGAACTGCTGGCGGAGCCCGCCGAGCTGCTCCTGGATCTCACGGGCCTGCTGCTCCACCCGCATGCCCTTGAGCCCGTGGAGGACCACCAGCAGGTACGCATAGAAGGTGTGGGGCGACACGGGGATGACGCGACGGCGCAGCGCGTGCCCGAGGACGCTCTTCGCATCCCCCGGATCTTCCGCGCGCAGCACCGCCTCGTAGTACACGTTCTCGGCCGGGATGTACATCAGCGCGAAGTCATAGGTGCCCTCGTCCGGCCGGATGTACTTGTCGGCGATCTCGTCGATCCGCTCCTTGAGGGAGCGCGCGAACGCGCGCATCTCGCGCTCGGCTTCGGCGCCGGTCGCGGCGAGCAGCCGCCGGCACGCCTCGAGCGGAAACTTCGCATCTACGGGGACCAGACGGTCGCCCAGCCTGAGGGCCGCATCGACCCGTTCACCGGAGCGGAACGCGTGCTGCATCTGGTAATGGGAGGCAGGGAGGATCTGTCGCAACAGCTCTTCGAGCCACACCTCGCCGATCGTGCCGCGCAGCTTGGGGACCTGGAGCAGCTGCTGCACTTCGGTCACGGCGGTGCCCATCGACTCGAGGCGTTTCGTCGCCTCACCGAGCGCCCCGAGCCGCTCATGCACATCCCGCAGCGCGCGTGTCTGGTCCGCGCTGCCCCGGAGGAGCACGAGCGCGAGCAGCACGACGAGCACGACGATCGCGAGCGCGACCGCCGGTGACACTCTACGGCAACCTGGTCATGGCGCGCGAAATCTACTCTTGGTAGGCTCGGATTCGCTCCCCGTTTCCCGCCGCGCGTGCCTGGATGAGCGCGGCACCGGCGTGCTCGAGGAGGCGGTCGGGCGCGAGCGGGGTCGCGTGTAGGTCGGCAACGGCCTCGTAGCCGGCGCGGACCAGCAGCGGCGGCAGCCCTCGGGGTCTCGGGCCCGCCGTCTGGAGCGCCTGGGTCAGTCGTCGCGCCATCTGCACGGCGCCCGCGGGGGTGGTCGACGGGGCGAGCACCGCGAACTCGCTCCGGCCCAGGCGGCCGATGGCGTCCGACGCGCGTCCCCGTGCCTGGAGGACTTCCCCGGCGTACGCGACCGCCACCGGTGGCGCCGCGAGCAGGGCGGGACGGACGTCGTGCGACTCCAGCTCGACAGCGAGCGCCACGCAGGCGAGCGGCGCGTGACGGCGGAACGCGTCCGAGACCAGCTCGCGGGCGCGCCGCTCGAGCCCGCGCATCGTGTACAACCCGCTCGCCGGCTCCACGGCGGCCTCCTCAAGAGCGCGATCCGTCTCGAGCTTGACGCGGACGAAGGCATCGAGCTTCAGGCCCAGCTCTTCCGAGTTGATCACCAAGCTCAGGTAATCCCACGCGCCGGCCTCGAGCGCGGCGAGCCGCTGCTGCTTGGTCGCCGGCGTCGACGTGATCATGAAAATCGGCGTGTGCCAGGAGACCGCGCGATTCTGCCGGAGGGCGCGGCACACCGCAATGCTGTCCAGGTCTTGAAGGTTCGCGTCCATGAGAACGACGTCGGGCCGCGCGGCGGGTGCCCGGTCCAGCAGCTCGCGCCCGCTCCCCACGGACACGACCCGATACCCCAGCGGCTCGAGCATGCTGTCGAGCGCCTGGTTGAGCCACGTTCCCGAGTTGGCGATCAGCACGGCGGGTGGGCGGGGGAACGGCGTGCGCGGAGGCAATGTCGGGCCCTCAGGGTCAGGAGTGCTGCCATGAATGTGTGCCGGTGCCCCGGGGATGAGAATCGGGCGAAACCCTAGCTCCCCGGGGGAGAAGACCCGGGGTCAGGGCGTGATCAGGCCTTCCCGGATGGCGTAGCGGACGAGGCCGGCGACGTCGTGGACATTCAACTTCTTCATCACGCGCGAGCGGTGAAACTCGGCGGTCTTGGGGCTGATCGCGAGCAGCGCGGCCACCTCCTTGGTCGACTTGCCTTCGGCCACGAGCTGCACGACCTGCCGCTCACGCGAGGTCAGCCGGCTGCGGTCTTCCGCGGCAGCCGCCCGGCAGGCGTCCACGACAGCCTGCGAGACGCCCGCCCCGACGTAGAACCCGCCGCGCGACACCTGCTGGATGGCCTGGGCGAGGTCTTCCCCCGCCTGGGTCTTGAGCACGAACCCCCGCACGCCCGCGCGTACCGCGTCCGTCACCAGACGGTCCTGCTCGAGCGCCGTCAGCATCACGACCTGGGTTTCAGGACATGCCTCGACGATCTGGCGCGCGGCATCGATGCCGTTCAGGAGCGGCATCATGATATCGAGCACGGCCACATCCGGCTCATGCTGCCGCGTCAAGTCGACCGCCGCCCGACCGTCGGACGCTTCGGCGACCACCTCGAGGCCGTGGCGCTCGAGCAGGGCGCGCACGCCCTGCCGCAGCACGACGTGGTCGTCGGCCAGCACTACGCGTAGCGACATCGTTCCTCCGCGGATCCCGAGCTCCTCTATATGGAGCGACCCGGCACGGCGTCAAGCAGCCTGCGTCACGGCACGTGTGAAGTACCCGTCCGGTAGCGAGTTATCGGTTACTGTTCGGTCATGCCGGGCGAACCATCCCGCCTCTCCAAGTCGCGCTATCTCGCCGGCCTCCAGTGTCACAAGCAGCTGTGGTGGCGCGTGCACGAGCCCGAGGCGCCGGAGCTGTCCCCGACGCCGGGACAACAGAACCTGTTCGCACAGGGACGGGACGTGGGCGAGCGCGCGCGGCGCCACGTCCCCGGGGGCGAGCTGATCGATCTCCCGTTCTTTCAGTACGACGACAAGGTGGCGGCGACGCGGGAGGCCCTGAAGCGCGAGCCACCGGCGATCTACGAGGCCTGGTTCCTGGCGGACGACACCTACGTGGGGGTCGACATCCTGGAGCGCACGCCCCGGGGCCACACCGTGATCGAGGTAAAGGCGTCCAACAGCCGCAAGCCGGAGCACCTTCCCGATGCGGCCGTGCAGGTGCACGTGCTGCGGGGCGCGGGCCTGCAGGTCGAACGCGCCGAGGTGATGCATCTCAACCCGGAATGCCGCCACCCCGACCTGTCCAACCTGTTCGTGCGCGAGGACGTGACCGCACTGGTCGAGGGCGCGCTGATCGGCGTGCCCGACGAGCTCGCCGCCCAGCGGCGGATGCTCGAGGGACCGCTGCCGGATGTCCCCATTGGGGAGCACTGCACTCGACCCTATGATTGCCCGTTCCTCGAGCGCTGCTGGCCCAAGCTCCCCGACCACCATGTGAGCAAGCTGTATCGCATCGAGCGCAAGCGGGCGCTCGAGCTCGAGGCCGACGGGTATGAGACGCTGTACGACCTACCCTCGGACCTGGAGCTCTCGGTGATCCACGCGCGCCAGGTCAGGGCGGTGCAGACCGGTCGCATGGTCGTGGAGCCGACGCTCGCGAAGGCGCTCCCTCAATTTGCGTCGCCGCTCGCGTTTCTCGACTTCGAGACCGTGAGCCTGGCGATTCCGCGCTGGCCGGGGTGCCGCCCATGGCAGCAGGTCCCGGTGCAGTTCAGCGCCCACCGGGAGGAGCGGGGTCGCGGGGGGAGCCTCGTGCATCATGAGTGGATCGCCGAGGGACCGGCGGATCCCCGCCCCGCCCTGGCGGAGGCTCTGGTCGAGGCGTGCGCGGAGGCGCGCAAGGTCGTGGCGTATCATGCGAGCTTCGAGCGCGAGTGCCTCAAGCAGCTCCGCGAGGCCGTGCCGCGCTTCGCGAAGGAGCTCGAGCGGATCGAAAAGCGCCTGGTGGACCTGTTGCCGGTGATCCGGAGGCATGTGTACCACCCTGATTTCGGTGGCGGATTCAGCATCAAGAAAACGCTGCCGGCACTGGTCCCCGGGCTCTCCTACGCCGACTTGTGGGTGCAGGACGGCGAGGTCGCGACGGTGGAGCTACAGCGGCTGATGCTCGAGGGCGACCGGACGCCGCCGGCCGAGCGGGCGGCGCGACGTGAGGCGCTGCTGCGCTACTGCGAGCGGGACACGTGGGCGATGGTGAAACTGCTGGAAAAGCTCAGGAGCTTGGTGGCGGACCAGCTGGAGCTGTTTTGAGGTGATGAACTTACTGGGTCCGACCGTCCCCGGACTCGAGCTCGTTGAGCGCCGACCGCACGGCGCTCGCGTGGCCCCGCTCGCTGCTGCGGTACACATCCTGGGTGCTGCTGCCTCGCACGACGCGATACTCGCGCGCGCCGACGGCGCTGCCGCTGGCGTATTCGCGCACGTCCCACTGGTCCTTCCCGCGACACCGTGGGTAACACTCCCGCACGTGGGACAGCTCTTCCGGGGTGAGAATCGCGCCTTGCAGCTCCACGTGGGCGCGTAGCAAACTCGGAAACTCCTGGGACTCGACGATCATGTGATGGCCCCCAACCGCTGCGACGTCTCAAGCCACGGCCACCACGCACCGGCGCCGGCACTCAACTGCACATACCGCACACCTCACATTAGCGCGGAGGACGATCAGCGGCAAGGTAGTGCTGGCTCACCGCCGCAAAGTCCTCCGGCGTATCCACATCCGTGAGCAGCGCTTCCGGCCGTTCCACATACATCGCTTCGCGTCGGTGCGCCTGCACGACCGCCTTGCCGCACCCCTCCCCCGTCCAGGCGAGCAGCTCACCGAACAGCGCGCGTCGGAAGAGCAAGGGCGGAGCCGTCACGTCGCCGTAGCGCGAGACGACCAGCGGCGCGTCGGTCCCGCGCGCCGCCGCGACCAGCATCGCGAGCGTCTCGACCGTCACGCGCACCATGTCGCCCAGCATCACGACGACGGCCTCGACATCCGCGCCGAGCAGGTTCAAGCCGCGATGCAGGGAGCCGCTCGTGGGGCCGGTGTAATCAGGATTCACCGCGAGCTCGAGCGGGAGGCCGTTCAGCTCGGCGCGCAACCGATCCGCCTCGTGGCCGATCACGACCACTACCGGCGACAGCCCCGCCGCGAGAGCGCGCTGGGCGGCCCGTCGCACGAGCGATTCGCCCTGGAGCTCGAGCAGCATCTTGTTCCTGCCCATGCGGCGCGACGCGCCGGCCGCGAGGATCACGCCCGCGACGCGAGACGGCTCAGTCGGTGGGGGCATGAATGGCGGCGCGGCGCTCCCGGAGCGACCTCGCTCGCCGACCGGAGCGCACGGCGAGAATCTCCGCGATGACGGCGAGCGCGACCTGCTCCGCGCCGTCGGTCCCGATGTCCAACCCTACGGGCCCGTACACCCGCCCTTCGTCCGTCGACCCCTCGGCGCTCAGGTTCCGGAGGATGCGCTCGGTGCGCTGGCGCGGTCCCAGCATCCCGACGTAGGCGACCGGCGCCTTCAGGAGGGCGCGCACGTACGCCTGATCATCCGCGAAATTGTGATTCATCACGACGGCGTAACACTCGGCGTCGAGCGGCAGCGCGTCCTCCAGCTCGTCGCCGACGCTCTGCACGAGCGCCGCCGCGGCCGGGAACCGGTCGGCGGTGAGGTAGCCCGGCCGGCGATCGACCACCACGACGCGGAAGCCGACCTCGGCGGCGAAGCGCACCAACGGCCGGGCATCGTCGCCCGCGCCCAGAACTACCAGCTGGGGCGGCGGAACCAGCACGTCGAAAAACACGGTGCGGCCCGCGATCTCCTGGATCCCGGATTCTCCGGTCTCGAGCAGCGCGCGCGCGCGCGTGGTCGCGTTCCGATTGAGGTCTGCCGAGCCCAAGTCGCCCTCGGCACCGTCGCCGGTCACGACCAGACGTGTCCCGTTTCCCCTTTCCCGTTTCCCGTCGAGCAGCGTGCAGACGACGAACGGGCGCCGGCCATCCAGCAGCTCCCGCTCCCTCGGCCGCGCGTCCGCCGCCTCGACGAACACATCGACCTGCCCCTCGCACCCCACGCCCAGGTCCCAGGCCGCGATCTCGTCGGCGCTCGAGCAATAGTTCCGGAGCTCCGGCTCCCCCTTTCGGATGACCTGCAGTGCCACTTCGCGTACGTCCTGCTCGAGGCAGCCGCCGCTCACGTTTCCGGCGGTGCGGCCGTCCTCGGCGACCGCGAGCTTCGCCCCTTCGTGGCGGTACGCCGAGCCCCGCACCCGCACGACGGTGGCGAGCGCGGCCCGTGTGCCCGCGGTGCGGGCCGCATGCAGGAAGTCCAGCACTTCGCGCGTTTCAAGCCACTGCTTCATGCAGTCTCTCCGCGAGATGCTCGAGCGATGCGACGGTGCCACACGCAATGAACTCATCCGCGTACGGCAGCGCGGCGACGAGGCCTTGCGTCGCAGGCTCAAACCCCGGCGTCCCGGCGAGCGGATCGAGCCAGATCAACCGTCGGCACGAGCGTCGGAGCACCGCCATCTCGCGCGCGAGCCGCGCCGGGTCGTCGCGCTCCCAGCCGTCCGACACGATGAGCACGACGGCGCCACTCCGTACGGTGCGACGCACCCAGCGGCGGTTGAGTTCCTGGAGGCTCGCGCCGATGCGCGTCCCCCCACTCCAGTCCACCACTTTCCCCGCCACGCGCGCGAGCGCCGCGTCGGGATCGCGCACCCGCAGCTCCCGCGTGACGCGGGTCAATCGCGTCCCGAAGACGAAGACCTCCACGGGTGCCCCGGAGCGCGCCAGGGCGTGCGCGAAGCGCAGCAGGAAGCGGCTGTACCGCTCCATCGAGCCCGAAATGTCGCATACCAGGACGATCGGGCGTGGCCGCGTACGGCGTTGCCAAAACCGCCAGGCCAGGGGCTCGCCGCCCGCGCCGAGCGAGGTCCGGAGCATGGCCCGCGGGGCGACCCGGCGCCCGCGGCGGCCCAGTCGCGGGCGACGCGATGGGCGGAGCGGCAGGCGCGGACGGAGCGCCGCCAGCATCGCCGCGGCGTCGCGCGCCTCAGCGGGCGTGAGCCCCGCGAAATCGGCGGTCCGGAGTGCCTCTTGCACGCTCGCGCCGATGCGTGCCGAGTCGTCCACGACCTCCGTGACGTCCGTGCCCGGCGGCGCGTCGGGACCGAACCGCGCTTCGGCGGGGGAGCCCTCGTTCTGGCGCAACCGCGGCAGCGCGGCGGACACCGCTCCGCGAGCGGTGCTCGCGCGCCAGAAGAGATCGAACGCCGCGTCGTACACGGCGCGCTCCTCGCGCCGCCGCACGAACACGGCCCGCCCCGCCGCCTTCACGTCGTCCCGGCGCTCGAAGCCGAGCAGCGCGAGCACCTCGGCGAAGCGCCGGGTCTGCACGGAGTCGATGGACAGGCCGGCGCGGCGCAACATGCGGCCGAACACGATCACGTTACCGACAAGAGCGTTGCCGGAAACAGCGTTGCCCGCAGTCACGGCTTCACCGCCCGGACCTCGTCAAGCAGCTTTGCTGCTCCGCCCCCACGCAATGCGGCCACGTCCTCCTGATACTTGACGAGCGCCCCCAGTGTCCGCTCCACCTGCTCCGCCTCCAGGCGCCTGGCGCCAAGGGCTTCCAACGCCGCGGCCCAATCGATGGTCTCGGCAATCCCGGGGACCTTGGTCAGATCCGCGGAACGCAGACGCTGCACGAAGGCGACCACCTCGCTCGCCAGCACTTGCGACAGCTCCGGTCGCCGACAGGTGAGAATCGCAAGCTCCCGCTCGGCCGTGGGATAGTCGATCCAGTGATACAGGCAGCGCCGCTTGAGCGCATCGTGCACCTCACGGGTCCGGTTGCTCGTGATGATCACGTGCGGCGGCCGCCCCGCGGGGGCCTTGATCGTCCCGATCTCGGGGATGGTGATCGCGAAGTCGGCGAGCACCTCGAGCAGGTAGGCCTCGAACTCCTCGTCGGCGCGATCCACCTCGTCGATCAGGAGGACTGGAGGCTCCGGGCGCGAGTTCTCGAGCGCCCGGAGCAGCGGCCGCCGGACGAGGAACTCCTCGGAGAAGATGTCCTTCGTCACGGCGCGCTTCGCGTCGCCGCGCGCCTCGAGCAGCCGGATCTCGAGCATCTGACGGGGATAGTCCCACTCGTACACGGCCGTGTTGACGTCCAGCCCCTCATAACACTGCAGCCGGATCAGCTCCGTCTCGAGAACAGCGGCGAGCGTGCGGCCGACGTCGGTCTTCCCGACACCCGCTTCGCCTTCGACGAGCAGCGGGCGATCGAGCGTGAGGGAGAGATACACCGCTGTGGCGAGGTCGCGGTCGGCGACGTACCGTTGGGCCGCGAAGGCGGCCTGGACGGAATCGATCGATGCGAGCCGGTGCGTGCCCATCACCTGCAATCTACTTGAAGCGCGCCCCCTCGCCGACGCGGGCCGCAAACGTGTCCCAGAAGTGCTCCGTGAGCTTCTTGGCGGTGCCCTTCAAGAGCCGAGCACCCACGCTGGCGACCGTGCCGCGAACCTCCGAGCTGGCGCTCCACTTGAGACGGGATCGGTTCGGGGGGATGGGCTCGATCTCGAGCGTGGTGCTCACGTCCACGCCCGACCCGGGGGCCTTGCCGTGGGCCGACATCTTGAGGCTCTTGGGCGGCTTCACCTCGGAGAGCTCCACGTCGAGCTGAAACTTGACCTTCACGGCACCCACCCCGAACCCCGAAATCACCTTGAAGTGCCGGTCGTCGATCGGCTCCACCGACTCGACCCCGGGCGCCACCGACGCCACGAACTCGTGATCGAGCAGCCGCTTCCAGACTTCGGCCGGCGGGGCGGCGATTTCGGGCGCGCCGGAGAAGTCGAGTCGCACTACCCCGCCCGGGAGAGCGCCTGGGCGAGCGCCCGCCGCGCGGCCACCATCCCGAGATGCGTCCGGTACGCCGCCGAAGCGTGGATGTCGTCGTTCGCCTCGACACCGGCGACGGACGCCGCAGCGACTTCGGCGATCAGCTCCGCCTGGCCCTGGGTGCCCACCAGCTTCGCAGCCGCAGGGGCGAGGAACGGCGTGTCCGCGAGCCCGGTGAATGCCAGGTCCGCGCGCGTGATCATCCCCTTGGCGACTGTGATCAGCGCGGCGGCTCCCACCAGCGCGTATCCCGACGCCGCCTGCTCGAAGCTCGCGTACGCCCCCCCCGCCCCCCCTGTCCCCGCGCCTTTGGCAGGCGCCGGTAGCTGGATCTCCGTGAGCAGCTCGGTGGGCTTCATGGCGGTCGTAAACGGTCCCTTGAAGAATTTCCGGGCCGCCACGGAGCGCTTGCCGCCCTTGGACTGGAGCACGAACGTCGCGTCGAGCACGAGCATCACCGGTGGCATATCGGCCGCGGGATCGGCATGGGCCAACCCTCCGCCGATGGTCCCCGCATTGCGGACCTGTAAGTCGCCGATGTGCTCGGTCACCTCGCCGATGAGGGGGTACAGCGCCTTGAGCTCCGTGGACTCGAGCAGCTCGCGGTAGGTCGTGGCGGCACCGATCTTCACACCGCCACCCGCTCGCTTGATGCCCTTGAGCTCCCGCAGCTGCCCGATGTCCACGAGCGTCTCCGGCTGCGCCAGCCGGAACCTGAGGAGCGGCAGCAGGCTGTGCCCGCCGGCGATCACCTTGGTGCTCTTCCCCATGGCCTTGAGCGCGTCCTTCAAGCTCTTCGCGCGCACATAGTCGAAAGAAGTCGGGATCACTTGGCGCCTCCTCCCCCTCCCCCTCCCGCTCTCGCCTGCTGGATCGCGGCCCACACGCGGGCCGGCGTGAGCGGCTTGTCGATGTGGGAGACACCGAGGGGCGCAAGCGCGTCGCACACGGCGTTCACCAGCGTCGGCACCGAGGCGATCGTCCCGGTCTCCCCCACGCCTTTGACGCCGAGTGGGTTCACGGGTGACGGGGTGACGGTGTGGGCGGTCTCGACCTTCGGCATCTGCGATGCCTTCGGGACGGCGTAGTCCATCATCGTGCCGGTGAGGAGCTGGCCGTCCTCGTCGTACACCACCATCTCCTGCAGGGCCTCGCCCAACCCCTGGATCACGCCGCCGTGTACCTGGCCGTCCACGATCATCGGATTGATCTGGGGCCCGCAGTCGTCTACCGCGATGTAGCGGAGGATCTTGACCTCGCCGGTCTCGGGGTCCACGTCCACGGTGCAGATGTGCGTGCCGAACGGGTACACGAAGTTCGACGGATCGAAGAACGCCGTCGCTTCGAGCCCCGGCTCGACGCCGGGCGGCAGGTTCCAGGCGACGTTGGCCATCAGGGCGAGCTCCCCGAAGGTCTTTCCTTTATCCGGTGAGCCCTTCACCGCGAACTTCCCGTCCTGCCACTCGAGGTCGGCCTCGCTCGCCTCGAGCAGGTGGGCGGCGATCTTCTTCGCTTTGTCCTTCACCCGCTGCGCCGCCACCTTCACGGCGCTGCCGCACACCGCGGTGGTCCGGCTGCCGTATGTCCCCCACCCTTGGGGGGTCGCCTCGGTGTCGCCCGCCACGACCTCGACGTTCTCGACCGGGATGCCGAACTCGTCGGCCACGATCTGTGCGAACGTCGTCTCCTCGCCCTGGCCGTGCGGCTTGCCGCCGATGTAGGCGCGGACGACGCCGGTCGGATACACGCGGACGATCGCCGAGTCGTACAGTCCCCCGCCGAACCCGACGGCCCCCGCCACCTGGGAGGGACCGAGGCCACAGATCTCGCAGTAGGTCGTGACGCCGACGCCCAGATAGCGACCCGCTTTCCGCGCTTTGGCTTGCTCGGCGCGGAACTTCTTGTAGTCGAACATCTGGAGCGCTTTGTCGAGCGCGCCCTGGTAGTTCCCCGAGTCGTAGGTGATCCCGGTGGCCACGGTGTACGGAAACTTGTCCTTGGGGATCAGGTTCTTGCGCCGCACGTCGACCGGATCCATGCCGATTTTCCGGGCGTACAGATCGATCATCCGCTCGAGCAGGAACGTGGCCTCCGGGCGACCGGCGCCACGGTAGGCGTCCACCGGCGTGGTGGTCGTGTACACGCCGTAGATCGTCCCCTCGATGTTCGGGATCGTATAGGGCCCGGAGTACATCAGGCCGTGCAGGATGGTGGGGATGCCGGGAGCCGCCGTGGAGGCGTAGCCGCCGAGCCCAGCGTACACCTTGGTGCGAAGCCCGGTGATCTGGCCGTCCTTCGTGCCGCACATCGCGACGTACTCCACATGGTCACGGCCGTGGATCGTCGCTTTGTAGTTCTCCGAGCGGTCCTCGGTCCACTTCACGGGACGTCCCAGCTGCATCGATGCGAAGCTCACCAGCGCTTCGTCGGCGTAGCCCGGGATCTTGCTGCCGAAGCCGCCGCCCACCTCGGGCGCGATCACGCGGATGCGATGCTCGGGGAGCTTGGTCATCACCGACAGAAGAAAGCGATGGATGTGCGGGTTCTGGCTCGTGATCCAGAGGGTGAGCTGGCCGGTGCCGGGGTTGTAGCTGGCGCACGCCGCGCGCGGCTCCATCGCGGTCGGCAGCAGGCGATTCTGCACGATGCGCTGCTCCACCGTGACCGGCGCCTCGGCAAACGCCTTCGCGGCGTCGCCCCCCGCCACCTTCCACGTGAACGCCACGTTGCCGGGAACCTCCGGGTGGAGCTCGGGCGCCCCCTGTTGTGTGGCTTTCTCGGGATCGACCACTACGTCGAGGGCGTCGTAATCCACGTCGATCAGGTCGAGCGCGTCGCGCGCGGCGGCGCGCGACTCGGCCACGACCAGGGCGACGCCATCACCGACATAACGCACCCTGTCGATTGCGAGCAGTGGATGCGGCGGGACTTTGAGATCGCAGTTCGGTACGTTCCAGGCGCAGGGGACGGTGTTCAGCTTGTCCTTCACGTCGGCGCCGGTGAACACCGCCACGACGCCCGGCGCTTTCTTCGCCTTGGTGACGTCGACCTTGCCGAGTTTCGCGTGCGCGTAGGTGCTGCGCAGCACGGCGGCGTGCAGGAGACCGGGCAGCTTCACGTCGTCGGTGTAGGTCGCCCTGCCGGTGATGAGCCGCGGGTCCTCGCGTCGCTTGATGCCGGAGCCGAAGAGCGTTGCCATGTCGGGCTCCTCCTACCGTGCGGCCGCCGCGGCCTGGATCGCGGCGACGATGTTTTGATAGCCGGTGCAGCGGCACAGATTGCCCGCGAGCGCGTGGCGGATCTCCGCCTCGGTCGGCTTGGGATTGGTGGCGAGCAGATCGGCCGCCGTCATGATCATCCCGGGAGTGCAGAAGCCGCACTGCAGCCCGTGCTTCTCCCAAAACGCCTGCTGGAGGGGGTGGAGCCCCCCGTCACGCTTCAGCCCTTCGATCGTGGTGATCGCGTGCCCTTCCGCCTGCAGCGCCAGGACGGTGCAGCTCTTCACCGCGCGCCCGTCCATATGGACCGTGCAGGCGCCGCACTGGCTCGTATCGCAGCCGACGTGGGTACCGGTGAGATCCAGCTGGTCGCGCAACACATAGACGAGCAGGTCCCGCGGCTCCACCTCGGCCGTCCGCGTGACGCCGTTCACGTCGAGGGTAATGGAGCACGTCCCCGTCATAGAGGTGGAATATGCCCGCCGGCCAAGGGGCTGCAACTCGCCTTGCACCTTACCGCTCCGCGCGTAGCTTCGCTGGACCAGCCGTTCATGAGGAGGTAGCATTGTGAACCGCACCGCGCTGCTGTTGCTGTTCGCCGCTCTGCCGGTGGGGATCGTCATCGCCCCCGCGTCGAGCGGCCCCGATGACGAGTCGGTCTTCGTCCGGGCCCTCCCCGCAGGCCAGCACGAGTCCGTGGTGTACGTCTGGACCAGCGACGCCGATCAGAAGGACCCCGACTTCCTGTCGGTGCTCGACGCCGACCCCGCGTCGCCGAGTTACGGAAAGGTCATCGCCACGGCATCCACGGGCTCGCCCGGGAACGAAGCGCATCACTTCGGCTACACCACCAACGCCGATCGCATCTTCGCCGGCGGGCTGTTCTCGAATCGTCTGTTCATCTACGACGTCGCCACCGATCCGAAACACCCGAAGCTCGTCAAGACGGTCCCCGACCTCGCGGCGAGCACGGGCTTCTCGGGGCCGCACACCTTCTACGCGGTGCCGGGGGGCGTGCTGATCGCGATGCTCGGCTCGAAGGAGGGTGGCGCCCCGGGCGCGCTCGTGAAGCTCGACAACGACGGCAAGTTTCTCGAGGCGCATCCTGCGCCCGACTACATGTACGACGTCGGGATCAAGCCGGAGCTGAACCTGATCGTCACCTCGAGCTGGGCACATCCCCACGCCGTCAAGGCCGGCAACACGCCGATGGACCAGGTCGGCGACGAGGTGGTCGCGTGGGACTGGAAGACCGGCAAGGTCCTCCAGGTCGAGCATCTCGACAAGTCACCGCTCGAGGTGCGCTGGCTGCACGGACCGGCGGCGCGCGGGGGATTCATCAACTGCGCGTTCGGCAACAGTGTGTGGCATTGGCAGGTGGGCAATGACGGGAAGCTCGCGTTCCACCGCGTGATCAAGCTCGCGGACGGCTCGCTGCCGGCCGACATGCGGATCTCCTACGACAACAAGTTTTTGTATGTCTCGCTGTTCGGCGGGGGCGCGGTGCAGCAGTACGACGTCGCCGATCCGATGCAGCCGAAGCTCGTGAGCACCGTGACCATTCCCCAGGCCCAGATGATGAAGCTCACCCCCGACAGCAAGCGGCTGTACGTGAGCAATTCGCTGCTCTCGAACCTGGACGGGAAGGTCCCCTACCGCGTGCGGCTCGTGAACGTGGGACCGACCGGAATGACGCTCGACCCCAAGTTCGACGTGGATTTCGAGCACTTCCCGACGGGGCAGGCGCGCCCGCATGATATGTTGCTGAAGTAAAAAAAAACGTCGAGCAGAGGCGTCACGCAGAAGCGTAGCACGAAGGCGTCACGCGAATACGTAGGGGCGCAGCATGCTGCGCCCCTACAGTGCTTTGGCGATTACATTACCGGACCATGCCCCCCGGTCCCGCGTTCCTGTTCGATCTCGACGGCACGCTCGTGGACAGCGTGTATCAGCACGTGCTCGCCTGGCGCGAAGCGCTCGAGAGCGCCGGCATCGAGCTCTCGGTGTGGCGCATCCATCGTCGCATCGGCATGAGCGGCGGCCTGTTCGTCAACGCGCTGTTCCGTGAGACGGGCCGCGAGCTGAAGCCCGAGCAGGAGGCGCAGATCCGGCGCGTGCATGCCGAGGCGTACGCCCGCCAGGTGTCGCAGATCCGGCCCCTCCCCGGGGCGCGCGAACTCCTCACCTACCTGACGAAGGCGGGCGTCCCCTGGGCGATCGGCACGAGCGGCCGGATGGAGAGCGCCAAGCCGACGCTCGACCTGCTGGGGGTCCCGTCCAGCGTGCCCATCGTCACCCGCGATCAGGTGGAGCACGCGAAGCCCGATCCGGATCTGTTCCTTGCGGGCGCCGAGCGTCTGGGTGTGCCCATCGACGAGTCGGTGGTGGTTGGGGACAGCGTGTGGGACCTGCTCGCGGCGCGCCGCGCCCGCGCGCTGGGCGTGGGTCTCCTGTCGGGTGGCTACGGGGAAGAAGAGCTGGAGCGCGCCGGGGCCTACCGCGTGTATGAGGATCCGGCGGATCTCTTGAAGCACCTCGACGAGGTCGGCGTGCGCATCGGGAGCACGCCGCCGTAAGGCCAAGCCCCCCAGGCCTCGGGCGTAATCCCCGGGCTTGCGCCCGGGGTCAGTGCGACCCGAGCGCGGGCCGCGCGGCGCGAATCATTCGCGCGATCCGCCATTCGGCGCCGACCCGCAGCATCCACAGCTCATCCTGAGGCCCGGCGCACCCCGGGGCGACGAACACGCGGGCCCACCGGTCGTCGATCAGCGCGATGCTCATCGGCAACGCGAGGCCCAGCCCCGACCGCGGCGAACAGGTCGAATCCACGGAGACCCGAAGCGCCTGCTGCCACCTCGTGTCCGTCGTGGGCGCCGTCCAGCGTGCGGAAATCTTCCCGACCCAGAAATAATCGAGCACGTCGGGCCACCGATGCGCCTGATCGTCCCGATAGAACCCCAGGACCTGCGAGCGGATCGCATCGCGATCAGATGCGACTTGGGCTGCTAGGGGAGTCACCCAAATCAGGGCCAACACCGCGCACGTCGCCGTACGACCGATGGTCGCCATCGCTCAGTGTATCTGGAGGCGGTCTTTCCTCGCTATCCGGTTTTGAGAGGTGAACTACTGACTCCGGGCGCAAGCCCGGCGTTACAGAAAGTCAGAAATGTTCTTCTTCGCCACGGGTTGTGGCCCCGCGGGCCGGTAGCTTGACCACCCGGTCCCAGGCGCTCGTCTGCCAGTTGTCCGGGCGTTCCACCTCGCGCAGCCACGGGGGGAGGGGCACCGCGAGATGTTGCGCCAGTGCCTCGACGTACGGCTCGTACATGCGGCGCAGCTCGGTGAGCCGCGGCTCGAAGTCGGGTCGGGCCCGCAGCCCGAGGCCGTCGCTCGCCAGGCGCTTCCGGAGCCCCGCCAGCTGGGCCGACGAGAGGCGCTCCGCAGTGGGTCGCGGCGGCGTGCTGAACACCTGCGCCAGGTCCACCACCGCGTGGCGCGCCATGGCGAACGTCAGTTCCGCCTGGCGCGCACACCACCCCTCGAGGCCCACGATGATGAACGCGCTCGCGTCGAGGATCGTCGTGAGCGCCGCGAGCCACGACTCGTTGTAGTGCTGCGACCTGAAGTAGGCGAGCGGCGGATACGACAAGTGGCTCTCGAGCACATCGGCCGCCCAGCGCTCCCAGTCGCGCAGCAGGTCGGTCAGCGCCGCGGAGCCGGGATCGCCGCGGTGCCGCCACAACAATTCCGATGCGCTGGGCGGCGAGCCGGCGCGGGCGTCGAGCAGCGAGATCGCGACCTCGCGCCGTGAAAAGGCCTGATAGATCACCGGAAAATACCCGATGACCGCCGCGAGAAAGGCGAACCCGGTTCCCGCCTCCACCACGGTGAGCGCCTTCGCGATCACGGTGCGCGGCACAACGTCACCCAAGCCGAGCGTGAAGAATGTCGTGCCGCTCATGTACACGTCGGACCAGAACCCGGTCGCGCCGCCGCCCACCACCGTCATCGCGGAGCCGGCGGCCCACTGCAGCAGGCCGAATGAGAACACGCTGCCCAGCGCCCACAGGGCCAGCAGGAAGAGCAATGAGAGCGGTCCATAGAAGGAGAGGAACGCATCGCGCCGCCGCCCCGACAGAAGCCGCGCGGCGCCGCGCCAGGGCGTCCACGTGGATCGGTAAAAGAGCTTGGTGAGTCGGATCCGCCCGCTTACGCGGCGCGGCAGGATGATCGTCTCGAACGCATCCCACAGGACCACCGCGAGCAGCACTGCGCCGGCGAGACCGCTCAGCCATCGCATGGTCATTTCCACGACTGCGTCGGCACGCTGGCTGGCGGCTCGAGCGACTGGAGATAGGTGACGACCTTCCAGATGGCACCCGGTGGCAGCAAACCGCCGTACGCCGGCATGCCGTGCGGCTGGCCGTAGTAGATCGACTGGAAGATCTCACTCTCTGAGCCGCCGTAGCGCCAGCGGCCGTCGCGCAGGCTGGGGCCCACCCAGCCCACCGCCCCGCCTCCGTGACAACCGTCGCAGTTCATCGCGCCGAACGTCCGCTCGCCTTCCGCCGCCGACTGCCGGTCGCCGCGGAAGGGATTCGCGAGGGCCGGCGCGGCGCCCGCCGGCGGTGCGACGCCGCCCGCGAAGACCCGCGCCTCGAGTTGCGTCGTGGCGGGCGCCGCCTCGTGGCCGCCACACCCAACCGAGAGCACCAGAGCCGGTACTAGAGGGCGAAGATCCATACGATCCCTCCCTGGCTCGTATGCCGGGCGATATCAGGCATGAAGTCCGCCGGCGGCCGCACGTCCGCCGGGTCATCCGACCGCACGTCCCCCGACAGGAGGAGCCAGTCGCCGCCGATCCCGGCGTACACGGCGATATACTGCTTGCCGTCGGGACCCGTATAGGTGATCGGGTTCGCGACGACTCCCGATCCCACCTTGAACCGCCACAGGACCTTGCCCGTCCTGGCGTCGGCCGCCTTGAACCACCCGTCGAGAGTGCCGTAGAAGGCGATGTCGCCGGCGGTCACGAGCGCGCCGCTCCACACCGGGAAACGCTCCGTCGTCCGCCACACCGTCTTCCCCGTGCTCGCATCCCAGGCGATGAACGCCCCGAGATGCCCGCCCCGACCCGCGTGGTAGGGCGTGGTCGCGCCGATGAACGGCGTACCGGCGATGCGGGTCGCCCGCGTCGCCTGGTAATCCATACACATGTTGTTGGTCGCAAGGTAGAAGAGCCCCGTGCGGGGGGAGTACGCCGCGGGCGACGCCGGGCTCTTCCCGCCTTCCAGCGTCGGGCAGACGTTCTTCACGTTTCCGCGGGACGCGCCCGTCAGCTTGGTGGAATCGACCACCGGACGGCCGGTGGCGACATCCACTCGCCTGGCCCAATTGACGTCCACGAACGGCTCGGCCACCAGCACCTCGCCCGAGGCGCGGTCCATGGTATAGGCGAAGCCGTTCTTGTCGAAGTGGACGAGGACCTTCCGCGGCCGCCCGTCGACGACCAGGTCGGCGAGGATCATCTCGGACGCGGCGTCGTAGTCCCAGCTGTCGTGTGGCGTGAACTGGTACGCCCACACCAACGTGCCGTCCTCCGGCCGGCGGGCCAGAACGCTGGCGGTCCACTTGTTGTCGCCGGCGCGCTGCTCGGGGTTGTAGGGCGCCGGATTGCCGGTGCCGTAGTAGAGCAGGTCGAGGCCCGGGTCGTAGGACATCCATCCCCAGACCGGCGCGCCGCCGTTCTTCCACACGTCGGCGGGCCAGCTCGTGAGCGCCAGCTCCGCGCCGCGGTCGTAGAACGGCCGGAAGGTCCCCGGTTTCGCCAGGACCTCGCTGTCCGGGCCGATGTTATAGGCCGTCCAAACGATTTGGCCGGTTTCGAGATCGAGCCCCTTCACCCAGCCGTGGATACCGAACTCCCCACCGGACGCGCCGACGATGACCCGGTGCTTCACGACGAAAGGCGCGACCGGCGTGGTCTCGCCCTGGGAGAGATCCGCGATCCGGGTCTTCCACAGCTCCTGGCCCGTCGCGGCCGCGACTGCGACGGTGTGCCCGTCCAGCAGGTTGTACACGATCTTCCCGTCCGCATAGAAGGCGCCGCGATTGATCGCGTCGCAGCAGGCGATCCCGAGGGCGTTGGGATCCACCGGCGGACGGTATTTCCACTTCAGGGGGTAGCCCTCGCGGGTGAGGTCGAAGGCGTAGAGCACGTTCGGGTAGGGGGTGACGACGTACATCGTCTTGTCGACGACGAGCGGTTGTCCCTCGTGCCCGCCGAGCACGCCCGTGGAGAAGCTCCACACCGGGCGCAGGCGGCCCGCGTTGGCGCCGGTGATCTCGCTCAGGTCGCTGTAGCGAGTGGCCGCGTAGTCCTTGGCCGGCATGGGCCAGTCGCCGCGCTGCGCGGCGGCGGCGACGGGCAGAACCGCCAGCAGGGCCAAGATCGTCACCCGAATCATGCGCACCTCCCCCTCCCCTTGAAGGGAATATGCAGGCCCGTAGACTTGCTGCGTGAGCCTTGACCGGGTGAGCCGCCGTTGGGGGGGTGGGGCGGCGCTCACCGCCCTGGCGGCGGTGTGCGCGGCGCCTCGTGCGGTCCAACACCTCGAGGCGCAATCCGTCGGCCGGCAGGCGTCGCCCGACTCGACCGAGTCGCGTCGCGCCCGGTTATTCGAGGCCGCGGATCCCCTCGACCTCACGCTGACGGCGGATTTCGGCGCCATCCCCAGGCAGCCCGACAAGCCGAGCCAACCCGGCGTCCTCTCCTATGTCGCGGCCCCGACCGACTCGGTCACGCTCGATGTGCAGCTGCGCGCGCGCGGCCACTTCCGGCTCACCACGTGTCAGTATCCGCCCCTCAAGGTCACGTTCGACCGCGCACGGACGGCGCGCACGATCTTCGCCCACCAGGGCGGACTCAAGCTCACGGTGCAGTGCCGCGGCGGGCGGTCGTATGCGAACTACCTGCTCGAAGAGTATCTGATCTACCGAGCCTACAACCTGCTGACCGACCGGAGCTTCCGGACGCGTCTCGCGCGAGTGACCTATGTCGACGCCAAGGGCAAGCATTCCCCGGAGACCCGCCTCGCGTTCTTCGTCGAGAACGACGACCGCATGGCGCGGCGCAACAACACGCAGGTGTTGGAGCAGAAGGGGGTGACCCAGGACGAGCTGAACTTCGAGCAGACCGGTCTGGCGATGGTGTTCCAATACATGATCGGCAACACGGACTTCGCCGTCACGGCGCTGCACAACATCGTGCTCATCCGCGACTCGACGGGTGTCGTCTACCCGGTGCCCTACGACTTCGACTGGTCGGGAGTCATCTGGACTCCCTACGCCCACCCCGACGCGCGTCTGCCCATCCACAGCGTGCGCGAGCGCCTGTTCCGCGGCACCTGCCGTGCGCCCGAGGAGCTCACGCCCCTGTTCGCGCGGTTCAACGCACAGAAGGATTCGCTCTACGCGCTGTACCATGGCCTCGAGACAGAAGGACTGGAGCCCAAGCGCGTGAAGCAGGCGCTCGACTACTACGACGAGTTCTACAAGATCATCAACGATCCGGGCGTCACGCGTCGCGAGTTTCTCCGGACCTGCAGATAGAGCTGACGGCGCAAGGGCCCGTGACCGCGCCCGGCGGCCTCATAGGCGCCCGTCGTACCGCATCTCGTTCGTCGGCGTGAAGCCCAGCTTGTCGTAGAGCGGTCGTCCATCGTCCGACGCGTGCAGCACCACGCTCTCGATGCCGTTTCCGCGGCACCACCGCAGGAGCTCCCGCATCAACGCGTCGGCGACGCCCCGCCGCCGCCACGCCCGCTCGGTGTATACGTTCAGGACCAACCCTTGCGGCCCGCGAACCAGCCGCTCGCGGGCCGCGTCGGGTCGGGGCAGGAGCTCCCGCAATTGGAGGCCGGCGCCTGCGATGATCTCTCCCGACGGATGGTCCAGCTCCGCGACCCAGCCGACGTAGCGGCCGTCGCCGATGGCCGCGGCGAAGTACGCGCGCGCGGCGTCGACCAGCGTGTCATACAGGTCGTCGGGCAGCTCACGCATGTCGCGGAACATCTCCGCCCGATGGCGCGCGAGAACGCCCGCGTCGGCGGCGGTGGCGCGGCGGATCTGGTACAGTGTTAGTGCCGTTTCTCGAGGAACTCCAGCGCGCGCCGCAACCGAGCCACGGCGGCGTCGAACATCGGCTCGCCAACGACCTGGAGCTGGCCGAGCAGCTGCAGGGCGTTCCGCACGTGCTCGCCGGGCCCTTCCAGGGCGGGATCGCGCTGTGGGCGGCTGCGGCGCTCCAGGGTGCTCCGCCGCTCCGCGCCGTGCCGGCGGTCCACCACGCGGCGGCGCTCGCCCGGTACGCCCCCCACGACGATGCGCCGCGGCACGGCACGCCGGTCGACGCCGTCGCGGCGGTCGGCAAACACACGGGTAGTCGTCACGACGCGGGGAATGTAGCCCCGACGGGCAGCGCTATCCAGGAGCGGCAGCCGCCGCCCGAGCTCGGACTCCACGTAGATTTCCTCCACACCCATGTCATCGATCGTCACGGCGGAGCGGCTGAGCAAGACGTTCCAGGTAAAGGTGCGCGATCCGGGACTGCGCGGCGCCCTGCGGGCGCTGTTCCGACCGCACTATCGCGACGTGCTCGCCGTGCGCGACGTGACCTTCGGCATCGACCCGGGCGAGATCGTCGCGTTCCTGGGCCCCAACGGCGCCGGCAAGACCACCACGCTCAAGATGCTCGCCGGCCTCCTGTACCCGACCGGCGGGCGAGTGGAGGTGGCGGGGTTCATTCCCTGGACCGGTGGGCCCGCGTTCAAGCGGCGTATCGCGCTCGTGCTCGGCAACCGGCAGCAGCTCGTGTGGGACCTTCCGCCCGAGGAGACGTTCCTGCTCAATCGCGCGATCTATGACGTCGGCGACGGAGATTACCGAGAGCGGCTGGCCGAGCTCGTCGCCTTGCTCGAGCTGGGCGACGTGCTCCAGAAGCCGGTGCGCCAGCTCTCGCTCGGCGAGCGCATGAAGTGCGAGCTCGTCGCGTCCCTGCTCCATCGGCCGCCCCTCCTGTTCCTCGACGAGCCGACCCTCGGGCTCGACGTCACCGCGCAGGATGCGATCCGCCGCTTCCTCATCGAGTACCGCGACCGGCACGGCGCCACGGTGCTTCTCACATCGCACTACATGCAAGACGTGACGGCCCTCGCGTCGCGAGTCCTGATGATCAACCGCGGTCGTCTGCTGTACGACGGGGCACTCGAGGCGCTCGTGGCGCGGATCGCGCGCACCAAACGGATCGAGCTGGTGCTCGGTGGAGGAGACGGGAATCGCGTCACCGCCGAGGCGCTGGCCGCGTTCGGCGAGGTCAAGAGCTTCCACTTCCCGAACGCCGTGCTCGAGGTGCGGCGCGAAGACGCGCCCACGATGAGCGCCCGGCTGCTCGCCGCACTCCCCGTGGCCGATCTGTCGATCGAGGACCCGCCGATCGAAGAGGTGATCCGGCTTGCGTTCGCCCGCGGCGGGGAGGAGGACGAGTGATCAGGCGGTATGCGGCGCTGATCCGCAACGCCTGGCTGGTCGACCTCCAGTACCGGGCCTCGATCGTGCTCTGGCTCTTGTGGGGCGTGACCGAGCCGGCGATCGCGCTCGGCATCTGGTGGGCGATCGCCGGGGACGGATCGGTCGCCGGGTACGCGCGCGCCGACTTCGCCCGCTACTTCTTCGCCGTGATGCTCATCAACCAGCTGACCATCGCCTGGGACTCCTGGTACCTGGACCGCTGGATCCGTGACGGGGAGCTCAACTTTCGACTGGCCCGGCCGCTGCACCCCGCCCACGAGGCGGTGGCGGAGAACCTCGCCTACAAGGCGCGCACGGCCAGCGTCATCCTGGTGGTCTGGCTCGTCGTCGCGGTGGCGTGGCCCGCGGTGCGGCTGCCGTTCGCCCCCGGCCGCTGGGCGATCACGGCCGTGGCGGTGGTGCTCGCCGCCGCGATGCGGTTTTTCATCAGCTTCACGACGGGACTGCTGGCGTTCTGGACGACCCGCGCCACGGCGATCATGGAGCTGCACGCGGGCGTGTCCCTGTTCCTCGCCGGTCGGATCGCGCCCCTCGCCTTGCTCCCGCCGGCGGTGGCGGGGATCGCGGGGGTGCTGTGGTTCCGCTCCATGCTCGCCTTCCCCGTCGACCTCCTCACCGGCACCGTGCAGGGGACGGACGCCATCCTGCGCGGGCTCGGCGGGCAGATCGTCTGGCTCGGCGTCTGGATCCTGGCGTACCGCGTCGCGTGGAGTCGGGGCATTCGCAAGTATGGAGCAGTGGGCGGATGAGACGAACGCGGCGAACCTGGTCATGATGTTCCGCGTTCCCACTTCCGCGTTCCGCCTTCTCTCGGCCTTCTGGCGCTTGAACGTCGCCGAGGAGCTCCAGTACCGCGCCAACTTCATCGCGAGCGTGCTCGGCACCGTGTTTAACATGGCGACCGCACTGCTCACGCTCTCCCTCTTCTTTCACCACACGACCACGCTGGGCGGCTGGGACTACTGGGAGATCGTCGTGCTGCTCGGCGTATTCAACGCGCTCACCGGCGTGATCGAGGCGGTGCTCCGGCCCGGGATCGGCCAGCTGGCCGGCGAGGTGCGGAGCGGCGAGCTGGACCTGGTGCTCGTGAAGCCGGTGGACGCCCAGGGCTTCGTCTCGTTCCGGCAGCTCGACATCTGGCGCCTCACCGACATCGTACTCGGACTCGGCCTGGCGGGATATGCGCTCTTCCGGCTGGGCCATACGCCATCCCTCGCACAACTCATGGCGTTCGGGTTGACCATAGCGGCTGCAGCCGTCGTCGTTTACGCCATCTGGGTGGTGCTGATGAGCCTGGCGTTCTGGTTCGTGTCGGTCGAGAACATCGCCGTGTTGTTCGACGCGGTGTACGAGGGTGCGCGCTATCCCGTCTCGGCGTACCCCGGCGCGCTGCGGTTCCTGTTCGTGTACCTGATCCCGATTGCGTGGACCACCACGATTCCTGCCTCGGCGCTCACCGGCCGGCTGCGACCGGAGATCGGGCTTGCCGCCGCGGCGGTCGCCGGCGTGGCGTTCGGGCTGGCGAGGGCGTTGTGGCGGACGGCGCTCAGGCGGTATGCCGGCGCCAGCGGATGAAGCGCGGGCCGCGGTTTCGTGAAAGGGAGGCGTGAAATGAGACAAGAACCGCAGCTCAGCACCTGGATCGCCGGGATCCTGGTGCGCGATCTTCGAGCACTACGACGGGAGGTGGAGGCGTTCGCCGACGAGCGCGATCTCTGGCGCGTGCCGCCGGGGATCAGCAACTCGGCCGGCACGCTGGCGCTCCATCTGGCGGGAAACATCCGGCACTACATCGGCGCGGTATTGGGCCGAACCGGCTACGTGCGCGATCGCGACGCCGAGTTCGCGCTGCGCGACGTGCCGCGAACGGACCTGTTGGCGGACATCGACGCCGCGCTCGTCGCCGTGGAACGCGGCATGGCACGTGTGAGCGACGCCGATCTGACCAGGCCCTACCCCGACCCGCCGAGGGGGCTCGCGGTCACCACGAGGGATTACCTCATCCATCTCGTCGCGCATTTCACCTACCACCTCGGCCAAGTGGACTACCACCGGCGCCTGCTCACCGGCCAACCGGGGCGGATCCAAGCCGTGGCTTTCCAAGAGCTCATGACGGCAGGAGACGATACGAAGCGGACCTAGGCCGCCGCGTCGAATGGGGAAGCGACGTGTGGTGGCGCGCCGCCCCTCACCAGGCGAGCGGTCGGCCGTCGCGAAAGAATCCGCCGGTCGGTCCGTCGTCCGGGAGGGTCGCGGCCCACACCACGCTCGCCGCCCCTTCGGCGACCGGACGTCCACCCTTACCGCCCATGTCCGTAGCCACCCAGCCGGGGCACACCGCGTTCACGAGAATCCGCTCGCTTCGTAACTCGGCCGCGAGCATCCGGGTGAGCGCGTTGAGGGCCGCCTTCGAGAGACTGTAGGCCGGGGTCCCGCCGCCCATCGTGGCCAGGGACCCCGCCTCGCTCGACACGTTTACCACGCGCGCGTGGCGACTGCGTCGCAGCAGCGGCAGGAAGGTGCGCACCATGCTCCACGCCCCGAACAGGTTGGTCTCGAGCGCCTCGCGCACCAGGGCGAGATCGGCGTCCACGGCGTGCTGCCAGGTGTCGTACAGAATCGCGGCATTGTTCACCAGCACGTCGAGTCGTCCGAAATCAGCGGCGACGCGCGCCTGCGCGCGCTCGATGCTGTCCGGGTCGGTCACATCGAGCTGGCAAGGGAGCACGGCATTCTTTCCCACGCCGAGCGCCGCGACGACCCGCTGACCCTTGCCCGCGTCGCGCGATCCGAGTAGCACCGTGATGCCGCGGCCGGCGAGCTGACGACAGACTTCGAGGCCGATCCCCCGGTTCGCTCCCGTGACGAGCGCGACGCCGCGTGGGGCTGGGCCGCCTACCGGTCCGTCCACACCGCCAGCTCGTTCCCACTGGGGTCGGTGAAGTGGAAGCGGCGGCCGCCCGGGAACGTGTAGGTCGTGCGGACGACCTTCCCACCCGCCGGCTTGACCTTGGCTTCGACGTCTTCCAACCGCGCGGCGTAGATCACCACGAGCGGATTGGCGGGCCGGACGGGCGCGTCCTTGGTGAAGCCGCCGCTCAAGCGGCCGTCCTGAAAGCTGGTATAGTCCGGTCCGTAATCCTCGAACTTCCAGCCGAAGACCTGCTGATAGAATTGCTTGGTCCGGCCGATATCGGTCGCGCCGAACTCGATGTAGTCAATGCGCCGATCGTGATCGGCCTGGGTCATTGGACACCCCTTTCATGACATGACGGCCCCACCGGCCCTTCCCGTTTGACTTCCCCGGTCCCGACCGCTACGCTTCATCGAGCGTTGCACGTGAAGGCGGGACTTCGCCATGGCGCCGGTCCCGCCTTTTCGTTTCCCCCTCACCCGGGCGGGACCGATGGCGAAGGAAGAGGCGATCGAGATCAATGGCACGGTCGAGCAGGTGCTGCCGAACACCACGTTCCGCGTCCTGCTCGAGAACGGCCACTACGTCCTCGCGACCATCGCCGGCAAGATGCGGCGCTTCCGAATCCGCGTGCTCGCCGGCGATCGGGTCACGCTGGCCGTGTCCCCCTACGACCTCACCCGCGGCCGCATCACGTACCGGTACAAGTGAACCGGGCGCTGGCGCGGACGGGCCTCATCAAAGACGGCGGCCCGCCCCGCTGCCCCCAATGTGCGCGACCCCTCGCGTTCGGGACCGACCGGCTCGGTCGGACGACGGAAGCGTGCGGGTGCGGATACCGCGCGTACGTGCGGGTCCGGAGTACCGAGCCGGAATTGGGTGAAGCCCTTACACGACCGGTGGCCGCCGCGCGTCGAGGCTGAGGGGGCCCGCGCCAAAGTGCGTGATCAAGAGCGCGGCGCCCAGCATCGAGACGTTCTTCATGAACAGCGCCATCTGCAGGCCGCGCATCATCGGGTCGATCACCGCCCAGAAGTTGTGCATCTTGAGCGAGACGGGCACCAGAAACAGCACGATCAGCCAGGCGCCGATTCTGGCCTTGTAGCCGAGCGTGATGCTCAGGCCTCCGAGCGTGGCAATCACACCCGACAGCGGGACCAGCAGCCCGGGGGCCGGCACACCCGCCTGGGCGGCGTATCCGATGTATCCCGCCGAGAAATGCCCCATCACGGTCATCAAGAAGATCGCCGAATAGAGGAAGCGACCTAGGGGGACGAGGTAGACCACGGGAATCCCCTTTCTGTAGTTGGGAGAACCAATCAGGATGTCAGCGCAGTGAGGGCGTTCTGGAGGCTCGTCGCCTCACCAGCCTTGAGTGCCCTCACGATGGCGCGTTGCGCTTCGGCGAGCGCGCGTACGCCCTTGGCGTGGGCTTGCTGGCCCGCCGGTGTGAGCTCGGCCAGAACACTGCGGCGGTCCTCCGGATCGGGACGCCGGCGGACCAGGCCGTCCTTCTCCAGGCGATCGACCAGCTGGGTGATGTTGGAGCGCACGCAGTGCTGGCGTGCGGCCAGATCCGACAGGGGGAGGGCTTCCTTCGCATCCGCCAGAAAATGGAGCACCGCAAGCTTCGCGAGGGACAATCCGGTCGGGCTCAAGGCCGCTTCGAGGCGTGCTTCGACCGCGTCCGCCGCGCTCAGGAACGAGAACACGAGGGCATCGGCCGCCGGGCGGCGCGTGCCTGTCCGGCCACGCTTGCGCACAGCCTCATTATGGCTCACTCCTTGACGGCGGGCCACCCGGCTCCCACGGCGCGATACAGCTGCACCGCGGCGACGAGCTGGTCCCGCTCCGCCTGGGTGAGCCCCAGCTCGGCGCCGAAGAGGCCGCGCTGCGCGTCCAGCACATCGAGATAGCTCGACACCCCGTTCCGATAGCGCATGTCCGCGAGCTCGAGCGCCCGGCGCAGCGCGATCACCTGGCGCTCCTGCGCCCCGGTCCGATCCTGGGCCGTGCGCAGTCCCACGAGCGCGTCCTCCACTTCGCGCAGCGCCACGAGCACCGTCTGCTCGTAGCGGGACCGCGCCTGCGACGCGCGCGCCTGCGCGATGTTGACCTGCTCGCCCGCCCCCGGCCGGCCTTCCGTGAACAGCGGGATCGAGACCCCGGCGAACGCCTGCCAGATGTTGGTCCCGGACGCGAACCACTGGGAGAATTCGGTGCTCTGCGTGCCGTACTGCCCGGTGATCGTGAAGGTCGGCAGGAAGGCGGCCTGCGCGACGCCGATCCGGGCCGTGGCGGCGCGGAGCGTCGCTTCGGCGCCCCGCACGTCCGGGCGGTTGCCGAGCAGCGCGGACGGCACGCCGGCCGGCACCGGGATGCGCGCCGCCATCTCGGTGAGCGCGCGGCCCCGCGCGATCGCGCCGGGGTTGTGCCCCACCAGCACGCTCAGCGCGTTCTCCTGTTGGGCCACCTGGCGCTCGAAGTCGGCGACGCTCGCCGCCGGGCTCGCCACCTCGGCCTCGAACTGCCGCACATCGAGCTCCGAGATCAGGCCCTGGTCGAGGCGCCGCCGGGCCAGCGCGAGCGTTTGCCGCCGCGAGTCGAGCGTGCGGCGCGCGATCGCGAGGTTCAAGTCGGCCGCGCGCAGGTCGAAATACGCCGTCGCCACGTCGCCGATCAGCGACAATCGCAGCGCCCGCCGATCTTCCTCCCGCGCCACGAGCTCCGAGCGTGCGGCGCTCGTGGCGCGACGCAGCCGGCCCCAGACATCGAGCTCCCAGCTCAGGTCGGCCGTCGCCCGGTACACGTTGTAGGTGAACGACCCGAACGTGCCGAACACCGTTTGGTTGCGGCCCGCCTGCCCGTTGGCCGTCAGCTCGGGCAGGAGCGCGCCCCGCGTGGCCCGGTACTGCGCGCGGAACTCGTCGATCACGGCGAGGGCGGTGCGCATGTCGCGGTTCGCCCGCAGGCTCGTGTCCACGAGCTGCCGCAACACGGAGTCCTGGATCAGGTCGAGCCACCGCAGCGCGGCCGTCGAGTCCATACGCGGAGCGGGAGACGCGGTGTCGTACGCGAACGGCACGCGCGCCGTGTCGGCGCCGGCCGGCAACAGCGTATCCCGGCTGGTGCGGAGCGAGTCGTAGAACGACCGCAGCGAGTCTTCGGACACCGCCGGCCGCCGCCAGCCGTCCGGCAGGCCGAGGGAGGAGCGGCGATATCGCGGTCCGACGGCGCACGCTTCGGTCAGGGCGAGCAGCGCGACGACGGTGAACAGTACGAACCGTCGCATGTCAGTCGCCCTCCACGGCGACGGGCACCGCTTGCGGGACGACGGTACGCGCCCCGCGGCCGAACAGGCCCCGCTCGCTCAAGCCGCGGATCGCCGTGAAGAACAGCGGGATGAAGAACACGCCCACCAGGGTCGCCACGAGCATCCCGAAAAAGACGCCCGTGCCGA
Organism: Gemmatimonadota bacterium; assembly: GCA_003222085.1. GTDB lineage: Bacteria > Gemmatimonadota > Gemmatimonadetes > Gemmatimonadales > GWC2-71-9 > AG41. Next base: position 187,858 of record QHUK01000001.1, read on the forward strand.
TCGAGTGACGGCTCGCGGCGCCCGCACCGCTCGACGTGAGCAACGGCGTGACGCCCAGGATGAACGCGAACGAGGTCATCAGAATCGGCCGCAGCCGCTCCCGGCCGGCCTCGAGCGCCGCCTCGCGAATCGAGCGCCCCTGGGCGCGCAGCTCGTTCGCGAACTCGACGATCAGGATCGCGTTTTTCGCCGCGAGACCCACCACGACGATCAGACCGATCTGCACGTAGACGTCGTTCGCCATCCCACGCAGCCACACGCCGAGCAGCGCGCCGAGCGTGCCGAACGGCACGCCGAGCAGCACCGCGAACGGGATCGTCCAGCTCTCGTATTGCGCGGCCAGCACCAGGAACACCATCACGAGTCCGAGGGCGAACACGAGACCGCCCTGCCCGCCCGACGCGCGCTCCTGATAGGACTGCCCGCTGAAGGCGTAGCCGATGCCTCGGCCGGCGTACTTGTCCTGGGCGAGCCGCTCGACGGCGGCGAGCATTTCGCCGGAGCTCTTCCCGGGCGCCGGTGCCCCGACGAGCAGTGCCGACGTGAAGCCGTTGAACCGTGTCAGCACGCTCGGGCCGGCCCGGAATTCCGTCCGGGTCAGGGCCGACACCGGCACCATCTGCTGATTGGGCCCTCTGATGTAGAGCCGCCCGATGTCCTCGGGCGTCTGACGGAACCGGGCCTGCGCCTCGGCCTGCACCCGGTACGTCTTGCCGTAGCGGTTGAAATCGTTGATGTAGAGCGTCGACAGAGACGCCTGCAGCGTCTGGAATAGCTCCGACAGCGAGATCCCGAGCGCCTTGACCTTCTCGCGGTCCACCTGCACGAACAGCTGCGGCGTGTTCACCCGGATCGTCGGGTACACGCCCCGCAGCTCGGGCAGCGCATTGGCATCGGCCGCGAATTCACCCGTGAGGCCGGCGAACCGCGTCACGTCGTTCACCCCCCGGTCCTGGAGATTCAACTCGAGGCCGGCGGTCGTGCCCAGGCCGATGATCTCGGGGAGGTTGAACGCGAAGCCACGCGTCTGCTGCAGCTGGAAGAGATAGCCGTTCACGCCGCCGAGCACCGACGCGAACTGGTCGCGCGGCGTGGTCCGCTCCTCCCACGGCTTCAGCATGACGAACATGATCGCCGCGTTCGTTTGGTTCGCGTTCTGGATGAAGTTCAGGCCCACGAGCGAGACGACGTGATTGATCGCCGGCTGCTGCAGGAGAAACCCTTCGACCTGCTTCACGACCGCTTCCGTGCGCTGGCGCGAGGCATTGTCGGGGAGCTCGACGAGCATGCCGAAGTACCCCTTGTCCTCATTGGGAATGAACCCGGTCGGCACGGAGCGCACCAAAACCAGCAGCAAGGCGACCGCGACCGCGAAGGCGGCGAAGAACGTCCGGGGGCGGTCGATCACGCGACCGGCGGCGCCGAGGTAGCGCTCGGTCACCGCACGGAAGCCGCGATTGAAGCGACCGAAGAACCGGTTGAAGGCTTTCGCCACCGGGCCGCTCTCTGCCACCACCGTCGCTCCTTCCGGAACGGGCCGCAGCAGCACGGCGCACAGCGCCGGGGTCAGGGTGAGCGCGACGATGCCCGACAGCACCACCGAAACCGCGATGGTGATCGCGAACTGCTTGTACATGAGGCCGGTGATGCCCCCGAGGAATGCCACCGGGATGAACACGGAGCACAGCACGAGCACGATGGAGATCAGCGCCCGGCTCACCTGGTGCATCGCCCGGTCCGCGGCGACGGCGGGCGGCACGCGATCCTGGGCCATGATGCGCTCCACGTTTTCGATCACGACGATCGCGTCGTCCACCACGATGCCGATCGCGAGCACCAGGCCGAACAGCGTGAGCAGGTTGACCGAGAAGCCGAGCACCTGCATGCCGAAGAAGGCGCCGATGACCGACACGGGCACCGCGACCACAGGGATCAGAGTGGCCCGCCAGCTCTGCAGGAAGACGAACACCACCAGGGTGACGAGCAGCAGCGCCTCGAATAGCGTCTTCACGACCTCCTTGATCGAGGCGGTGACGTACGGCGTCGTGTCGAACGCGATGGACCAGCGGACACCCTGAGGAAAGCTCTTGGCGAGCTCGCCCATCCGGTTGACGACCTCGCGCTTCACCTGGAGCGCATTCGCACCGGGACGCAGGAAGACCGGCGTCAGGGCCGTGGGCGCGCCGTCGAACCGGCCGGCCAGGTCGTAGTTCCGGGCACCGAGGTGAGCCTCCCCGATGTCCGAGAGGTGGACCAGCGAGCCGTCGGGCCGGCCCCGAACGATGATGCGCTCGAAGTCGCTCGCTTCTTTCAGCCGCCCGCTGGTGATCACGGGAATGGTGAGCTGCGTGCCCGGCGGCGCGGGCTCGCGCCCGATGCGGCCGGCGGGGTTCGTGGCGTTCTGCTCCTGCACCGCGGCCGCGACGTCCGACACGGTCAGGCCGAGCTGAGCCATGCGGTCGGGGTCGAGGCTCAAGAGCATGGAGAAGTCGAGCTGGCCGAACGTGCTCGCATCACCGACGCCGGGGAGTCGCTTGAGCTCGTCGTCGATATAGATCTTCGCGTAGTTGTTCAAGTACTCGGTGTCGTACCGCGGATCGTCGGAGGAAAGCGCCAGCACGACCAGGAAGGCCGTCTGGCGCTTGCGCACCGTGATGCCGTTGCGCACCACTTCCTGCGGCAGCTGCGGCTCGGCAAGGGCGATCTGATTCTGCACGTCCACGGCCGCCAGATCCGGGTTCCGCGAGACGTCGAAGTAGACCGACAGGTTCATCACCCCGTCGCTCGAGTTCGCCGACTTGAAGTACAGCAGGCCTTCCATGCCCGACAGCTGCTGCTCGATCGGGGCGGCCACCGCATCGGCCACGTCCTGCGCCGTCGCGCCCGGGTAGACGGCTTGCACCTGGATCTCGGGTGGGGTGAGGGGCGGATAGCTCTCGACCGCAAGCCGGGTGAGGGAGAAGAGCCCGAGCAGCACGATCACGATCGAGATGACGGCCGCGAAAACCGGTCGCCGGATGAACAGATTGCGGATCTGCGGCGCGTCGCTCACGGGCGGCTCCTGATCCGAAGGGGGACGGCGGGAGGAGCGATCAGCGTACTATCTTGCGCTGCGGTCGCGGCGCTGTCGACCGCCGGCCGATAAGCCACAGGCCGCGCCGGCTGCCCGGGCGCGACTTTCTGCACCCCGTCGACGATCACGCGATCGCCCACCTGCAGCCCCTGCTCGATGAGCCACGAGCCGCCGTCCCAGGAGGTGGCCGCCACGTTGCGGGCCGCGACCTTATCGCTGTCGCCCACCACGTAGACGAACGCCCCGGTCAGGCCCTGTTGCACGGTGCGTTGCGGGATGAGAATCGCGCTCGGGCGCTTGAGACCGAGCAGGCGGACCCGCACGAACTGCCCGGGCAGCAGGACGTGCTGGGGGTTCTTGAGCTGAGCGCGCAGCTGCAGCGTACCGGTCGCCGGCTGGAGGGCCAGATCGGCGAAGTTCAGCTCGCCCGCCGCAGGCAAGAGACTGCCGTCCGCCAGCGTGACCTGAACGGCGAGGGCGCGGGGCGCGGGCGGCATGAGCAGCCGGCCGTCCGCGATGTCGCGGCGCAGCCGCAGGAGATCCTCGTCGGACGGGCTGAAGTTCACGTAAATCGGATCCACCTGCTCGACTGTCGTCAGAAGGTCACCCGAACCCGTCACGCGCGCGCCGAGCTCCAGCTGCGCGCGTCCCGCGCGCCCCGAGATCTCGGCGCGAACGAACGTGTCGTCGTAGTCCTTTTTGGTCTGGTCGACCGCGGCTCGAGCCTGGTCGAACGCCTGCTGCGCGTCGTCCACGTCCTTCTGCGCGACGGCGCGCGCCGCGAGCAGCGGCTTCAGCCGCGCCAGGGTGCGGTCGGCATTGGCGAGCCTAGCCTGGGCGCTGCGGTATGCAGCCTCGTACGTGGTCGGGTCGATGCGAAACAGCAAGGTCCCCTTCGCGACGTCGGTGCCCTCGGCGTAGGGCCGCGCGACGATCACCCCGGTGACTTGCGAGCGAACCTCGACCGAGCGGGAAGCGGCGGCCTGCCCCACATACTCGTAGCGCGCGGCCACCGTCTCAGGAACCACGGTGAGGACCGAAACTTCCGGGGCCGGCGGCGCGGCGCTCGCCAACGGGGTGCGCCGGCGCGCCGCCACGGTGCCCACGAGAACGAGAGCGAGCGCAACCACTGCGGTCCACGTCGCTGGCTTGATGAGACGCTTCATGCGAACACCCGCTGTTGAAGGTGATGGCTACCCAACTGATAGTGCAGTAATGAACTATGTGGCTGGGAAGGTTCCCGCGGCGTGCTTCAGCGAGGCTGGGCTCCCCCGTTTAGGTGGGACCCCACCACCCGACCGGGGGAGGAGCGGGCGCGGATGCGGCGATCACCTCTCCATGTTCAACGGGCTGAGCTGATCCAAGACCCGCACGTTGTCCGCCGTCCGCGGCAGCCACAGGAACGCAGGCACCAAGGACTGCCCGAGGGAATCGTCCCTTCGCGCTGCACCGTCGTCACGCTGGCCGGCGCCGACACCGCGCGCCGGCCAGGGTGACGCTTCTTCAGAATGACAGGGTGAGACCGCCTTGCCAGGCGATGTCGTGCTGGGTCTTGTCGAAGCCGTAACGGTCGAACGTGTAGACGTAGTCGCGACCTTCCGCGCGGACGCCGACCCGCCCGAAGCGGTACTCGAGGCCCGCGCCGAAATTGCCGGCGAACTTGGACCAGGTACTGTCGGCGCCGAGCTGATGGACGCTGATGGCGCCGGCCCCGCCGAGCAGGTACGGTGTGAGCGTGGCGGACCCGGCCTCGATGGGATACCGCAGCACCAGATCCGCGTCGTAGGTGAACTTGTTGAATGTGCCGCGGCCGGTGAGCGGGGTGCCGCGAATGCTGTCCTGCGCCCAGCTGCCGCTGGCGCGGACGCCGACGTTCCGGTTGAGCCATGCTGTCCCGTCGATCGAGCCGATCCAGCCCAGTCGCCAGTCGGCGGTGCCGGCGGGGTTCAAATTGGCCGCCCCCGAAAGGCCGCCGAACGCGCCACCCAGGGTGAAACGATCGGACCAGGATCGAATCGGGGACGCGGTGCTGGACTGGGCGCGGAGCGCGGCGGGCGCGAGCGCCGCAACCAGCACCGCGGTGACGAGGGACAACGAGCGCTTCGACATGGAATCCTCCACAAGAAGAAAGGGTTTACACCACGACGGCGGCTTCACCAGCCCGCCTCCCGAATCACCGTCAGGGGCTCCGGCGCATATTCCGTGAGGAATCGCGGCTCGATCGCGCTCGAGCCCAGGCGCCACCACGCTCCCAGGGCACGCAAGCGCAGGAAGTAGGCGCCCTGCGGCAGATGGACGGTCAATGTGACGGCAGCGAGCTCCGGCATCCGGCCGACTCCTGGGACCGTAGACAGTTCATGAATGAACTGTATTTTGAAAAAGTTCCCGGGGAACCCTGCCGGCGCCTGGGGCCATTAGTTCAGTAATGAACAGTTGTCGAATGGGAGGAGGACTGACGCATGACGACACCACCATCGGCACACAGCCCGCCGATCGCTGCGACGGACGAGGGGCCGCCGGTGGCGCGGCTCACGGCCGCGGAGGCGCGCGAGCGGGTGGCCGCCGGTCGGGGCGTGCTGGTCGATACCCGCGACGCGCGGCTGTTTGACAACGCACATATCGCGGGCGCCCTCTCACTGCCGCTCGCCGCGATCGAGGCGGCCCACGGACGGCTGCCGGTGGGCGCGCTGCCGCCCGATCGCGTGATCATCCTCTACTGCGCGTGAGTGGACGAGCGCACAAGCGCCCGGGCGGCGCGACTGCTGATGGCGGCGGGATACGACGAGCACACGGTCGCCGCGCTGCAGGGGGGTATTCGCGCCTGGCATCAGGCGGGGTACCCGCTCGAGAGATGGACCGATGGAGCGTGACGCCGGCGGTCGTGCCGTGACGGTCGCGATTGTATCTTGCCGCCCATGGTCGACGTCCTAGGCGCCCTGCGTGCGGGCCTCGCCCCGCATTACACCGTCGAACGGGAGATCGGTGCCGGGGGCATGGCGCGCGTGTTCCTCGCGGCCGAGCGCCATCCGCCCCGCAAAGTGGCGGTGAAGGTGATGAACCCCGAGGTGTCGACCTCCGAGTTTCGCGAGCGCTTCATCCGGGAGGTCGAGCTCACGTCGCGGCTCAGCCACCCGCACATCGTGCCGATTCTCGCCGCGGAGGAGTGCCTCTTCGTCCCGGATGGCCCCGACGGGCTGTGTTATTACGTGATGCCCTACATCGACGGCGAGTCGTTGCGGGCCCGCCTGGAGCGGGAGCAACGCCTGCCGCTCGAGGAGGCGGTGCGCATCGCACTCGAAGTCGCCGACGCGCTGTCCTACGCGCACGCCCAGGAGATCATCCATCGCGACATCAAGCCCGAAAACATCCTCTTGTCCGGAGATCACGCCTGGGTGGCCGACTTCGGCATCGCGCGCGCGATCAGCGCCGCCGGCGGCCACTCGCTCACCGGCGGCCAACCGGTGGGCTCGCTGGCGTATATGAGCCCCGAGCAGCTGATGGGCAGCCGCGCCATCGATGCCCGCACCGACGTGTACAGCCTGGGAGGCGTGCTGTACGAGATGCTGGTGGGCCAGCCGCCGTTGGTGGGGCTCGCCGGCGGGACGGCGCGCGGTGGCGCGCCGCTCCGCACGGTCCTGCGGGCACAACGCGTGAGCCACGGGAGCGAGCGATTGCTCGAGGAAACCATCGCTCGTGCGCTCGCGGCGGAGCCCGACGACCGCTTCGCATCCGTAGCCGAGTTCGCCGCCGGCCTCCGGGAGGCGGTGCGCCGGCGGTGGCTCCCCCGTCTGCGGCTGCCGCGGGTGGGCTGGAGAAGCGCGCTGCTCGGGGGCGCCACAGCTGCGGCCGTCGGCATGGCCGGCGTGGTGCTGCTCGGGAAGCGCGCTCCGGCGCTCGACCCGAGGCGCGTCGTCGTCGCGGGGTTCGAAGACCTTTCGGGGGATCCGACGCTCGCGCCCCTGGGCCACATCGCCGCCGATTGGCTCACGCAGGCACTGGCCCGGCGTGGCGGGCTGGAGGTCGTGCCCGGCACGGCAACCGGCCATCTCGATGCCGCGGACATTCGAGCCCTGGCCGCCCAGACCGGGGCAGGGACCGTGGTCTCGGGATCGTACTACCGTGAAGGGGACTCGGTCCGCTTTCACGTGCAAATCATCGATGCGGGGCGCGGGACGGTGCGGCGCGTCGTCGAACCGGTCGGCGCGCCGCGGCTCGCGCCCACGCGGGCGGCGGAGGCGCTACGCTACCGCCTCACCGCGTTGTTCGACACGCTGTTCCCCCCCACGAACCACTGAATCCGGTTACAGCGTGAACCCGATACCGACACCGACGGACGAGACGTAGTCTCGATAGAATTCCCCATACGGCGCCGGCCCTGTGTATGCCTTGAGCAGGACGCTGCACCGTCGCCCGGATCCGAGCGCGACCACCGGGTCGCCGAGCTCGAGACCCGTCACCAGGCTCCACCCCACCTGCCACTTGTGCTCCTGCATCGCCTTGGCGTCCAGGCCCGCGACGAGGCGGCCGGTGGCGAAGCGGCCGAGGCGGAGCAGCGAATGGGGCTGGTGGTATTCCAGACCAGCGTGCAGCACGCCGGGCTTCAGATCCGCCGGCGAGTGCGCGAACACGTAGACCCCACCGCCGTACACTCGCCAGCGCGACGCTTCATCGGCCACGAGGAGCTCGACCGCCTGGAACGTCAGGTCGACCCGCTGAGCGTGGGTGTGGACCAAGTATTCGTCGCCCAGGTGCGAGCTCTCGTGGAAGATCCGGAAGCGCGTCGCGAAGGCGCCGCGCCGGTACGTGACCGGTAGCCCGATGTGGTAATCGGTGTTGAGCAGATCGGTCGTCGACGAACGCATGTTGAACTCGGAAAACACACCAGCAGCGACCGCGACCTGCCAGTCCCGTCCTCGCACGACGCCGATGGTCTGCCCGAACCCGACGGACCCGAGCCGGGAGGCCAGACGCGTCGAGCGGGCCCACAGGTAGGTGGCGAAGAACTGCGGCTCTTTCGGATCCGCGAGCAGCGGCTCGAACACCGCCGTCTGGGTGGGTTCCCCGTTGGTCGACGCCTGGGCGCCGATCGCCCGAGAACCGACGAGCGCCGCCACGAGCAGCACGCCGACCAGTTTCGTCGCCATGGATAGTTCAGTAATGAACGGCATCGCGTGCGAGTTCCCGTGCGGTTCGCGCCGACGTCACGGCATCGCTCCCGCATCGGGCGAACCGCGTTAACGTAAAGCACCCCAACATGTTGCCGCGGACGCACGCGCGCTAGGGGGCCGCTCTCTTGTGACCCGGACCACCGTAGTGAATCCTGTGGGGCCGCATACTGCTCGGTGCAAGCACCCATGACTCTACGGATCCTGCTTCTCGAAGACGTGCCGGCAGACGCCGCCCTGGTCGAACGCCACCTGACAAAATCGGGCATGGAGTTCGTGAGCCAGCGCGTCGACACGCGCGCGCGCTTCGAGGAGGCGCTGCAGACATTCGTGCCGGACATCATCCTGTCCGATCACGGCCTCCCCGGGTTCGACGGGTCTGCAGCGCTCGAGGTCGTCAAGCAGCGCTCCCCCACCCTCCCGGTCATTCTGGTCACGGGCTCGCTCAACGAGGAAAAAGCGGTCGAGTTCATGAAGGCCGGCGCCGCGGATTACATCCTGAAGGATCACCTGACGCGACTGCCCGAGGCGATCCGTCGGGCCTTGCGTGAGCGGGCGCTCCGCGAAGAGCGCGAGCAGGCCGTCGCCGCGCTGCGGGAGTCGGAGGCCCAGTACCGCTCCCTGTTCGAGAGCACGCCATACCCCATGTGGGTGTTCGACCTGGAGACGCACCGCGTCCTGGCGGTGAACGGCGCCGCGATCACGCATTACGGGTACTCGCGCGAAGAATTCCTTGCGCTGCGGATCGAGGATCTGCGGCTGCCCGAAGACGTCCCCGCCCTCCATCGACATCTCGCGACCATGCCCTCCGACTACCATGCGGCCGGCACGTGGCGGCACCGCAAGAAGGACGGAACGCTCATCGAAGTCGAGACCGGCGGTCAGGGCATTACGTTCGCCGGCCGGCAGGCGGAGCAGGTGGTGATCAATGACGTCACGGAGCGGAAGCGGCTCGAGGAGCAGTTCCGCCAGGCGCAAAAGATGGAAGCGGTAGGTCGTCTCGCCGCCGGCGTGGCGCACGACTTCAACAACCTCCTGACCGCGATCCTGGGCACGACCGACCTGATGCTCGAGGACCTGGCTCCGGACGATCCGGATCGCGAAGGGCTCCTCGACATCCGGAGCGCCTCGGAGCGGGCGACCGTCCTGACGCGCCAGCTGCTCACGTTCAGCCGCCAGCAGGTGGTGTCGCCACGGGTGCTGCGGCTGAGCGACCTCGTCCTGGAGCTCGAAAAGCTGCTGCGCCGCCTCCTGGGCGAGGATGTGGCGATCCGGGTCGCGGTGGCCGCCGACTGCGGCAGCGTGAAGGCCGACCCCGGTCAGCTCGAGCAGGTCATCGTGAATCTCGCGGTGAACGCGCGCGACGCGATGCCGGACGGGGGACGGCTCACGCTCGAGACGAAGAACGTCGATCTCGACGCCGACTACCCCACCGATCGGGTCACCATTCCGGCGGGGCGCTACGTCATGCTCGCCGTCACCGACACCGGGACCGGGATGGACGCGCCAACCAAGGCTCGGATCTTCGAGCCGTTCTTCACGACCAAGCCCGTCGGCAAGGGCACCGGACTCGGGCTCGCGACGGTGTATGGCGCGGTGCAGCAGAGCGGCGGCCACATCTGGCTGTACAGTGAGGTGGGGCAAGGCACGAGCTTCAAGATCTATCTGCCGCGCGTCGACGCCGTGCACGCGCCCGCGCCGGTGGCGGAAGCGGCGGTGGTGCTCGATGGCTCCGAAACGGTGCTCGTCGCCGAGGACGAAGACGCGGTGCGCCAGATCATCGAACGGGCGCTGCAAGCCCGTGGGTACCGGGTGATGGTCGCACGGAACGGGAGCGAGGCGCTCGCCCTCGCCGGCCGCCACGCCGGGCAGATCGACCTGCTCGTGACGGACGTGGTGATGCCGGACATGAACGGCCGGGTGCTGTCGCAGCGCCTGATGGAGGTGCGCCCCGCGATCAAGACGCTGTATCTGTCCGGCTATACCGACGACGCGATCCTGCACCACGGGGTTCTGCAGGAGGGCGTCGCCTTCCTGCAAAAACCGTTTTCGCTCGGGGCATTGGCACGCAAGGTCCGCGACGTGATCGAGGCTCGCCTCTGACAGACCTGCCCCTCGTCGCCCGCGCGCGGGGGCACGGTGACCGACCGGCGATCGTCGCCCGAGAAGGCACGTTCAGCTATCGCGACCTGCTCGACGCCTCGGCGCGCGTCGCCGAGTGCCTGCTCGCCGGGCGGGACGACCTCGCGGAGGCCCGGGTCGCCTATCTCACCCCTCCAGGCTTCCACTACGTGGCGATCCAGTGGGGAATCTGGCGGGCCGGCGGCATCGCCGTTCCGCTCGCCGTCTCCCACCCTCCCGCCGAGCTCGAGTACGTGATCCGCGACGCCGACGCCGAGACCGTCGTGGTGCACGCGGAGTTCGCCGCCAGCATCGCCGCGATGAAACTCCCGTCCTGGCTGCGCACCGTCACGTCGGCTGAAGCGATGAGTACTGCTCCCCGCTCCCTGCTCCCCGGTGTGGCGGCGGGGAGGAGGGCGATGATCGTCTACACCAGCGGCACGACGGGCAAGCCCAAGGGCGTGGTCACGACGCATGCGAACATCGCCGCGCAGGTGACGAGCCTCGTCACGGCCTGGGAATGGAGGGCGGAGGACTGGATCCTGCTCGTGCTGCCGCTGCACCACGTGCATGGGATCATCAACGTCCTCACCTGCGCGCTCTGGGCCGGCGCGCGCTGCGAGATGCTCCCGAAGTTCGACGCGGAGCGGGTCTGGGCCCGGATCGCCGCCGGCGACCTCACCCTGTTCATGGCGGTGCCCACCATCTATGCGAAGCTGATCGGCGCCTGGGAGGTCGCCCCGCCCGAGCGTCGCCGCGCCTGGTCGGCGGGCTGCGCCCCGCCCCGGATGCGGCTCATGGTCTCGGGCTCCGCCGCGCTCCCGGTGCAGCGGCTCGAGCGGTGGCGCGAGATCAGCGGCCACATCCTGCTCGAGCGCTACGGCATGACGGAGATCGGCATGGCGCTCTCCAACCCTCTGCACGGGACGCGGCGGCCGGGATTCGTGGGCACCTCGCTGCCCGGCGTGGAGGTGCGTCTGGTGGACGAGACCGGCCGGCCGGTGAGCGGGGCAAGAGGGGGAGCGGCCGCGCCGGGGGAGATCGAGGTGCGGGGCGCGTCGGTGTTTCTCGAGTACTGGCGGCAGCCGGAGGCGACGGCCGCGGCGTTCCGAGACGGCTGGTTTCGCACGGGCGACGTGGCCGTCGTCGAAGACGGCGCGTACCGCATCCTGGGCCGCTCGAGCGTGGACATCATCAAGACCGGCGGTTACAAGGTGTCGGCGCTCGAAGTGGAGGAGGTCCTGCGGACGCATCCGGCGATCGCGGAGTGCGCCGTGGTGGGCGTGGAAGATCCCGAGTGGGGTGAGCGGATCTGCGCCGCGGTCGAGCCGCGCGGCGACGCGAGCCTGACGCTCGCGACGCTGCAGGCGTGGGCCAAGGAGCGACTCGCGCCCTACAAGATCCCGCGCGCCCTCCGCTCGGTGCCCGCCCTGCCGCGCAACGCGATGGGAAAGGTCACGAAGCCCGAGGTGGCGAAGCTCTTCAGCCCTTGAGTGTCAAGGAGCTGTCAAGATTGGGCGGATCCTCTTGTGGGGGCCCCGACGGCCCGGCATGTTCGCCCTCCTCAGGGAACGTTCCCGACCTCCGGTCGCCTGCCGCCAGCGTTCACCGACACTCCCCACATCGGAGGCGACGATGACGTCCATTCGTCACGCGCCCGTGCGTGCGGTTCTGGTGCTGACGCTGTGCGGCTCCTACGCCGGCGCCGCCGCGCAAGACTCGCGTGCCGCGCTCGATCCCATCACGAGCGCGGTGATCAACCATCCGATCACCACGTCCTCGGCGGCGGCCCGAGCCCACTTCCTCGAGGGTCTGCGGGAGTTCGATCTCGGCCGGTTCATCGACGCGAACGTGCACTTCAAGGCGGCGGTGGCCGCGGACCCGGACTTCGCGTTCGCCTACCTGAACGCCGCGAACACCGCCAACTCGCTCGCCGACTTCAAGACCGACCTGGCGCTCGCGGAACGGCACGCTGCCGGCGCGTCCGACGCCGAGCGGCTCCAGATCCAGATGGCCCGAAGAGGGTTCGACAACGACCTGGCGGGTCAACTGGCGCTGGGGCAGCAACTGGTGCAGCAATACCCCAAGAGCCCGCGAGCCTGGCTCGCTCTTGCCGGAGCCCAGATTGGCTTGAACAAGAACGAGGACGCGCGTGCCTCGATCGCGAAGGCCCTGGAGCTCTCGCCCAAGCTGTACGTGGCGCACGCCACCATCGGGAACGACTACATCTTCGGTGAGCCGCACGACTTTACGAAGGCGCTCGCACACATGCAGGAGGCGGAGACGCTGGCGCCGGATGAGTCCAATGCGCACCTCCTCGTCGGCGATGCCTATCGGGCGCAGCGCAACCTCGAGAAAGCCCGCGATGAATACCTGCGGGGCCACGAGCTCGAACCTCGGAGTGCCGTGCTGCTCGTGAAGGCTGGGCACGCCAACACGTTCCTGGGCGACTACACGGCGGCGCGCGCCGACTACGATTCCGCGATGGCCGTGGGACGGGCAAATGAAAAAGCCGCCTACGCCCCGTTCCGGGCCTACGTCAGCGTGTACGCCGGCGATCCCGCGGCGGCGATCGACGAGCTCAATCGGCTGGTCGCGTCCGTGGACGGCTTGGGGGTCCCCGATCCCAAGGCCAACAAGGTGGCCGCGCTCACGAACGTCGTCGTCATCGCGACTCACACTCGTAACCGCGCGGCCGCGGAGCAGGCGTTGAAGCAGCTCGAACCGTTACTGATGCAGCAAGCGGACGAGGCGGGGAACCCGGCATTCAAGCGGGGGCAACAGGCACAGATCGCGTACCTCGAAGGGTGGACCGCGGCGCGCCGCGGGGACTATGCGTCGGCCCAGAAGCAGTCCGATCGCATCACGCAGCTACTCGCCCCCGACGCGAACCCGCGCAAGCTCGAGCCGATGCACCAGCTGGAGGGCTTCATCGCGCTCTATCAGGGCAAGTACAATGAAGCGGCCGCACACCTGCGGCAGGGCAATTTGTTGGACCCGTACATCAAGTATCAGTTCGCAGCGGCCACGGAGGGCGCCGGCGATGCCGCACGCGCCAAGAAGCTGTTCCGGGAGATCGCCGATTACAACTTCAATGTCCTCGGCTTCGCGCTCATACGGAGAGATGCGCAGCAGAAGGCCGGCGCGGGAGCACTCTAGGCGCGGAGCGCGGGACGGCCGATGGGGTGGCGCTGCTGGACCTGGGTCGCCAGGGCCAGCAGCGCCTCCTCGCCGAACGGCTTGCCGACGATCTGCAGCCCCACCGGCAGCCCGTCGGGATCGAGCCCGCACGGCACCGACGCGACCGGGAGGCCGGTGAGACTCAACACGAACGTGGGCGCAATCCAATCCACGTACGTGTCCATTTTCCTGCCGGCCACGGTTTCAGGATAGTTCTGGTCCACCGGAAACGGCGGGACCGCCATGCACGGCGTGAGCAGGTGGTCGAACTTCCCGAAGAACTCGCGAAACAGGTGCCACATGCGACCGCGCGCCGCTTCCGCGGCGCCGAGGTCGCGGGTGGACGTGTCGAGCCCGGCGCGAATGTTCCCTGCGACATTGGCTCCGAACCGGTCGAGCTGCTCCATCCGCGGGAACATCTGCGCGACGAACCACAACCCCCGCAGTGCGAGGAACGCCTTTCGCCCGAACGACAGGTCGAGATCGATCTCCTCGACTTCCACGCCGAGCTCGCCGAGCCCGACCGCGGCGCGGCGGCACACCCGCTCGATCGCGGGATCGATCCCGATCCCGGCGATGTCCGGGCAGTACGCGACCCGCAGGTCCGGTGGGATGCCACGGCCCGCCGCGGCGACGAAGTTGCGGCCGGCGGTAGGCTGGGAGAGGGGCGACAGCGGACTCGCACCGGCCACGGCCTGCAGCATCAGCGCCACGTCCTGGGCCGTACGCGCGACGGGGCCTTCGACCTGGAGCGTGTCCCAGGTCCAGTCCGCCGGAAAGGTCGGCACGAGCCCGACCGACGGCCTGAGTCCGACCACACCGCAGAACGACGCGGGAATACGGAGCGACCCGCCCAGGTCTGTCCCTTCGGCGAGCGCGATCATACCGGTGGCGAGGCCCGCGGCGCCACCGCCGGTCGAGCCGCCGGCGCTGCGCGTCGGGTCCCACGGGTTCCGCGTCCGGCCGAACACCTCGTTGAAGGTGTTCCCGCCGGCGGCGAACTCGGGGCAGTTTGTCTTGCCCAGAATGATCGCACCGGCGGCGCGCAATCGCTGCACCACGAGGGCATCCTCAGTGGGAACATGGTCCCGGTAGAGCGGTGAGCCGTAAGTGGTGCGGAGGCCCGCGACGGGCGTGACGTCCTTGATGCCGACCGGCAGGCCCGCGAGCAGACCGACCTCCTCACGCCGCACCAGCCGCAGCTCGAGCTCGCCGGCGTCGTCGAGCGCCCGGGGGTTCAGGGTCACGACGGCGTTGACGGCGGGGTTGTAGCGCTCGACCCGCTCGAGGCAGGCCTCGACGACCTCGACCGGCGAGACTTCGCGCGACGCGACGAGCCGCGCGAGCTCGGTAGCGGAGCGATCCGCTAGATCTTCCATTCTCCCGTGAACGCGACGGTGCGGCAGAACGCGGCTTCGCCTCCCTTGAACTTCCAGGGGAAACAGCCGACGATGAGGCGCTTGTTCTGGAGCTCGGGCGCGTCGATCTCGCCGCCCAGGTTCTCGATGTGGATGCAGTCCTTCGGGAACAGCGCGTTGTGGGTGAGCTGGTAGGCGGAGTCGGGGAACATCTTCTCGACCGCCGCTTTGCCGCCGAATTTCTGCTCGGCCTTGGCGCGCACCTTGTCGCACTGGCCGTGGGCGCCTTTCCCAAGAAAGCGTCCTATCGGAAGGTTCATGGGGTGGTCGGTCGAGACGCAGTCGACCCCCCACACGTGGATCTTCTTCTCCAGCAGCCACGGCACGAGGTCGGGGTGCGCGCCGGGGTGATAGTGGTAATAGCGCTCCTCGTCCGGGGTGGCGCCGAAGTCCGCGTAGCGGTGCCATCCGGTGTGCAGCAGCACGAGGTCGCCGGGCTTCACCTGGACCCGCTGCTCGATCATCTGGGGGGTGTACACCGCCAGCTCATCCATCGCGTCGCGCAGATCCACGATCACGCCCGGGCCGCACAACCACTCGAGCGGTAGCTCGTCGATCGTCTTGCCGGCGGTGACGAAATGGCGTGGCGCGTCGAGGTGCGTCCCCATGTGGTTCGACGTCATGATGTACTGCGCGTTCACGCCGTGCTCGGCTTTGCGCTTGATGTACTTGACCTCGAACGGCGGGTAGTAGGGCCAGAAGGAGGAGCGCTCGTTCAACGGCTGAGAGAGATCGTAGATTTTCATTGCAAAACGCTCCTCGACTGATGAGTTCCTCGATCCCCGGGCTTTCGCCCGGGGTCAGCTTGCGTGCCGATGTGGTTCAACTAACCCCGGGCGCCAGCCCGGGGGACACCCGACGCCTCCCTACGCATTAGCCACCAATAGACGCCGAACGACACGATGGTCGCAGAAAACCACGCCTCGTCGAACAGGAACCGCAGCCCGGGATGGGTGAGTCCAGCGAGCGCCACCACGATCCCGGCGACCAGCGCCACGACCGCGTGCCGGTTCACGCCGCCCACGTACGTGTAGATGCCGTCCTCGGTGTAGAGATCGCGTAGCGACAGCACGCCGCGCCGGATGACCAGGTAATCGCACATGATCACGCCGCCCACCGCGCCGAGCAGCCCGGAATACGTGATCAACCACGCCTGGTACATGTCGAGCAGCTTCCACGGAAAGATGAGGATGCCGATCGCGGCGGCGATCACGCCCCCGAGCCTGAAACTGACGCGCCGCGGGGCCAGGTTCGCGAACCCGTTCGCCGGAGCAACGATGTTCGCCGCAATGTTGGTCGTGAGCGTCGCGACCAGGATCGCCACCATCGCCACGATCCCGAGCAACGGGCTCCGCGACTCGGCGGTGAGCTGGGCCAGCAGATCCACCGGATTCCAGATCGCCCGTCCGTACAGCATCACCGTGGCGCTCGTGACGGCCACGCCGATGAACGCGAACAGCGGCATGGTGGTGAGCAGGCCGAGCGCCTGGCCCACCGCCTGGTCGCGCTGGCTCTTCGCGTAGCGGGTGAAGTCCGGGATGTTGAGCGACAGCGTCGCCCAGTAGCCCACCATCGCCGTGACCCAGGGGACGAACACGCCGAAGAACGAAGCCCGCGCGGTGGCGGGACGCAGCGCGTCCGCCCGCTCGAGAATCGTGCCGATGCCGCCCACCTTCCCCGCCGCCCAACCGAGCAGCGCCAGCCCCGTGATGATGAGAAACGGCGCCGAGAGCGTCTCCAGCCACTTGATGCTCTCCGTCCCCGCCAGCACGAAGTAAAGATTGATTGCCCAGAAGAGCAGGAAGCTCAGGAAGTACGGCAGACCGTACCCCATGAACCGCCAGTCGCCACCCAGCGCACTCCACGTCGGCCACAGGATTCCGAGCAGCGCATTGATCGCCAACCCGCCGATCCAGGTCTGGATGCCGAACCATCCGCACGCGACCACCGCCCGCAAGAGCGACGGGATGTGCGCGCCGCGCGTGCCGAATGCGGCGCGGGCGAACACGGGGAACGGAATCCCGTAGCGCGTCCCCGCGTGGGCGCTGATCACGAGCGGCACGAGCACGATCATGTTGCCCGACAGGATCGCAACGAGACTCTGCCACCAGTTCATCCCGGCGGCGATCATGCTCGCGGCGAGCATGTAGGTGGGAATGCACACACTCATCCCGATCCAGAGCGACGCGATGTGCCACACGTTCCAGGTGCGCTGGCCGATCCCCGTGGGCGCCAGGTCGGCGTTCACGAGTGGCCCCGGGGGCAAGGGGGCGGCGAGCTCGACCATGTCCCGTTGCATGTTCGGAATGGTCATGGGATCAAGCGTCCGTTTGTTCCCACGCCGAGGCGTGGGCCCGGCGAGACACTGTGCTGAAGCACAATGTCCTTCAGGACAGCGCTTCGCCGGGCCCAGGCTTCAGCCTGGGAATAGAGCGGGTTCACGAGGGATTTCCCTCCGCCCGCTCGAACGCCCGCGCCAGCGCCCGGCGCGTGAGCACCGCGACGAGCTGGCGCCGGTACGCGGCGGATGCGTGGATGTCGGAGGGGGGGTCCACGTCGCGCGTGGCGGCGGCGTCGGCTGCGGCCCGTAGCAGCTCCTCCGACAAGGCCTGGCCGGCGAGGGTCTTCCCGGCCTCGGTGGCGAGCACCGGCCCGTCCCCTACGCTCAGGAAGGTGATCCGCGCCGCCGTGCAACGACCGCGCGCGTCGAGCGTCACCACGGCCGCGACCCCTACCAGCGCATAGTCGCCGTGGCGGCGCGCCAGTTCGAGGAACGCCGTCCCACTCCGGGGGAGGAGCGGCGGGACGGCGATTTCCACGAGCAGCTCGCCCGGCTGGAGCGCCGTCTCGAGCAAACCCTTGAAGAACTCGCTCGCGGGGACCGAGCGCTCGCCCGTCGCGCTCCTCGCGCGAAAGCGGGCCTCGAGGGCGAGCATCACCGCCGGCAACTCGGCCGATGGATCGGCGTGGGCAATACTGCCTCCCACCGTGCCGCGGTTGCGGATCTGGGGATGCGCGATCGACGGCATCGCCTCGGCGAGGAGCGGCGCCGCCCGCGCCACCAGTTCGCTCCGCTCCACAGCCCGCTGACGCGTCATCGCCCCGATCGCGGTGGCCCCCCCGCCCCGCCCGTCGCGCTCGGAGCGGATGTAGGACAGCTCGCCGACGCGATTCAGATCCACGAGCGCCGCAGGCCGGGCCAGACGGAAGTTCATCGCCGGGATCAGGCTCTGGCCGCCCGCCAGCGGCTTCGCGTCGGCGCCGTGCTCGGCGAGCAGCGCCAGGGCCTCGTCCAGCGTGGCCGGGGTGAAGTAGTCGAAGGGTGCCGGCTTCATCGCGCCTCCTGCATCAGCTCGAACAGCCGGTTCGGGCTGAGGGGGATCTCGCGGATCTCGACGCCCGTGTCGGCGAGCGCATCCTCCACTGCCTGCGCGAACAGCGCGCCGGTGGGGATGGCGCCCGCCTCGCCCACGCCCTTGGCGCCCACGGGGTTGAGCGGCGAGGGCGTCTCCCGGTGGGTCGTCTCGACGTTCGGCACATCGGTCGCCGTGGGGAGGAGATAGTCCATGAACGAGGCATTGAGCAGCTGCCCCTCTTCGTCGTACACGAGCTGCTCGTAGAACGCGTTCCCGATGCCGTGCGCCACGCCACCGTGAATCTGCCCCTCCACGATCATCGGATTGATCACGCGCCCGCAGTCGTGCACGACAACGTAGCGCTTGATCTCGACCTGCGCCGTTTCCGGGTCCACTTCCACCACCATCGCATGGACGCCGTTCGCGGTGCTGCCGCGGTCGGGCCCGAAGTACGCGGTGGCCTCGAGGCCCGGCTCGGTGCCCGGCCGCACCGCGCCGCGCAGTGGATTCGCCTTGAGCGCCAGGGCTCCGAGCGCGAGCCCGCCGCCCGGGTCGCCGCGCACGTGCACGCGCCCGCCGTCGAGCACGAGGTCCGCCGCCGCGGCTTCGAGCTCGCGGCTCGCCAAGTCGAGCACCTTGGCGCGCACGGCGACGGCGGCAGCGTGACACGCGCTGCCCGCCACGACGGCGCCGCGACTCGCGAACGTCCCCGTGCCCCAGTGGAACTCGCGCGTGTCGCCCGTCACGACGTGTACCTCTCCCGCGTCCACGCCGAGCACCTCGGCCACGATCTGGGCGAACACCGTGAAGTGCCCCTGCCCTTGCGTCCCGACCCCCGTCGCGAGGCGCACGCGCCCGCTCGGCTCCACGGTGACCCGCGCGCCCTCATAGGGGCCGATCCCCGTCCCCTCGACGTAGCAGACCACGCCGATCCCGACGTGGCGCCCCGCCGCCCGCAGCCGGGGCTGCTCCTCGCGTACGAAGCGTCCGTAATCGATGGCCTTGAGCGCTGCGTCGAGTGCGGGCTCGTAGTCGCCGCTGTCGTAGGTGAGGGGCGCGGAGTCCTGAAACAGGATGTCGTTGTTGAACGGGAACTGGTCGGGTCGAAGGAGGTTGCGGCGGCGGATCTCGGCGCGGTCGATCCCGAGCTCCCTGGCCGCGAAATCCAACAGGCGCTCGATCACGAACACACCGTGCTGGCGCCCCGCGCCCCGGACGGGCGTGACGATCGTCTTGTTCGTGAAGACCGCGGTGAACTCGCTTTCGTAGCTCGGGATGTCGTAGGGCCCGAGGAGCGTACACTGGCTGTTGATCGGGACGGTCAGCCCGTAGGGATCGTAGGCACCGGTGTCGTGCAGGAAGACGTCCTTCACGCCGAGGACCGTGCCGTCCTTCGCCACGGCGAGCTCGGCGTCGTGGATCTGGCCGCGCTCCTGGGTCGTGGCGAAGAAGTTCTCCTGCCGATCCTCCGTCCATTTGACGGGACGGCCCAGCCGCATGGCGGCCCACGGCACCAGCACCTCCTCGGGATAGAACATCATGATCTTCGGCCCGAACCCGCCGCCCACGTACGGCGCGACGACCCGCACCTGCGATTCGAGCAGGCCGAGCAGCTGGGCGAGGCCGTTCCGAATGGGAATCGGCGCCTGGGTGGTATCCCACACCGTCAGCTCTTCGGCGCGCTGGTCCCAGTGCGCCGCGACGGCGCGATTCTCGATCGCCGCCGACGCCCCGCGATCGTAGCGGAAGCGCCGCTTGATGATCGCGTGGGCGCGTGCCTTGGCCCTCGCGTAGTCCCCTTTTCGCTGCACCGCGTGGGCCGCGAGGTTCGAGGGGAGGTGCTCGTGCACGCGGGGCGTCCCCGGCGCGAGCGCGGCCTCGAGGTCCACCACGGCGGGCAGGGGCTCCGCCTCGACCACGATGTCGTCGAGCGCATCTTCGGCCAGGTAGCGGCTCTCCGCCACGACCATCGCTACGGCCTCACCCACATGCCGGACCTTGTCCTTCGCGAGCGGGACCTGGGTGCAGGGGTTGAACACGAGACCGGCGATGGGCGGGGGCGGAACGAGTAGCGGGCCGGGGCGCCAGTAGTCGCCCAGGTCCGCCGCGGTGTATACCGCCACGACTCCGGGCCGGCCGCGCGCGGCGGAAGCGTCGACGCTCGTGAGACGGGCGTGGGCGTGCTGGCTGCGCAGGAAGGCGACGTGCAGCATCCCGTCGAGCCGCACATCGTCGACGAAGAGTGCGCGCCCGGTGAGGAGCCGCGCGTCCTCGCTGCGACGCACGCGCTCACCGATCCCGCTACGCGCGCGGCGAGGAGGGGGCGCCACAGGCGAGTCTCACGGCCGCGACGATGTTCTGGTAGCCCGTGCAGCGACACAGATTCCCGGACAGGGCCTCGCGGATCTGACGCTCGTCCGGATCGGGGTGCTCGCGTAGGAACGGCACAAGCGTCATGAGGACGCCCGGGGTGCAGAAGCCGCATTGCAGGCCGTGAGCCTCCCGAAACGCGGCCTGGAGCGGGTGCAGCGTCTCGCCCGAGCCGTCCGACAGACCCTCGACGGTCGTGACGTCGTGCCCGTCCGCCTGGACGGCGAACATCAGACACGAGCGTACCGCGTCGCCGTCCAACAGGACCGTACAGGCGCCGCACACGCCGTGCTCGCACCCGACGTGCGTGCCGGTGAGGCCCAGCTCGTGGCGCAGGAAGTCGGAGAGGAGCAGCCGCGGCTCGACGGCGCGCCGGTGCCGGACGCCGTTGACGGTGACCTCGACGTTCGCGTGCGGGTCCACGACCTAGGGCTTCTCGAGCTCCGCCACGATTCGGCCGGCCCCGTACGCCGTACGGAGTGCCGCGACGATCGCGCGCGCGTCGACGGAAATCGACCGGGCACGCTCGTCGGTGTAGATGAAGTCGCCCGACATGAACTCGATGTTGCCGTCGAAGATCAGCCCGACCAGCTCGAGGTTCTTGTTGAGCACGGGCGAGCCCGAGTTGCCCCCGATGATGTCGTTGGTGGACACGAAGTCGAGAGGCGTGCCGAGATCGAGGCCTGCGGGTGGCCGGCGCCAGCGCGCGGGCAGGCTCCAGGGCGCCTTCCCACCGGCCGCCGCGTGGCGATCGTACATCCCGTAGAAGGTCGTGAACGGCAGCGCGCGCGTGCCGTTATAGGGATATCCCTTCACGACGCCGTCGGAGAGTCGCAGCGTGAACGTGGCGTCGGGCGGGAGCGTCGTGCCGTACACGTCGAACCGCGCGCGGGCGAGCTCCGCCGCGAGATCGTCGATCCGGGTCCTGAGCCGTGTCGACTGCTCCTCGAGCGGGTCCAGCGCCCGCGCGACTCGCCGCACGAAGCCGAGCGCCGGATCCTGTGACGCCGTCAGATCGCCCGCCACGAGGCTCGGAACGCGTGCGGAATCGGCGAGCGCCGTGCGCGCGACGATGTCCGCCGCGGCGGCCTCCGGCGTACGACCGGCGAGGAGCGCGACTACGAGCGTGTCGCGCGACCCGAGTCCCCGCACCAGATCGCCGAGCTGCGCCTCCACCAGCCGGCGCTCGAGCGCGGCGGGCTTGTCACCGATCGCCTCGACGGCGTGCGCCAGCTGGTCCAACTGTGCCGGGGGCGCCCCGGCCGCCTTGGCGCCCGCGTAGCGCACGAGCAGCGCCGCGCGAGCGAGCGTGGCCGAGCCCAAGCCGGGGTCGGGAATGAACGCGTTGGAGCGCTGATAGACCGGCACGCGCTCCCGCAGGGCGGCTGCGATCGAGTCGATCAGCGCCGCGCGGCCTGCCACCGCGGGCCGCCGCGCGAGGTCGGCGCGGAACGCCGCCTCCCCCAGCTCCCGCCGGCGGAACAGGGCAGGGTCGTGGAGTGCCGCCAGTTGTCCCTCGGATGCCTTCAGCCAATTCGCATTGCCGAAGATTTCCACATCCACGTGCCGTGCGGCCGCGGCGGCGGGTGCCTCGCGCTTGAACGCCTCGAGGGCCGCGATCCGGCTCTGGGCGAGCCAGATGTAGAGGGGCAGCCGCGCGTCGCGCGCGAATGCGAGCTGCGCCACGGTACTGAGCCTGCTGGTCGAGCCCGGGTTGCCGACCACGAACACCGCGTCACCCGGTGCGGCGCCCGTCGTGCTCATCCGGAAGTAATCGCGCGTCGCGAGCGGGCGGCCGGATGCGTCGTACACGCGATACAGCGAGAAGTCCAAATCGTAGCGCGGATAGGTAAAGTTGTCGTCGTCGCCGCCGAAGTAGCCCACGTCGAGCTCGGGGGCGAGGACGAGGCGGACATCAGTGTAGCGCCGGTAGGCGTAGGCCGAATATCTCGCTCCGTTGTACAGCGCAACGACCTGGACACGGATGGTGGAATCCCGCGCCGCTGCCCCGAGCCGCTCCTCCAGCGCCGCGGTGGCGTCGTCCCGCGCGCGGGTACGCGCCGCGTCGCCCTTCGCGCCACGCACGGCGCTGTCGACCGTGGCCGTGACGTCGGTGATCCCGATCAACTGGTCGACGAACAGGCCCGGGACGCGACGCTCGTCGGCCTCGGCTGCCGCGTAAAACCCCGTCGAGTCGAAATTCTCCCCGCGTCCCGTGACTTTCCCCGTGTTCTCACGCGAGCAGTGATGGTTGGTGAGGACGAGCCCGCGCGGAGAGACGAACGATGCGGAGCAGTAGTCGGCGAATCGCAACGCGCCGAGCCGGGCACGCGCGAGCCAGGTCGAGTCGGGACGGAAGCCGTGCGCCTCCTGGAAGTAGTCCAGCGGCGGCGTGTCGAAGGTCCACATCTTCCCTGCGTCGAACCGACCGGGTCGGATCGCGGTGGAATCGAGAGCCGCCGGGAGCGCGGGGGCGGGGGCGGGGGCGGGGGCGCCGACGCGCGCGGCCGCGGCGCACGCTGAGAGGCCAACGACCGCGAGTGAGAGAAGCGCTGACGTGGAACGCATGGCGGAAGCCTCGCACGGGGGAAGGGCGAACCCAGCTGCAAATTGGCTCAGAAAGCGCGCGGCCGCGACCCCGCGGCGGTTGCCCTTTCCCGCCGTGGCGCCCAGAATTCCTCGACCCAACCGTCCTACCATCACTACGGAGTCGTCGTGCGACGTCGCGAGGCACTCGCCAAGCTCACCGGGCGCGAGCGGTACGTGGACGATCTCCCCCTCGACGACTTCCTGTGGGGCATGACGGTGCGCAGTCCCGCGCCGCGCGGGCGCGTCACCGCGATCCGGTTCGGCACGGACATCGCCTGGCCCGAGTTCGTCGTCGTGGACCACCGCGACATCCCGGGACCGAACGTCGTGGCCCTGATCGAGCAGGATCAGCCGGTGCTCGCCGCCGGATACGTGCGGCACGTGCACGAGCCGGTGCTGCTCCTCGCGCACCCGTCGCGTGAAGCACTCCGGCGCGCCGCCCGCTCGATCGAAGTCGTCGTCGCCCCCGAGCCGCCCGCCCTCGACTTCCGCGCCCCGCCCGGGCCCGCGGAGATCCAGTACGGTACGGACAACGTGCTCAAACGCCTGCAGATCGTGAAGGGCGATGTCGAGCGCGCGCTCGCGCGGGCCGCGGTCGTGGTCTCGGGCACGTACGAGACCGGCGCGCAGGAGCACGTCTACCTGGAACCCCAGGGGATGATCGCGTCTTTCGAGGGCGCCGTGCTGGTGGTGAAGGGCTCGATGCAGTGTCCGTATTACGTCCTCAAGGCGCTGCAACACGCCCTCGCGCGCGAGGAAGCGCTCGTCCGCGTGATTCAGACGCCGACCGGCGGCGGCTTCGGCGGCAAGGAAGAATTCCCCTCCCACATCGCCCTGCACGCCGCGCTGCTGGCGCTGAAGAGCGGCCGGCCGGTGAAGCTGATCTACGACCGCGGCGAGGACATGGCCGCGACCACCAAGCGGCATCCCGCGCTGGTGCGGCACCGCACCGGGCTCGGGCGCGACGGTCGGCTGCTCGCGCAGGACATCGAGGTGGTGATCGACGGCGGCGCATACGTGACGCTCTCACCGGTCGTCTTGTCGCGCGCCATCATCCACGCCGCGGGTCCGTACGCGTGCGACCACGTGCGCATCTCCGGTCGCGCGATGTTCACGAACGCCGTGCCGTTCGGCGCCTTCCGCGGATTCGGCGCGCCCCAGTCGCAGTTCGCGGGCGAGCGCCACATGGACGTGATCGCCCGGACGCTCGGAATGGATGCCGTCGAGCTGCGGCGCATCAATCTGCTGGCCGACGGCCAGTCCACCGCCACCGGTCAGGTCATCCAGGACGGCACGGATCGCCTGGCCGTGATGGAGCGGGCGCTGGAGCTCTCCCGCTACCGGGAAAAGCAGCGAGGGCACGCCGCCTTCAACGCGACCCACGCCACGCTGCGCCGCGGCTCCGGGCTCGCCACGTTCTATCACGGCGCGGGGTTCACCGGCGGCGGCGAGGTCGCGCTCCAGTCGCGGGTGCGTGTGGCGGGCCGGCCCGACGGCAGGATCGAAGTGTTGAGCGCCAACATCGAGATGGGCCAGGGGACCCTGACGGTCTTCACCGAGCTCGCGGCGGCACGGCTGGGCGTCGCGCCCGAAGACGTGACCGTCGCCGAAGCCGACACGGCACGGGTCCCGAACTCGGGCCCCACCGTGGCGTCCCGCACCACCATGATCGTAGGCGGCCTGCTCGAGCGAGCGGCGGACGATCTGCGGCGTCGCGTGGGGCTCGACGACACGGCCCGCGGTGCGGCGGTGCAGCAGGCGATTCGCCGGTGGCACCGCGAGCATCCTGGAGAGCCGCTGGTCGGCGAGGCCGCCTACGAGAGGCCGCCCGGCATCGCCTGGGACGACACGACGTACCGCGGTGACGCCTACGGCGCATTCGCGTGGGCTGCCTACGTCGCCGAAGTCGAGGTGGATCTACGGACGTGCGCCACGCGCGTCATCGACTTCGTGGCGGTGCAGGAGGTCGGCAAGGTGCTCAATCCGACGCTTGCCAAGGGCCAAGTCCAGGGCGGCGTGGTCCAGGGGATCGGCTGGGCGCTCATGGAGGAATGCAAGTGGCGGGAGGGAGCGATGGCGAACAACCAGCTCACCAACTACCTGATCCCCACCTCCGACGACGTTCCATCGGTCCGCGTCGCGTTTCTCGAGAACCCCTACCCGCACGGCGCCGGTGGCGCGAAGGGACTGGGCGAGCTGCCGATCGACGGACCCGCACCCGCGATCGCGAACGCGGTGGCGCGCGCGACGGGGGCGGATCCGAGGGCGATTCCGCTGACGCCGGAAAAGCTGATGGAGCTGCTGGAGATTGCGGATTTCGGATTGCGGATTGCGGATTCGGCGCCATGAACGGCCATTCCGCAATCCGAAATCCACAATCCGCAATCCCTATCACGTTCACCCTCAACGGAAAGCCCGTGTCGCTGGGGGTCGATCCCGCCGCCCGCCTGCTCGACACGCTCCGCTACCAGCTGGCGCTCACCGGTACAAAGGAAGGCTGCGGCGAAGGCGAGTGCGGCGCGTGCACCGTGTACTTGGACGGCGTGCCGGTGAACTCCTGCCTCGTCCCCACCTATCAGGTGCGGGGGCAGCGGGTGGAGACCGTGGAGTCCCTCGAGCCGGGCGCCCTCGAGCCGTTCGAGCGGTGCGGCGCTACCCAGTGCGGGGCCTGTACTCCCGGCGTCGTGATGACCGCCTCGTGGATCCGCGAGCATCCGGAGCTGCTCGCCACCCACAGCATTCGCGAGCTGATGGCGGGGAATCTGTGTCGCTGCACCGGGTACGACGGAATCGTGGACAGCGTGGCTGAAGCTTTGCGGGAACCGGGAAGCGGGAAACGGGACACGTGAACGTCCTGCTGCCGGGGAGCCTGCCCGAGGCCCTCGACATGCTGGCGAGCGACGGTGCGGCCATTCCCATCGCCGGGGGCACCGACCTGCTGGTGCACTGGCCCGTCCGGGTCGACGCCCACGACCGCACCTACGTGGATCTATCACGGCTCGACGCCTTGAAGCCGCTCTCCTGGACCGCGGACGAGCTGGTGCTCGGCGGGCTCACCACGTATTGGGACGTGATCCGAGACGCGCGTGCGGCGCAGGAGTTTCCGCTGCTCGGCAACGCCGCGCGCCAGGTGGGAGCGATTCAGATCCAGGCACGCGGCACGTGGGCCGGGAACATCGTCAACGCCTCCCCCGCCGCCGACGGCGTGCCGGTCCTCATGGCCTACGACGCGGTGGTGGTGCTCGAGTCACGGCGCGGCCGGGAGCAAGTCCCGCTGGACCGTTTCTATTCCGGATACAAGGAGATGCGGCGTCATCCCGACCAGCTGGTCGTGGAGATCCGGATCCCGCGCCGTCCCTATTCCTATCAGGTGTTCGAGAAGGTCGGTGGGCGGCGGGCCCAGGCGATCGCGAAGGTCGGTTTGGCCGTCACCCGTTCCGGCGCCGGCTGGCGCGTGGTGGCGGCGAGCGTCGCGCCCACCATCCGCCGCTGTCCCGCGGTCGAGCGATTGCTCGAGACCGGCACGGCGATCGCGTCCCCGGAAGCGCTCTTGCCCGCCGTCGCTCGGGACGTCGCTCCCATCGACGACATCCGCTCGAGCGCGCGCTACCGCACGCACGTGATGGCGCGCCTGCTGTATCACGACCTGAGGGACTTCTGGGGAAAGCGGGGGTGACGCCGACCCGTCGTGTCGCTACCTGAGCGGCGCCCCTGCACGTATCCATCGTCCGACCACGTCCCGCTCCTCCGCCGTCATCCCCGTCACGTTGCCGAGCGGCATCGTCTGTGCGTCGACCGCCACCGCGAGGATGCGCGGTGCGTTGGCCCGGATCTCGTCGGGCGTGTCGAGCCGGACACCCAGCGGCGCGGCCGGGATTCCCGGCGTGGTGGGCGCGCTGGAGTGGCACCCGGCGCAGCGGCGCGCCACGATCGGCCGCACGTCCGCAAACGAGACCTGCCCGCTGACGCTCGGCAAGGCGGGACCCGACCGCGGTGCCGTCACGAGCGCGAGCGCGACCAGTGCGACCGCGACGGCGGGGAGGATCCAAGCGTTCTTCCGGCCCTCGTTCCGCAGGTTGAACCAATGGCGCGTCGCGACCCCGATGACCGCCAACCCGGCGAGGATCGCCCAGTTGAGCCGGTGGCCGTAGGTGGCGGGGTAGTGGCTGCTCACCATGATGAACAGCACCGGGAGCGTGAGATAGTTGTTGTGCAGCGAGCGCAGGGCCGCCTGCTTACCGCGCCCCGCGTCGGGGGTGCGACCCGCGGTGAGCGCGGCGACCATGTCCCGTTGGGCGGGAATGATGACCATGAGCACGTTGGCCGCCATGATCGTGCCGATCGCGGCCCCGACGTGCAGGTACGCCGCGCGCGGGCTCAACAGCTCGGTCAGTCCCCACGCGAGCGCCGTCGCCAGCACGAACAGCGTCGCGGCGAGGGCGAGGGGCCGGGCTCCCAGCGCGGAGCGGCACAGGGCGTCGTACCCGAGCCAGCTGACGATCAGCGTCGCCACCGCCACCGCCACGCCCGCGACGGCCGACACCCGGGCGCGCTGGGGATCGACGAGAAACGACGCGGCGCCGATGTAATAGACCAGCACGAGCAGCGCGAAGCCCGTGAGCCAGGTGGCGTACGCCTCCCATTTGAACCAATGGAGCGTGCGGGGGAGCTCTGCGGGGGCGACCGTGTACTTCACGACGCGGTAGAACCCGCCGCCGTGCACCGACCAGAGCTCGCCCGCGACGCCCGGCTCCCGTCGCTCGGGCGGGAGCGGAACGAGCCGACTGTTCAACCAGTTGAAGTAGAACGACGTGCCGATCCACGCGATCCCGGTGATCACGTGGGCCCAGCGGAGCACAAGGTTGAGCCATTGTTCCAAATGAGCGCTCACCACGGGCGGCTCAGCTGCCGCGATACGTCGTGTAACCGAACGGGCTCACGAGCAGTGGTACGTGATACTGCTCAGCATCGCGAATCTCGAACACGATCTCGACGAACGGATGGAACGGCGCGACGCCCAGGGCCGCGAAGTACGCGCCCGTGTCGAAGCGGAGGCGGTACGTGCCGGCGGCGGACTTCAGGTCGCCCGGGAGCAGATTCCCGACACGGCCGTTGGTGTCGCTGCGGATGGTGGCAAGATCGGCCCAACCGTCGCCCGCGCGGCGCGCCAGCGAGACCGCGACGCCCGCCGCAGGTCGCCCGCGCGCGATGTCCAGGATATGCGTCGTGATGCCGCTCATGGGGCCACCAGGTTGTCGAGTCGGAGCCGCGTGATGCTCGCCTGCTCCCCGGCCGCGATCCGGAGCTCCGTGGCCGGATCGTGCATGAGGCGACCACGCAGCGCCTCGAGCATCTGCTCGGCGGTCTTTCCTGTGGCGCAGATCAGGAACACGTATCCGAATCGTTTCTCATAGTCGCGATTCCCCTGCGCGAGTGCCCTGCGCGTGTCCTCCCCCGCCCCGTCCATGCCGGCCTGCTCGCGCCGGGACCACGCGTCGCCCGCCCCCTCCCCGATGCGCGCGTGGTGGGCGAACGCCTCGAGCCAGTCCACGCGCCCGAGCCTCCACCAGACTCGCTCGGCCGATGCCAGCAGCTCGGCGTCGTGCCCGAACGGGCGCGCGGCGAGCATCGCGTCCACCCACTGGCGCGCGCCGCAGCAACGCTGCAGCTCCGCCCGGGCCTGCTCGTCGGACAGGGCGTTGAGATACCCTGCTAGGCGCTCGGTCGTCATCCGCGGCTGAAGCCGCGGCTCGGCACTGCCGCTGAAGCGGCGTCATGCCCGTTCACGGGCAGATGCCGAGCCGCGAGTTCACTCGCGCACACTCGCGCAGTCACGGTTCGATCCTCCCCCACACCCGCAGCCGCGCCACCCCACCATCCGGGAAGATGTTCAGCCGCACGTGCGTCACCGGACCGCGCGTGGCAGAGGTGACGACCAGGCGGTGCCGGGCGTGGGCCCGGAGCTCGGTGCGGGCCACAAGCTCCTCCCAGTCCGCGTCCTTACCCGGCGGCCCGCTGGCGTCCGCTGCGTCGCACCCGTCGAGACTCGCGCTCTCCGGGAAGTTGCCCTTGAAGTGGGTCGTGTCCAGGTCGACGCGCTGGATCACGCCGCGCCGGCCGAGCCGCAGCACGACCCAATCATGGCCGGGGCCCCGGCGGCGCCGCGTCTCCCAGCCGTCGCCCATGTCGCGTGATGGTCCCGGCATGATCAGGTTCAGCGGCTCGCTGAAGAATTGATCGCTCGTGGCGAGCGGCGCGCCGCCGTGCTCCACCGCGACCAGGTCGATCACGCGCCCCCCCCCCGCCCCTGCGATCCGCCGCCAGTCGGGGCGCGCTTCGCCCCAGACGCGCAGGCGAGCCACACCGCCGTCGGGATAGATCTTGAGCCGCACGTGCGTGTGGCGCGCATCGCTCGCGACGGCAAACTCGTTCGCGGTGTGGCCCGCGAGCGGTGAGCGCGGCAACAGCTCTACGAAAGCATCGTCCAACGCGCGGAGCGCTCGAGCACCCCGCCCGAGAGTGCCCGACAGCTGGGCGGCGTCGAGTGAGCAGGCCACGGGGTGGTTGCCGCGGAAATGCGTCGTATCGACGGTCACCCCGTGAATCGCACCCGGGATGCCGAGCCGGATGATGCACCAGTCGTAGCCGCCCTCCGGTCCGCGCCGCCGGCGGGTCTCCCACCCGTCCATCCATTTGCCCCGATCGGTGTACTTGCCCTCGATGAACACGGGGGGTCTCGCCGCGAGCAGATTGTGCCTCGAGGCGAAGAATTCGTCCGACGCGACCAGCGCCCGACCGCCGACGCGCGCCGCGGCGAGATCGATCAAGCCCTCGTGCGTCACCGCTCCCATCTGCCGATGGCTCCCGTCGGAAACTCCCCTTCCTCATACACGCACATTCCCCGCACGAAAGTCTGGCGTACGACACCGTGCAGTACCATCCCCGCGTACGGTGTGACGGGATGCCGCTGGCGCAGCCGCTCCGGCGCGACGGTGAAGCGGGCCTCGGGATCGAATACGACGACGTCGGCGTCGCACCCGGGCGCGATCCGTCCTTTGCCCGTGAGGCCGGCGAGCCCGGCCGGTCGCTCGGCGCACCAGCGGGCGACGTCTTGCAGGTCCCGGCCGCGGGAGCGCGCTCCGGTCCAGGTGGCGGCGAGCCCCACTTCGAGTGACGCCACCCCGCCCCACGCCCGTACGAAGTCGCCTGTGTCGAGGCACTTGAGCGGGGGCGGCGCGGGCGAATGATCGCTCGCGACGAGGTCGAGCGTCCCCTCGGCGAGGCCCTCCCACAGGCGCTCCCGATCGCTCCGCTCACGGATCGGCGGAGCGCATTTCCAGGCGGTGGCGCCGTCCGCAATCTCCTCCGCGGCGAACGTGAGATAGTGCGGGCACGTCTCGGCCGTGACCGGGAGGCCGGCACGCCGGGCGTCCCGCAGCCGGTCGAGGGTGTCGGCCGCCGAGACATGCACAATGTGAACGCGGCAGCCGGTTTCGCGACAGAGCCGGAGCATCAGGTCCACCGCCTCGAGCTCCGCGGCGCGAGGGCGGGAGGCGAGATACGAGGCGTAGCGTCGCGGGTCGCCTCCGCGCGACGCCGCCGCGCGCGCGATCGGCCCGGGGAGCTCGGCGTGCACCAGCAGTGGCAGCCCGAGCCCGGCGAGCGTGGTCATCGCCGGCCGCAGCTGGAGCTCTGCCACCGGGGGAAACTCGTCGACTCCCGATGGCACGAGAAAGCACTTGAAGCCGCGCACACCCGCGCGGGCCAGGGGCGGAAGCTGTTCGGTGTTGCCCGGCACCACGCCCCCCCAAAAGGCGTAATCGACCGTGGCATGACCCGCGGCCGCTCGCGCCTTCAGCTCCAGGGCGGGCGGGGTCGTGGTGACGGGAATGCTGTTCAGCGGCATGTCGACGATGGTGGTGATCCCACCGGCAGCCGCGGCCCGCGTCGCCGTCTCGAACCCCTCCCATTCGGTCCGGCCGGGCTCGTTCACGTGTACGTGCGTGTCCACGACCCCGGGCAGGAGCACCGCGTCTCCCACGTCGAGACGTCGAGCAGCGTCCGGCGTCGCACCGTGACCGTGAACGGCGGTGATCACGCCGCCCGAGATCGCGATCGCGCCCGGCGCGGTCCCGGCGGGAGTGACGACACGCGTGCTGAGAATGACGAGATCGACGCGGGCCGGGGCCATGGCCGGGACACGATACGTCGGCAGGCGCGGGTGTCGCCAGGGCGGCAGCACGCTCGCCGTCGGTTGTGGCAATCCGTTGACATATCGACGCAACACTCGACCGCTTCCTGAATCTCCGTTCTTTGCGGATTCTTCGGTTTTGCACGCCAGCCGCGCAACGGCGGTGCCCCAAAAAGTGGCGCGCCATGTCGTGGGCGCACCACAATTCGACGTCCCTGTTTGGCATCGGTCTTGCGTTTTGTCGAGCGCGGAAGGACAGTCGGTTCGGCACGATCGCTCGAGTGAGCAGGGAGCGGGGAGCAGTGAAAGAAGGTCGCAAACGCATCATCCGCACTGTGGTCGCCGCGCTGGGTCTAACAGCGCTGCTGGCCCTGCAGCCCGAGTCCGCGCGGCTCGTCGAGTCGGCGTGGGCGCGAGGCGAAGCCTCTCACGGGCCGGCGGTGCGGAAGCTGATCCTGTCCGACCAGGCGCGCCGCTATCTGCAGCTGCAATATCGCTCCTATCCCACCGAGTTCATGGGTTGCATGATCGGCGAGACCCGTGGCAGCGCGGTGGTGGTGCGGCGGATCGCGCCGGCCGACGTGGAGCCCAACCACTCCACGGCAACGCGGGTCGTTCCCCACCAGACCTGCGAGGATGCCGGGTGGTCGGGCACGGTGGGCATGATCCACAGCCATCCAGGCGGCGAGCGGTGCTGGTACTTCTTCCCAGGCACACAGGTCGCGAGCTCGGACGGCCAATCGTTCGCGGGCCAGCCCTATCCGGTGGATGCGATCATGTGCGGTGACCACGTGGTGTGGATCAATCGCGACATGGCGGAGATGCAGTTGAAGCTGCCTGCGGATACCGCACGCCGCGCTTTCGCCGCCTGGGAGCGGTGAGGTGGGCGGCGCCACTTCCCGACACCCTCCATGGGCGGACCTCGCTGCGACTTTTACGACTGGGTGACTCACAGGACCTGTGAGGAGGCGGCGCGCTGGGTGACCCACCAAAAATCCCAAGACACGGGCCGACTCGAGCGCTATTATTGTGACAGGCATCGGCCGCCGCGGGCGCACCCCATCGGCACCCCGGGAGCGGCGCAAGACCCCAAGGCTCGATAATGGCGTGATGAACAGGGGACGCTAGCGTTCCTTTGGACATGACACGAGCGGGGCAGTGACTCCCAAGCGCTATTGGGCGCGGCTGCGAGCGGACATCGATCGCCCGCTACGCCGTGGCGCGTGGTACCACGTGAAGAAGCTGGGCCCGCGCGAGGCCCTCCTCGACGTGCTCGGCGAAGCCGTGGACGTCCCGCGGCCGCTGCTCGATATCATCAGCCGACCGCCGTACCGCTGGTCCGTCGTGCCGCGTCCCAAGAATCCGTCCCGGTTTCCGGGGGTGACCGAGTACGGGGTCTGCCCCAATTGCCGGGAGCGCGTGCCGCTCACCGAGCGTCACGCCTCGCTGCGCTGCCGGCACTGCAACGAGGTGTTCGACGTCGCGTGGGAGGAGCAGTACTTCCAGGGCGTCTAGGTCAGTCCCAGCCGGCGCTGCAGGTGCGCCTGCACCGGCGGCGTGATGATCCCGCGCTTGACCGCATCCGCGAGCGCCGCGGTGGTGGCGGCGCGATCGGCGTCGATGCCCTTCTCCCGCAACTCTTGAATGATCCGGGCGAGTCGACTGTCGTACTCCTGCGGCTTGAGCTTTTCGGCGTCCGACACCTGTTTCAGCTTCTCCAGCTCCTCCACGAACCGGGCGATTGTGACGGGTGCCATTGACAACCTCCCCTTGGGGTCTCAGGCAGAGCAATCTAACCCGGGGGCGCGCGTCGGCTGCGGTTTGACTTCCCCACCCCGCTCCATTAGCCTGGGACACTCCTGAACCGGTAGGGCAATGGGCAACGATGTGGCATGGGCAGCGCGCCTGGCGCGCTACAAGGGTCCTGAGCTCAAGCGGAGCGTGTGGCAGCTCGCCAGCGCGGCGGCGCTGTTCGCCGCCGCGTGGGCGCTGATGTACGCGAGCCTCCGTGTCGGCTACTGGCTCACCCTGCTCCTTGCCGTGCCGGCCGCCTTTTTCCTCATCCGCCTGTTCATCATCCAGCACGACTGCGGCCACGCCGCGTTCTTCCGGTCGACGCGCGCGGCCGACATCGTCGGCTCGATCCTCGGCGTGCTCACCCTGACGCCGTACCACTACTGGAAAAAGACCCACGCGCTCCACCACGCCACCTCGGGCAATCTCGAGCACCGGGGGTTCGGCGACATCGACACCTGGACGGTGGACGAGTACCTCGCCCGCTCGCGCTGGGAGCGCTTCAAGTATCGGGTGTACCGCCATCCGGTGGTGCTGTTCGGCGTGGGGGCCGTGCTGCACTTCTTCGTGCGGCACCGCATCCCGACGATCGTGCCGCGCGCGTGGACGCGCGAGCGGCGCAGCATCTTCTGGACCGACGTCGGGTTGGCCGCGCTGATCGCGCTGATGGGAACGCTCGTCGGGTTCCGGAACTTCGCGCTCGTGCAGCTCCCCGTCACGCTCCTGTCCACGTCGCTCGGCGTGTGGCTATTCTACGTCCAGCACCAGTTCGAGCCGACGTACTGGGAGCACGACGAGCGCTGGGCGTACGACGCCGCGGCGCTCCAGGGGAGCTCGTACTACCGGCTCCCCAAGCTGCTCCAGTGGGCCACCGGGAACATCGGGCTCCACCACATCCACCACCTGCACCCCCGGATCCCCAACTACCGACTGCAGCAAGCGCTGGACGAGCACGCCGAGCTGCGCCGGGTCCCGACGTTGACGCTCTGGGAAAGCTTCCGCTGCGTCCGCCTCACCCTCTGGGACGAGCGGGAGCGAAAGCTGGTCCCGTTCGCGGCCGTCAGGACTTGACGATGTCCCCGCTCGCGACCTGACCCGAGCGGCGGAATCCTTCCGCCGGAATGAACACGCTGAAGAAGTCCATGCCGCTATCGGCCGGCCCGTTGTCGCACACCGCGAGCGTATAGGCCACGATTCCCCCGGTGTCCTCCCGGCCGGTCGCGTCGACCTCCACGCCGCGGCTCGGATCGCTGCAGACGCTCGAGCTCGGGCGGAACGCGATGATCGACGTCGCCGGATCGGCCACGGGATCGGTGGTCAGGGTGGCCGGCACGCCACCCGGGTGCACGTCGGCGTAGTCGGTGCCCGTGAACCGACCCGTCAGATCGGCCCGCAGATCGAAGTCGAAGGTCACGGCGTCGTTCCCAACTTGGGGAGCCGCCGTCCCGACCTGACCCCGTCCGGTCACGCGCCCCGTCGGCGGGGGCTGCGTTCCCGTGCAACTCACCGAGAACGTGGTCGGGCCTGTTCCCCCGGCGGGCACCGTGACCGTGCGCGGGTTGGAGCCGCTCACCGTGCAGTTGCTCGGCACGCCGCTCAGCGACACCTGGTAGTCGCCGGCGGTGACGGTGGCGGTCACGGTGGCGTTGGCGCCGATCGGTTCGCTCGCTCCCGTTGGGAAGCTCGGCCCCGTGACGTTGAGCGTGTAGCCCGTAGGCTGGCTCTGGCCCGTGGTGGCGNNNNCAGTTGCTCGGCACGCCGCTCAGCGACACCTGGTAGTCGCCGGCGGTGACGGTGGCGGTCACGGTGGCGTTGGCGCCGATCGGTTCGCTCGCTCCCGTTGGGAAGCTCGGCCCCGTGACGTTGAGCGTGTAGCCCGTAGGCTGGCTCTGGCCCGTGGTGGCGGTCGTGACCGAGAGCGTGCCCGTCGTCGTTGTGGCCGCACAGCTCACGGTGAAGCTGGTGGTCGCCGTCCCACCAGAGGGCACGTTCGCGGTCTGGGGGTTGGCGCTCGTCACCGTGCAGTTGGCCGCGGCGCCCGAGAGCGTCACCTGGTAGCTGCCCGCCGGGATGTTGGCAAAGCTGACGTTGCCGTTCGTCGCCATGGTCTTGCTCGTCGTCCCGGCCGAGCCGGATACGGTGACCGTGTAGCCGTCGGGGTCGAGGTTCGAGCCCGTCGTGGAATTGCTGACCGTCAGAGTCCCGGTGGTCGTGGTCGCCGCGCAGCTCACGGTGAAGCTGGTGGTCGCCGTCCCACCAGAGGGCACGTTCGCGGTCTGGGGGTTGGCGCTCGTCACCGTGCAGTTGGCCGCGGCGCCCGAGAGCGTCACCTGGTAGCTGCCCGGCGGGATGTT
The DNA here is from genome assembly GCA_003222085.1 of Gemmatimonadota bacterium. Taxonomy (GTDB): domain Bacteria; phylum Gemmatimonadota; class Gemmatimonadetes; order Gemmatimonadales; family GWC2-71-9; genus AG41. The sequence goes on from QHUK01000001.1 coordinate 223,469, forward strand.
GGCAAAGCTGACGTTGCCGTTCGTCGCCATGGTCTTGCTCGTCGTTCCGACCGGGCCGGACACGGTGACCGTGTAGCCGTCAGCGTCGAGGTTCGAGCCCGTGGTGGAATTGCTGACCGTCAGATTGCCGGTGGTCGCCGCGCAGCTCACGGTGAACGTAGTCGTGGTCGTGCTGCCCGCGGTGATGCTCACCGTGCGTGGGTTCGAGCCACTCACCGTGCAGTTCTGCGCCACCCCGTTGAGCTGCACCGAGTGGTCGCCGGGCGATAGTCCGCTGATCGTCACCGTGTTGTTGATGCCGATGGCTTTGCTCTGACCTCCGTCCACCGTGAGCGTGTAGCCGTCGGGATCGAGGTTCGACCCCGTCGTGTTGGTCGTGACGGCCAGGTTGCCCGTGGTCGGCTGCGCTACGCAGCTTACGGAGAAGCCGGTAGCTCCCACCAACCCCGCGATCAGTGAAACGGTGCGTGGGTTCGACCCGCTCACGGTGCAGTTCCGCGCGACGCCGGAGAGGAGCACCGTGTGATCGCCTGCCGCAAGGCCGACGAAAGTGGCTACGCCGTTCGTGCCGATCGACTGACTGGAGCCGCCATCGACCGTGACGGTGTAGCCGTCGGGATCGAGACTGGAGCCTGAGGTGCTGGTGGAGACGACCAGCGTCGCGAGGCCCGGGAGGGGGAGGGAGGGGAGGAGCGAGGCGTCGGGCTGGGGGCCCTGCGAGTCGTTACAGGCGGTCGCGACCAGCTGCGTCGCGGCTGCCGCCACCAATAGAGTCCGCCCGACGGCGCGCATCATCGCTCCTCCATCTCCAGGTTTCCTGAACGCTCAGATTCACGGAGTCGGTGGGCAAAACGCGGACCGCGTCCGCCGCAGCGCATGTGGGGCGCCGATGCCACTGCGTTGCAGCGGATTTCCTGCAGCAGGTTGCAGCCGGTGCGCCGTAGCGGACAATCCGCGCAGCGGCCGCGCGGCAGGTGGGAGCTGACCCGCACGGGTCATACGTGGGGTCAGCCGCGCAGTGCGGCGAACAGTCCGAGGACGGCGATCACGACGCCGAGGGCGATCTTCGCCGCCGCCGCTGTCGCGCGACCCACCACGGCACCCCACCCTGCCCGCACTGCGGTGGCGGGCGCGCGAGACAGCGAGTACTCGAACAGCGCCGCGCCGGCGAATGATCCGACAAACGCGCCGATCACGCTGCCGACGATCGGCACGGGCACGCCCATCACGGCGCCAACGATCCCGCCGACGAGGGCGCCCCAAGCCGACCGGCGCGAGCCGCCGAACGTCCTCGCGAACCGAAATCCCAGCCACGCGTCGATGATCTCGCCCAGGAACGCGAGGCCCACGACTGCGACGATGGTGGCGACGCCGACCGAGCGGAAATCCGTCAGCCAGCCGTAGCCGACGACGCCGGCCACCATCACCCACAGCCCGGGCAGGCCGAGGGGGACGAGCACGAGCCCGAGGATGCTGGAGACGCCGAGCAGCAGGGCAGGAAGGGCGTGACTCATGCGTGCCGGAAACGTACACTATCGACGTGACGATCCTCCGCTTGTCGCTCGCGCTGGTGGCGGCCCTCGTGGCCGGCGCGGTGAACGCCATCGCGGGAGGGGGAACGCTGCTCACGTTCCCGGCGATCGTGGCGCTCGGCGTGACGCCACTCGTGGCCAATGCGACGAGCACCGTGGCGCTCTGGCCGGGTTCGCTCGGCAGCATGTGGGGCTATCGAGGCGAGCTTGTCGGCGCGCGTCGTTGGGTGATCGGCTTCGCGGCGCCGAGTGTGGTCGGCGGCGCCCTGGGTTCGTGGCTGCTGCTCCATACCACGCCGGCGTCGTTCGCCCGGATCGCGCCGTTCCTCGTTCTTGGGGCGACGGTCCTGTTCCTGGTGCAGCGACCGCTCGCGCGCCTGCAGACCGCGCACCGCGCCGTCGCGGAGGGGCCGAGCGCACCCTTTCTCGCGGCGCAATTTCTGGTGGCGGTGTATGGCGGCTATTTCGGGGCGGGAATCGGTATTCTCATGCTCGCCGCGCTGGGGCTCATGGGACTCACCAACATCCACCGCATGAACGGGCTCAAGAACTGGGGCGGGATGTGCATCAACGGCGTGGCGGTCGTCATGTTCGCGGCCGGGGGGATCATCCACTGGCCGATCGCGCTCACGATGGCGGCGGGCGGAGTGATCGGTGGATACGCCGGCGCGCGCCTCGCCCAGCGCGTCGGCCAGGAGCGGGTGCGGGGCGCCATCGTCGCGATCGGCCTCGCGGCGTTCATCTGGCTTCTGTATCATCATTGATGATGACCGACAAGAGTATGGAGCAGCTGCGCTCCCTCCTGAAGAGCTACGATGAGCGCGCCGCCAAGTTGCAGAGCGACGTGAAGCCGACCCATGACGAGGGGGAAAGACGACGGCGGGCGTGCGGCGATCGTCTCCGGACCGTCGTGCGCTCCGTGCTGGACCGGTTCATGGACGCGCTCAAGAACGCCGGGCACGACGCCGCCATCGAAGACGAGACGGCCACCGCGGGCGCATATCCCACCGTGGCGCTCAGCTTCACGCCGCGGACGCCCACGGGCACGGCGCTCGCCTCCACGCTGACGTTCAAGTGCGATCCCCGGCGCGGCGTGGCGGTGGCGCGGGACATCAAGCCATCCCCGACCAAAGGCCGGGCGGTCACGAGCAGCACGGACCGCATCGGGACGATGAAGGTGGAAGCCGTGTCGGTGGAGTGGGTCGAGACCAAGACGTTGAGCTTCATCGAGGCGGTGCTCAAGGTCAACTGAGCGTCTTGACCGGTTGCGCCTCTCTCCCTACAGTGGACCGTCCCCAACCCCCTGAGGCGACGATGGGCAGGCGCTCCGGCGGGCTATCCGCCTTGCTGCTCTTGCTGGTGGCGACGGGCTGCGGCGGCGGGAGGCGCAGTGTCCTCGTGCCGCCGCGGCTCGACTTGCAACCCTACGGCAGGCTCGGTCTCGTCACTTTTACGGTGGAGAACGCGAAGGGCTCGCTCCACGAGTTCGCGACCGAGCGGTTCTCCGAGGACATGCTGGCGGCGCAGCCCGGTATCGAGGTGCTCGAGCTCGGCTCGCAGGACTCCTTAGTGCAGCGCGTGGGTGAGAAGGAGCTGGGGATCGCCGCGGCTCAGGAGCTGGGCAAGCAGCGCGACGTCGCCGCCGTATTCGCCGGACATCTCAAGGTCACAAATCCCAGGGGGACCGGCGGCCTGGCGGGGCTCGTGACCCCGCATCTCGAGGCTACCGTGAAGGTGGAGCTCGCCGTGCGGCTGCTGTCGACGCGCTCCGGGGCCACCTTGTGGCGCTCGAGCGCCTGGGCGACCGAGCGAGTCGGTCATGTCGCCTTGGTGGGCGGTCAGCTCGACTTCTCCGCCAAGGATCCCAAGGAGGCATACGGACCGCTCGTGAACACGCTCATCCGCCTGGTGACGCAGGACATGCGCTCGACCTGGCAACAGCAGTGACCGGATAGAGGCGGGCTCAGGGCGCGCGCGCGATTTCTTCGAAGTCGCGCGGCGCCAGCTCGAGCAGCGCCGCGCCGACGTTCTCTTCCAGGTGCTGCACACGCGACGTTCCCGGGATGGGCAGCATCACGGGGGAGCGCCGTAAGAGCCACGCGAGCGCGACCTGGGCGGGCGTCGCGTGCACGCGCGCCGCCACCTTGGCCAGCGCGCGCCCCCGACGCAGCACCGCCCCGGCACCCAGCGGGTTCCACGGCAAAAAGGCGATCGCCTCGCGCTCGCAGTAGTCGAGCACACTGTCGTGCTGGCGATCGCTCGGGCTGTAACGGTTCTGCACCGAGATGATCGGGACGATCTTCCGCGCCCCCTCGATCTCGGCAACCGACACTTCCGACAGGCCTATGTGGCGGATTTTCCCCTCTTCCTGCAGGCGCCGAAACGTGCCAAGTTGGTCGGCGAAGGGCACGGCGGGATCGATGCGGTGCAGCTGGTAGAGGTCGATGCGCTCGAGCCTGAGCCGGCGCAGGCTGCCGTCGCACGCGGCGCGAAGGTGCTCGGGTCGCCCGTTCGGCTTCCACTGGTCGGGCCCGGGACGCTCGAGGCCCGCCTTGGTCGCGATCACGAGCCCCCGCGGGTAGGGGTAGAGCGCCTCGGCGATGAGCCGCTCGCTCACCTCGGGGCCGTAGGAGTCGGCAGAATCGATGAGGTTGACACCGAGCTCAACCGCGCGGCGCAACACGGCGATCGCTTCGCGTGCGTCGCGTGGCTCGCCCCAAATGCCCCGACCGGTGAGCCGCATGGCGCCGAAGCCGAGACGGTGGACGGGCAGCTCGCCGCCCAGGAGGAACGTGCCGCTCCTGGTAGCGGGACGTGTATCAACGCCGGCGTCACCGGCGCGTTGCGTACTAAGGGAAGGCGTCATGCTTGGCCTAACACCCGCGAAACATCGCTGGTTCCGCGCGAGGAGAGCCTGGAACTGCCGCGCCGGCGCCACACATCCGGGCATCCGGCTTCCGCAACCCCCGCGGCGCGCCCTTTGCGGCCTTGCGCAGTCATGAAGCGCGCCGGGTTCACACTCATCGAGCTGATGACGGTGGTGGCGATCATCGGTCTTCTGGCCGTGATCGCGATTCCGAAGTTGACCAACCTGAAAGGACGGGCGCAGCTCGCCGCGATGAAGTCCGATTTGCGGAATCTGGTGACACTCCAAGAGAACTACTTCGCCCAGAACCTGAAGTACGCGGCCGACCTAGGAACCGCCTTCACCGTATCGGCCGGAAACACCATGCCGATCATCACACTGACCGGCGACGGGTGGACTGCAACGATGACGAGCCCCAGCGCGGGGCAGATATGCGCGGTGTTCATGGGCTCGACGCCCCTGAACCCCGCGACCAAAGAAGGCGCGCCCGCGTGCGTGAAGAGTGGAAGCGTGACGGTCACGCAATGAGGTCGCAGCGCCTCGCCACGATGACTTACGCTGACCCCGGCGCCTGGGCTCGCGCTCTCAGCACCCGCCGGAGAATCTTGCCCGAGGGTGACCTGGGAATGGCGTCGATGACTTCGACCGCGCGGATCTTCTTATAGGGCGCGACGCGCTCGGCCACGTAGGCCATCAGGTCCGCCGCCGACACGTCGCCCCGCAGCACCACGAACGCCTTCGGCACCTCGCCGCACTCACGGTCCGCCAGCGGAACCACCGCCGCGTCGGCCACTGCGGGGTGGCCCCGCAGCACGGCCTCAAGCTCCGCCGGCGGCACCTGGAAGCCCTTGTACTTGATCAGCTCCTTCAAGCGATCGACGATCGTGAAGTAGCCGTCCCGATCCACCCGCCCGATATCTCCCGTGTGCAGCCATCCGTCGCTGTCGAGCGTGGCCGCCGTGGCCTCCAGGTTGTTCAGGTATCCCCGCATCACTTGTGGGCCCCGTATCAGGAGCTCTCCGTCTTCGTCCGGCCCCAACTCCTTGCCGGTTCCCGTGTCCACGATCCGGCACTCGGTATTCGGCAACAGCTCGCCGACCGTTCCGGGCTTGCACCTCCCGGGTTCGTCCGAATTGGCGTGGGTGACCGGGCTTGCTTCCGTCAGGCCGTAGCCCTGAATGAACCCGCACCCCACACGCCGGGCGCACGCGGTTTCGAGCTCGGCGTCGAGAGGCGCCGCACCGGACATCATCGCCCGCACGCTCGACAGATCGTAACCGCCCACGGCCGGATGCCTGGCGAGCGCGAGCACGAGCGGCGGCACCACGAACGCCCGGGTGATCCGATGCCGTTGCAAGGTGGCGAGGAACGGCTCCAGCTCGAACTTGGGCATCGTGACGAGCGTGGCGCCACGCCACAGTGCCAGGTTCAGCACCACCTGCATCCCGTAGATATGAAAGAACGGCAGGACGGCGATGATGCGATCCTGCTCCGCCACATGGTGCACGCAGGCCGTCTGGAGCAGGTTGGCCACGAGATTGCGATGCGTGAGCATCACGCCCTTGGGGAATCCCGTGGTGCCGCTCGAGTACGGCAGCACGGCGAGGTCTTGCGCGGGGTCCATCCGGCTCGGTAGGGCGGGCTCGCGGGTCTCGAGCAGCGCCGTGAAGGCCGTGGCGCCTGGCGCACTTCCCAGGACGAAGACTTCCCGGATCCCCGCCTGCCGCGCCGCCGGTGCGGCCCGATCCATGAACTGCGGCACGGTGACCAGGAACAGTGCGCGGGCGTCGCGCAACTGGTACGCGGCGTCCTGCACGGTGCAGAGAGAGTTGACCGTTGTCACGACGCCGGCGGCGGCAAGCGTGCCGTGGAAGGCGAGCGCGAACTCGGGGCAGTTGGGCATGAACAGGCCGAGCACGTCGCCCTTGCGGAACCCCCGCGCGGCGAGACCCGCGGCCACGCGCTCGACCCCAGCCCCGAGCTGTCCGTAGGTCAGCGTCCGCCCGCACGGCCCGTCTATCAGCGCGGGCTTGTCACCGAGCTCGGCGGCCCGCGCAAGGACGAAGCGATGGACGGAGACGTCCGGCACCGTCACGTCGGGATAGGGGCTCCGAAAGATCACGCCGCCCTCAATCGAGGGGTGCGCGACACTACCGCGCGGACTGGCGCCCGTCAACCTCGCGCCGATGGAGCTCTCGCACCGTCTCGATCGTATCCGCCTGGTCCGCGCCTTTGTCCGGGCGGTAGCGGACGACGCGCGCGAAACGCAGGGCAAGGCCGCCCGGGTACGTGGGGCTCGCCTGGATGCCGTTGAAGGCGACCTCCACCACGAGCTCGGGCCGCACGTACACGACATGCGTCTCGCGCCTGGCCTCGAGCTCGAGCAGCTTCGCCGTCTGCCACGCGAGCATCTCGTCCGTCATCCCCTTGAATGTCTTCCCCAGCATCACGAAGCCGGCGGTGTCCGGGTCGCGTGCGCCAAGGTGGAGGTTCGAGAGCCGGCCGCGGCGGCGGCCGTGGCCCCATTCGGCGGCGAGCACGAGGAGGTCGAGCGTGTGGGCAGGCTTCAGCTTGAGCCAGGCAGCGCCGCGTGCGCCGGCATCATAGCGCGCGTCGAGAGACTTGGCCATCAGCCCTTCCTGTCCGGCCGCGATTGCCCGCTCGAAGAACGCCGCGGCTTCGCCCGCGTCCGCCGTCACGATGCGGGGCACGCGCTGCTCCTCCGGGACGGCTGCGGCGAGGACGGCGAACCGCCTGGCGTACGGCTCATCCAAGAGGGGCGCGCCGTCGGCGTACAGGATATCGAAGAAGAAGGACGCGAGCGGCAGCTCGGTGCGCAGCGACTCGACCTCCAGTTTTCGTCCGAAGCGGCGCATCGTCACCTGGAACGGCAGCGGCGTTCCGTCCGAACGCAGAGCGATCGCTTCGCCGTCCAGAATGGCGTCGTGGAGGGGCAGCCGACGCACCGCTTCCACGACCTCGGGCACCGCCTGCGTGACGTCGTTCAGCTGACGGGAGAACACCCGCACCCGGTCGCCTGCCTTGTGGACTTGGATGCGCGCGCCGTCGAGCTTGTACTCGAACGCGGCCCTCCCCTCCCCCTCGCCCTCGCCCAGGCGCGTCAGCGCGTCCCGTACATCATCCGCCGCCTGCGCGAGCATTGGCTGGAGCGGCCGGAACAGCTCCACCTGAAACCCCGTGAGGCCGCCGGCCCCTGCCGTGAGGGCGGCGTGCGCCACACGACCCAGGTCGGCGGCGAGCATCGTCGCCCGGCGGATGGCCTCGGCGTCGAGGCCTGCCGCGCGCGCGACCGCCTCGGTCACGAGCCCCGCGAGCGCCCCCTGCCGCAGCTCGCCCATGATCAAGTCCACCAGAAATTCCTGCTCCGCCGCGGTCGCACGGGCGAACAGCTCCCCCAACAGCCGTTCCTTCGCCTGGGCCGAGCCCTGCCCCGTGGTATGCGCGACGCGGTCGAGGGTCGCGTCGACGGTGGCCAACTCGAGGATCGGTGCGTCGGCTGCCTGCGGAGGCTTTGCGGCCCGGAGGATGGCGTAGCCGATCCCGATCCGTCCCTGCCGGGGTGAGCCCGACAGGAAGGCGACCGCCGTCTCGATCTCTTCGGGGCGCGCGCGCTTCAGGAAAGCGGCGACGAGGTCGATCTTGGCGAGCCGGCCGCTCGTTTCCGCGACGCGGCGCGAGGTCTGGACGAGCTCATGGAACAGCACGTGGTCCTGCCAGGAACGCGCTACAGCACGACGTCGCCGCCGGGGTCGGTGCCGCGCAGCCGCTCGAGCCGGTCGCGGGCCTCTTGCAACCGCCGCTCGCGCTCGCCGTCGTCGATGGTGGCGCTCGACCAGTCGGGCTTGCCGTCGGCGTGGAGCCGAACCCGCAGGACGACGCCCTCCCGCACCTTCACCGGCAGCGTCTTCTTGAGCACATCGAGCCCGACGCCGTCGCCGCCGACCAGCACGGCGACTGCTCGCTCCAGCCGGTCGACGGAATAGAACACTTCCCGCTCGCTCAAGGCGCGAGGAGCTTCCGCAAGTTCGCGAGGATCGCCTCGAGCTGGCTGTTCACCCGACGCTTCTCGAACAGCCGGCCCCGCAGCCAGGCGACGAGCGACCCCGGGGCCCACACGTCCCGCACCGTCACCGCGGTCGAGGCGGCCGACGGGTCAAGCCGGAAGAACGTCTTCCAGCCGTTCCGCTCGCCGCGCTCCACCCAACCGAAGGTGGTCGGCGGCATGAAATCCACGATCTCGAATTCGGTCGTGCGCTCGCCGAACCGCACCTTGAACCGAACGCCCTTCCTGAGCGGCTTGTCGCTCTGGGTCCCGGCGCATCCCGGGAGCCACTCCGCCATGCGACCCGGATCGGTAAGCAAGGCGAAGACCCGCTCGATCGACACGGGGACGGTTTGGATGACGGTTCGGCTGACAGGGCGCATGAAGGGCTCGACGGTCGCTGGTAGCGTCGCACCGCGGCGCCGTGGTGTCAACCGCCTAGCGCGTGAGCACCGGGAGGTACGCCTTCCACGGTCCCACGGCGTCCGTGTACTGCTTCGCCATCACGCGCGAGATCTGAGCGATGTGGCCCAGGTCGTGGACCACCCACGAAGCGAGCAGCTGCGAAAGGGTTACTTGGCCCAGCTCGGGATGCCGGCCGCGCAGCGCCAGCTGCGCCGGTGTCACGTGCCAGCCCCGTAACGTCGCGACCCCTTCGGCGCGCAGCTCGCCAAATCGGTCCAGCAGTCGCTCGAGCGACCAGCCCGCGAAGCGCCGGGCCTGCGCGAATCGGTCGAACGGCTCGAACGCCTGCGACTCGCCCTTGGTGAGGATAATCTGCGCCCGGGGGATCCAGTCGGTCTCTTCGCCGTGAATCAGATGGCCCAGCACGTCCTGTGGACTCCACGTGTCGGGGCCTTCGTTCCCGCCCGTCCACCGGGACCGGAGCCCGCTCAGCATCGCCCGCAGCGTGCTCGGGGTGCGAGTCAGGACTTCAACAGCGGCGTCGAGTGAGAAATCCATGCGCGTCAGCCTCCCTTATCCCAGGCTAAAGCCTGGGCCCGGCGCGGCGCTGTCCTGAAGGACAGTGCGCTTGAGCGCTGTGTCCCACCGGGCCCACCCTTTCAGGGTGGGGAACTACAGTCTCATCCGTTTCACGAGTTCCCCGAACCGCGGGTCGTCCTTCACAGGGTCGAAGATCGGATCTACCCCGAGATAGGTCAGCCAGCCGCGCCGGTCCTCGTAGGCCCGCTCGAGCCAGTGGAACACCTGGTCGATGTTGCGGAGCCCGAGGTGCGCGATGCAGAACGCGACCGGCGTTACGTATCGCGCGCGCGCGCGCGCCTCGAGCTCGGCAACGAGCGCCTCGGCCTCGCGGCGCCGGCCCGAGAGCGCCAGCACGTGGGCTACGCCCGCGGTCGCGTACGACAGGTCCGGCGAGAGCGTGATTGCCTCGCGAAACGCGCGCTCGGCCTCGGCGTAGGCGCCTTGCTGCATCAGCACCAGACCCAGCACGCGATAGGTGTCTTCCGAGGTGGGGTTCATCGCGATGGCGCGCCGCAGATGGTACAGCGCATGCTCGTAGCGACGGGAGTAGTAACTCAGCCAGCCCACACCACGCCGGACCGAGAGCGACGACGGATCGAGCTCGAGCGCCGTGAGCGCTTCCATCACCGCCTGCTCCTTCTGGCCAGTCACCATGAGCACGAACGAATACCAGTGATGCGCCGTGGCGAAGCCCGGGTTCAGCTCGAGCGCTCGGCCGTACTCGCGCATCGCTCCCGACCAATCCCAGTCGTAGATGTGCAGGACCCAGGCGAGCGACGTGTGCGCCTCGGGCAGAGTGTCGTCCAGCTCGAGCGCCTTCAGGGCGTACTCTCGGGCAAGCCGGTACCCCTCGGTGACGGGTACGCTGCGGTAGTCCACCTGGAGCGCGTAGGCGTCCGAGAGCCCGGAGTACGCGAGCGCGTATCCGGGATCGAGGTCGATCGCCTGCTTGAAGAAGGCAATCGATTCGAGCACGCCTTCCTGGCTGCGCTTGTTCCAACAGTAGCGGCCCTTCAGGTAGAGCGAGTAGGCCGCGAGGTTGTGCGTATAGCGCTGCGGCGTGGGATCCGCGATATCGGCCAGGAAGGTGGTGCGCAGCGTGCTCACGATGGTCCGGGAAATCTCGTCCTGAACGGCGAACACGTCGTCCAGCGTACGATCGTAGCGCTCCGACCACAGGTTGCGCCCGTCGTCGGCCGCGGAAAGCTGCGCCGTGATGCGCAGCCGGTCACCCGACTTCCGCACCGTCCCCTCAAGCACGGCCGAGACGCCCAGCAGGGCGCCGATGGCGCGGATGTCCTGCGGCTTTCCCTTGAGGGCAAACGCGGACGTGCGCGAGGCGATTCGCAGCCCGTCGACCTTGGTGAGCGCGTTGATCAGCTCGTCGCTGATGCCGTCGCTCAGGTACTCATTCTCGGGATCGGCGCTGGCGTTCACGAACGGCAGCACGGCGATGGAGCGTGTCTTGCCGGCCGGCGCCGGGACTGCGGCCACGGCCCGAGTGTCTTCCAGGGCCGCCACGAGATCGGCGACGCTCGCGAATCGGTCCGCCGGATCCTTTGCGAGAGCGCGCGCGAGCGCCTGCTCGACCGCGGCCGGCGCGTCAGGACGGCGGGCGCGAAGCGGCGTCGGCGGCTCGCTCAGGTGCTTCGCGATGATGGCGCGGGCGCTCTCGCCGGAAAACGGCGGCGCCCCGGCCAGCATCTCGTAGATCACACAGGCGAAGGCGTACACGTCGCACCGCCCGTCCAGCTCGCGATCGCCCGCCGCCTGCTCGGGACTCATGTACTCGGGCGTCCCGATGGCGAGCCCGACCTCAGTGACATGCTCTCCGCCGGCCTGACAGATGGCGCGCGCGATGCCGAAGTCGGCGATCACCGCGTGCCCGTCGGCGAGGAGCACGTTCTCGGGCTTCACGTCCCGGTGCACGAACCCCTCGCGGTGTGCGTAGTCGAGCCCCGCGCCCAGCTCCCGTGCGATGGCGAGCGCGTC
>QHUK01000002.1 GCA_003222085.1 Gemmatimonadota bacterium
CGTTTCCCCCCGCACATATGGCATCACGTAATAGAGGGATCCCGCCGCCTGGCCGGAGTCGATCAGCGGGAGCACGTGGGGGTGGGTGAGGCGTGCCGCGATCGTGATCTCTCGCAGAAACCGCTCGGCACCGATCGCGGCTGCGACGTCGGACCGCAGCACCTTGATCGCGACCTGGCGGCTGTGACGGCGGTCTTCGGCGACGTACACGGTCGCCATGCCGCCACGGCCCAGGACGCGATCGATCGCGTAACGATCGGCCAGGGCCGCCGCCAGGTCTTCCCGCACGCCCTCCATGCAGGGTAAGCTATCCCCTGGGAGGCCGCTTCGGAGTTCTGCTCGTTCCGTGATCCCCGCGCTTGCGCCCGGAGTCAGCAAGTCTTTGCTCTGGGCGATGGGGTCACCGGAGGCCTGGATCCTGATCTTGGCGGCGATGCTCGTGTCGGGCGCACGCCGCGTCCCACGTTTCGACGCCCTGCCCGTCAGCGAGTAGATTCCTCGTTTCATGGTCGCCAATTCTGCCACCGTCGCCCTGATCGTACTGATCTCCACGATCCTCTGCGGCAGCGGTTCCACACAGGAACCCGCGTGCGTTTCTCGGCGGGCCGGGAGTGTCCCCGCCGCTTACGCGGCAACCGTGGCGCGGGAGCGCACCCTCGTGTGCGAGCGGCTCGCGACCCGGATCCCCGGGGTCCAAGTGGCGGTGGCGGTGAACGGGAGGCTCGTGTGGTCGGAGGGGTTCGGGTACGCCGACGCCGAGCGCAAGCAGCCCGTCACGCGCGAGACCCAGTTCCGCATCGGGAGCGTATCGAAGCCGCTCACGGCCACGGCCGTCGCCCTGCTGTACGAGCAGCGGAAGCTCGATCTCGACGCGCCAGTGCAGCGCTACGTGCCGTCGTTCCCGGACAAAGGCTACCCCATCACGACCCGCCAGCTCACCGGTCATCTCGCCGGCATCAGGCATTACAAGGGTGAGTCTCCTACTCGAGCTACGCCTGGAATCTCGTCTCCGCGGTGGTGGAGGGCGCATCGGGGGACAACTTCCTGCACTACATGTCGGCACACGTGTTTCGTCCCCTCGGCCTGACCCACACGGCGCCCGACCGCGCCGACAGCCTCATTCTGGGCCGTACCCAGTTCTACGATCGCGACAGCGCGGGGCGCTACCACATCGCACCCCCCGTGGACAACAGTTACAAGTGGGCGGGAGGCGGGTTCGTGTCGACGGCCGAGGATCTGGTGAAGTTCGGGTCGGCGCTGCTCGAGCCGGGGCTCCTGCAGCCCGAGACGCTGGACCTGCTGTTCACGTCGCAGCGCACCAGCGCGGGCGAGCAGACGGGTTACGGGGTC
>QHUK01000039.1 GCA_003222085.1 Gemmatimonadota bacterium
GGTCGTTGTAGGAGAAGCCCGCCGGCTGGTTGGCGACGTTGAGCGCGAGGTAGGCGCTCAGGTTCGGCGCCTGCCCGCTCGCCACCGGCAAGAGCGTCGGATCGGGCACCGACCCCGACGCCACCGGGGCCTGCACCGTGACGACGGAGGCGCCGCTCTGGCCTTCGACCGTGGCGGTGATGCTCACCGTCACGTTGTCAGCCAGGTCCGTGACCAGGCCGCTCGGTGACACGCTCATTTGGGTGGGGGCGCTGGACGTCCACGTCACGGACCGTCCAGTGAGCGTATTGCCGTTGGCGTCCTTGGGCGTGGCAGTGAGCTGCAAGGTCCCCTGACTCGGGATGGTCGCGGTCGCCGGCGTCACCGCGACCGAGGCGACCGGGACGACGGCCACGGTGACGGTCGCGCTACCGGCCTTCCCTTCACTCGTCGCGGTGATCGTCGCCGATCCCGCGGCCTTGCTGGTGACGAGGCCGCTCGGACCCACGGTGGCGACGGCCGTGTTGCTGCTCGCCCACGTCACGGTCCGCCCGGTCAGCGCGCTGCCCGCCGAGTCCTTCGGCGTGGCGGTGAGCTGCACGGTCTGCCCCACCGTCAGGTTCGCCGTCGCCGGCGCGACCGCCACCGCGGCCACCGGAACCGACGTCACGGTGAGCGCGGCGGTGCTGCTCTTGCTCTCGCTCGTCGCCGTGATCGTCGCCGAGCCTTGGGTCACGCCCGTGACCTGACCGCTGCTGCTGACGGTCGCGACGCTGGGATTGCTGCTCGTCCAAGAGACCGGCCTTCCGATCAGCGGGTTGCCGGCCGAGTCCCTGGTGGTCGCCGTGAGAGAAAGCGCCTGACCGACGAGCAGGTTGGCTGAGGCGGGAGAGACTTGCAGCGACGCCACGGGTACGTTCGTCACGGTGACGGGCACGGCGGCGCTTTGACCTTCGCTCGTCGCCGTAATGGTTGCGGAGCCTGGTGCCACGCTCGCGACCAGGCCGTTGCTGTTCACACTCGCCACCGACGCATTGCTGCTCGACCAGGAGATCGAGCGGCCGGAGAGGACATTGCCGGCGGAGTCGGCGGTGGTAGCGGTCAGCTGCACCGAGGCGCCTACGAGCAGGCTCACGACGGCCGGGATCACCTTCATCGAGGCCACCGCAGCTGGAACAACCGTGATGGTAGCCGTATCTGAGCCAGAGCCGGAGCTCCCGTGGCCGTGGGCGACGACCTTGAACTTACCATTCTGGGTCGCCTTGTAACCTGCGTAGTGCCGACCACCGTGCGTGTTCGTGTCCGCGATGGTACCACCTGTTACACTCCAATTCACATCAATTGTCGCGGTATCGCCGGCTGGCGTAAGGGCCACCGCCATCAGCTGGGCGGCGCCGTCGGTTGGCATGGTAACAGACTTGGGAGTGATCTGCAGACGGATCGTGGCACCGGGATCGGTGACAGCGAGTGGTTTCTCGCAGCCGAGGGCCGCGAGAGCCACGACGAGCCACGCATCCTTCAGCAAGGCCAATCGACGCGACAACTTATGCTTGAATGTCATGACACTGTTCTCCTTAGCACCCGGGTCTGTGAGACGACAAAGAGCCCCACGAGACTCGTGGTGCGCTCTGCAACGACATGATGGAAGCGGGGGAGGCGGGAACAGCGAGGGCTGGATTGGTCGATACCTGCCGCAGCGCGGACAACGCTCGCGCCGCGGTCGCACGGACCGCTTTCGACAACGCCAGACGCTTGGCCAGCTTGAACGTGAACGGCATAGCCTCGCAACCTCCTGTCACCAGCTCGCCCAAACAACGCAAAGGCCACCAGCTTCGACCCGATGGTCGATCCGCTGGCGGCCCGGCGGGCATGGCGATCAGCTCGCCGTAGCCCCGTAGCTCTGCGTCGCCGTCTTTAGACGGGTTTGCTCTGAGCAGCGACTACTCTGGATGTCCTGTGCGGGGACTACAGCAGCAGCGCGTGTTTGCCTTCGGTGCGCTGGTGCCTGTGGCGCGGGCGCAATGCCGCGTCCCAGCAACGGCGCCAATATACGAGCGGCAGGACTAGTGGCGCAAGCGTCAATTTGACATCACTTTACGTGACCAGACCCGGTGTGATGCAACTCACCTGGGCGTGCAGCCAGACGCGAGGCATTTCTTCAGAGGCTGAAGCTGGTTGGTGACGGTGGGTGGCATAGAATTCGCGCCCCTACGTCCCGGTGCTCGGCGCCAAGGTTGGAAGTCATCTTGCGGACGATTCCGATGGTCATCCTCCGGCGGGGCGGCTCGTGAAGACGCTACTGATCTGTCATCACGATGCGGCCCTCGACCACATCGGGATCGCGCGCTGGCTGGGGTCGTTTTCGGAGCTGGTCGGCGTAGTGCAGGTCCGCGAACCGAGGCAGCGGCTGTGGCGACGGATCCGGCGCGAGGTGACCAGGGTCGGGCCGCTGCGATTCTTGGATGTGCTCGCGTACCGCGCGTACCAACGCGTGGTGCTCGCCGCTGGGGACCGAGCGTGGGAGGCGGGTGCGCTGGAGCGGTTGCGCGCCACCTATCCACCGCTCCCCCCGCGTACGCCCATCCTGGTGACCTCCAGCCCGAACAGCCGCGAGGCGGCGGAGTTCATCCGGGGGTGTGGGCCCGATGTCACACTCGCCCGCTGCAAGAGCCTTCTCAAACGGGAGATCTTCGCGCTCCCTCGGCATGGCACATTCGTGCTGCACCCCGGCGTCTGTCCGGAATACCGCAATGCCCACGGTTGCTTTTGGGCGCTCGCGAGCGGCGATCTTCACAAGGTGGGGGCGACGCTGCTTCGGATCGACGAGGGGGTCGATACGGGACCGGTGTACGGGTACTTCCGGTACGCATACGACGAAGTCGCGGAGTCGCCGTTCGTGATCCAAGAACGGGTAGTGCTCGAGAACCTGGACGCGATCCGGCAGGCGCTGATCGATGTGACAGCAGGGCGCGCCGCCCGGCTCGACGTCTCCGGCCGTCCGTCCGCCGTCTGGGGCCAACCGTGGCTGACCAAATATTTCCACTGGAAATACCGCGCGTGGAGACGCCGTCGTGAAAGCGCTTGCGCTGCTGTACCATGACGTGGTCGACGGGGGTGACTGGGATGCGAGCGGTTTTCCCGACCCCGTGTCCGCCACCTACAAGTTTGACCGCCACGACTTTGAGCGGCACTTGGAGGCCGCCTCCGCGGTCGCGGCGCGGCGCGGCACGGTGTACGATCTCGTCGAAGGTCTCCTGGGCCCACCGCCTGTCCTCCTGACCTTCGACGACGGCGGGGCGAGCGCGTACGGCTGCGTCGCCGATCTACTTGAGGGTGCGGGGTGGCGCGGTCACTTCTTCATCACTACGGACTACCTCGGGACGCCGGGCTTCGTCGGGGGGGCCCAGATACGCGAGCTCGCGGGGCGGGGCCACGTGATCGGCACGCATTCCTGCTCGCATCCCACGCGGATGGCGCGGTGCAGCTGGGATCGCCTGATCGGAGAGTGGAGCCGGAGCGCGCAGGCGCTGGCCGAAGTGTTGGGCGAGCCCGTGCGGGTTGGCTCGGTGCCGGGCGGCGCTTTTTCACGGCGTGTCGCGGCGGCGGCTGCCGCTGCGGGGCTGACTGCGCTGTTCACGTCCGAGCCCACCGTGCGGTGCCGGGTCGTGGACGGCTGCCTCGTCGTCGGGCGCTACACCCTGCGACGTGGAGCACCGGCAGCGGTCGCCGCTGCGCTCGCGTCCGGCGCCGTAGCGGTGCGGCTGCGCCAGTTCTGGCTGTGGAATCTCAAGAAGGTGGCCAAGGCCGTGGGGGGCGATCTCTACCCGGCGCTCTCGCGCCTGGTGCACCAGCGCGCGCGCCACGGTTCTCCGGGCGCGACGCGCGCCTAAACACGAGCAACGACGTCGTCGTACGGGTGGGAGTTACCGACTGCCCCGGCGCAACAGCATCACCGGGATTGTGCGGAGCATGATCTTCAGGTCTTCGAGCGCCGATTGGCGCCGGATGTACTCGAGATCATAGTCGACTTTACGGCGCACGTCGTCCACCGAGGTGTCGTACCCCTGGTTGACTTGAGCCCAGCCCGTGATACCGGGGCGCACCCGCTGGCGCCGGGGGTACGTTTCGATTTGCTCGCGCAGGTACACGAAGATGTCGGGTTGTTCCGGGCGCGGCCCGACGATGTTCATATCGCCCTTCAGCACGTTGAACAGCTGGGGCAACTCGTCGAGTCGGAACGTGCGCAGCAGTCGGCCGATCGGTGTGACGCGCTCGTCCTCTGCTTGTGCCCATACTTGCTTCCCGTTCTCGTCGGCGGGGCGCATCGTGCGGAATTTGTACATCGTGAACGGCGAGCCGCCCAAATCCATGCTGCGCCGTGTGTTTCCGCCGACACCTGTGAGTGCCCTGCGGTCGAGGCCGACGCGGGGCTGCATGTAGAGCACCGGTCCGCGGGACGTCAGCTTGATCAATGCCGCGATCAGCAGCAGCACCGGCGACGCGACCACGATTCCGGTGGCCGCAACCACGATGTTCACGACACGCCGGCCCCACCGCTCTCGATCAGTGGGACGGAGCGTCGATGCGTGTACCAGCGAAAGCGTCGGTCGGCTGGATCGTGCCGGTCGGGAAGGAGTGAGCGTCGTCGTCATGGCCCGCAGACATGGCAAAGTCCGTGCGCGCGCCGAGGCCCGATGACGCCAGCGCGAGCCGGCCCCGGCGTGCAGCGGTTCGCAGCCGGCACCGCCACGTTTCGCAGCCGTGCCTATGGCGCGGAGGCGGCGAGTGTGGAGTGGTCGCGACGGGCGGGCTCCGGCTCTCGGGATTTCTTCGTGCCGTCGGGGGGTTCCGAGTGACAGGGCTCCTTCCTATATAGCGTGCGCGCAACATGCGGTGCAGCACGACGGGCTCCACATTATCCGGGCACAGAACTTGTCGACTATCGGCGAGTCGCCAGCACTAAAGGACCATGCACACCACTTACGAACCGGCACCGCCTCCGCCTCCGGTGCCTTTGCCCGGTGTCGCGCGCGCCATGGTAGCCGGCTTTCGTCGGGTGCGCGCGCACCCGGTGCTGAATCCCACCGCCTTCGAGGAGTCGTGGCGTGAGCGGGCGGGCCACGCCGTCGACCCCGATCACCGGCCACATCTCGTCGCCGCACTCGACTGGCTGGGGCAGGCGCAGGATGCGACTGGCCAAGGGGGCATCGCCCGCGGGTACAGCCTCGGCTGGAATCCGTTCTTCGGGTCGCGCGCGTGGCAGCCCGCCGACCCCGGGGCGACGGGAGACATCATTCCGGTGCTGTATGTCGCGGCCCGCCACCTGCACCGCCCGGAACTCGCCGAGCGCGCCGAGCAGGCGGCACGTTGGGAGCTCGAGCTGCAGCTCCCGTCGGGCGCCGTGCGGCGTGGTGTCGTCGGCGAGCGCACGGCATCCGCGACCTTCACCACCGGGCGCGTACTGCTCGCGTGGCTGGCGGCGTTCGGGGAGACGGGCGCGGGGATCTTCGCCGGCGCCGCGCGTCGCGCCGCGTGGTTCCTGCTCGCCACGCTGGGCGAGGACGGCGTGTGGCGCCAGGGCGTCTCGCCGGAGGCGCCCCGGCCAACCGCACTGTGCAATGCGCGCACAGCATGGGCCCTCGCGGAGGCGGGACGGCGTCTACGGGCGCCCGAATTCTCTGCCGCCGCGGCGAAGGCCTTTCGGGCGGTGGCGCGGCGCCAGCACGACGACGGCTGGTTGCCCGACTGCTGTTTTACCGATCCGCTCCGGCCGCTGTTGCACAGCGTGGCGGCCGCGATCGGCGGCCTGCTGGAGGGTGGTCGCGTGCTGGGTGATGCGGGCCTGATCGCGCGAGCGACCTCTGCGGCCGCGCGGGTGGCACGGGCCGTCGATCCGGCGGGACGGGTGCCCGGACGCTTGGCGATCGGATGGCGGCCCGCCGCATCCTGGGACTCGCTGGCCGGCGTGGCGCAGATGGCGAATATCTGGCTGCGCCTGCACGAGATCACCCGCGACCGTCAGTGGCTCGAACCCGTGGACGTCGTCCTGCGCTTTCTCAAGTCCACCCAGAACCGCACCACTCAGGATCCCGGCGTGCGTGGAGGTCTCAAGGCATCGTTTCCCGTCGGCGCTGGGAACGACTCCTATCAGGTGCTGAGCTCGGCGACGGCAGGGTTCGCGGAGTCGCTGATCCGCGATGAGCGTCGCCGCGCCGGGATCAGCCCCCTGGCGGTCAGGGGCGCGGCTTAGGGCGAGCTTGGGTCAGGGAGCCGCGCTGGCAGGCGGACAGTCGACCTCGAAGTAGAACCGGGTTCCCCAATCCGGGCGGGTTTCCACCTCGAGCTCGGCGCCCATGGCCTTCACAAGCTTGCGACAGATGGCGAGTCCCAGGCCGGAGCTCGAAAACTGATGGCGCCCGCCGGCCGGCGCGGCTCTCACCGCCTGGTGCGAACCGCGCAGCACGAGGGGGTCGATCCCGACGCCGGTGTCGCGAACGGAGAACTCCAGCCGCCGCGAGTCGATCGGTCGCGCTGCCAGCTCCACGAAGCCCGTGTCGGTGAACTTGACCGCATTGGTGGCGAGGTTGAGGAGCACGCGCGACAAGGCCCGGGCGTGTCCCACGCGCCACTCGGGCACGGGGTGCACGAGGCGGAGCGCCAGGGCCTTTTCCTCGGCGATGGGCTGGATCATGCTGCGCACCGATGCGAACGTCTCCGCCACCGAGAACGGTCCGGGCGCGCGGTCCACCAACCGGTTGCCGCCCCGGGTGAGCTCGAGCACGTCGCTCGCTGTGGCGCACAGACAAAGCGCGGCGCTGTAGATCAGGCCGAGTTGGCGACTCTGCTCCGGGGTCACCGTGCCACCTTGGCCCTGCTGCAGTGCTTCCGCGAGGAAGAGAATGGAGGTGAGGGGCGAGCGCAGGTCGTGCGCGAGCTCTACGACGAGGTCGAGCCCGTTTGGGCCGGCCAAGCAGGCGGTCAGATCCTGCGGCTCCTGCGCCGGCTCCGGCTCCGGAGCGGGCCTCGGGATCGCCGTCACGACCGGCCAGTCGAGCCGTTCAGCGGTGTTCGACCGCATCTCCATCACCCCTCCGCGTATCACGCGGCTTGCCCGCCCGATTCACCCACATGAGCCTCGACCGGCGTCTCCTCCGTCCCACCCGCCCCGGGCTCACGCTCGACCACCCAGCCGGCAGTCGGGCTGCGCTGCAGTCCGTGGCGCTCCATCAGCCGGTACAAGGTGGTCCGGTCCACGCCCGCGATGCGGGCGGCCTTCGACATGTTGCCACTGGCCCGGTTCACGAGCCAGGTCAGGTACTGGCGCTCGAACTGCGCAATGACGCGGTCCCGAGCGGCGTGATAGCTCTCTTCGAGCAAGGTCGAGATCAACGACGCGGGATTCGCGCTCGTGTCCGCCGCCCCGGCATCTCCCGTGAGATGCAAGTCTTCGGGCCGGATCTCGGCGCCCGGTTCCACGACCACGGCGACGTGCTCGATCACGTTCTGCAGCTCACGGACATTCCCGCGCCAGGCGTAGCCGCACAACGCGCGGAGCGCCGCGTCGGTCAAGCGGGGGAACGGTGCGCCCTTTCGGCGATGACGCACCCAGTAAGTGGACAGGAAGTAGTCCGCCAGGAGCGGGATGTCCTCGGGCCGCTCGCGCAGCGCCGGGACGTTGATCGGCACCACGCGCAGGCGATAGTACAGGTCCTCGCGCATGTCACCGGATTTGACGGCGGCTTCGGGGTCACCGTTGGTCGCGGCGATGAAGCGGACGTTCACGACGGCGTCGGTCGTCTCGCTGCCCACGCGCCGAACGACGCCGTCCTGGATGACGCGCAGGAGCTTCGCCTGGATCGATTTCGGCATTTCGACCAGCTCGTCGAGAAACAGGGTGCCGCCGTGCGCGGCCTCGAGCAACCCCGGTTTGTCGCGCACTGCCCCCGTGAAGGCACCCTTGCGGTGGCCGAACATCTCGGACTCGAGCAGGCCCTCGGGCAGCGCCGCGCAGTTTACCGCTACGAAGGGGCGGCTCGAGCGGCGGCTGTGATGATGAATGAACTGCGCGATCATCTCCTTGCCGCTGCCGCTCTCTCCCGTAACGAACACCGAGGCATCGGTCGGCGCGACCTTGCGGGCAAGCTCAATCGCCCGGCGAAACGCCGGGGCGGTGCCGAGAAGAGTGAGCTTGTCCGTCTGCACCTGCGCCCGGTCGAGCGTTTCTTGCTGCTCCCGGGTCTCGCGCGCGACCAGCAGCGTATGCACTGCGCGCCCGATCAAGACTTGCAGGTGTGAGGCAGAGAACGGTTTCGGGAGGTAGTCGAACGCACCCTGGCGCAACGCCTCGACGCTCGACTCCACGCTGGGATTCCCCGTCATCACGATCACGATCGTATCGTGATTCGTCCCGAGCGCGGCTCGCAGCAAGGCGAGCCCGTCGACCTGGGACATGTAGAGGTCCACGAGCACGACGTCGAAGGCGCGGCGCTTGAGCAGCTCGAGCGCGTCTTGGCCTCGGCTGGACACCGTGACGTCGTACCCTTCGTGCCGGAGCACCGCGGCGCAGCTTTCGCGCAGCGTGTGCTCGTCGTCCACCACGAGAATGCGCACCCGGGCCTTCGCTTCCGGCCCGATCGCCAGCAGCGCAGCAGGCTCACGCCCCTCGCCGGGCTGGACGCCGTCCTGGGCCATCGGAATGGACATCGTCCTCGTCCTCGATAACGGTCGCCCCGTCTCCTACGCACAGTTCGGGCCACATTGTCGCGAACCCGCAGCGAACCCGGTTTTGCCCCATGAATTCAGCAACAACCGACCGGGCGTACAGCCGTCGGCACCGCCCGAACGCACCAAGGTGCATCCGCTATGGGGCCCTCATTGCACTGAATTGCGGCATCAGCGCGGATGGTCTGCGGCGTCGTACGGGTATCGGACTTGCCACATGCAGCGCGCATGACACGACGCTGTGCGGAGCCACGCCGCGCGCCACCCGGAGAGGTACGCCTTCAATGACCTTGAGCCACCTGCCGCTTCCACCTAGTTCGCCTCCACCGGTGATCGTTCCCCCGTCGTCGAAATCGCTCAGCACGGAGTGGGGTGGTGCCGAGTCGGAAGGAGGGGTCGATTGGCGGCGGGTGTTGAGCGCGGTCCTGCGTTTTAAGTGGCTCATCTGCGGCGTCACCATCCTCGGGACTGCGGCGGGCTTTGGCGTCGCGCGCTTCGTCCGGCCCCAGTATGGGGCGCAGGCAACTATCTGGATCGACGCAACGGAGCGCGAGCGGTGGGGTCAGGGCCAGGACCGGGGGCCCATCCGGCAGGGCCAGCTGCTCGACCCCCAGGCCTGGGTGGATCTCCTAAAGTCGTACGTCGTGCTTGATCAAGTGGTCCGGGACCAGCGGTTGTTCGTGAGCCCCGAGTCGCGGGCCGACGAACCACTCGTGGCGACGTTGCAGGTGACGGGACAGTACCGGCCAGGAGCCTATCGTCTCAAGGTCGACTCGGACCGTCGGACGTATACGCTGGCCACGGTTGAGGGCCAGGTCGTGGAGCGTGGGACGGTGGGTGACTCCATCGGGACTCGGCTCGGGTTGGCCTGGGCTCCCGCCGCGAGCACGCTGCCGACCGACCGAGCCGTCGGGTTCGGTTTGTCGACCCTGCGGGACGCGGCGCGCTCGCTGGCCGACTCGTTGAGCGCACAATTGGATGCGGAAGGGAACTTCCTCCGGCTCGAGTTGCGGGGTCCCGATGCACCGCGCATCACCGCCGTGGTCAACGCGGTAGCCGAGCGCTACGTGCAGGTGGCGTCCGACCTCAAGCGGAAGAAGCTGAGCGAGCTCACCAAGATTCTGGCCGAGCAGTTCCAGAGCGCGCAGGGGAATTTGCGGAGCGCCGAAGCGGCGCTCGAACGATTCCGGGAGCGGACGATCACGCTACCGAGCGACCGGCCGCCTCCCGTGGCGCTGGGCGCGCCGGGCGGGGCCGGCGGAGGCGCCCAGGGCGCCGAGCTGGATCCAAAGTTTGGGACCTTCTTCAACATGCAGTTCGATCGGGAGCGGATCCAGCAGGATCGCGAGGCGCTGCAGCGTTTGCTGGCGCAGGTCCGCGACTCCACCGGCATCTCCCCCGACGAGCTTGCGGTCGTCGGGTCCGTCCAGGCGAACCCTGACCTCGCCGCCGCGCTTACCGAGTTGACCTCGAAGCGGGCGAATCTTCGCGCCTTGCAGTACCGTTACTCCGACCAGTACCCGCCCGTGCAGCACCTGACGGGCGAGATCGCCACGCTCGAGCGCCAGACGATTCCCGCGCTGGCGCGCGGGCTGCTCGATCAGCTCACGGCCCGCGACGCGGAGCTCGGTCGGCGCCTGGGTGCGGACTCGAAGAGCCTGCGTCAAATTCCGGCGCGGGCCGTCGAGGAGGCCCGGCTGCGACGCTCCGTGACCATGGCCGAAAATATCTACACCATGCTCCAGCAGCGGTACGAAGAGGCACGCCTGGCGGAGGCGAGCACGATTCCCGACGTCCGCATCCTCGACGCTGCGGTGGTGTCGCGGCAGCCCGTGCGGGACCTGGCGGGGCGAATGATCCTGCTCGGCTTCTGCGGCAGCTTCGGGCTCGCCGTTGTGGGCGCGGTCCTGCTCGATCGCATCGACCCCAGAGTGCGCTACCCCGACCAGGTCTCACGCGAGATGGGGTTGACGATCCTGGGCGCCGTGCCGCACCTGCGAACGCTGCCGCACGGGCGCCACGGTCGCGGCCGCGTGCCCGAGGATGTCAACCAGGTCGTGGAGGCCTTGCGAGCCGTGTGCCTCAACCTGGTGTACGCGCACGGCGGGCGGGCGCCCTTGCTCGTCACGATCACGAGCCCCGGAGCCGGTGACGGCAAATCGTTCCTCGCCGCCAACCTGGCACACACCTTCGCGGATGGCGGGCATCGCACCCTGCTCATCGACGCCGACATCCGGCGCGGCGTGCTGCACCGCCGGTTGAGCGCCCACCGTCGCCCGGGTCTGAGTGACCTCCTCCGTGGCGAGACCCCGCTCGACGCCATCGTGCAAGCGACGCCGTACCCGTCGCTCTCGCTGATCGCCTGCGGCACGCGCGCGTACAACGCCCCGGAGATGTTGGCGTCACCCGCGATGTCGCAGCTCGTGAACGGCATGCGCTCCGGCTACGACGTGATCTTGATCGACAGCCCGCCGCTCGGGGCCGGGGTGGATCCCCTGATCCTGGGCACGCTGACCGGGACCCTTGCCCTCGTGCTGCGGACCGGATACAGCCACCGCGATGTCGCGACGGCCAAGCTGGAAATGCTCCAGCGCCTGCCTGTGCGGCTGCTGGGAGCGATCATGAACGACGTTCCGGCCGGTGGGGCCTACCGCTCGTACTCCTATTACCTGCCCGGCTATGAAGCGATGGATGAGGAACGGGGAAGCGGGCGGGTGCCGGTCTAGGGGGTCGTCGTGGAGGCCGGGTTGACTCCCTCGTCAAAGCGGCGCAGCCACCCGCCGGAGTCCGCCCGCCCAGTCCGGACGGCGGCGGCCGCTCGCACCAACAGATCGACCGGCTCGATCGGCGCGTACCCGACGTTGGCTACCGCTTCATAGCCGCAGCGGACTCGAACGGGCGAAGCCGCGGCGGCCCCGGCCGTCCCGGTCACCGTCGTCGCGGCCACCGAGCTGGCGAGCCGCTCGGCGAGGCGGCGTGCCCCCCCCGCATCCGTGCCGGGGGCGAGCACCGCGAACTCGGTCGCGCTGAGGCGGCCGATCACGTCCGACAACCGCGCGGCCGATTTGATCGCCTGCACATACCGGCCGAGGCCGGTCCCGCCCTGTGGCGGGGCAGCACCGGGCTCGGGCGGCTCGACGTCGAGTGCGAGCACAATGCAGGCGAGGGGACCGTGTTCCCGGAATGCCTGCGATCCCAGCTCGCGCGCGCGCCGTGCGAGCCCCTGCCGGTTGTAGAGTCCGGTTGCGGCATCGAGCAACCCTTCCGTTCGGGCCCGGTCGGCGTCGAGCTTGGCGTGCACGTACGCGCCGATCTTGAGGAGGATCTCGTCCGCGTCGTGCGGTGGCGCGATGCACTCCCAGGCACCGGCACGCAATGCGGCCAGCCGCTGCACGCGCGTGGCGGCCTCGCGGATCATCAGGAGAATCGGCGTGCTACTGGAGACGCGCGGATCGGCCCGAAGCGCGCGACACAGCTCGACGCCCGGCATGTCCGGCAGCTCGGCGTCCACCAGGATCACGTCCGGCTCCGTGGTGCGGGCGCGCTCGAGGGCATGCTGACCGGAGCGCTCCTGGAGAACGGCGTACCCGCCACCCTCCAGCAGGCTCCTGAGCCAGCGAGTCGTCTCCTGTCCGTTGCCGGTCAGGAGCACGAGTGGCAATCCGCCCTGTGGCATCCGCTCGGTCATTCGCCCTCCAAAGTGGCGGCGGGGTTCCCCGATTCCCGTCGCCACCAGTGTGCGCCTGCAAACCCGGGGCCGTTGTGAGACGAGGTCCGTGAGGCGGAGTTCGCGCTGCAACGGCCCGCGTTGCGCGGCTCGACCGCGTCGGCCTGCCGCGCGGGCGCAACGCACGATGCCCGCCCGACGCCGTCCCCGGCCCGTCCGGCACGACGCCTAACCCCTTGTCATGCTGATCAATAACGGGGAGTGCGTGGCTTACTCGCGTCGCCCGGGCCTCAAACTTGAAGTGCAGGAGCGTGACCCCCAAGCCATCGAGTATGCGTTGCAGATTCTGTAAAACACACCGCAGTGAGCAGAGCAAGCCCCAGCGACGCGTCCGTCCGAGCCGCGTGGCGATTTGCGAGCGATGCGGCCAGCCGATCCTGTCACTGCCGGACATCATGCTCGATGCGGGGGACGGCCGGCTCGCACAGCTCGCGCGGTTCGGTTTGGCGATCACGGGCGACCCGTTGCTCGAACTCAAGCGTGAGGGCATCTGACGGATGTGCGGCATCGTGGGGTACGTCGGGCCGAGAGAGGCGGTGTCGTTTCTGGTCGAGGGTTTGGCCCGCCTGGAATACCGGGGATACGATTCCGCCGGGGTCGCGGTGCTGAACGGCAGGGGCGTGGAAACCCGCAAGCTCGCCGGACGGATCGCCGGCCTGCGCGAGCTGCTCGCTCGGGCGCCGGTGCACGGGCGCTGCGGCATCGGACATACGCGCTGGGCGACCCACGGCGCACCCACGGAGCGCAACGCTCACCCCCACAGCGACTGCACCCGCACGGTGGCCCTCGTGCACAACGGCATTATCGAGAACGCGGACGTGCTCCGGAAGCGGCTGGAGCAAGACGGCCATCGCTTCGCGACTGAGACCGACACCGAGACGCTGGTACATCTGATCGAAGAGTCGCCCGGCGCGACACTCGAAGAGCGCATCATCGCGGCCCTGGACCACGTGGAGGGGACGTACGGCATTGCGGTGGTGGCCGAGTCCGATCCCGGGAAAATCGTGGTGGCGCGCCGCGGCTCCCCGGTGCTTCTCGGGGTCGGGGACGGGGAGTTTCTGGTCGCCTCCGACGCGAGCGCGGTGCTGGGGCATACCCGGTCCGTGGTCTACCTCAACGACGGCGACGTCGCGGTGGTGACCGCGGAGGGCTATCGCGTCCTGGACCGTGAGGCGCGCGTGCAAGAGCGAGCGGTCGACGATATCGAGTGGGATCTGGATGCGATCGCCCTCGACGGCTATCCCCACTTCATGCTCAAGGAGATCTGCGAGCAGGCTGAGACCGTGCGGAGCACGCTCCGGGGACGACTGCTCGTCGCGGAGGGGACGGCGCGCCTCAACGGCCTGAACCTCACCGCGGAGCAGTGCGGGGCGATTCGCCGGATCGTGATCGTGGCATGCGGTACGTCGTGGCACGCCGGGCTGGTGGGCCGCCACGTGCTGGAGGAGCTGACCGGCATCCCGGTCTCGGTCGAATACGCGTCGGAGTATCGGTACCGCCGACAGGTCCAGCTCCCGGGCACGGTGACCATTGCGATCTCGCAATCGGGGGAGACGGCGGACACGCTGGAAGCGCTGCGCGCGGCGAAGGGTACGGGCTCGACCGTGCTCGGTCTCGTCAACGTCGTCGGCTCGACGATCGCCCGCGAAGCGGACGGGGGGATCTACCTGCACGCGGGCCCGGAGATCGGGGTCGCGTCGACCAAGGCGTTCACGTCCCAGGTCGTCGCGCTGTTACTGCTCGGGCTGTACCTCGGGCGCCAGCGGGGGCTGGAGGCGGATGAGGGGCGTCGGCTGGTCGCGCAGCTGGTCCGGCTCCCGGAGCTGGTGGAGCGCACGCTCGCGGTCGAGCCGCAGGTGCGAGCGCTGGCCGAGCGTTATGCAGACGCCCGCAATGCCCTCTATCTGGGCCGCGGCGTCACCTTCCCGGTCGCGCTCGAGGGCGCGCTCAAGCTCAAAGAGATCTCCTACATCCACGCCGAGGGCTATCCCGCGGCCGAGATGAAGCACGGACCCATCGCCTTGATCGACGAGAACATGCCGGTCGTCTGCCTGGCGCCCAAGGATCCCGTGTATCCCAAGGTGGTTTCGAACATGCAGGAAGTGAAAGCCCGGGGAGGCCGCATTATCGCGATCACGAGCGAGGGCAACGGTGATTTGAGCAACCTGGCCGATCACCAGGTCGCCGTGCCGGCGAGCCCCCCCCTGATCGCACCGGTGCTGACGGTGATTCCGCTCCAGCTCCTGGCGTATCACATCGCCGTCCTGCGCGGCTGCGACGTCGATCGGCCGCGCAACCTGGCAAAGAGCGTAACGGTGGAGTAACGCGATGAATCCCAGAATGGCTGTGCGTCTGCTGGTGCTGCTGCTGCTCATTCGTCCGCTGGCGGGCCAGACCGCCACGCGGGCGCCGCAAGGCGATTTCGAGCCGGGTGACCAGATCCTGCTCGAAGTCGAGGGAGACAGCCAGTTCACTCATATCTTCAACGTGGGCCCTGGACCCGCGCTCACGCTTCCGGTCATCGGCGCGATCCCGCTCGGCGGCGTGCGACGTGCCAACGTGGAGGCGTATCTCGCGGAGCAACTGGCGAAATACATGAAGCACCCCGTGGTTCACGCGAAAGTGCTCGTTCGCCTGGGCGTACTCGGCGAAGTGGAGCATCCCGGGTATTACGCGGTCCCCGCCGGCGCCGTCGTGTCCGACGCCCTGATGGCGGCGGGCGGGCCCACAAAAGACGCGAAGTTCACGGGCGCCCGCATCGAGCGGGAGGGCAAGGGGCTGTACGAGGGGAACGCCTTCCAGGATGCGTTCGCGCGCGGCATGACCATCGAGGGGCTCGGCCTGCGCACCGGAGACCGCATCGTGGTGCCGCGCCGCGGCGATCCCGAACATACGGTCCGGATCATCAGCCTCATCGTGGCGATCCCGGTCGCGATCTTCACCGTCAAGCAGCTGGCTCGGTAAGGCGATGCGCGTTCTCTCCGTCGTGGGCGCACGCCCGAACTTTATGAAGCTCGCTCCCGTCGACCGCGAGCTGGTGCGACGCGGTGTCGAGCACGTGATCGTCCATACCGGCCAGCACTACGATCCGGGCATGTCGGACGCTTTCTTCGAGCAGCTCTGGATCCCGGCGCCGGACCACGACCTCGGCGTGGGGTCGGGGTCGCACGCGCAACAGACGGCTGCGGTGATGCAGCGCCTCGAGCCCGTGGTCGTCGAGGTCCAGCCGGATCTCGTGCTGACGTATGGTGACGTGAACTCCACCGTTGCCGCCGCGCTCGTGGCCGCGAAGCTCCAGATGCGCGTCGGTCACGTGGAGGCCGGGCTGCGCAGTCGCGACTGGACTATGCCCGAGGAGATCAATCGCGTCGTGACGGATCGGCTGTCGGATCTGTTGTTCCTGCCGTCCCGGGACGCCGCCGCGAACCTCGAGGCCGAAGGCATCCCCGCCGATCGCATGCACTTCGTCGGCAACGTGATGATCGATACTTTGTGCTGGGCCTTGCCGCAGGCGCTGCTGCTGGATGCGCCGGCGCGCTTCGACGTGGAGGGGTGTCGCTACGCCGTCGTCACGCTGCACCGGCCGGCCAACGTGGACGACCCCGCGGTGCTGCGGGAGTTGCTCGAGGCCCTGGCCCGGCTCGCGGACCGCGTCCCCGTGCTGTTCCCCGTGCACCCGCGCACGCGCGCGCGCATTCTCGAGCTGCGGCGGCCGCCGACCGATCGGGGCCTGCGGCTGATCGAGCCGGTCGGCTATCTCGACATGCTGAGCCTCGTCGCGAACGCCGGCCTCGTGGTCACCGATTCGGGCGGGCTGCAGGAGGAGACCTCGTTCCTCGGCGTGCCATGCCTCACGGTGCGACCGAATACGGAGCGCCCGATCACCTGCACGCATGGGACCAATCGCCTCGTGCAGCCACAGCGCGACGCGATTCTCGCGGCAGCCGAGCGCGCCCTCGGGCGGCGCTCGCCGGCCCGACCCGTCATCGAGCGGTGGGACGGCCAGGCCGCCGCGCGGATCGCGCAGGTCGTGTGCGATGGCGAGCGCTTCGAGCTGGACGGTGCGCTGGCAGCGCCGGCACACGCGCCGCGACGGGCAGTCGCGATCCCGCAACCGCTGGGCGCGAGCTGACGCGAAGCGCGTGAGCGACAGCGTGAGAGACATCCCGAGTGTGCGTAACCGAGGAGGTAGGTGAATGAGCGATGCAGCGACCAGCGGGGAGCGGACCGCACGCCGCTCCCCGCGGCGCTCCGTACAATGTCGCAACGCAGCCACTTCCGTCGTTGTAGGTGTGGCGCGCGCGTTCTAGTGTAGGCGCGACGACTGAGGCTCCACACCTGATGTGTTCGCCGCGATGCATGACGGCGACACTGCAACGCATCTCTCAATTCCACAACAACCTGTCGAAGCGTCGCGACTGGCACCTGTCTTGCTAGGCGCCTCCCATAGGAATCTCGAGTTGATGATCCTGCGAGGAGGCGGAGCATGCTGACACATACAATTCTGCGCTTGGGGCCCGGCTTGGCGGCCGCTGCGCTGTTAGCGATGGCGTGCCAGGACTCAACGCCATCGACTTCGGTCAAGGGTAAGCCAAACTTCTGGGCCGGGCCACCGCCGCAATGCCCCGCCGGCAAATGGACGGGCGGCGGGCGCATCGATCCACCGGGCAACTATGATGCAGTGGATGAGACATCTGGAGGCATGCCCCCGAGATACAGCGACGGGCTCCCCCCGATGAACGGTAAGGTGACCTTCGGGTTCAATGTCTTTCTCGCCGCGGATCAGAACACGGGGCAATGCTTCGTACAAAAGGGCGAGATCCAAGTCAACCATCACCCGGCGAGGGTCGCCTGGCACGTGTCTATCCACAACGGGGTGGATGACTTCGACAATGCCACCGTCTTTGCCGCGGTGTTCCCCGACAACAGTGGAAGGGGCTTCTGTGTCGTAGTGGGTCTGCCCGAGACGTTCATGACCGCGCGCGTCAACGCGAACCGCGGCTTTGAAAAGGTGCAATTCGAGGCTTGCGACAACGATCGTGGCCAGCGGCAGAACAGCCGAACGGATGCCATGCGCTGGCGGGCGAGCGGTTCTGCCAGTGGCGACGGGGGCGACACCGGCCTCACGTACTTGACTGGCGGCAACATCGTGGAGCATGGCGGGCCGTGAACGGGCGGCAACATCCAGGCTCACTGCGAACTTTGGAATCATAAGGAAGGAGTGACTGATGAACGGCAAGAGCATGCATTGGGTGAGCGGTCTCGCGGTCCTCGGCATCGCCGTCGGGCTGACGGCCGGGTTCGCGGTGGCAGGCGCTGCCCAATCGGTGAGCGGGAAGGCGTACAGCACGTACGTCAACACGCCGCTCGGCTCCAGTGGTTACTCGCCATTGGCCGTGCTGCCGCCCGTCTCGGGGACGGACGGAGCGGAGGCAGACGCCGCAGGCAGTGCGCTGAACGTGGCGGGCGCCCTGTCGTCCGATTTCCTCAACAGCATCACGTCGGGTGAACTTGGAACGACGGAGTCGGGCGCGCAGAGCACGGCCAGCGCCGCGAGCGTCAACATCCTGAACGGGCTCATCACGGCGGATGAAGTGGTGGCCAACGTCATGAGCAGCGTCATCCAAGACGGGGCCTTCAGTAACGCCGACGGCTCGACCTTCACCAACCTCGTGGTGGCTGGCGTGCCCATCACCTCGGGCGATGCGGCCGTGGCTCCGAACACCAGCACCACCCTGCCCGGCGTGGGGTACGTCGTGCTGAACGAGCAGATCCCTTCGGGCGACGGAGTCACGAGCAGTGGCCTGACGGTGAACATGATTCACGTGTACCTGCAGAGCCTCACGGGCGCTACCTGCGTACTGGGCGTATGTACGCCTGGGGCGCTCACGAACACCGGTGAGATCATCGTCGGGTCGGCGACGAGCGGCGTCGCCCGCTGACGCGGTTGCTCGAGCGCGATAACGTGGTGCAGTCCGTGCCGGCAACGGTTATGTAGGGAGTTGAGTTATAGGTTGGTCGTGGGGTTGACGTGCTGGCCTAGCCCGTGTTGCGGGGCCGCGACTCCATGCGGCTGGTGTGTGGCGCGCACGGTTTAGCGCGCGCGCCACGTTGACGCCTCGCAATTGATGCGCCGGCAGCGCGCTGCGCGGCGGCGACAGCCCGTGTAACTCTCGATTTCACAAGTAGCTCTCGAAGCCCGGCGAATGGCATCTGTCTTGCCGCGCCTCCGCAGCAGTTCGGCTGTACGCCCCTGCTGAGGAGGCAGAGCATGTTCAGGCAGATCAATCTTGGGCTCGCGCCGTGCCTCGTGGCCGCTACACTGTTCGCGTGGGGCTGCGATCGACCTGCGACCCCGGCGGGTCCCAAACCCTCGTTTTCGGACGGCACCGGGTCTTGTGCGGCGGGCGCGCGGTTCACGGGCGGCGGCCGCATCGACCCACCGGTTGCTGGGAAGACGACCTTCGGCTTCCACGTGGACGCGAGGGACTGGTGCTCGAGCACGGGCCCGATCAACGGCCAGGTCCAGACCGTGAATCATCCGACCAAGACCTTGATTCACAGCCTGACAATCGACGACTTCGTCTCGATCGAGGATCCGGACTTCGGGCGGTGCGCGTTCTTCCGCGGAACGGCGCGAGTGAAGGAGGGCAACGGGAGCTGGGTGCAGGAACCCTTCGGCGCCGTCGCGTGTGAGAAGGACGAGCCGGGCTCGAGTCCGGGCCTGGGCCCCGACCGTTATGGGATCTCGCTCCCGGATGAGCACCGCGAGACCGGGGTCACGGAACTCACGGGCGGCAACATCCAGGCACATTAGGAACGTGAAAGGACGGGCCGAAGAATGAGACGTTCGAGGATTCGAGCCGTGCAGGTCGTCGTGGCGCTGTGGCTGTTGAACGGCGTCACCGCGGCGCTCGCTCCGGTTACACCGGCGCAGTCGGTGAGCGGGCAGGCGTACGGCGCGCTCGTGCGGGGCCCAAGCGGCACGCAGCAGTTGGCACTGGCGGTGCTCCCCGCCGTGGCGCCGACGGACGGTGCCATGGCGGACGGCGAGGCCGACGCGCTGAGCGTGCCGGGCACGATCACCACGGAAGCCCTCACGGGCAACACGTCGGGGTCGATCGGAGACGCTGCCGCCGCCCAGAGCGTGGCGACGGTGTTCAACGTGAACCTGCTGAACGGGCTGATCACCGCGACTAACCTCACCGCCACGGTGAGCAGCACGAGCAACGGCGCGCGGGCGACGAGCAACGCGCTGGGGTCGACGTTCGGCAACTTGGTGGTGAACGGCGTCCCCATGACGTCGGGCGACGGCGCCATCGCGCCGAACACCCGGGTGAACCTGCCCGGCGTCGGCTACGTCGTGCTCAACGAGCAGCGGCCTACGGGAGACGGCGTCCGCGCGAGCGGTCTCACCGTCAACCTGATTCACGTCGTCTTGCAGAGCCTGACCGGCGGCGGCTGTACGTTGCTCGGCTGTCTCCCCGGCGTGCTGACGACGACGGGCGAAATCATCGTGGGCTCTGCCAGCAGCACCGCTGCCATGTGATGGGGATTCGCGGAGACAGAGGCCCGGTCCGTTGGGATCGGGCCCTTCTCTGCGCACTCTTTTTGTGCTAGCCGGCACGGGCTGACGCATCAAACCGTTGCATTCGCGCCATAAGGAGGGTATCGATACGATTGTCAACCTGCTGTGACATTAGCAGTTAGGGCGCGCCAACCGGCGCGCCACCTTGGCACTAGCCTTGCTGTTGCGCCGCAGCAACATTCCACTAGGCGAGGACCGCCGCCATGGCCACCAAAGGCAAAGACGCGCTGCCGCCGCCGTCCGACCCACAGGCACAAACCGAGTCCACCGCGGCGCTGTTGCGCGAGCTGGTGGCGCATTTGCGACAGAACCGCACGCAGTTGCGCGAGGAATGGGCCCGGCGCATTACGCGGGCCCAGCTCCTGACGGCGATGACGGAGGAAGAGATCTTCGCCGAAGCGACGTCGGTGTACGACAACTACGTCGAGGCGCTGGAGACGGGAACGTTCGAGGCCCTGCAGGCGTACGCGCGCAACCTGTCCGAGCGCATCATCCCGCGCGGCGTCGAGACGCACGAAGTCGTCGGCATCGTGCTGTTGCTGCGTGACGTCCTGGCCCGCTCGCTGTTCGGCAAGTACCACGAAGATTTCGACAAACTCAACCGCATCCTCGACGCCTACGAGCCCGCGGCGAACCGGATCGCGAACACCGTGGCCGTCGGCTTCGTGCAGGAGCGCGAGCGCATCATCCGGCAGCAGCAGGAGGCGATCCGGGAGTTGTCCACGCCGGTGCTGCAGGTGCGCGAGCGCCTGCTGATTCTCCCGATCATCGGCGTCATCGACCCGCAGCGCGCGCGGCAGCTCACGGAGCAGCTGCTGCGCGCGATCCGCACCAATCGCGCGAAGGTGGTCGTCATCGACATTACCGGCGTGGCGGCGATGGACTCGAACGTGGCGAACCACCTCGTGCAGACGGTCGAGGCCTCGCGCCTGCTGGGGGCGACGGTTATCGTGACGGGCCTCTCGCCCGAGATCGCGCAGACGCTGGTGACGATCGGCGTGGACCTAAGCGAGATGGCCACGGTGGGCGATCTCCAGGGTGGCATCGAGGAGGCGGAACGGCTGCTCGGCTACAAGGTCGTCCCACAGGAAGAGCTGGCTCCGAGGGCGTGAGACGACCCCCCACTCCGTCGACGGAGGGCGTGTGGAAGTCCCGATCCTGAAGCAGGGCCACTACCTGATCGCGTCCATCCAGTCCGCGCTCACGGACGCGGACCTTTCGCAGCTGCGCGAAGCGCTGATCGAGCGCGTCGGACGCTTCCGGGCCCGGGGCGTGATCGTCGACGTCACAGCGCTCGACGTGATGGATTCGTTCGCGGTCCGGACCCTGCGCGACATCGCCCACATGGCGCGGCTGCGCGGGTCGGAAACCGTGATCGTCGGCATTCAGCCCGAGGTCGCGTTCGCGATGGTGCAGCTCGGCCTGACGCTCAAGGGCGTCTCGACCGCGCTCGATCTCGAGGAGGGTCTGGCGTTCCTCGACCGGCAGATGCAGCTCCGCATCGAGCGGGGATCGGGACGGATCGAGCGTGGCTGACGACCTGCTGATCCCGATCGCCGCCGACGTCGACGTCGTCACCGCCCGACAACGCGGCCGGGATCTCGCGGCGGAGGCGGGGTTCTCGAGCGGGGACCAGACGGTGATTGCCGCGGCGATATCCGAGATCGCGCGCAACATCCTCATGTACGCCAAGCGGGGCGAAGTCGCGCTCAGCCTCGTGACGAACGGCGACCGCCAGGGCGTGGTGATCGTCGCCCGGGATCAAGGCCCGGGAATCCGGGACGTGTCGCGGGCCCTCGAGGACGGCTACTCGACGTCCGGCGGCCTGGGACTGGGGCTCCCGGGGGCACGTCGCTTGATGGACGACTTCGACGTGAGCTCGAGTGTCGGCAAGGGCACCACTGTGACGATGAAAAAATGGCGCCGCATGAATGCGTGAGGCGTCCGTGACCGCACCGCGGCTGATCGAGTGGGGCGTGGCCACCCTGGCCCTCCCCGGGGAAACGCAGTCCGGCGACCGGCATCTCGTCAAGCCAGTCGGGAGCACCGTGCTCGTGGCGGTCGTGGATGGACTCGGCCACGGTGCGGAGGCGGCGACCGCGGCGCAGGCCGCCGTCGCCGCGCTGGAGCGGCACGCGACCGAATCGCCGGTACCGCTCATCCAGCGCTGCCATCGCGCGCTCCAGGGGACGCGCGGGGCGGTGATGAGCGTGGCGGTGTTCGCCCGCCCCGAGCGCTCGATGACGTGGCTCGGCGTCGGCAACGTCGAAGGCCTGCTGCTGTACGGCGACGGCGCGCCGCGGTCGGGTTCCACACGGGCGAGTCTGGTGACGCGCGGCGGCATCGTGGGGTCCGAGCTGCCGCGGCTGCACCCGGTCGTCCTTCCCATCGCTCCCGGCGATACGCTCATCTTCGCCACCGACGGTATCCGAGAGGGCTTCGCTGAGGGCTTGTCGCACGAGGCGGGGCCGCAACAACTCGCCGATCAGATCCTCGCTCGCCACGGCAAGGGCACGGATGATGCGCTCGTGCTCGTCGCTCGGTATCTGGGCGGCGCCGGGACGAGGGGATGACTCCAGCGGCTCACATGGAGCCCTCGGTCCCGTCCGCAGTGCCGGGTAAGGGGGCGTTGGCGCTCTTGCGGATTCTCGTGGTCGCCGGCGAGGGCGGAAGCGCCGGCAGTCTGCTGCAAAACCTGCGACAATGGGCCGACGACGGTCGACTCGAGATCGACACCGCGCCGGATCTGCCGCGCGCGGTGCGACAGCTCGCCGGCCAGCGTTGGGACTTGGTGCTGGCCGTGCTGGGCGAGCACCCGGACGACGACCTGTCCTGGTGGGTCGACACGCTGCGGGGTGCGACGGGAAGCCCGCGACTCATCGCCGTCGCCCAGGCTCCGTCGATGGGCCTCGTGCTGCGCGCGGAGAAGTCAGGTGTGCTCGACGTCCTCTCCCTGCCGCTGCGACGCGACGAGCTGGTGCGCGCGCTCGAGCGGCTGCGCTCCGTGGCGAGCGAAACCGCGGTCCCGCTCCCGTTCGTCGAGCCGCACGCGGTCGGCCCGTACGCGTTGGTCGGCCAGAGCCCCGCCATGCTTGACGTGTATAAGCTGCTCGCCCGGGTCGCGGGGAGCGCCGCCACCGTGCTCGTCCAGGGGGAGTCGGGGACGGGCAAGGAGGTCGTCGCCCGCGCCATCCACATCAACGGCCCGCACACGGCGGGCGCGTTCGTCGCGGTCAATTGCGCCGCGATCCCCGAGAACCTGCTCGAGAGCGAGCTGTTCGGTCACGAAAAGGGCGCGTTCACGGGCGCCGTGACGCGCAAGATCGGTCGCTTCGAACAGGCGGGGGGCGGCACCCTGTTTCTCGACGAGATCGCGGACATGAGCCTCGCGCTGCAGGCGAAGATCCTGCGCGCGGTGCAGGAGCGCGAGATCGAGCGCGTGGGGGGCGGCGAGACGATCCCCATCGATGTGCGCCTCATCGCGGCCACCAATCGCGACCTCAAGGACGCCATCAAGCAGGGACGTTTCCGCGAAGATCTCTACTATCGCCTCGCGGTCGTCACGATCCGGCTCCCCACGCTGGTGGAGCGGGGCGACGATCTCGTCTTGCTCACGGCCTACTTCGTCCGCCAGTTCGCCGAACGCTACGGCAAGAAGACTCGCGCGATTTCGGACCGGGCGCTCGAGCTGCTGCGCGCCCATGCCTGGGTGGGGAACGTGCGCGAGCTCCGGAATGTGATCGAGCGGGCCGTCATCGTGGCGACCGACGAGACGCTGCGGGCCGAGCACCTGCCGGACGAGCTGCGGGGCGAAGAGACCACCCTCGCCGACCGGCCCCAGGGCGGACTCCTGACCCTGGCGGAGGCGGAGGCGCGGCACATCGCCCGCGTGCTGGCGCATACCAACGGCCAGATCGGTGCGGCGGCGGAGATTTTGAGGATTCATCGCAACACGCTGACGCGGAAGATGAAGGAGTACGGCCTGTGACCGGGCCCCCGCCCGTTCGGGTCGAGAAAGCGCTCGCGCTCATGCCCGAGCTCGAGGCGCTCGCGCCCCTGCGCGCCCTCTTGGTCTCCATCGCGCGACCGGACGAGGCCACGTTGTGGTCGAGCTCGGGCCCCTATCTCACCCTCGGGAAACGGGGCGTTCACCCCGACGAGCTGCGACGCCGGATGCCGCAGGCATTTCACCGCATCACGGAGCACCTGCAGGCGTTGTTCAAAGCGTACGTGGAGGCGCTGGAGTGTCAGCAACGCGCCGACGCGCCGGGCGTGGTCGCGGCGCTGCTGCGCGCCGGTCGGCTCGAGGAGGACGTGGGCCGGGAACCCCAGGCGCGGACCTGGTATGAGGTGGCGCTCCGCGTCGCCGAGGCGCTCCAGGACCGCCGCCCGGAGGTGGAGGTGCTACGCGCGCTGGGCTATATCGGTCTCGCGTTGGGCGAGTACGCGGCAGGCGCGCGGCAATTCCAGCGCTCGCTCGCTCTCGCCGAGGCGGAGTTCGACCAAGCGGGGGCGACTGCGGCATCCGAGGGTCTGGGAGACGTGGCGCTCGCGCAGGGACAATGGGGCGGCGCCCAGGCGTGGTACAGCCGCGGCCTGCGGCTCGCCGAGGCGGCGGGTGATGGGCCGCGCGCGGGTCGGTTGGAGCGGCAGCTGGGCGTGCTGGCGCGGAAGCAACGCGACCTTGGCGCCGCCGGCGACTACTTGCGGCGGGCACGAGAGCGCTTCGAGGCAGCCGGCCTCGCGGATGAGATGGCCAGTGTGCTGAACGAGCAGGGACTGCTGGACGCCCAGCTGGGGCGCCACACCGCCGCATCCGCGGCGTACCGAGAGGCGCTCGCTTGGGCGCAACGGGCCCCGCGGGACGGGCGTCTCGAGCTGTCGATCCGCTTGAACCTGGCGGAGCTAGACCTCGAGGCGGGCCGGCTGCTTGAAGCCGAGGCGGAGTTGCGTCGCGCCGAACAGGTGGCGATCGGCGGCCATTTGATCCGCCGGCTGGCGCAGATCTACACCCTGATGGGCCGGCTGCGGGGCGCCCAGGGGGACGAGACGGGGTTCGTCTTCTTCGAGCAGGCGATCGAGCTCGCCAAGGCCGTGGAGCACTCGGTGGCCACCGAGGCGCAGGTGTACCACGCGTACGGCGTGTTCCGCAGTCGGCTCGGGCAGCAGGACGAAGCCCGCGCCTACCTCGAGCGCGCCCGGGAGCTCTTCGACTCGCTGGGGGAAGCCGTCGAGCGCGATCGCGTCGAGGCCGAGCTGCGCGCGCTGTCGGCCTGACCGCCGCCTAGTTGTTGGTCAGCGGGTTCTTCTGCCGGGTGGAGTCGGCCTTGGCCGTCGTCTTCTTTTTCTGCGTGGATGTGCCGGGCTTCGCGGCGGCTTTGGACCGAGTCGCCGCCGGCCGGGTCGAGTGCTCTTTGCCGCCACCACAGGCTCCGAGACCGATCAACACCGCGGCCGCGACTGCCAGGACGGTTCTCGACATGCCACCCTCCGAGAGACGGGGTTCGGCTCCAATATAAGACCGCGGCGTGTGCCGGGGGGCTCCATTGCGGACCCTCTGCAGCATCGCTGGCCGTCACGTCGCGGTGGCAGCAAGTTAAGCCCCGTTCCCGCCGCCTGTCATTCCGTGAGGAGACCGCCATGAGCGATTGGACGATGGACCGTCGCGCGTTTCTCGAGCATGCCACCGTGAGCGGGTCCGTCGCGGCCGTCGGCGCCGTGCTCCCCGGGCTGGCGCGCGGGGTCAGTCGACGCACTGCGCCGGTCGTCGCGCCGTTCGAGCTCGAGGAGGCCACTATCGCCGGGCTGCAGGCGGGCCTCGAGTCGGGGAAGTACACCGCTCGCTCGCTCGTGGCGGCCTATCTCCAGCGGATCGAGGAGCTGGATCGGAAAGGACCGGCGCTGCGCGCGCTGCTCGAAGCCAACCCCGACGCGCTCGCGCAGGCCGGCGCACTCGACGCCGAGCGCAAGGCTAAGGGGCCGCGCGGGCCGCTGCACGGCATCCCGGTGCTCGTAAAGGACAACATCGCGACGCGAGATCGGATGCAGAGCACCGCCGGCTCACTGGCGCTCGCGGGGGTGGTGCCCCCGCGCGACGCCTTCCTGGTGGAGCGGCTGCGGGCCGCGGGCGCCGTGCTGCTGGGAAAGGCGAACCTCTCCGAGTGGGCCAACTTCCGCTCGACCCATTCGTCGAGCGGGTGGAGCGGGCGGGGCGGTCAGTGTCGCAACCCGTATGCGCTCGATCGCACGCCGTCGGGGTCGAGCTCCGGCTCGGGCGTCGCCGTCGCCGCTAATCTCTGCGTGGTGGCGATCGGCACCGAGACCGACGGTTCGATCGTCTCGCCGTCCACGTGCTGCGGCATCGTCGGTATCAAGCCGACGCTCGGTCTCGTGAGCCGGAGCGGGGTCATCCCGATCGCCCACAGTCAGGACACGGCTGGCCCGATGGCGCGCAGCGTAGCAGACGCGGCCATCGTGTTGGACGCGCTCGCTGGGGTCGATACGCGCGACGAGGCGACCGCCGCGAGCGCCGGGCGGTCACGGACCGACTACGCGAAGGTCCTCGATCCCGCGGGCCTGCAGGGAGCGCGGCTCGGCGTCTGTCGCTCCCGGTTCATGGGCTATAGCTCGGCCACCGACGTCCTCATGGAGGACGCGATCGACGCGCTCAAGCACCACGGCGCGTTGATCGTGGATCCCGCGGATATCGCCACCGCCGGTCAGTTCGACGAATCCGAGTTCGCGGTGCTCCTGTACGAGTTCAAAGCGGACCTGAACAAGTACCTCGGTGAGTGGGCTCCTGCCGCGGCTGCGAAGACGCTCGAAGAGCTGATCGCGTTCAACGAGCGCACGAAGGAGAAGGAAATGCCCTACTTCGGGCAGGAGATCTTCATTCAGGCGCAGGCCAAGGGGCCGCTCACCGACCAGGACTACCTGCGCGCGCTCGACAAGAATCATCTGCTCGCGCGCACCCAGGGGATCGACACCGTGATGGCGGAGCACCACCTGGACGCGCTGATCGCGCCCACGGGGGGACCGGCGGCGCTGATCGACCTGGTGAACGGCGATCCCGGAGGGGGTGGGAGCTTCTCGACCCCCGCCGCGGTCGCGGGCTACCCCCACGTGACCGTGCCGATGGGACACGTGCGCGGGCTGCCGGTGGGACTCTCGTTCGTGGGGCGGCCGTGGACCGAGGCGGTGCTGATCAAGCTCGCGTTCGCGTACGAGCAGGCGACCAAGGCTCGGCGACCGCCTCGGTTCGTGCCTACCGCGCCGCTCGGCTGAGGCGCGCGACCTCCGCGTGCCGGAAGCAGGTCACGAGGTGATCGTTGACCATCCCGACGGCCTGCATGAAGGCGTAACAGATGGTCGGTCCGACGAAGCGGAAGCCCCGCTGTACGAGCGCCGCGCTCATCGCGTCCGACTCCCGGGAGCGGGCGGGAAGGTCGCGCACCGCGCGCCGCCGGTATTGCTTCGGCGCTCCGCCCACAAAGCCCCAGAGAAAGTCGCCAAACGAGGCGCCGCGCTCCTGGAACTCGAGGAACGCGCGGGCGTTGCCGATCGCGGCATTCACCTTCTGGCGATTGCGGACGATCCCGGGATCCTTCAGAAGCTGCGCGATCTTCCTGCGATCGTAGCGGGCCATCCGCTCCGGGTCGAACCCGTCGAACGCCGCGAGGAAGCGCGCGCGCTTGTGCAGGATGACGCGCCAGGAGAGGCCGGCCTGGAAGCCGTCGAGCACGAGCTTCGCGAACAGATCGCGGTCGCCGCGCAGCGGGACGCCCCATTCCGCGTCGTGGTAAGCGAGCATCAGCGGGTCGTCGCTGCCCGCCCAGCAGCGCCTGATCACGGTACCATCCAGCACGGGACCCTCGGAGAAAAGCGAGACGAATTGTGCATCGTGCGCCGCGGCGCGGCCAGCCCGGTAATAAATTTCACCGATGCGCTACCTGCGGGTCGTCGAGGACCAGGGCCGCTACGTCGCGTCGCTTCCCGAGACGCTTCCGCCGACTCCTACCCGAGGGGAGGTCCTCATCCGGGTCACGGCGTCCGGCGTGAACCGCGCCGACTTGAGCCAGATCGCCGGGCGGTACCCGCCACCGGCTGGCGAGTCCGAGATTCTCGGGCTCGAGGTCTCGGGCACGCTCGATGAAACGGGAGAGCCGGTCTGCGCGCTACTCGCGGGGGGCGGGCACGCCGAGTGTGTCGCGGCGCCCGTAGGGCAGGTGTTTCCGGCGCCCGCGGGGCTCGACCTCGTCACGGCCGCGGGCATTCCGGAGGCGTTCCTCACGGCGTTCGTGAATCTGATCGTGGAAGGAGGCCTCGAGCGGGAGGCGGCGGTCCTGGTGCACGCGGGCGCATCCGGCGTAGGGCTCGCGGCCATCCAGATCGCGAAGCTCTCCGGCGCGCGAGTCGCCGCCACGACCCGCACCGCCGACAAGCGCAAGGCCATCGAGGCGATGGGGGCGGATCTCGCCATCGACAGCGCGCGGCAGGATTTCGCCGGGGAGATCGAGAGACGGTGGGGCCGCGACGCGGTTGACGTGGTGCTCGACCCTGTGGGGGCGTCGAGCCTCGCCGGCGACCTGCGCGTGCTCAAGACGGGGGGACGGATCGTGATGCTCTCAACGATGTCGGGCTCCGAAGCAGGCCTCGACCTCGCGTTGCTGATGCGGAAGCGCGCGCGGATCGTGGGCTCGACGCTCCGGGCCCGGAGCCGCCTCGAGAAAGCAGCGATCGTGGCCCGGTTCAAGGAGGAGCTCCTCCCGCGGTTCACCGACGGAGCCCTGCGCGTCGTGGTCGATTCAGTGTTTCCAGTGGCGCGGGCGGCGGAAGCGTTTCAGCGCATGCGCGAGAACCGCAACGCGGGCAAGATCCTGATCGCCTGGCGACGCGACTGATGTATCTTTCGCCGCCGTGAAGGCACTCCGAGCACGAAGCGTCGCTTACGCCGTGGTGGTCGCGGCAGCGTGCCGAGGGGGGGCGCGTAAGCCAGCGGCCGCCCGGGTGGCGGCGGCCGATACGGTGTTCCCGCCGGACACGGTCAATCTCTACGGGGCGACCGGGGCGAATGCACTCTCAAGCGTGGCGGCGAGGGCGCGGCCGCTCGTGTACGTCCCCAATTCCCACGACGGCACGGTCACCGTCATCGACCCCCGGAGCTATCGCGTCATCCGCACCTTTGCCACCGGCACCCTGCCGCAGCATGTCGTCCCCTCGTATGACCTGACGACCCTGTGGGTCGCGAACAACCGCGGGAACACGCTCACACCCATCGATCCGGCGACCGGTCGCGAGGGAGCGAGTGTACCGGTCGCCGATCCCTACAACCTGTATTTCACGCCGGACGGCCGGCTCGCCATCGTGGTGGCCGAGCGACGCCGGCGGCTCGACTTCCGGGATGCGAAGACGATGGCGCTGGTGCAATCGGTCGCGCTGGGCTGCAAGGGGGTGGATCACATGGAATTCACGGCGGACGGGCGGTTCGCGGTCGCGACCTGCGAGTTTTCGGGGCAGCTGGTGAAGGTCGATCTCGAGACCCGCTCCGTGATCGGCTACCTGACCCTCGACCCCGGGGGACTGGACAGTGCGGGCATGCCGCAGGACATCCGCTCGTCTCCGGACGGCCGGGTGTTCTACGTCGCCGACATGAAGGCGAACGGGGTGTTCCTGGTGGACCCCGAAGGATTCCGGCGCCTCGGATTCATCGCCACCGGGAAGGGAACACATGGGATCTACCCGAGCCGCGACGGGCGCCTTATGTACGTCACGAACCGCGGCTGGAACACGACCGCCGGCGGACGCCACGGGCCCGGGTCCATCAGCGTGCTCGACCCGCGAACGCGACGTGTCGTGGCGACCTGGCCGGTTCCGGGCGGCGGGAGTCCCGACATGGGGAACGTGAGCGCCGACGGGAAGGAGCTTTGGGTGTCGGGTCGCTACGACGAAGAGGTGTACGTGTTCGATACTGAGACGGGCCAGCTGACGCACCGCATCAAGGTGGGGCGGGAGCCACACGGCTTGTGCGTGTGGCCGCAACCGGGTCGATTCTCTCTCGGGCACACCGGAAACATGAGATAAAAACAAGACGACGTCGAGCATAGACGTCGCGCGAAGACGTCACGCAAAGGCGTCACGCAAAGACGTCACGCAGAGACGTCACGCAGAGACGTCACGCAAAGGCGTGGGGGGTGGGATGACTCGGATCAAAGGGAAGCTCATTCTCGTCACGGGAGCGAGCTCGGGGATCGGGCAGGCATGCGCCCGGCGGTTCGCCGCGGAAGGGGCCGACCTGATCCTCTGGGCCCGGCGGGCCGACCGCCTGGAGCGTGTGGCGGCCGAGCTCGGCACCGCGCACCGCGTGTCCGTTTCGCTCGCGGTGGTCGACGTGCGGGACCGGGCGGCGGTGAACCGAGCCGCAGAGGCGCTGGTGCGAGCCGATCGCGTGCCGGAGGTGCTCATCAACAACGCCGGACTCGCGAGCGGGCTGGCGAAGATTCACGAAGGCGATCCCGAGGATTGGGATCGCATGATCGACACGAACCTGAAGGGCCTGCTCAACGTGAGCCGGGCCATCATGCCGCACATGGTCGCACGGCGCCGTGGGCACGTCGTGAACATCGGCTCGATCGCCGGATACCAGACGTACCCGATGGGGAACGTGTACAACGCGACCAAGTTCGGCGTGCGGGCGCTGACCGAGGGGATGAACCTCGACGTTGCCGGCACGCCGCTCCGCGTGTCGGCGGTGGACCCGGGGCTCGTCGAGACGGAGTTCTCGGAAGTCCGCTTCCACGGGGACAAGGAGCGCGCCGCGACGGTGTACCAGGGGTTAAAGCCGCTGAGCGCGGACGACGTCGCGGACGCGATCGCCTACGTGGTCAACCTGCCCGACCACGTCAACATTCTCGACCTCATCATCATGCCGACCGCGCAGCGCAACGTCTACGTCGTGGACCGAGAGCCGGGCTAGCGCGGGACCGGCGACGTCGCTCGCAGCGCCGCGGCGAACTGCCGTACGATCTCCCCCGCGGGCTCGATGCTGGTGATCCCGCTCACGCTCTTCCCTGCCTGCCAGTAGTCCCGCGACGACGGGCCGGCGAAGTGGCCGCGCTTCAACCGCCACGCCGAGTTGAGCGCGTACAGGGTGCGCATGAAGTGCTTGGTGCGGCGATGCCGCAGCAGCCAGCGCGCGATCGGGCCGGCCTTGGTGCCGACGCGCTCCACGTAGGGCGTACGGATCACGGCGAGCGGCACGCCGGTGACGCGCTCGGTCAGGACGATGTCGTCCTCGCCCGCCTCGACGATCGCGTGCTTGTAGTCGGGGTGGGCGGTGCATTCGGTGGTGGCGATGAACCGCGTGCCGAGCTGCGCGCCCGCGTAGCCCATGCGGAGCGCGGCGACGAAGCCTGCGGCGTCGCCGATCCCGCCCGCGCACACGAGGGGCACGCCCAGGTCGCCGAGCTCATCCACCAGCTGCTCGGCGCTCTTCGGTCCCGCATGCCCGCCGGCGCGCCGGTTCACGGCGATCAGCCCGCGCACCCCCGAGTCGAGCCCCTTCAGCGCCCATTTCCGCTCGGTCACGTCGTGGTACACCAGGCCGCCGACCTGGGCGACGCGATCCACGACCCACCGCGGCTTGCCGAGCGATGTGATGAAGAACCGGACCCCCTCTTCGAGCGCGACGTCCACCCACCGCTTCATGCGATCGAGGTACAGCCGGGAGGACTGCTCGATGAGGACGTTCATGCCGATCGGCTTCGTGGTGAGCCGGCGGATGAGCCGGAATGCCTCCCGCAGCTCATGCCCGTGCACGTACACCATGGACAGGGGTTGGGCGATCCCGATGGCGCCGGCGTCGGACACGGCGGCGACGAGCTCCGGGTTCGAGCAGGGGAACATGGCGCCGCCGATGAGCGGCACCGCGATCCCGGCATCCCGGGTGAGAGCGGTCTCGAGACTCGTCACTATGCGGGCGCCGGACCAATGCGCCAGCGGACCGTCGCTCGTGCGACTACCTGGCCGGCGGCATCC
This sequence comes from Gemmatimonadota bacterium, assembly GCA_003222085.1. Classification (GTDB taxonomy): domain Bacteria; phylum Gemmatimonadota; class Gemmatimonadetes; order Gemmatimonadales; family GWC2-71-9; genus AG41. The sequence continues at coordinate 32,049 of QHUK01000039.1, forward strand.
GCGATCACCGACTCGAAGTCGTGCTCGGCCTCGCGGCTCGAATCGGGGATCTCGCAGCGCGCTTCCGCCGTCAGCGTGCCACGGGCCTTTTTCAGATAGGCGATGGAGAGGGTGGTGGGGATGCCGCGCGCACTCCCCGGCAGGCCGGTCGTCACGGCGAGGCCGCTCGTCACCTCGGCGAGATTGGCGAGCGCTACGGCATGGATGGAGTTGAGGTGGTTCCGCACCGCGCGGCGGTCGGTCATGCGGACCTTGGCATAGCCCGGGCGGAGCTCCAGCACCTGGGGCCGCACGGAGCCGGTGTAGGGGACGAGCCACCACAACAGCCAGCTGAACAGGCGCTTGCCCCCGGGGAGCGGGGCCAGCCGCTCCCACCAGGCGCCCACCGTCACGGGGTGGCTGATCCGCTGGCCCCGAGCAGGTAGCGCTCGGTGAAGAGAATCGTGGCGTAGAACTGGAAGTCCTGGTTCCCCTTCTTGCGGAAGCCGTGGCCCTCGTCCTTGGCCATCAGATACCACACGGGCACCCCGCGGCGTTTCAAGGCCGCGACCATCTGCTCGGCCTCGCTGCGCGGCACCCGAGGATCGTTCATGCCTTGAACAATGAAGAGCGGCTTCGTGACCTTGTCGACGTTGTTGAGCGGGGCGGTCCGCTCCATCCAGGCCCGCAGCGTCGAGTCGCGCTCGTCGCCGTACTCCACCCGGCGCAGGTCCTGGCGGTAGCCGGACGTATGCTCGAGGAAGGTCGCGAGGTTCGAGATGCCGACGACGTCCACCGAGCAGCAGATCGGGCCATTGTACTGGGTGGCGGTCACGAGCGTCATGTGCCCCCCGTAGCTGCCCCCCGTGACCAGTACGCGATCGGCGTCGAGATCGGGCCGAGTGCGGATCCACTGAAGCAGGGCGCCGATGTCTTTGTAGGCGCCGTCCCGCAGCACACCATTGTCGAGCTTTGTGAATGTCTTGCCGTAGCCCGTCGAGCCGCGAATGTTGGGGAAGATGATCGCGACCCCGAGCTCGTGGACATAAAAGTTGTTACGGCCGAGGAAGCCCGGCCGGGACTGACCTTCCGGTCCCCCATGGATGTTGATGATCACGGGGCGGCGTCCGGCGAAGCGGGCGGGGGGCTTATAAAGGAAGCCCGAGATCGCCCGCCCGTCGAAGCTCGGCCAGTGCACCAGCTCGGACTCGGTGAAGTCCCTGGTGTTGAGCCCCGCCGTCTCGCTCTCGGTCCAACGGGTGACCGTGCCGCCCGCGAGGTCCAACGAGTACGCGTCGGCGGGCGCGCGCGCCGAGGTCAACGTAAAGCCCAGCTCGGCACCGCTCCGCCGCCAGCGGACGTCGGAAATCAGGCCGGTCGGCAGCTTGGGAAGACGGCGCGCGGCACCCGTCGCGGCGTCGATCACGTGCAACACGCCGACCCCATCTTCGTTGGTGACGCACGCGATCCACCGGCCGTCCGGCGACAGATCGAACTCGTCGACGTCCCAGGGGATCGCGGTGGTGAGGAACCGGTAGCCCCTGGTCGCGAGATCGAGATACGCGAGGCGCTGAAACTCGGAGCCCTGGTCGGTCGACACATAGATGCCTTTACCGTCACGACTGAACTTCGCGTCTCCGTAGGCCACCGGCTCGCTCCCCGGCTGCGGCGCGAGCAGGGTCTTCTGGCCGCTCGCGGCGTCCACGAGCCACAGGTAGCTCTCGTTGACGGACACCCCTTGCGAGAGGAGGATCGTCCGGTCGTCGGGCGACCAATCGAGGGGTCCGTACCCCCCGCCCTGGAGCTCGATCACCATGTGATCGGTGGCGGGGTTGCTCGGATCGATCGACCACAGGTCCAGGTCCCGCCCCGTGCGGCGCGTGGACATGTAGGCATAGCGGTCGCCCTTGTGCGACCACGCGCCCCCCACATTGCGCGACTTCCCGTCGGTGAGCAGCGTGATTTCGCCGGTCGCCACGTCGTAGCGATACTTCTGGAAGAACTCGGCGCCTCCCACGTCCTTGGTGAACACGATATAGCGGCCGTCGGTGGGTTGATACGACGCCCCGGACACGGGATCGGGGAAGAAGGTGAGTTGACTGCGGTCGCCGCCGGGTGACCGCACGCGGTGCAATTGCGGCGCGTCGCCGAACCGCGTCCCGATGATCATCTCGCGCCGCGTCGGATGCCAGTCCCAGAACCCGGCTGCGCGGAACTCGCTGTAGGGGCGCGCCGCCGCGGCGATCGCCGCCGGCACCGGCGGCACACCGTCGGTCACGAGGTTGTCGCTCGGTGCGACGACGTCGGACTGGGCGAGCGCCGGGATCGGGACGAGGAGGGTAGCAGTAAGCAGCAGACACGAGAGCTTGCGCATACGGGCGCCCCGCTGGCGATGTAGGTCGAGAAAACTACGGCATTCGGGAGGCGCGCGCTCGCCGACTCGCACCCTGCGTCGTAGCTTTCGACGGAGTCACGAATTGGGGGAGTGGTGACGGCGGACAGATATCCCGACAGCCACGTGTTCTACCGCACGCTCGGGCGCGAGTACCCCCGCATCGTGCGCGGCGAAGGCTGCTGGCTCGTAGACGAGCGCGGCAAGCGGTACCTGGATGCCGTGGGGGGCGCCTTCGTCGCCAACCTGGGACATTCGAACCCGGCGATCGCCGAGGCGCTGGGGCAACAGGCGCGCCGGTTCGGCTATCTGTCAGGGACGGCCTTCACGCACGAGCCGATCGAGGCCCTGGCGGCGGAGCTCGCGGCCACGCTCCCCGGGGACCTCGACAAGCTCTACTTCCTCTCTTCCGGGTCGGAAGCCGTCGAAGCGGCGCTGAAGCTGGCGCGGCAGTACTGGGTGGAGCGAGGGCTCCCCCGGAAGCACACGATCATCGCGCTCGCCCCCGCCTATCACGGCAACACGCTGCTCGCCCTGTCGGCGTCGGCACGGGAGCACTACCGCGCGTTCTACCGCGAGTGGCTGGTGGACGTGCGGCGGATTCCGGCGTCGTATCCCTACCGGTGTCCGTGCCGCGGCCACGAGGCCGGTTGCCCGATCTGCGGCGGCACGGCGCTCGAGGAGGCGATCACCCGAGTTGGCGCCGAGCACGTGGCGGCGTTCATCGCGGAGCCGGTGGGCGGCTCGTCGACGGGAGCGTCCACGCCGCGGCCGGACTACTTCAAGCGGATTCGCGAGATCTGCGATCGCCACCAGGTGCTGTTCGTCGCTGACGAGATCCTCGTCGGCGCGGGCCGCACGGGTACATGGTGGGCGATGGAGCAGTATGGGGCCGTGCCGGACATCCTGGTGATGGGGAAGGGGATCTCCGGGGGGTACGTGCCGCTGTCCGCCATCGCGGCGCCCGAGCGGATCATCGACGTGATCGCGAACGGCTCCGGGAGCTTCATGCACGCGCAAACGTACTCGCACCATCCGGTGGCGTGCGCCGCGGGCCTCGCGGCCGTACGCTACCTGAAGGAGCATCGGCTCGTGGCGCGCTGTGCCGAGATGGGGAAGGAGCTCCAGCGGCGACTCGCCCCGCTCGGGCGCCTGCCGCACGTAGGCGACGTGCGCGGGCGCGGGCTCCTCGCCGGCGTCGAATTCGTGGAAGACAAGGAGACGCGCGCGCCGCTCCCTCGGACTGCGAAGTTCGCGGAGACGTTCGTCGAAGCGGCGCAGGGCGAGGGGCTCGTCCTGTGGCCTAATGTGGGCCACGCGGACGGGACCAATGGCGACCTCGTGATGGTTGCGCCGCCCTTCATTATCACGGAGCGCGAGCTCGACGAGCTGGTCGAGCGGTTTACGGCGGCCTTGGAAGCGACCGTGAGGGCCGTCGTCAGTCGGCAGTCGACCTTGGAGCCTCGATGACGGCAACCGCCCCCAACCAGTCCAAGGTCACCTACACTTCGGCCAACGTCGACTGGGAGCTGTTCCACCGCCAGTTCGACGATGCGCTGGCGCGCGTTCGGGCGCAGCTCGGGCGGGACTACCCGCTGTACATCGGCCGGGACGCGGTGGAGTCGGGCGGCCCCCCAATCGTAGACCGGTCACCGATCGACACGAGCACGACCCTGGGACGATTCGCCACTGCGACGCCAGAGCAGGTCGGGCGCGCCGTCGCCGCCGCAAAAGCAGCCCAGCGCGACTGGGCGCACCGGTCGTGGCGCGAGCGGGTCGCGACGCTGCGCCAGGCGGCGGGCCTGATTCGGGAGCGCAAGTTCGAGCTGGCGGCGATCATGGCCCTGGAGGTGGGTAAGAGCCGACTCGAGTCGATGGGGGACGCCGAAGAGTCGGCCGACCTGATCGACTACTATTGCCAGGAGCTGGAGGACGCGAACGGCTTCGTGCGTCAGATGGCGAAGGTGACGGCGGTCGAGCGGAATACCGACGCGCTGCGCCCTTACGGCGTGTTCGCCTGTATCGCCCCGTTCAACTTTCCCCTCGCCCTGTCCACCGGGATGTCGGCCGCGGCGCTCATGACGGGCAATGCCGTCGTGTACAAGCCCGCCGAGGAGACGCCCTGGACGGGGCTCAAGCTGTACGAGGTGTACCGGGACGCAGGGCTTCCGCCCGGGGCGTTCAACTACATCCCGGGCACGGGCGAGGTCACGGGCGAGGCTCTGTGGCGGCACGAGGGAATCGACGGGGTCGTCTTCACGGGCTCCAAGGCTGTGGGGATGCACATCTATCAGGGCCTCTCCCGCCAATGGATCAAGCCGTGCCTGCTCGAGATGGGCGGCAAGAACGCGGCCATCGTCATGGACTCGGCGGACCTGGATGCCGCGGCGGAAGGGGTCACGCGCTCCGCGTTCGGGCTGCAGAACCAGAAGTGCAGCGCCACGTCGCGCGTGTACGTGCATCGGGGGGTGGCGCGAGCCTTCGTCGAGAAGCTCACGGAGAAGACGAAGGCCCTGAAGCTCGGGGACCCGACGGAGCGTGACGTGTCTTTCGGCCCGGTGATCAACGCGGCGGCGGTGGAGCGCTTCGTGCGCGCGGTGTCGCAAGCCCGGCAGGAGGGGACGGTCCTGGTGGGGGGGGAGCGGCTGCGGGGCGGGCAGTTCGAGCGCGGGTATTTCGTCGCGCCCACGATCGCCCGGCTGCCGCTCTCGTCCGCGCTCTTCACCGAGGAGCTGTTCGTGCCCATTCTGGCGGTGGGCGAGGTGGCGGGGCTCGAGCAGGCGCTTGCGGAGGCCAACAGGGTGGAATACGGGCTCACCGCGGGCATCTTCTCGAAGCAGGCCGAGGAGGTGGAGCGGTTCTTCGACGAGATCGAGGCCGGCGTGTGCTACGCGAACAAGCGCACCGGCGCCACCACCGGCGCGTGGCCCGGGGCGCAGCCGTTCACGGGGTGGAAGGGATCGGGCTCGACGGGGAAGGGCGGGTGCGGGCCGTACTACGTCGCGCAGTTCCTGCGAGAGCAGAGCCGGACCGTGATCGAGGAGTCGCGATGAAGCGGGATTACCCCCGGATCGTGGTGCCGCCGCCCGGCCCGAAGGCCAAGGCGATCGTCGAGCGCCAGAATCGCTGGTCGTCTACGTCGTATCCCAAGGAATATCCCCTCGCGATCGCCCGCGGGGAGCGCGCCATGGTCGAAGACGTGGACGGGAACCGCTATCTCGACTTCATGGCCGGAATCGCCGTCGCGTCCACGGGTTACGGCCATCCCCAAGTGGTGCACGCGATCCAGGAGGCGGCGAGTCGTTTCCTGCACATCTGCGGCAGCGATTTCTACTTCGAGAGCTTCGCCGCGCTGTGCGAGCGCCTCGCGCAGCTGGCTCCGGGAAAGAGCAAGAAGCGCGTGTTTCTCTCGAACTCGGGGACGGAAGCGGTGGAGGGCGCCATCAAGCTGGCGCGGCATTCCACGGGACGTCCCGCGATTGTCGCGTTCACCGGCGCGTTCCACGGCCGCACCTACGGAGGGTTGAGCCTCACCGCCAGCAAGACGGTGCAACGCGCCGGCTTCGCCCCGTTCCTCCCCGAGGTCTACCACGTGCCGTACGGCTATCGCTATCACTGCGACTTTTGCCGTACCGAGCCCGCGTGCACGATGCGCTGCGTGTCGTCCATCGAGGACGACCTGTTTGCAAAGCGGCTGGACGCGAAGAGCGTCGCCGCCGTGTTCGTCGAGCCGATTCAGGGCGAGGGGGGCTACGTGGTGCCGCCGCCCGGGTATCTCCAGGCGTTGCGCGAGCTGTGCGATCGCCACGGCATCCTGCTCGTGTGCGACGAGGTGCAATGCGGCGTCGGGCGCACCGGGAAGATGTGGGCGTGCGAGCACGAGGGCGTCGAGCCGGACGTGCTGCTCGCGGCGAAGGGTCTGGGGAGCGGCATGCCGATCGGCGCCATCATCGCCAAGGAGTCGGTCATGAAGTGGTCGCCGGGCGCGCACGGAAGCACGTTCGGAGGAAACCCGGTGTGCTGCGCGGCCGCGCTCGCGACCCTCGACGTCGTCGAGCGCGACCTGCTGCCGAACGTGCCGCGCCTTGGCGAGCGGCTGCTCGCCGGCGTGCAGCGTCTGCAGGAGAAGTACGCCGCGATCGGCGAGGTGCGCGGCCGGGGCCTCATGATCGGGGTCGAGTTCGTGAAGGACCGGGCCACCCGGGAGCCCGCGCCGGACATCCCGCACGAGCTGGTGGAGCGGGCGTTCCGCAAGGGGTTGCTGCTCCTGGGCGCGGGCAAGAGTGCGCTGCGGCTCGCGCCGCCCCTGGTGGTGGACGAGTACGACGTGGATATGGCGCTCACGATCATCGATGAATGCCTGCGCGAGATGACGGATTAGGCGTCATCCGTCGTCGGTTATCCGTCATCCGTAAATAAATGACCATGTGACGACAGGAGCAGTCTCTACGGATGACGGACCACGGATGACGGACGACGCTTCCAAAGTGACGTCGATGCGCGACGCGATCGCGCGTTTCGTCCACGACGGTGACACCGTCGTCATCGAAGGCTTCACCCACCTCATCTGCTTTGCCGCGGGTCACGAGATCATCCGCCAGGGGCGCCGCGACCTGACCCTGGCCCGCCTCACGCCCGATTTGATCTACGACCAGATGATCGCGGCGGGCTGCGCGCGGAAGCTGGTCTTCTCGTGGGCCGGGAACCCCGGCGTCGGCTCGCTGCACGCGTTCCGGCGCGCCATCGAAGGGCGGGCGACCGAGCGCCGGCTCGAGATCGAGGAGTACTCGCATTTCGGGATGGTCGCGCGCTTCTCCGCGGGCGCGGCCCGCCTCCCGTTCTGGCCGCTGCGCAATTACATGGGCACCGACCTGGCAAAGGCGAATCCGCGCATCAAGACGGTGGCGTGTCCGTACACGGGGGAAGCCCTGGCCACCGTCCCCGCGCTGAACCCGGGCGTCACGATCGTTCACGCGCAGCGCGCCGACGCGGCGGGGAATACGCAGATGTGGGGCCTCGTGGGCGTGCAGAAGGAAGCGGCCTTCGCGTCGGAGCGTGTGATCGTCGTCGCCGAGGAGCTCGTGGATGAGGAGGTCATCCGCTCCGATCCGAACCGGACGGTCATTCCGTCCATGATCGTGAGCGCCGTGGTGGTCGAGCCGTGGGGCGCGCATCCCTCCTACGCGCAGGGGTACTACGACCGCGATAACGACTTCTACGTCGCTTGGGAGAGCATCTCGCGTGATCCGAGCCGGCTCCAGCGCTACCTCGACGAATTCGTGCACGGCGTTCCCGATCGCGCCGCCTACCTGGAGAAACAGCCGCAAGTCACAAGGCTCAAGGCGAAAGAGCGCTTCTCGGCGGGGGTGAATTACGGTTTCTGACGCCTACACCCCCGACGAAATGATGGCCGCCGTCGCGGCGCGCGAGCTCCGCGACGGGGAAGTCGTATTCGTCGGCATCGGGCTCCCGAATCTAGCGTGCAACCTGGCGCGTCGGATGCACGCGCCTCGTCTCGTCCTGATCTACGAGTCGGGCGCGGTGGGGGCGGTGCCCGAACGCCTCCCCGTCTCCATCGGCGACCCGGCGCTCGTGACGGGATCCCTCATGGTGTGCGGCATGGCCGACGTGTTCCAGCTGTTCCTGCAGAACGGCCGAATCGAGGTCGGCTTCCTGGGCGGCGCGCAGGTCGACCGCTACGGCAACATCAACACGACGGTCATCGGGTCGTACGACCGACCAACCGTGCGGTTGCCCGGGTCCGGCGGCGCGGCGGAGATCGCGGTGCACGCGCACCGGACGCTCATCGTCGCGAAACTCAACCCGCGTGGGTTCCCCGAACAGGTGGATTTCATCACGAGCCCGGGCCAGCGCAGCCGCGGCGCCGCCCGGCGCGAGCTGGGGATGCCCGGCCGGGGACCGGTGAAGGTCATCACCGACAAGGCGATCCTCGAGGCGAACGGGACGACGGGCGAGATGACGCTGGCGGCGCTGTATCCCGGCGTGTCGGCCGAAGCCGTGCAGGCGGGCGTCGGATGGCCCCTCACGCGGGCGCCGCGGCTCGGGGCCGTCGCGCCGCCGAGCGCCGCCGAGCTGCGCCTGCTCCGGGACGTGCTCGACCCGAAGCGCCTGTATCTCAGGGGATGATCCTGGTCGCCGCGGCGGTGCTCGCGCTGGGGCAGGGGCCCGGCACCGATTCGCTCCCCACCCGTGTGCGGCAGCTCGCCGATGCGTACGTCGCCGCCTACTTCGAGCGTCACCCGGATGAAGCGACTCTGGACGGTGTCGCCGCCGGCCCCCACGACCGTCTGCCGGACGACTCGCCGCTCGCCCTCGCCGACTGGCAGGCACGCGAAGACGCCTGGCTGGCGGAGCTTCGGGCCATCGATCCGGCGCCGCTCCGCGGGCGGCCGGAGGCGGTGGCGTACGGCGTCATGCGCGACGCGCTCGAGGGAGCGATCGTCACGCGCGTGTGTCGCCACGAGCTGTGGAACGTGGGTCATACGGGAAACGGGGCCATCGCCATCATCACGTCCCTCGCGTCACTGCAGCCCGTGGGGACGGAGGCGGCGCGGCGGCAGGCGCTGACGCGGTGGCGCGCCATTCCGCGCTACCTCGCGACCGAGGAGGATAATCAGCGAACGGGCCTCCGCCTGGGGTTCAGCGCGCCGCGGGGGAACGTTCGCATCACCCTCGGCCAGCTGGACACGCTGCTCGAGACGCCGCTCGAGCGCTCGCCCTTTTTCGATCCGGCCAGGCGCGACACCGCCTCGGCCTTTCAGGACGAGCTGCGGCGCGTGCTCTCGACCGAGGTGCTGCCGGCGCTGCGCGGCTACCGCGCCTTTCTCGAGCGCGACTATCTCCCGCAGGCCCGCACCGCGATCGGCGTCTCGGCCAATCCTGACGGCGCCGCCTGCTACCGCGCGAGCATTCGCGCCACGACCGGGCTCGACCTGTCCCCCGACTCGCTGCACCGGCTCGGGATCGCCACCGTGGCCGCGCTCGAGGGACGGATGCGCGCCATCGCGGGGCGGTCGTTCCGAACGCGGGACGTCGGCACGCTGCTCGCGCGGTTGCGGAGCGACCCGGCCTTCACGTTCCGCTCGCGCAACGCGATGCTCGACGCCGCGCGGGCAGCGGTGCTCCGCGCCAAGGCCGCGATGCCGGCCTGGTTCGGACGTCGTCCCCGGGCCGACATCGTCGTCGAGCCGTATCCGGCGTTCCGCGAGCGCGAGAGCGTGGGTGAATGGAATCCGCCGGCCGAGGACGGCAGCCGCCCGGGCATCTACTACCTCAGCACGTACGACCCCGTGCACAAGTCGCGTGCCGACCTCGAGCCCCTCACCTTTCACGAGACCATCCCGGGCCATCACCTGCAGGGTTCGATCGCCCTCGAGCGGGGAGAGGCGATCCCCGCCATCGCCCGCTATTTCTGGTCGCCGGGCTTCGGTGAAGGCTGGGCCGAATACGCCGAGCAGCTGGCGGACGAGATGGGGCTGTACTCGTCCGATACCGCACGGCTCGGCGCACTGGCCGACATCACGCTCTCGGCCGCGCTCCTCGTCGTGGACACCGGCATCAATGCGTTCGGGTGGACGCGAGCGCGGGGCATCGCGTACATCCGCGATCACACGCGCGTCCCGCTGCTCCGCGCGGAAGTGGCGGTGGATCGCTACCCGATCTGGCCGGCGCAGGGATTGTCCTATGCGCTCGGCCGGCTCGAGATCCGGCGACTGCGCACGGCCGCGGAGCGCGCCCTCGGGCCGCGCTTCGACCTCAAGGAGTTCCACGACCGTGTACTGGCGAACGGCGCGGTGCCGCTGCCCCTGTTGCGGGAGAACATCGAGCGATGGATCGCCGCCGCACGCTAGTCCTGGTCGCCGCCTGGTTCGCTGCGGCCGCCCCCGAGCGGGGGCTCGCTCAGCGCGAGCCGGTCCTGAAACAGGTCGGCGTGCCGCATGCCTACTATTGGCGCGAGATGTACGTCCCCCAGGTGACGAGCGGACCGAGCGCCGTGACGTGGTCGCCCGACGGCACGGAGCTGATCTACTCGATGCAGGGCTCCCTCTGGCGGCAACGGATCGGCTCGCGCGTCGCGCAGCAGCTGACCGCGGGAGACGGATACGACTACCAGCCCGACTGGTCACCCGATGGGCGGCTCGTTGTCTTCGCTCGGTATGCGCGCGACGCGATCGAGCTGCAGCTGCTCGATCTGGTCGCCAAGAGCGAGCGGCCCGTCACGGCCAACGGCGCCGTCAACGTCGAGCCGCGCTGGTCGCCCGACGGCACGCGCATCGCCTTCGTCTCGTCCGCCTACAACGGACGGTGGCACGTCTTCACGGTCGGGATGGAGGCCGGCGCGCCCGCGGAAGGGACGGTCACACGACTCACGGAGGACAACGACAGCAGGCTTCCGCGCTACTACTACAGCGCGTGGGATCAGTACCTCTCCCCCACCTGGTCTCCCGACGGACGGGAGCTGATCATCGTGTCGAACCGCGAGCACATCCACGGGACGGGGGGATTTTGGCGGATGAAAGCGACTCCCGGCGCGCCGCTGCGGGAGCTCAGGTACGAAGAGACTGCCTGGAAGGCTCGTCCCGACTGGGCGCCGGACGGACGGCGCGTCGTATACAGCTCCTACCTGGGCCGCCAGTGGCACCAGCTGTGGCTCATGACGAGCGAAGGCGGCGATGTGTTGCCGCTGACCTATGGTGAGTTTGACGCGACCGCACCGCGCTGGTCGCGGGATGCCAAGCACATCGCCTACATCTCGAACGAGGGTGGCAACACGTCGCTGTGGGTGATCGCCGTGCCGGGCGCCCAGCGGCGCCAGATCGTCGCCTCCGAGCGGCGCTACCGGGAGCCCGTGGGCCGGCTGCGCCTCGCTGTCGTGGATGCCGCGGGCCGCCCGTTGCCCGCGCGGGTTTCGGTGACCCGGTCCGACGGCCGGGCCTACGCTCCGGACGACGCCTGGCGCCACGCCGACGAGGCTTTCGATCGCACCGAGCGTGGGTTCGAGTACGGCTACTTCCACACTTCCGGTACGGCCGAGCTCACGGTCCCGGCAGGAGCCGTGCGGGTGGAAGTGTGGCACGGACCGGAGTACCACGTGGCGCGCGGCGAGGTGACGGTCACGGCAGGACGGACAGCCACCCAGCGGCTGGTGCTCGAGCGGCTGGTGAATCTCCCGGCCCGTGACTGGTGGAGCGGCGATCTCCACGTGCACATGAACTACGGCGGCGCATACCGCAACACGCCGGAGCACCTCGCATTCCAGAGTCGCGCCGAGGATTTGCACGTGGTCGAGAATCTGATCGTCAACAAGGAGCAGCGGATCCCGGACATCGCGTACTTTCGGACCGATCCGGACCCCGCCTCCACACCGGGCTTTCTGCTGGTGCACGATCAGGAGTATCACACGAGCTACTGGGGCCACACCGGCCTGCTCGGGCTGCGCGACCACTACCTGCTCCCCGAGTACGTCGGCTATCCCAACACCGCAGCCGCGAGCCTGTACCCGATGAACGCCGACGTGGCGGACCTCGCGCACGCGCAGGGCGCGTTGATCGGCTACGTGCACCCCTTCGACACGCCGCCCGACCCCGCCGACACGGCGCAACCGCTCACCTATGAGCTTCCGGTAGACGTGGCGCTCGGCAAGCTCGATTACCTGGAAGTGATGGGGTACTCGGACCACCTCATCACGTCCGGAATCTGGTACCGCTTGCTGAACTGCGGCTTCCGCGTCCCGGCGGGGGCGGGTACCGATGCCTTCCCGAACTTCGCGTCGCTGCGGGGCCCGCCGGGGTTAGTCCGTGTGTTCGTGCGCACGGGTCCAACGCTCGACCGCCGGAGCTGGATGGCGGGCCTCAAAGCGGGCCGGACGTTCGTGACGAATGCCCCGCTGCTCGAGTTCACGCTCGGTGGGCGCGAGATCGGAGACGAGATCCGGTTGCCCGCCGGCGGGCGGCTCACCGCTCGCGTCGGTCTGCGATCGAGCGTCCCGATCGATCACCTCGAGGTCATCCGCAACGGCGCTGTGGCCGCCACCGTCCCGCTCAGGGGCGACCACACGGCCGCGCGCGACTCGGTCTCCATCCCCGTCGCGCGAAGCGGCTGGTACGTGCTCCGCGCCTGGAGCGACCGGCCCGCGCTGCCGATCCTCGATCTGTACCCGTTCGGGTCGACGAGCCCGATCTATGTGCGAGTGGGCCGGGAGCCGGTGCGCTCGCGCGAGGATGCCGCCTTCTTCGTACGCTGGATCGACCGCCTCGACCAAGCGGCGCGAGCTCACGAAGCGTGGAACGCGCCGGAGGAGCGGGAGCACGTGCTGCGGCTGCTCGCCCAGGCGCGGAAGGTGTACGCGGAGCAGGCGGGCACCGCGAACCCCTAGTCGGTCTCGAAGGGATCGCTGTTGCGACGACGCCACACCGTCTCCCGGTACACACTCCGCGCCCGTTGGCCCAATGTTTGTAGCAACGAGCAACATGCTCCCGACACTGGCAACTCCGCGCAGGGACAGTGGGCCGCAGCGGGGCGACGTGCAGACTGCCCTGATGACGGCTGCCGCACCGTCGAGCGGCGACTACGCTGGCTGGCGGCTGCTGGCATCGCACGGGCCATTCAGCGGCCCCTTCGTCGACCCACATTGGATGCTGTCGTGGACGGAAGCATTCGCGCCCCAGGAGCCGGTATTGGTGTGTGCCCGGGACGGCCGACGCCTCGTCGGGCTCGCTGCGTTACAGCGGGTGGTCGAGTCCTGGGGGGGCCGCCGCGTGGCCGTCCTGCAATCCCGGACGAACGCGGAATCGTTCCGGTTTGCGTTTCTGTCGTGGAGGGGGCGGGTCGATATCCAAGAGCAGCTCTGGCGAGCGCTGTGCCAGTCGGGGGATTGCGACGTCATTCGGATCGAGCACGTGCCGGAAGGCTCGCCGACGCTCGCGGCCGCCCTCACTGTCGCCGAGGAACTAGGGTGGCGCTCCCTGATACAGCCGACCTTCCTGACACCGTGGCGCCCCCTGTCGCCCACGGTGCCGTGGGACGACGGCCTGACACGACGCTTCAGGCGAAACCTGCGCCGGGCGGAGCGGCGGTTGGGGGAGCTCGGCGAAGTCTGCTTCGAGGTCGTGACTACGGGGACCAGACTGAAGCAGGCGCTCGACGTGTTCTATCGGCTCGAGGCGAGCGGCTGGAAGGGCCAGCGCGGCACGGCCGTGGCGCAGCGCTCCCAGGTGAAGCGCTTCTACGACGGCCTGGTGGACCGAGCGGAGGTGTGGATTCCCATTCTCACGGTGTGTGGCGACCCCGTGGCCGCCTACGTGCTGCGCATTTCCGGGCACAACATCTTTGCACTGAAGACGGGATATGATCAAACCTACTCCAAGTACGCGCCCGGACTGTTGCTCACCTCGCGCGTAATCCGCTACGGACTGGAGCACGGCATGGAGATGCTGGACCTCATGGCCAGCCAGGCGCGCTGGAAGGCGGACTGGGCCCGGGAGGTTCGTCCGCACTACGAGCTGCTGCTGTTCGCGCCCACGCCCACCGGTCGGTACGCGTACTGGGTTCGCTACGGCGTGCGACAACAAGCCAGGAAGCTTCCCGGCGCGGCCCGCCTCGCTCGCTGGCTGCGGACCCGCTAGGGTCGCACCACCTCGATGTCGCGCTGCACCGTGGCGGCCGCTCGGCCGCGCGCCGTCACGGTGATCTCGATGCGGTAGGGTCCGGGTGACAGGCTGGAGAGGTCCAGAGCCAGCGCCCGGCCTGCCACGGCCGCCTGGTCCGGGCGAGGCACCAGGACCTCCGCCCACTCGAGGCTCACGTCTCGACGAGGCGCGGCGAGGCCGATCATCTGCGCCGCGCGACGCAGCCAACCGGAGCCGCGCCGGGTGACAGTCAGCGACGTCGTCACTTCCTCGCCGGCCGAGCTCAGGTCGTGCACCTCCCAAAACAAGCCCAGCGGCCGATCGCCGCGCACCCGCGTAGTCGCCAAGGCGTGCGGCACAGCCCCGGCCAGGTCGGTCGGCAGGGAATCGCTCCCCTCCAGGAGGAGGAGGTCCGAGATCCGGGCGTTCTCGTCGAGGGAGAGGCCATACCGCGCTCGGGCGACGCTCCGTCGCGCCGGGGCCACGACCTCGAGGCTCAGGAGCTGGCGGCCGCACGGTGCCGTTGCCACGAGGGCATGGGGACGGTCCAGAAGAGTCTCATGGTCCGTCACGATCGCGTCGTGTTCACTGCGAGTGAGGACGAGGGCCGCGCGCGCAGGCTGGTCGGCCAGGAGAGTGTCCTTCGAGAGGTCGTACGCCGCAACGACGACGCAGGAATCGCCCCGCCGGAACACACTGACTTGGTGGTTCGGATACGCGAACGCCTTCGCATACCCGGGCGCATAACGCTCCCGACCTTGGGGCGGGTCGGGGCTCCAGTCCTCGGACTTCGTCTGCCCTGGATCGTCGAACGCCCGAGCCCCCGGTGTGAATTGGAACGCCGGCGAGGGATCGTGGCCCGTGATGTTGGGCTCGGATTGGACGAGGGGAGACTTGGGCGGCTCACGCGTCCACCAGGTCGGCCATCCGTACCGCAAGAGCACGTCGCGGAGATCGTTCTCCCAAAAGAGGCCGAACGTGGTGCGGCGGCCCTGCTCGATGCGGACCATCGCTTGGCGAGCGAAGTGCTCGGTGCGTCGATCGTTTCTGCCCAGGGAGTAGAGCGGTTGGGCGAGCCACCACCACCGGTTCTCGAACGCCGCCCGTCCGGGGCAATCGAGCTGGCGATAGCGGCCCGCGAGCTCGCCGTCGAGCAAGGGAGCGATGTCGCTCCAGCGGCACCGCTCGTTGTCGGGCATGTCCGCGAGGGCGACCGTAAACAGGCTGTCGGCCCCGGCGAAGTCGCCGCCGACGTGCCGCACGAGACCGCCCAACGCCTCGCACCACCACCGGACGGCGCGGCATTGTTCCGCCACTCGAGCGGCTCGGTGCGGCTGGCTGTCCTCCAGCAGGTAACGCACGCGCTGTCCCGCGATCCACTCGTCCCCGGGGAGGGCGGCGCCAGCCTCGTCGAGTGCCGCCAGGAGCCGGGCGCGCGCCTGGCGAATGCGCGGGGGCTCGGGGGGCGCGCTGTCCTGGTCGTCGCCGCCGTCATACCAATAACGGATCCGACCGATCACTTCGTAGCGCCCGCCGTTCGAGCCGGAAGGGCGCTCGGGGAGGTTGGTCCGCCGCGTGGCCTCGAACGAATCCCGCGCGCGGCGCGCCGACGCGAGCATGGCGAGCGAGTCGGTCGCGCCGGACTGCCAGCCCGCGATCATGTAGAAGAGGGGAAGCAGATTCACGGTGCCGCTCCGTACGCAACATATCCCGGTGCCGGCCGCCCCGCGAGCTTGACGCCGTGGATCTGCGAGGTAATGTCGGCGCCGTGATCCCGCGCGAGTTGAACGCCGCCCAATGGTTCGTCGATCGCCATGTCGAGGAGGGCCGGGCTGGCCAGCTCGCGATCATCTGCGAGGGCCGCCGGCTCACCTATGGGGACGTGTACGCCGGGGCCAACCGATCGGGCAACATGCTGCGGCGGCTCGGTGTCACGATGGAGCAGCGCGTCGTCCTGCTGTTGCCCGACGGTCCGGAGTTCGTGTGGAGCTTCTGGGGCGCGCTCAAGATCGGCGCCGTGCCCGTCCCGACCAATACCCTGCTCAAGCCGCGCGACTACGAGTACATCCTGAGGGACAGCCGGGCCAGGGTGGCGATTGCGAGCGAGCCGCAGGTCGGCGCCGTCGAAGAGGTACGCGCCCGGGCGCGGGATCTCACCCACGTGGTCGTCGTCGGCCGACCGGCGGCCGGTCAGCTCGCCTTTGCCGAGCTGGTCGGAGCCGAGAGCCCCGAGCTCGCGCCGGCCCTGACGACGAAGGACGACGTCGCCTTTTGGCAGTACACGTCCGGCACCACGGGGACCCCCAAGGCGGCCGTTCACTTGCACCACGATATGCTCGTCTGCTGCGAAGCGTTCGGCCGACACGTGCTCGAGATCGGGCCGCAGGACCGCACGTTCTCGGTCGCCAAGCTGTTTTTCGCCTACGGCCTGGGCAACGCGCTGTACTTCCCGTTCCACGTCGGCGCCTCGACCGTGCTCTATCCCGGTCGACCCGAGCCCACCAAGGTTTTCGAGGTGATCGCGCGGGACCGTCCCACGCTGTTCTACGCGGTCCCCACCGCGTACGCCGCCATGCTGCAAGTGCCGGACGCCGAGCGGGCATACGACGTGACGTCGGTCCGGCTCTGCAGCTCGGCGGGAGAGCCCCTGCCGAAGGCGATCTACGAACGCTGGCTCGAGAAGTTCGGGCTCGAGATTCTCGACGGCATCGGCTCGACCGAGATGTGCCACACCTTCATCGCGAACCGCCGCGGCAAGGTGCGCCCCGGCTCGAGCGGCACCATCGTGCCGGGCTACGAGGCGAAGCTCGTGGACGACGCCGGCCGCGACGTGGCGGTCGGCGAGGTGGGCAATTTGATGGTCAAAGGGGATAGTGCCTGCGCGTGCTACTGGAACCAGCACGAACGCACCAAGCAGACGATCGAAGGAGAGTGGGTGCGGACGGGCGACAAGTACACCTGCGACGCCGACGGGTACTTCTGGTACGCCGGTCGGACCGACGACATGATCAAGGCGGGCGGCATGTGGGTGTCGCCGGCGGAAGTCGAGGGCGCGCTCGCCGAGCATCCGGCCGTCGTGGAAGCGGGCGTCGTGGGGGCGGAGGACCAGGACGGGCTCGTGAAGCCGCTGGCGTTCGTGGTGCTCGCGCGCGGCCACGCGGAGAGCTCCGCGCTCGAGGCCGAGCTCAAGGCGTTCGTGAAGCAGCGGCTCGCGCCCTACAAGTACCCGCGCTGGATCGTGTTTGCCGCCGAGCTGCCGAAGACGGCAACGGGAAAAATCCAGAGATTCAAACTACGGGACATAGCGAAACGGACCGACAGGACAGGCCACACCTAGACGCACAGACGCACAGGGGAGAACAGCTGGAGTTGCCAGGTCTATCTGCGCACTATCACCTGTTCACCCCTGTGCGTCTGCCGCGTCTGTGCGTCCAGTCTACTGCATCCATAGCAGGAGGACGTCGTACAGCGCATGCGTCCACGCCGTGATCCCGAATCCGCGCGCGAGATACAGCCCCGAGAAAAACAGCCCCGCGACCATCCGGAACGCGAACGAATACAGCTGCCAGCGGTCGGCGTAGGGGCCGAGGTAGTGAAACGCCGAGAAGATCGCGGCACCGGCGAAGGTCGCCGCGACGCCGGCGGTCACGGGGCGCCAGCCGAGCAGGGCCCGCGCGGCGGCGGCGAGCGCGCCCACGAGCAGCACGCGGAATAGCAGCTCCTCGTAGATCCCGGCCCCCAGTGAGACCATCAGCCGCGTCCACCAGTCCATCTCGTGTCCCCCCCCTCCCGGGACGGCGAGCGTCTGCAGCATGCCGAGCACGCCGGAGGTCACGCTCCCCACCACGAAGCCGAAGAGCAGCGCGAGCGCGATCGCCTCACCCAGCATCGCGATGAACACGCCGCTCCGGAGCCGCGACCCGTGGGCGCGCAGGTCGCGGGTCACGAGCCATACGCCCGCGCCGATCACGCAGGCCATGAAGAGCGGTGGGCCCCAGGCGCCCGCGAGGGCCGTGAACAGTGCCTGCAGGATGACGTCGGCGCCGTTGCGGACCGAGCGCTCACCGTGCGCGAGCAGCAGCGCGAGCACCTGGTAGCACACGAGCAGCGGAAGCGCCAGCAGCAGGCTGTAGCGCGGAGCGCGGCTCACCTGCCAATAGGAGCTCGGCGAGGAGACGGACGAGAGGGCGGTGAGGGTCATAGGGTCAGGAATCTATCGACGGATCGGCGCTTGCGACGGTTTCGGCTCGCCGGTATGCTACCGCGCCATGCCGCGCACACACCTCCTCGGTCCGTAGATGGCGGAGCTCAAGCGCCAGCTTGGGCTGCTCGATTCGACGATGATCAACGTCGGGACGATCATCGCGTCGGCCATCTTCATCGTTCCCAGCGCCATCGCGGCCACGCTCGGGGCCACGGGTCCCGCGATCCTGGTGTGGGTCGTGGGCGGCGTCGTGTCGCTGCTCGGCGCGCTGTCGGTCGCGGAGCTCGGCGCCGCGATGCCCGAGGCGGGCGGTCAGTACGTCTACCTCGCGCGCGCCTACGGACCGGCCTCCGGCTTCCTGTACGGCTGGACGAGCGGTGTGGTGATCAACCCTGCATCCATTGCGGCCATCGCCGTCGGTTTCGCGACCTACTTCGGCTTTTTCGTTCCCCTCTCGGGCGCCGGCATCAAGCTCGTCGCCGTGCTGTCCATCGTCGCGCTCACGGTGCTGAACTCCCTGGGCGTGCGGCTCGGCGCGGTCACCCAGAACGTGCTCACGCTCATCAAGATGGCGCTGCTCGTGGTGCTCATCGTCGTGGGGTTCGCGCTCCCGGGAGGAAGCGCGACGAACCTCGCGCCGCTCTGGGCGGACGCGCCGCCGGGACATCAAATCGCGTCCTTCGGCGTCGCGCTGGTGGCGGTGCTGTGGGCATACGACGGCTGGATCGAAATCACGTACGTGGGGAGCGAAGTGACCGATCCGGAGCGCAATCTGCCGCGCTCGATCGTGCTCTCCACCATCATCGGCATGGCGCTCTACTGTCTCGTCACCGCGTCGTTCGCCTACGTCCTCTCGCCGGCCAAGATGGCGGCCTCGTCGCTCGTCGCCTCCGATGCGGCGCAGGTCACGCTGGGCGGCGCCGGTGCCGCGCTCGTGGCGGTCGCGATCATGATCGCGACCATCGGGTCGAACAACGGCATCGTGCTCACGGCGGCGCGGATACCCTACGCGATGGCGCGGGACGGCTTGCTGCCGCGCCGGCTCGCGGGTGTCCATCCGCGGTTCCTCACCCCGGTGCCGTCGCTCGTCGTGCAAGGCATCATCGCGATCGCGCTCACGTGGATCTCCACGGAGCCGTCGTGGAAGGGCACGTACAACCGGCTGTTCACCTACGTCGTGTTGGGAGAATTCATCTTCTATGGGATGTCGGCCGGCGCAGTGATCCTGCTCCGACACACCGCGGCCGATATGCCCCGCCCCTACCGCACGTGGGGCTATCCCGTCACGCCGCTCGTGTTCGTGTTGTTTTCCGCGTGGCTCATTTGGAACACCGCGCACGAGCAGCTGCTCGACTTCGCCGTCGGCATGGCGCTGATTCTCGCGGGCTTGCCGTGGTACTGGTGGCGGAAGGCGTCATCTGTCATCCGTCATCCGTCATCCGTCAACGGCAGCGACGGATAACGGATCACGGACAACGGACGACGTCCTACTCGTCGTCCGTGCCGGGCTTCTGCAGGCGCTGCAACGCACCCTCCACGTCTTTCCTGGTGTCCGGGTACTTGAGGGTGCCGGCGGCCCCCTGCAGCCGCGGGATGCCGAGCTGGCGCGGCAGCGTGAACTGGAACGCCTCGACCACCCAGCGCCGCACCGCCCTGCGGTCGTCGTTCAGGTGGACGGCCAGCACGTCGAGCGCGTGGGCACTGCCGCGGGCCGCGAGGGCCGCCAGGACGTGTGCGGCGAAATGGTCCGTGGCAAGCAGCGACTCGACGCGCGGGATGGCGCCGGTGTCTCCCATCTGCGCGATGAGGCGGTATGCCGCTTCCTGGACCACGTCCTGGTACGAGGGCGTGGCGAGCCCCCAGGCGATGGCGCTGTCGCTGGCGGTCGAGTCGGCGCGGACCAACGCGGTGAGCGCGGCGGCCCGCACCTCGTAGCTCGGGTCATCGTGGAACGTGGTGCGCGCGAGGTCGGCGGCGCGCGCCCCGCCGAGCTGGCCGAGCGCCGCGACGGCTGCGCGCCGCACCTGCGCCGAGGTATCCCGCAGCGCGGCGGCGAGCGGTGCCGCGGCGCTCGCGGCGGGGAGCTCGCCCAGCGCCTCCACCGCCGCTGCGCGCGTGCGGAAGTAGTCGGACGCCGTAGCCGCCTCGGCGAGTGCCGCCACGGCCGCGGCGTCCCCCGGGCGGTGCGCCAGCTGCTCGATCGCCCACTGGCGGTTCCAGAGATCGGGATCCCGCTTGAGCTGCGTGGCGAGCCACGACGTCGGCTGGTCGAACGTGAGCTCCTTGAGAATCGTGTTGCCGTCGTCGAACACGACCATCGTCGGCGCGCCGGGGAGCTCGGGAATCTCGATCGTCTGCTCTCGGGCCGTGAGCTCGACCCGGCGCACGACGTCACCGCCCCCGCTCCCGCCCGCCGTCCCGAGGCGAATCGCCACCGGCATGCGGAACACCTTCGGGGTCTCGAACCGGAGGCCGGTGCTGTCCGCCTTGCCCGAGTCCGGTTGCGCCTGTTTCACCGTGAGGGTCAGCTTCCGAGCCGCCGTGTCGTAAGCTGCCGTCACGACGAAGCGGGGGTGCCCCGCGGCGTAGATCCACTGGTTCCAGAACCAGTCGAGATTCTCGCCCGTCGCGTCGAGCACGGCTTGGCGCAGATCGTCGGAGGTCGCATTGCCCAGCGCGTGCCGCGTGAGGTACGCCTGCAGCGACGCCCAGAACCGCTCGGGCCCCAGGTAGCGCAGCAGCATGCGGAGCACGAGGGCGCCCTTGGGATACACGTTGTTCGAGCCGAGGGCCGCGAGGGCCATACTCTTCCGCCGGTCGATCTGGAGATACTGGCGATACTCGTCCAGGTAATAGTCGTCCTCGGCGTGGGGCCCGAGCTTCACGCGCCAGTACTGCCCCGGGAGGAACTCGGCGAAGCCCTCGTTGAGCCACATGTTGGCCCAGTTCTCGAGGGTCACGTAATCGCCGAACCATTGGTGGGCCAGCTCGTGGGGGATCAGGATCCACTGATACCACGGCCGGTCGAGGTAGGCGCGCTCGTCGGGCAGCCAGTCGATCAGCGTGGTCGCGCTCACGTTCTCCATCCCGCCGAAGAAATCGGCGACGGTGGTCTGGGCGTACTTGGCCCAGGGGTAGCGGACGCCGGTCAGGCGGGAGTACACGTCGATCATGTCCGGCGTGACGCCGAACAGACGGCGGGCGCGACTCGAGTCGGCGGCGTACACGTAGTACTCCACCGGAATGCCGCGCCACGTGTCGGCGAGCCGGACGAGCGGCGCGACGACGAGCGACACGAGATAGGTCGCGCTCCGCGGGTCCTGGCGCCACGTGACCGTGTGCGTCCCGTCGGGGTTCTTCCGGTCGGCCACTAGGCGGCCGTTCGAGACCACCGTGTACTGCCGCGGCACGGTGGCGGCGAGCTCCCAGGTCATCTTGTCGTTCGGGAAGTCGTAGGTCGGGAACCAGAAGTGGTTGTCGTGGTCCTCGCCCTGGCTCCAGATCTGCTGCGGCCGGTGCTCTCGGCCCTCCGGCTCGATGAACGTCAGCCCGCGACCGTTGTCGATGCGCGCGTGGTAGTCGATGGAAAAGCGCAGGGTGTCGCGGAAGGCGACCGGGCGCGCCGGGTACACCACGAGCGTGTCGCCGTGGGCGCTGCTCCGCAGGGTCGCCCCGCGGGCGTCGACGACGCGCGACACGACGAGCCGCTTGCCCGCGTCGAGGATCACGGAGTCCAGCCCCGGCCGCAGCGCGACCAAGGTGGTCGTCACGCGGCCGTCGAGCGACGTCGAGTCCCAATCGAAGTTCCGGATCTCGATGCGCTGGTGCACCAGGTCGTAATCGTGGGACCGCGCGTAGGCGTCGTTTGTCACCCGCTCCACGTTCGACTGAGCGGCGACGGGAGCGGCCAGGGCGAGCAGGGCGGCGCAGGTGAGTTGGGGGCGCATGCCCTAATCTAGTCTGGACGAGACAGGGTTTCCGGTGCAGAATTCGGCGGCCGCCCCCACGCCCTTCACAGGAGATTCAAGGATGAGATCCACGCTCGGAACCACCCTGCTCGCCCTCTGCGCCCTCCCCATCATCGTCGTCGCCGCGCAGGCCCAGAACCCGGTCTCCAATGGAATCCGGGGTATCGCGCAGCGCCAGACGAAGAACATCGTGGACGCCGCGGAGGAGATGCCGGCCGACAAGTACGGCTACAAGCCGACGCCCGCCCAGATGAGCTACGGGGATGTGGTCGCCCACCTGATCAAGGAAGGGAACAACTATCTCTGCAGCGCGGCGTCGGGCATGAAGCAGCCGGATGTCGACAAGTTCACGGGGACGGACCCCAAGGACAAGCTCGTCGCCGGCCTCAAGGCCTCGTTCAAGTTCTGCGAGACCGCGCTGGCTCAGATCCAGGACGCGCAGCTGGGCGACAGCATCGACTTCTTCGGCGGCCGCAAGGTCACGAAGGCCGTCGCGGGACTGATCACCGTCGCCGACTGGGCGGATCACTACAGCCAGATGGCGATCTACCTGCGGTTGAACGGATTGCTGCCGCCGACGGCCAAGAAGGCTTAGCGGTCGCGCAGGATTTCCCGCGCCGCGTTGTAGCCGCACGCGCCCATGACGCCGCCGCCCGGGTGCGTCGCCGAGCCGCACAGGTACAGCCCCTTGATGGGCGTGCGGTAGTCGGCGTATCCGGGTAGCGGGCGCAGGAAGAAGAGCTGTGACAGGGTCATGGCGCCCTGGAAGATGTTCCCACCGGTGAGGCCGAAGCGGCGCTCCAGGTCGAGCGGCGAGAGCACCTGCCGGTCGATCACGGAGCGCTTGAAGTTCGGCGCGTATTCGTCCAGGATGTCGAAGCAGCGATCGGCGAACTCATGCTTGACCTGGTCCCAGCTCGCATTCCGCAGCTGGTACGGTGCGTACTGCACGAAAAACGACATCACGTGCTTGCCGGGGGGCGCGACGGTCGTGTCCACCACGGACGGAATGGTGCACTCGAGAATCGGATCCGCCGAGGGGCGTCCGTACTTGGCATCGTCGTAGGCCCGTTCGATGTAGTCGAGGGTGGGCGCGACGTGGATCGTGCCGCGCAGGTGTCCGTTCGGCGGGAGGCCGCTGCCTCGGACGGCAGTGAAGTCCGGGAGCTCCGACAGCGCGACATTGATCTTGAGCGAGGCGCTCGCGTAGTCGATGCTCTTGACCGCGGCGACGAACTCGGGCTCCAGCTCCCGCTCCTCGAGGAGCTGGAGGAATGTGACGTGCGCGTCGGCGTTCGAGACGACCTTGCGGGCCTGAAACTCGGTCCCGTCCTCGAGCGCCACGCCTTTCACCCGGCCGCGGCGCGTGACGATCTTCGCCACCGGGCTGTTCACGCGGATCTCCGCCCTGTGCACCCGCGCCGCGGACGCGAGCGCCTGCGTGATCCCGCCCATGCCGCCGCGCACGTAGCCCCACATGCCCCGCACGCCGTTGCACTCTCCCATCACGTGGTGGAACAGCACGTACGCAGTGCCCGGCACCGTGGGCGACGCCATCGCGCCGATGATCGCGTCGGTCGCGAGGGCGATCTTCAGCTGCTCCGACTCGAACCAGCGATCGAGGATCGGCCGTGCGGCGCCCGTCAGGATCTCGAGCGCCGCCGGACCCTCCCGCCCCAGCTGCAGAAACCGCCACCCGAGCCCCGCGAGCCGTGCGAGGTTCGTCGGCCGCAACGACCAGGGATTGGGCGGGGTCTCGAGCAAGGTGGGCTCGATGAAAGCCGCCACCCGCTCGAGCATCGCTTCGTAGCGCGGCAGCGCTTCGGCGTCGCGCTCGGAGAATTTCGCGACCTGCTGCCGCGTCAGCTCCTTGTCGGGCCCCATCAGCAGGAAGCGGCCGTCGGGGAACGGGGTGAAGGATGAAGGACTCCGCGGCAGCAGCTCGAAACCGTGCCGCGAGAGCTCCAGATCGCGGATGATCTCCGGTCGCAGCAGGCTGTTCACGTAGGCGGCGGTGGACACCTTGAAGCCCGGCCACAGCTCTTCCGTCACGCACGCGCCCCCCACCACGTGGCGGCGCTCAAGCACCAGCACGCGCTTACCGGCGCGGGCGAGATACGCGGCGGTGACGAGGCCGTTGTGGCCGGCCCCCACGATGATGATGTCGTATGACCCGGACACGACGCTCGGGGTGCGCTAAGGCCGGCGCTGGAGCCGTTCGAGTAGCGAGCTCAGCTCGGGGGGCACCTGCACGCCGAACACTTCCCTGGTGGGGGCAGTGACGACGATCGAGCGCGGCCCGGGTCCTCCCTGGCTCCCGGACTGGCCGTCGACGCCCGCGTTGCCGGGCGACCCGTCGGCCCCGTCGGCGCACGGATGATTGGTCGCATCGAGCAGCCCCTTTCCGCCCTTACCCCCCCTCCCTCCCTTCCCGCCGGCGCCTCCTGGTCCTCCCTTCCCGCCCCAGCTGCGCCCCTCCACCAGCCCGGCAAGGAGCGGTTGGTTCACTGGCACGACGACCGTAATGCGGCCGCCACGGCCGCCGGTGCCGCCCAGTCCGCCCGGCCCGCCGTTACCTCCCGGTGCGCCTGGTTGCGCCGGGCATCCCGCGGCGCCCGGGGCGCCGTCCGATCCGTTCGTGCCCGAGAGCCCCTCGCCGCCGTTGCCTCCTCGGGACTCGAGGGTCAGCCAGTCCGCCGGCGGGACGCTGGTCGCATCGCCCAGGACGTAGAAAGGCGGAGCGGCGCCTACCTCGATCCCGGCGACATAGAGCTGGTCGTAGAACGGCGAGCGCAGGATGGCCAGCCGAACGGTCACGTCCGGCCCGCTGAATCCGGACGTTCCTCCCACCCCCCCTGGCGCTCCCGTGAACGTGAACGTGTGGGGCATGCAGCCGTAGTAGGGCGGGACCACGACGGTACTCGTGACCCAGGAGTTGGCTCGCAGCGTCGCCGTGAGACGGAAACCGGTCGACACGGTCGCGAGCGGATCGCGCTCCGTCACCCAATCGCCGTCTTCCTGTGACATCGCGTCGGGACTCTCGCGATCGAGGAACACCACGTGCAGGCGCGGCGGATGCTTCTTGTCGTACGAGCGCGCGAACGGCACCCGCTCGCCGCTCGCCAGGACCGCCTCGTAGCTCGTCGCGATCACGCTGCCCGGGCAGGCGCGCGCGTAGCTGGTGACGATGCGGATGTCCTTGATTTGCGCGACCAGACCGGGGTCGGGAGCGAAGTCGGCGGGCGGGGCGTGGGAGCAGCCAAAGACCAAAATCGTAGCACAGAAAGACGTCACGCAGTGACGTAGCACAGAAACGTCACGCATCCTCGGAGAAAGCAGTGGCATGGTCATCCCTTTGGGGTCAGCGGCCGGGAAGCAACATGTGAAACCGAGTCCCGATAGGCAACTTGCGTCTTGCGGCTTGCGAATCGAGGCTTAGCGCCATGGGCAACGCCGGCTACGGTCTCATCGAGACTATCCGCGTGCGCGACGGGCGCATCCCGTTCCTCGAGCGCCATCTCGCTCGGCTGGCTCGCTCGCTCGCCGAGCTCCGCCTGCCCAAGCCTTCGCAGGACGTCGCTCGGCTGGTGCGGCCGTTTGCGGGCACCGGCGACGCGGTGCTCCGCGTCGAGGTGCGGGATGGGCGGGCGAGCGTGACCGTTCGCGACCTCCCCCCGCTCGACCCGCCGGCGGTGATCACCGCGTCCGAGCCGCACCGCCCCTATCCCCACAAGACCACCGAGCGGGACTGCTTCGCGGATGCGGGCAAAGAAGCCGAGGTGGCGGAGGCTGACGACGCGCTGCTGCTCACCCACGACGGCTGGGTGGCGGAGGGCACCGTGTGGGCGGTGTTCTGGTGGGAAGGCGACGCGCTGCACACGCCGGCGCTCGATCTCGGTATCCTGCCCGGGATCGGGCGGGCGCGCGTGCTCGAGCTCGTGCAGCGCGTGGAGCAGGGCCGGTACCGGCCGCAAGCGCTTCGGGGGAGCGTGTTTCTGACGAATGCCGTGCGGGGCATCGTGCCGATGGCGTCGCTCGATGGAGCGGTCGTGCCGGCGGATCCGCGCACGGCCCAGCTGGCCAGCCGCTTCTGGCCGCCCGCATGAATGGGTGGCGCATCGCTGCATCACCGCGCTACGCACAAAGAGGCGTCTCCGCAACACCCCAACCAACGCGGAGAGGCGGCTCGCTGGACCAGCTTTTGCGCCGCGTCCCGCGCGGTTGTGCCATGTCGTTACAGCAGAATGGGATACCACCCGCACGAAGCTGGTGGCCCGGGTTCTGCGCACCCCCACGGAGGCGGCTTACCCGCGGCTTCGGTCGTGCGAGGGGGATCGCCTACAGGCGAGGAAGCGAACCGATGGTCCCAACGACACAACAGGCCCGAGCAGCGTCTGCGCCGTCCACCGACGACGCGTTCGACGTGGTTGTGACGCGCCCGGTGCTGGGGCGGGAAGTCGCCCGGGCGGCGGCGGCGCTGCTCTCGGACGCCGAGCGACAGAGGGCGAGTCGTTTTCTTTTCGATCGCGATCGTGACCGGTTCATCGTGGGACGTGCGCGACTGCGGCAGCTGCTCGCGGCGCGGCTGGGTACGCGACCCGAATCGGTCGAGCTGGTCTACGGGGCACACGGGAAGCCGGCGCTCGCCCGGCGGTTCGCGGACTCGGACTTGCGCTTCAACGTTTCCCATTGCGATGACGTCACGCTGTATGCCTTTTCGTGCGGACGCGAGATCGGCGTCGACGTCGAAGCCGTTCGGGTGCTAGGCGACGCGGACGACATCGCCGGCCGCTTTTTCTCCCATCGCGAGAACCAGGCGTACCGCGCGCTCGAACGGCGAGACCGGCCGCTGGGCTTCTTCCAGTGCTGGACGCGCAAGGAAGCGTTCATCAAGGCGCTGGGCGACGGGCTGTCCTATCCGCTCGATCGCTTCGACGTGTCACTGGCGCCCGGGGAGCCGGCCGAGATCCTGCGGGTCGAGGCGATGCCGGGAGCCTGCTGCGGGTGGCGCATGGAGAGTCTGTCTCCGGCCCCCGGGTTTGTGGCGGCCGTCGTGATCGGTGACCGGGAATAATGTCTTCCGTTCCCTACGAATCCCCGTGGGCGAACGACGAGCTGCGGATGTTCCGCGCGACCGTGCGCCAGTTCATCCAGAAGGAGTTCGTGCCGCACCAGGCCCGCTGGCGCGAGCAGCAGCGTCCCGACGTGGAAGCCTGGACCAAGGCCGGCGGGACCGGCATGCTGCTCCCCGACTTGCCCGAGGCGTACGGCGGCGGCGGGGGGACCTTCGCCCACGCCGCCGTCGTGCTGGAGGAGCTCGCGCACGCCGGCGTGCATTTCGGCTCGGGCATTCAGAGCATCGTGGCACACTACATCCTGGCTTACGGTAGCGAGGAGCAGAAATGCCGCTGGCTTCCCCTCATGGCGCGGGGCGAGGTGGTGGCGGCCATCGCCATGAGCGAGCCCGGCGCCGGCTCCGACCTGCGGGGCATCCAGACCACCGCCCGTTGCGACGGCGAGCATTACGTCATCAATGGCTCCAAGACGTTCATCACCAACGGCGCACACGCCGGCCTCGTGTGCCTGGCGGTGAAGACGGACCCGCGCGCCTCCGGGGTGAAGGGCATCTCCCTCCTCATCGTGGAGACGAAGGGCCTTCGGGGATACCGGGTCGGCGGCTCGCTCGACAAGGTCGGGATGCACGGTCAGGACACGTGCGAGCTGTTCTTCGACGATGCCCGCGTCCCGGCGGGGAATTTGCTCGGGGACACCGAAGGCAAAGGGTTCTATCAGATGATGGAGCGCCTGCCGTATGAGCGCCTGGGCGTGGGCGTGGTGGCGGTCGCGACAGCGGAGCAGGCGGTGGCCATTACGACCGACTACGTGAAACAGCGGACGGCGTTTGGCAAGCCGCTCCTGGAGTTTCAGAATACCCGCTTCAAGCTGGCCGAGTGCAAGACCGCCGCGCATGTCGGCCGGGTGTTCGTCGACCACTGCATCGAGCGGTTCATCGCCGGCGAGCTCGACGACACCACGGCGGCCATGGCCAAGTATTGGCTCACCGACTGCCAGTGCCGCATCGTCGATGAGTGCCTCCAGTTGCACGGCGGCTACGGCTATATGACCGAGTATCCGATCGCCCGGATGTGGGCCGACAGCCGCGTCCAGCGCATCTACGCGGGCGCCAATGAAATCATGAAGGAGCTGATCGCGTGCTCGCTCTGAAGGATCTCTGCCTGCATGAGTTGATCGAGGCGCAGGCGCGCCGCACGCCCGATCGGGTGGCGGTGGTGTTCGAGCAGGAGCGGATAACGTATGGCGAGCTGAACCGCCGCGCCGAACGGCTCGCGCACCACCTGCGAGGTCGAGGCGTCGGCCCGGACATGCTGGTCGGCCTGTTCGTGGAGCGCTCGGTCGAGATGGTGGTGGGCATTTTCGGCATCCTCAAGGCCGGGGCCGGGTACCTGCCCCTCGACACGGGATACCCGCAGGAGCGGATCGCCTTCATGCTGGCCGATGCCGACGCCGCGGTGGTGCTCACGCACACCGGCCTCATGGCGCGCCTGCCGATCGACGGCGCGCGAGCCGTGTGCCTGGACGCCTTCGACTGGACCGACGGGGACGCGCCCCCGCCTGGAGCGGCGCCGGTCCGGCCGGACCACCTCGCGTACGTGATCTATACCAGCGGATCCACGGGACGTCCCAAGGGCGTCTGCATCACGCATCGCAACATCGTCAACTACGTCCTGGGCGTCGCCGAGCGCCTGCGACTCGAGCCGGGCATGAATCACGCAACCGTGTCGACCATCGCGGCCGATCTCGGCAACACGGTGGTGTTCCCGGCGCTCGCCACCGGCGGCTGCCTGCACGTCGTGTCGCAGCAGCGGGCCGAGAACCAGTCGCTGCTCGCGGAATACTTCCAGCGTGAGCGCATCGACGTCCTGAAGATCGTGCCGTCGCATCTCGCCGCGTTGCAGGCGGGCCCCCATCCGGAATCCGTCATGCCCGGGGCCCGCCTGGTGCTGGGTGGTGAGGCGTCGCGGCTGGACTGGATCGCCCGCCTGCGGGCGTTGGCACCGGGCTGTGAGATCTACAATCACTACGGCCCAACCGAGGCCACCGTCGGCGTGTTGACGTACCAGGTGGGGCCCGAGTTACCGGTCACGCAGTCCGGCACGCTCCCGCTCGGTAGCCCCCTGCCCAACATCCGAGTGCACATCCTCGATGGGAGTGGGCGGCCCACGCCGATGGGCGAGCAAGGCGAGCTGCACATCGGTGGCAGCGGGGTGGCGCGGGGGTACCTCGGCCGTCCCGATCTCACCGCCGAGAAGTTCGTGCCGGATCCGTTCGGCTCCGGTTCTTCAGGTTCTGGAGAGCGCCTCTATCGTACGGGCGACCTGGCGCGGGCCCTGCCGGACGGGAGCATCGAGTTCTGCGGTCGGGTCGACGACCAGATCAAGCTGCACGGCTATCGGGTCGAGCTCGGGGAGATCGAAGGCACGCTGCGGGCCCAGCGCGGGGTGCGCGACGCCGTGGTCCGGGCGTACGACGATGCCGCGGGCAGCAAGCAGCTGGTCGCGTACGTCGTGCCCCGGCGGCCGAACCAGGCGCTGTGGGGATGGCAGGCGCCGTACGTGTTGCCGGACGGCTCGCCGGTGGCGCATCTGAACCGGAACGAGACCGAGTACATCTACAACGAGATCTTCGTCCAGCAGGCGTACCTGCGGCACGGCATCACGATCCGGGAAGGCGACTGCATCGTGGACGTGGGCGCCAACATCGGGCTGTTCACCGTGTTCGCGAGCCGCCTGGCCTCGGACCTTCGGATCGTCGCCTGCGAGCCGAACCCCGCCGCCTTCGCGTGTCTCGAGGCGAACGCGGCCGCCTGGGGCGCCGGCGTGCGGTGCCTGCCGCTCGGGTTGTCCCGCGAAAGCGGGTCGGCGGACCTCACGTGGTTCGAGGGCCTGTCGCTCCTCTCGGGGTTCTACGCCGATGCGGCGACGGAGCGCGACATGGTCAAGCGCTACGTGCTCAATCAGCAGGTGGCGGCGCCGGACGACGAGCGCTTCGTGGCGGACGTGGGCGAGGTCATCGATGACCGCCTCCGGGCCAGGACGGTCACGGCCCGGCTGCGAACCCTCTCAGGCATCATCGCCGAGGAGGGCATCGAGCACATCGACCTGCTCAAGGTCAACGTGGAAAAGAGCGAGCTGGACGTGCTGCGCGGGCTCGATCCCGAAGATTGGCCCAAGATCCGACAGGCGGTCATCGAGGTGGATCAGCACGACCACGTGGAGCCGATCACGCTCCTGCTCGAGCGCCACGGGTTCGAAGTGCTGGTCGAGCAGGACCCGCTGCTGCGACACACCGAGCTGTGTTACGTGTACGCGATCAGGCCTTCGCCCGAGGGGGGCCGACTGATCCGGCACCAACCCCCCGACGCGTACGCGCGCGCGGAGC
>QHUK01000012.1 GCA_003222085.1 Gemmatimonadota bacterium
GCCGTCCAACGGTTCTTGTGAGCGTCAATCTCGACGCCGAGAAAAGCCGCAAAGGCACCCTGCTCGGCCTTTTCGCTAGCGAACCAGGGGAGAGGTCGGCCCGCCAATCTTCGCCGCCAGAGGCGGCGCGCTGGCTGCAACCGCGCAAAAAACTCTGCCCCGGCGAGCTCACTTCGCACATAGCTCTCGGCCAACAGCACGGCCCATAACTTGGCAAAACTGCTTTCGGTGGCGCCGTCAGCCACCGCCACGCGGATGCCGACTGGGGTGCGAGTCTGCCGATGCGCCCAGGCATCCTCGTACTCCTCAGGGCTGTTGCCCAGCTTTGGGCAGCAGAAGACCTTTATGTCGCACGCGTTGGCCGCGTGGCGTGCTTCACCGCAGGAGGTGCCCAATGCAGTGGTACTCAACGCAGATGCACATTAGCCGGTCGCGTGCCGATATCGAGAAAATGGATTACGTGCAACGGTTGCGCGTTAAAGATGAATCCTCGCGAGTTTTCCTCGGCCGGCATACCCAGCTCTGTCGCGCGTGCAACCATGAACGGTGTGAGCGTCGATGAGGCTTCAAAGAGCTGTTTGGCATGTTGATCCGGCAGTTGCTTGCCGTTGCCCGGTAATTCGATCGATGGTCCGGCCGTCGACGAAAGATGGATGTTGAAGAGCAGCACCGAACCGTCCTCGCCGCTGACCGCCGTCAATTTACGCGCCTCCGCGACGAGATCTCCATCCGTCGCCTCGCCGTCGGTGATGTTGATGACGATCGGCGGAAATCCGTTCGGATGCTCCTGACACCAAGTCTGGACAATCCGGGTCGCCTCCTTGAGCGCGGCGCACATCGGAGTGCCCCCTTTCCAATATGGATCGAACCAGACTGGAAATTTGACGGTTTGGTCCACCACTCCGCCGGCGCCATCGTCCGATTTCTTTACCCTGTCTTCGATGCGCAACGGCTTATTGGCCAATTCACTGATCGGTACCAAAGAGCGCCCGCTCAGTTCACCGCCGAGCGCTGGTTTACAGCTATCTTCGCTGTAGCCCAGCACACCGACGTGAAAGTAGTCGTAGATGGAGTCCGATTTGGCGCAACGGATGGACAGATTATGAATAAGCTTGTTGAGTATCGTCGCGAGCTCCTCGGCCTTCTTTCTGCCAGCCTCTCCGCCGCCAAACGGGTCTTCCATCGACTCTGACTGGTCCACCAAAAACAAGAAACAACCCGGGTTCTTACGACTGATTTCGGCCTGGTATGCCATGGTTTTCCTCCTTTGCGGCACGATAGGTCCCTTTGGGGACATTCGCAGGGACGAATTGAACACGGCACGCCCACTGCTTGATAGCACCCACAGGGCGAACGCGTCGTGATCCCGATCACCCGCCCTCGGCCGACACCGCGCGGGGCTGCGATTGCCTAACGATCGCAACAGATTGGCTGGCGTTTCCGCTGGCCCTGGCGTTCATGGTCCGTATCGCAGGGGCGGACTGCTGCGCCTAGCCGAAGGACTCCGCATGGGTCCCTGGTGGAGGCGCTGGGGGCGGTGGACAGTCGAACGCATCCGCGCTTACGGTTGGCCCTCGTGGTCGGAGTCATCGCGCTGGCGTGGGCAGCGGTCTTCGTAGACCAGGTCTCCTACACGCACTTCCACCATGACACGCGTCGCGCGGTCCTTTACGCAGCCCGCGACGTCTACGCACGCGTGCGACCACACGCAGTCACCAACAAAACAACGGCCCCGCATGGGGCCGTTGAGTTTGCAGACTCTGCCTTACCACTTGGCTACGGCGCCGGGTAGGGGGATAAGTTCGCCGGGGACAGCGAGTTTCTCAACCCCGCGTGCTGCGGTTTGAAGTATTCGAGGATGGCTGATGCTGTCGTCATGAGCGGGTTTTGGCGCGCCAAGCTCTGCTTGGGCATGAAAGTGGTACAGGTGCAATAGCCAAAATGGATCTTTGTGATAGGCCAGTTCCAATCTACTCTTTGCCATGAACACTGAACGCTGGGCTGTGCGCTACGCGCGCTGGGCATTGGGCGCCGCTTTTCTGTCGGGAATCGCCTCACGCTTCGGCTGGTGGGGAGCGAACAAGGGCTACGGCAACTTCGCGAATTTCGTTCGCTACACGGCGGAGGTGAACGCGTTCATGCCGGCGTTCACGATCCCGTTCCTCGCCTGGGCGGCGACCGTGGCCGAGCTCGGCCTCGGCATCGCCCTGATCACCGGGTTCCAGCCGCGTTGGACCGCGCTCGGCAGCGCGGTGCTGCTGGCCTTGTTCGCCATCGCGATGACGATCTCACTGGGTCTCAGGTCGCCGCTCGATTATTCGGTCTTCTCGGCGTCGGCGTGCGCCCTGTTGCTCTACTCCCGCGAAACCCCGAAAACATGACGACTGTCCCCCTGCCCCAGTCTCGCGTGCGCAGCTCGGACTCGCTTCTCCTCGTCCCCCCCCCGCACGCCGGCAGGTATTCACTTGCGCCAATTGCCAATGCAATTCCATCACGGTTCCACTCCAGCCTTAGGATTGGTGAGACGCTGCAGGAATTCCCGTGTGCCAGTTGGTCCCGTCACGTCAAGGGATACTTGTCCACCGCCCGCCTCCACGACAATGACGAATCGCATAAACCGACAACACTTTCGCTCCGTGTCGATCAAGTGACCGATCTCCGCTAGCAATCCGTCTGTCGCTGTGAACGTCCAGCAGAGGCCATTCGGAATATCAGCTCGCCCGATGGCGCGCGTCACCAATCCTGGCAGAAGTTCGCGACTCCTTGCGTAAAGCTCTTTGGAATTGAGAGAGCAGGCCAACGGAACGTCAGTCATCAATTTCGTATCCCTTAGGCTCATTGAGTTGACGAAGGGTCAGCCGTTAATTCACGATCGGCCGGATCGGTCAGAATGCCGCGAGAATGACCGCGCGGACTTCCACCGTCTCACCAACCGAACGGTCAAGCAGCTCCACGCGGAGTTTGTCGCGTCGCGTCGCCCACTCGAGCACCGGCCCTATGCGATGGCGTGCTGGCTCGTGGTGCGCGAGGCTCAGAGTATATGCGGCACCGGCCCACAGGCGGTCACTCACGCGCATTTCGAGCGAAACGGGATTCATATCGAGCTGCCGCACGCCGGCGCGGCCTAGGGGTATGTACCACTCAAGCGTTCCAGAAAGCTCGAGCCGTCCGGTGGCGAACGACGGTACGACGTATGTCTGCAGGTATTGGCTCTCCGATGCGTCAGCATAGGCAACGGCCACCAGCACGCTTTGATCGCTCCAGTTTATTTGCGTGAAAGAGCCGGCAATAAGCTCGTGATACTCGGTCTCAGGATTCTGGACAATCGCGACGAAGCCGCCGACCGATCCAAGCCCGCGCGCTGCGTACAGCACTGACGCGCTGCCCGATGCGTAGCGGGCGAACACAAAGTTCGACGTTCGCAGCTGCGGGCCCGCCCGTCGGGCCTGCTGGGCGATCGCGGCGGACGCGAGAATGGATGTCGTAACGATCATCCCAAGCATGCGTCGGATGGTCGACGATTCAACTGTTTTCGTCACGGCGCAACAGGTGACGCCTGTAGAGAGACACTCAGTGTAGTGTCGTGATCACATAGAAAGACGGCGACGAATCGAGCGGGCCGCTGCCCGCTCGCGTTGGCGGAAATGATATGGATGCCGCCGGGTGCTTCGTAAAAACTTCCGCCAGCTTCGTAGACTGCCTCAGGTTCACCGCGTACTTGTGTCCTCAGCATGCCAGCGGTCACGTAGACAATGACCGGACAGGGATGACTGTGCGGTCGTGAGGATTCGCCCGGCCCATAGGTCACCTCGACTACTTTCGCCTTGAGCGAGCCGAAATTCGCAAGCGGCACCGTCGCCGAAAGCGCTAGACGCGACCCTGTGGGAGGTTTTGCGGGGACCGAGGTATGACAGGCGATTCCGAGTAGCAGCACAAGCGCATGAAGCCTTCTCGTCATGGAGCCCTCCGGCTGCATGGTAGCCGGAGGAATCGGTCCCTCACAATGAGCCATTTACTCTACGGGGACTGGACCACTTGCTCACTTCTCACTAAAGCGGGACTCCAGACCACGAGTACTCCATACGCCGCGCCGTCCAGGAGGCAACCGCAGCGCCATGCAATCGGTCAATAAGGTGAAGACTCATGTCCATTCCCGCCGAGACGCCCGCCGACGTAACGATATGACCTTGATCGATGTATCGTTTTCCCGAGATAAACGTGACCCCGGGATACTCTGCCCGCATCCAATCCATCCATCGCCAGTGAGTGGTCGCCCGACGATTCGGCAGCAAGCCCGCTTCGGCCAAGAACACGACGCCCGTGCAAACGCTAGCCAGGATCTGGGTCTTCTCATTCTGGGCACGTATCCAACTGATTACGCGTTGATTGTGACGCTCACGACGAGCACCGGGGCCACCAGGCAAAACGAGGATATCCAGAGGCTCGTGGTTATCGATGGTGGAGTTTGGCGTCAGCAATAACCCGCCTCGGCATTTCACCGTTCGTTGCTCGTCGCCGATAACAAGAACATCAAACAGGCGGGCGTTGTCGTCATGCTCACCAGCGGGGCGTGCCGTCGCAAACACCTCGAACGGGCCACAGAGATCCAGTGCCTCAACATCGTCGAAGGCGAAAACTCCTACCGTGGTCACTTCCACAAGAATACGAGCACGTTCGCACACTGACGTAAGAATGCCTCGTCCGCGGGTGTGAATGCGTTGATGCGATCGCTTGCGACGTCAATCGTCCCAATTATCTCGCCGGCCGCTCCGCACACCGGGAAAATGGCTTCGGCGCGGGTGGATCCGAACGTCGTCAAGTACCGCGAGTCGTTGCGGACGTCTTGCACAATCAGTGGCGCACGTTGCGCGACAGCCGCGCCACTAAGTCCCTGTGCGAGGGTGAATGTCGGATGCTGCGGAGCGGTCGGGCCGGTCCACCCGATGGCGGTGATGTGTGAAGGCGTGACGTCATACAAACCCACCCACCGATATTCGCGCGCCGCTCGTATCACCTCGGCAGCGATGCGAGCGCGTACAGCACGGTCCGCCGGCAAACCGTTGAGCGCCCCGAGCTGTTCGAACGGGTTGTTCACATTTTGCTGGCGTAGCGGCCGGCGCGCACGGCCTTGAGTGCTTCTGCCAAACGCTGCATACCGGCACGAATCTGGTTGGGGTCGAAGCCGCCGAAGCTCAAGAGCAGGCCCGCTCGCGGCCGGTACTTGATGGCGAAGCGTGAAATTGGCGTGACCTCGACATCGTGCTCCGCCGCGGCACGCGCGACTGCGTTCTCCTCCAGTCCCGCGGCCAGCCATCCCACACATTGCAATCCCGCACCGCTGGGTACCACGTCGAGCAATCCGGCGAGATGCCGCTGGGCTTCGGTGAGAAATACTCGATGGCGCTCTTCGTAGAGATTGCGCATGCGGCGCAGGTGTCGTTCGAAATAGCCGGCGGCGATAAACTCCGCCAAGACAGCTTGCTCGAGGACGGGACTGTGCACATCGAGAACTGAGCGGGCCGCTTTGAAGCTGTCAACGAGGTCCAGCGGCAGGACGGCGTACCCTAATCGCAGACCAGGGAAAAGCGTCTTACTGAAGGTCCCTAGGTATATCACACGATCGTCATGATCCAGCCCCTGGAGCGCAGGAATCGGGCGGCTCGAATAGCGGAATTCGCTGTCGTAATCATCCTCAAGTACCCACGCACGAAAGCGACGCGCAGCACGCAATAATTCGAGACGTCGCGCCAGGGTCATCGTGACGCCGAGCGGGTACTGATGCGACGGCGTCACAGCGACGAGTCGAGGCGCGGATTTCCGGAGCTCCCCAAACCGAACGTCGAGTCCCTCCGCGTCAACAGGAATCGGAATAATGCGTGCACCGGCTGCCATCAACGCGCTGTGCGTACCCGGATACACAGGATCCTCCACCCAGGCAGCGTCACCCGGATCGAGCAGCACCTGCGCTGCGACAAACAGTCCCTGTTGTGAGCCCGATGTGACGACCACTTGTTGTGCGGCACAGCGCACCCCACGGGACAGGGCCAGGTACTCCGCGATCGCTTTGCGTAACGGCGCGTAACCCGCGAATTCTCCATAACCGAGTAGTTGGTGGCCGAGATGCCGTCCGACGCGAGCGGCGAGCCGCCACCAAAGGTCCAGGGGAACGTGATCGAGCGCCGGCCATCCGGGGCGGAAGGGTCGGAGGGTCGTGGAACCGGAACCGACACGCGCTTTCGCAAGCGAGCGGCCACGGCGAGAGATCTGGGGGCGGCGGTGCGCCACGCCATTACCGCGGTTGATGCCGGGAGGTGCCGCGATCTGGATGAGGTTGTCGGGCAGCGCACGGGCCACGACTGTTCCCGATCCAACACGGGCCTCCGCATACCCCTCGGCCACGAGCTGGCCGAAGACCCCGGCCACCGTGTTGCGGGATACCGCCAGATCCTTCGCGAGAGACCGTGTGGATGGCAGCCGCTTTCCCGACTGCAAGCGACCCCCCAAGATCGCGGCACGGAGGCCCTCGTACAGCTGCCGTTGCAGCGTCGTCCCGGAGCGGCCATCGAGCGAGACAACGACCGGAACGCCGCCAGACCGTTTGGCCATTAAAGTGGCTCCATCGCTCTACTCAAAATGTCACTTGCTGTGGTGCCATTCTACGAGTTAGCAATCTCTCATGGAGTCCGCATCCAGGCAACCTCGCGCGCGGTTGCAGCGGCACCCCGAACGGGCTGTGCCCGAGGAAGCGGCGGCGTTTCTCGCTGCCGGGCTGGTCGCGCATGTTGCCTTTGTGCAGAACGGCCAGCCGTTCGTGATCCCGATGGCATACCACTATGACGTCGCGGCGCCACGCATGTTGTATTTGCATGGGAGTCCCGGCAGCCGCTTGCTGCACCATTTGGGCGGGGGCGCGCCTGTCGCCATCGGGGTGACGCTCGTTGACGGACTCGTTTATTCGCGCACGGCGCTCTATCACTCGGTGAACTACCGCAGCGTGGTGTGCTTCGCGCGCGGCGCTCCGCGACTCGATCGTTCACAGACCACTGCAGTGCTCGAGGCGATGATCGCGCGATACTTCCCAGGCCGGCGTGCCGGCCGGGACTATGACGAACCGCTGCCGCGGGATATCGATGGGACGAGTGTCATCGCGCTCGAGATCGACGAGTGGAGCGCGAAGGCACGGCGCGGCGGCCCGACAGGACCACGCGACAACCAACCAGATGCGCCTGGCACCGCGGGCGTCATAGACCTCCGTTGTCCGTAAGCGTGCGGCGTGCGAAGTGTTCCGACGCGGCAACGATCGCGCGCGCGCTCCGCATTGCATTCGCCGAGTTCGAGCACCTCTACACGCCAGCGGCATTCGCCGCGACGTGTCCCGGGAGTGAAGAGATCGAGCAGCGAATCCGCGAAGGCCCCGTGTGGATCGCACTGCGTGACGAAGGCATTATCGGCACGGTGTCCGCCGACGCGCGCGGAAGGACCTTGTATATCCGCGGGATGGCTGTCGTACCGGGAGCGCGGGGACTCGGATGGGCCGGCGTCC
Organism: Gemmatimonadota bacterium; assembly: GCA_003222085.1. Taxonomy (GTDB): domain Bacteria; phylum Gemmatimonadota; class Gemmatimonadetes; order Gemmatimonadales; family GWC2-71-9; genus AG41. Next base: position 7,544 of record QHUK01000012.1, read on the forward strand.
TGCTCGATCAGATCGAATGTTATGCTCGGGCGGCTGGTTTTCCGATGCTCGAGCTCCGCACCACCCCATTTCTCACCACGGCAATCGCGCTGTACGAGCGCGCGGGGTTCCGCCGCACCGATACTGGGCCGCCCGATCACTTTGGAACGCCGACATTCACCATGACGAAAAACTTGGAGAACCGAGCGATGCCGACCACTAAATCCCACTTCTCTCTCGTGGCCGAAACTGCACCGCCCGAACCAGAGATCGCACACCAGCACTTCATCTCGAAGCTTGAGTTGGAAACGGATCCGTCCGACGTGCATTTCGACATGGAGCGGGGCGCGAACGGGTTCGTAGTCGTCGATGCGCGATCGGTCGAGGCGTACGCGCGGCGTCACATTCCCGGCGCCATCAACCTTCCCAGTCGCTCGATCAATGCCGAGTCCGCCGCTGTGCTGCCCAAGGACAAGGTGGTCGTCACCTACTGCTGGGGTCCCGGCTGTAACGCTTCCACCAAGGCCGCGGCCCGTCTGAGTAAGCTCGGGTTTCGCGTCAAAGAGCTCATTGGCGGGATCGAGTATTGGGAGAAGGAGGGCTACGCCGTCGAAGGGACGCAGCCGCCGGATGAGCGGCTTCATGGCTGACGGGTCCTTCACCGGTTTATCCGATCGGGCTGATCATGTGAGGGCAGCGCGGCCCACAGCGACTGCCGTAGTCCATCCGCTCGTACCACCAGCCGCGGTCAATGCACCTGTGTGCGAGCCGATTTACCAGAGCTCGGCGTGGAGCTTCGACAGTCTCGCGCAAGCGGAAGCAGTCTTCAGTGGCGTCGCAGTCGGCATCCCGCATCGCGCCTATGGTTCGCCCAACCATCGATTGCTGGAGAGTCTGCTCGCCGAGCTCGAGCAGGCGGAATCATGTGTGACCACAGCGGGTGGGATGTCCGCGCTTGCTGCTGTGTTCTGGACTTTGCTCGAGCCTGGCGCTCGGGTCATCGCCAGCCACGATCTCTTTGGGGTGACGGCGGCGCTGTTAGGCGATATGCAGCGCTGGGGCGTCACCACGACATATGTGGATGCCACCGACGTGGGCGTCGTCGCCGACGCGCTCAGGCAGTCGGCGCGCCTGGTTCTTATCGAGTCGATCTCCAACCCGCGGATGCGCGTTCCCGATATTGAGAGACTCGCAAGACTCGCGCACGACCATGGCGCGCTCCTCATCGTCGACAACACGCTCGCCGGACCCTACCACTGCAGGCCAATCACGTTTGGCGCTGACATGGTCGTAGAAGCCGCCACCAAGGCGTTGGCGGGTCATCATGACGTCGTCCTCGGCGCCATCGCGGCTAGACAAGAGATCATCACGCCCATGCGTTCGCTCATAGAACGTGCCGGACTCGGGCCGGGAGCGTTTGACGTCTGGCTGGCGCGCCGCGGGACGATGAGCTATGCGCTGCGCCAGGAACGCGCCAGCGCGAATGCGGCGCAACTCGCCGACTGGCTCGCTGCACGGGATGCGATACAGGCCGTGCATTATCCCGGACGAACCGACCATCCCGATCATGAGGTGGCGCGTCGCATGCTCACCAGTGGCTACGGCTCGATGCTGTCGCTTGAAATCGATACCTCGCACCTCGATGTGGATACCTTCCTCGCGGCCCTCGAGCACATTCGACTGGTTCACAGTCTGGGCGGGGCCGCGACGTCGCTATCCCATGCCGTCACGATGACACATCGATGTGCGGGCGAGGACCGACGACGCGAGCTCGGCCTGCACTGGGGCTTTTTTCGGATGTCCGTCGGCATCGAATCGATCGCCGATGTGATATCGGAGCTCGAGCGCGCGTTGCATGACGCGGCCAGCACCGAGCGTTAGCATGCCGCAGTGAATGACAAGCGTCGAGATTTTCACGACATTCCGCCCCTATCGGTTCAATCCCGTGCGGGGGACGGCATTCATGGAGCTCGAGCTGTGAGGTTATTGGCCTTCGGAGTCATCTATTTCGTCTGGGGATCCACGTTTCTTGCGATTCGCATTGGCGTGCTCGAGGTTCCGCCGCTGCTGTTCGCGGCGCTGCGGTTCTTTGTGGCTGGCCTCTTGCTGTTTGGCTGGATGATCGCGCGACGCGAGCCCATACCGGACAGGCGAGAATGGAGGTCAGTCTTCTTACTTGCTTTTCTGATCTTTCTTGTCGACTACGGACTACTGTTCTGGGCCGAGCAGCGCGTGCCATCGGGCATCGCGGCGGTCATGATGGCTACGATTCCGCTGTTCATGACGCTGTCGGAAATCATGCTACTGCAAACGCAGCGGCTGAGCGCTCGCCTGGCCATAGCGCTCTTGATCGGAGTTGCCGGAGTAGCAGTGCTGGTAAGTCGCTCGTTGAACCTCGGTGGAGCGCCGATCGACCGGGTGGGTGCTGTGGCTCTGATCATTGGAGCGATTAGTTGGTCGGTCGCATCCATACTGACGCGCAAGCTGCCACTGCCATCGTCCAAGGGAATGAGCTCGGGGGCGCAGATGTTGGTCGGAGGAGTGTTGCTGGCGCTCGCGGCGGGTGTGCTGGGAGAGTTCCGGAGTTTTCATCCGGAGAACGTCTCACGCGGTGCATGGCTTGCGTTGCTTTATCTGATCGTCGCCGGTTCGATCATCGGGTTCACGGCCTATGTGTGGCTGCTCCATCATGACTCGCCAACAAAAGTCGGGACCTATGCATATGTGAATCCGGTGGTGGCGGTGCTGATTGGGTATCTCTTCGGCGGTGAATCCCTAGGTCTGCGAACCCTCCTGGGAACGCTGCTGGTGCTGACTGCTGTGGTGGTGATTACGGGCCTGCGGGTGCGCGGCCGCCCGAAGAAAGGTGCGCTCTTCCGCGACCGCAACGAAGTACCGCAGATGACGTAGCTCCATAGCGTTTCAGATCGACCACCTCTCTACGGCGATCACAACTGGTCTCGTGCTCGATGCGCCACAGGAGGTCGTCCAAGCCGTGGTTGGGCTCGCGAACAATCCAAAGGAGTCCTGATGCCCCCGGCCGCCCTGATGCCGATCAACGGCAAGATCTGCTACATCGAGATTCCCGCCCTCGACATCCGGCGCTCGGCGGACTTCTACGCCAAAGTGTTCGGCTGGACGATCCGCAAGCGCGGCGACGGTGCCACGGCGTTCGACGACGCGACGGGCCAGGTGAGCGGCACGTGGGTGCTGGGGCGACCGGCGGCGTCACAACCCGGCCTGCTCGTCTATATCATGGTCGACAGCGTGGCCGCCACGATCGATACCGTCACCGCACAGGGAGGCACACTCGTCCAGCCGATCGGCGCCGACGCACCCGAGGTGACCGCGAGATTCCGGGATCCCGGAGGAAACGTCATCGGCCTGTACCAGGAGCCCGGCCGCTAGACACGCGGTACCAGCCCCGGCCGTGAAAGTGTGCTTGACGGTCACGCGGCCCGGAGGTATCATCGGCTGATGCCGCTGCGTTCCAGTCATTTCTGCTTCATCTTTTTCTTCGCGACCCACTCCACGGGCCGTGACTGGAGACATGCGCGCGACTAGCTGAGCATCGGATCTCCCAGTTCACACCAGCGGCCCGTTTGCGAGAACGGGCCGCTGTTTTTTCGAGAGGCGAGGGAGGCATGACGACTGTCACGGTCGCGATTCAGGGCGAAGCAGGGTCGTTCAGCCATGCAGCGGCACTCCAGGCGCTCGGGCCTGCCATTCGGCTCGTGCCGTGCCCCAGCTTCGAGGATCTGTTCCGGGCGGTCGAGCGGGGGGACGCGGCGCGGGGAACGGTCCCCATCGAGAATTCGCTGGCGGGGTCGGTGCACGAGAACTACGACCTCCTGGGCGCGCACGCGCTCCACGTCGTGGGGGAAACGCAGGTCCGCGTCCGCCACTGTCTCATCGCCCGCCCCGGCACCGAGCGCGCCGCCATCCGCCGGGTGGCGTCGCACCCCGTCGCGCTGGCGCAGTGCCGCAGGTTCTTCACGGAGCACCCTGAGGTCATGCCGGTCCCGGCGTACGACACCGCCGGCAGCGTCCGCGACCTGATGGCGGGTCGCCCCGCGGCCGACGCTCGGCTCGCGGCCGACGCCGCCATCGCGTCCTCGCTCGCCGCCCAGCTGTACGGGGGCACGGTTTTGCAGGAAGGCCTGGAGGACCACGCCGAGAACTACACGCGATTTCTGGTGGTCGCGCGCGATCCCGCGCCGCCCGAGCTCGCCCGCAAGACGTCGCTCGTCTTCACCCTGCCCAACGTCCCCGGCTCGCTCCACCGGGCGCTCGGCGTGTTCGCCACGCGCGGATTGGACCTGACCAAGATCGAGTCCCGCCCGCTGCCGGGGCGGCCGTGGGAGTACGCGTTCTACCTGGATGTGGCGGGGGATCCGCGGGGCGCCGTCGCCGAGGCGCTGGCCGAGCTGCGAGGACTCGCGCGCGACTTACGGATTCTGGGCGCCTACCCCGGGAGCGACATCCCCGTCGCCAAGGGTTAGTTTCCGCCATGGCTCAGAAGCTTCGCAGCCGGACGATCACCGACGGCGTCCAGCGCTCCCCGAACCGCGCCATGCTCCGGGCGGTCGGGTTCGGCGACCGCGATTTCGGCAAGCCCATCGTCGGCGTCGCCAACGCCTACTCGACCATCACGCCGTGCAACCTCGGGCTCGACCTGCTCGCCAAGCGGGCGGAAGCGGCCCTGCGGACCGCCGGCGTCATGCCGCAGACGTTCGGCACGATCACGGTGAGCGACGGCATCTCGATGGGGACTGAAGGGATGAAGTACTCGCTCGTCTCCCGCGAGGTCATCGCCGACTCGATCGAAACCGCGTGCAACGCGCAGTGCATGGACGGCGTGCTCGTGGTCGGCGGGTGCGACAAGAACATGCCGGGCGCCATGATCGCGATCGCCCGCATGGACATCCCGGCCGTATTCGTCTACGGCGGGACGATCAAGCCCGGGCACCACGCGGGGCGCGACCTCACGGTCGTGAGCGTGTTCGAAGCCGTGGGGGAATACGCCGCGGGCCGCATCGATGCCGCCGAGCTCCTGGAGGTGGAGCGCCGGGCCTGCCCGGGCGCGGGGTCGTGTGGCGGGATGTTCACGGCGAACACGATGTCCTCGATCTTCGAGGCCATGGGGATGAGCCTCCCCTACTCATCCACGATGGCCGCCGAAGACGCCGAAAAGGCGGAGAGCGCCGCGCGCTCGGCCACGGTGCTCGTGGACGCGATCTCGCGGGGGCTGCGCCCGCGACAGATCCTGACCCGCAAGGCGTTCGAAAACGCCATCGCCATCACCATGGCCATCGGCGGCTCGACCAACGCCGTGCTGCACCTCCTCGCCATCGCCCACGCTGCGGAGGTGCCGCTCACGCTGGACGACTTCGGAGCCATCCGCGCGCGCGTACCGGTGCTGTGCGACTTGAAGCCGTCAGGACGGTTCGTCACGGTGGATCTTCACCGGGCGGGCGGCGTGCCCCAGGTCATGAAACTCCTGCTCGCGCATGGCGCGCTCCACGGCGAGGCGCTGTCGATCACGGGGCAGACGATCGCCGAGGTGCTGCGAGATGTCCCGGAGACGCCGCGGAAGGATCAAGAGGTGATCCGCCCGTGGGACCGGCCGCTCTACCCTCAGGGGCATCTCGCCGTCCTGCGCGGCAACCTCGCGAGTGACGGGGGCGTGGCGAAGATCACAGGCGTGAAGACGCCGCGAATGACCGGCCCGGCGCGCGTGTTCGACCGCGAGGAGGACTGTCTCGAAGCCATCCTCGCCGGCCATGTCAGGCGTGGGGACGTGCTCGTCATCCGCTACGAAGGGCCGAAAGGCGGGCCGGGGATGCGGGAGATGCTCTCGCCCACCTCGGCTCTCATCGGCGCCGGCCTCGGCGATGCGGTCGGCTTGATCACCGACGGGCGGTTCTCGGGCGGGACGTACGGCCTGGTGGTGGGGCACGTCGCGCCCGAGGCAGCCGTGGGCGGGACCATCGCGCTCGTCGAAGACGGGGACTCGATCACGATCGACGCGGAGCGGCGCGTGCTCCAGCTCGACGTACCCGAGGGCGAGCTGGCCAAGCGGCGAGCGCGGTGGAAGCCACCGGCGCCGCGCTACACCTCCGGGGTGCTTGCGAAGTACGCGAAACTCGTGTCGAGCGCGAGTGTGGGCGCGGTGACGGACGCCGGGCCCTAGCGTTCAAACCCTGACAATAGAGTCTCGGCCCGAAGTTCCCATCCTGAAGGATGGGCCCGCACGACACAACGCTGTACGCGTAGGGGCGCAGCATGCTGCGCCCCTACATCGATCATAGCCGGGCCGACGCTTTCAGCGTGGGAAACATCTAACTCGCTACCGGCGCCCGGGACGGCTGCTCCTGGGCGATCAGCCCGGCAATGCGGGCTCCCGGGTGACCGGAGAAGGCCTCCTTGAGCGCACGGCGACGTCCAATACGCGGACCCGTCTTGGCACTAGCGCAGTTCATCATTGCAGTCGCGGCAGCCGCTGCCATCCTGCTCGGTCATAGCCTACTCGGCCTTGTGCTATTTACAGCGTCCTTGACACTTCTCGCTCTGACGGATCGCTACCGCTTCCGCAACGTCGTGTCCGTGACGTTGAGCGTAGTCAACCCGCGGATGCTGCTGCTTATCCTGGCACAACTGGGCGGTGAAGGGCTCGTAAGGGTGCGGCTCCTGATGCGCAGTCGTTCTTCCACGAGGCAGCGTCATCACACTTCGTACACGCTGCCTTTTGAAGGGCGATGGCTTGTCGCGAGCGGCGGCAGCAGTTGGAGAACCTCGCACTCTTGGCATTTGATTGGCCAACGCTATGCCTACGACTTCGTCGCAGTTGACAAGCAGGGCCAGCGCCACCGCGCTACGGGCAGACTCAAGGAGGACTATCTCTCATACGGTCAGCCGGTCCTTGCGCCTGCAGACGGAGTCGTGGCGCACGTCCGCGACGGTGTCCGCGATGCTGTCGAGGTTGGGACCGGCTGGGTTGATTGGCGTTCAAGGGATTTTCGCGGCAACTTTGTCGTGATCAGGCATGCAGAGGCTGAATACAGCCTCCTGGCACACTTGGTACCGGGCAGCATCGCGCTGCGAGTTGGAGATCAGGTGCAGCGAGGACAGCGTGTTGGGTCCTGCGGACATTCCGGCCATAGCACCGAGCCACACTTACACTTCCAAGTGCAGGACCGCCGGAATTTCTTTCTCGCCGCGTCCCTCCCGGTGCCATTTACCAACACTGCGGTCAACGGAGAAAACCAGACAGACCCGGTCTACCTCAGTATCGGCGATCTCGTGGAGCGCGCCCAGTGAGCCCGCCTCCCGACCGGGCACGCCACCACGCTGTACGCGTAGGGGCGCAGCATGCTGCGCCCCTACATCCATCATAGCCGGGCCGACGCTTTCAGCGTGGGAAACATCTAACTCGCTACCGGCGCCCGGGACGGCTGCTCCTGGGCAATCAGCCCCGCGATCCGCGCTCCCATGGCCCGGGTTCCGAGCGCGGCCGCTCCCGGCTCGGCGATGTCCTGCGTCCGCGCGCCCTGCTCCAGCGCCAGCGAGATCGCACGCTCCACGGCGGCGGCGGGCTCCGCTAGGGTCAGTCCGTGACGCAGCAGCAGGGCGACCGTCGCAATCGCCCCGATGGGGTTGGCGACATCGCGGCCCGCGATGTCCGGTGCAGATCCGTGGATCGGCTCGAACAACCCCGGCCCCTCGCCGAGCGAGGCCGAGGGCAAGAGCCCCAGTGAGCCGACGAGCACCGCGGCTTCGTCGCTGAGGATGTCCCCGAACATGTTCTCGGTGAGCAGGACGTCGAAGGCTCTAGGCTCCGCGACCAAGCGCATGGCGGCGGTATCGACGTACAGGTGGTCGAGCCGGACATCGGGGTAGTCCCGGCCGACGCGTGTCACGGTCTCCCGCCACAACTGGGACACTTCGAGCACATTCGCCTTGTCGACCGAGGTGACGTGCCCGCGCCGTTGCCGCGCCGATTCGAAAGCCACGCGCGCGACGCGCTTGATCTCGGCGGCCGTGTACCGCAGGGTGTTGACGGCCGCGGCTCCCCCACCCTCCCGTCCGCGCGGCTCGCCGTAATACAGGCCGCCCGTCAGCTCGCGCACGATCAGCACGTCCACGTCCTCGAGGCGATCGGCCTTGAGGGGTGACCGGTCCACGAGCGCGGGGAACACCGCCACGGGGCGGAGGTTCGCAAACACGCCGAGCTCTGAACGCAACGCGAGCAGGCCGGACTCGGGGCGGAGGTGGCGGGGCGCCTGATCTAGGGAAGGGTCGCCCACCGCACCGAGCAAGACCGCGTCGGCCCGCGTGACCCCGGCGCGGGTCTCTTCCGGAAACGGATCGCCCGCGGCCGCCACGCCCGCCGCGCCGATGGGAAAGCGCTGCAGCGTGAAGTCGATCCCGAAGCGGTCGCCGACGACCTCGAGCACGCGCTCCGCTTCCACGATCACCTCCGGCCCGATCCCATCGCCGGGGAGCACGGCAATCGAGTACTGCTTCACCACGTTTCCCGTTTCCCGTTTCCCGTTTCCCGGCCTTTCTCGTATGCTCCGATCCGGTCCTCGAAGCGTAGGGTCCGGCCGATCTCGTCGAGACCGTGGAGCAGCATCTCCCGACGGTAGGGCTCCATGGAGAACGTGGTGCGGAACCCGAGGCCGTCGTCCACGCGCTGCTCCTCGAGGTCGATCGTGAGCTGGTACTCACCGCCCGCCGCCTGATGGCGCCGGAACAGCTCGCCGATCTCCTGGGGCAGGAGACGCACCGGGACGACCCCATTCTGACAGCAGTTGGCGTAAAAGATGTCCGCGAACGACGGTGCGAGAATCGCACGGAAGCCGTACTCGCGGAGCGCCCACACCGCGTGCTCGCGCGACGAGCCGCAGCCGAAATTCTCCCCCGCGAGCAGGATGCTCGCGCTCCGAGCGACGGGATGGTTGAGCTCGAAGTCCGGATTCGGGCTGCCGTCGGACCGGAATCGCCAGTCGTGGAACAGGGCCGACCCGAACCCGGTGCGCTCGACCCGCTTCAGGAATTGCTTCGGCACGATCTGGTCGGTGTCCACGTTGGCGCGGGCCAGGGCCGCCACCCGACCGGTGTGACGCACGAAGGCCTCCATCAGGACGCGGGCCATCGCCGGACGTCCACGATCCGGCCCGCCATCGCGGCGGCCGCCGCCATGGGCGGGCTCATCAGGTGGGTGCGCCCGCCGCGTCCCTGGCGCCCCTCGAAGTTGCGGTTCGACGTCGAAGCGCAGCGCTCCCCGCTCTGCAGCACGTCGGGATTCATCCCCAGGCACATCGAGCACCCCGCGTTCCGCCACTCGAACCCCGCCTCGCTGAACACCCGGTCCAGCCCTTCGCGCTCCGCCTGCGCCTTCACCTGCTGCGATCCGGGGACCACTAGGGCGCGGACCCCTGTCGCGACGTGCCGGCCCCGCACGGTGCGGGCCGCGGCGCGCAGGTCCTCGATCCGCGCGTTGGTGCAGGATCCCAGAAACACGCGGTCGATCGGCAGCCCTTCGAGCGGGGTGCCGGGGGTGAGCCCCATGTACTCGAGCGCCCGCGTCACGGCGCGCCGCTCGGCGTCGGTCGGGAAGTCGGCGGGGCTCGGGACGCGACCGGTCACGGACGTGACCATGCCGGGGCTCGTGCCCCAAGTCACCTGGGGCGCCACCTCCGAGGCATCCAGCTCGACCTGGGTGTCGTACGTCGCACCGGGATCGGTCCGGAGCTCCCGCCACCTGGCCACGGCGCGGTCCCACGCCGCCCCGCTCGGCGCCCGCGGCCGGCCGGCGAGATACGCGACCGTCTTCTCGTCCGGGGCGATCATGCCGGCCCGCGCGCCCGCCTCGATCGACATGTTGCACACCGTCATCCGCTCTTCCATCGAGAGGGCGCGGATCGTGTCCCCCGTGTACTCGATGACGTGTCCCGTAGCGCCCGCCGTCCCGATCCGACCGATCAGGGCGAGGATCAAGTCTTTGGCGGTAACCCCCGGGGCGAGCGCGCCCGTGACGCGGGCCTCCATGGTCCCGGGCTTCGACCACACGAGGCACTGGGTCGCGAGCACGTGCTCGACCTCGCTGGTGCCGATTCCCAGGGCGAGTGCCCCGAAGGCACCGTGCGTGGCCGTGTGCGAGTCGCCGCACACGATCACCATGCCGGGCTGGGTGAAGCCCAGCTCGGGACCGATCACGTGCACGATCCCCTGCTGCGGCGATCGGAGATCGAACAGCTCCACCCCGAAGTCCCGCGCGTTCACGGCGAGCGCTTCGAGCTGCCGCGCGGCAATCGGATCGGCAATCGGTCCCGCGCGATCCCCCGTGGGGACGTTGTGGTCCACCGTCGCCACCGTCAGCGCCGGCCGACGCACCCGGCGCCCCGCCTGCCGCAACCCCTCGAACGCCTGCGGCGACGTCACCTCGTGCACCAGATGCAGGTCCACGTACAGGAGCGCCGGGCCTTCGGGCAACTGCTGGACGACGTGCGCGGCCCAGACCTTCTCGAACAGCGTCCGTGCGGTCATGCCCTGAGGGGCTCGGGTTTCGGGGCTCGGGGCTCGGAAACAGGGCTCGATCCACGAGTCCCGAGCCCCGAGTCCCGAGCCCCTTTCCCTTCCTCCGTCCACGGCATCATGGCACGCAGTTTGGCGCCGACCTGCTCGATCGGATGCTCCGCACCGGCCTTGCGCAACGCCTGGAACCGGCGGCCCCCGCTCCGGGACTCGGCGATCCACTCCCGTGCGAAGCTGCCGGACTGGATGTCGGCCAGGATGCGCTCCATCGCGGCGCGCACTTCCGGCGTCACGACCTTCGGACCGCGGGTGTAATCGCCGTATTCTGCGGTGTCGCTGATCGAGTACCGCATGAACTTCATCCCGCCGCGATACATCAGGTCCACGATCAGCTTCAGCTCGTGCATGCACTCGAAGTAGGCGATCTCCGGTGCGTACCCTGCGGCCGTGAGCGTCTCGAAACCGGCTTGGATCAGCGCGGTAACGCCGCCGCACAGGACGGTCTGCTCGCCGAACAGATCGGTCTCCGTCTCCTCGCGGAACGTCGTCTCGAACACGCCCGCGCGGGCGCAGCCGATCCCCGCTGCATACGCGAGCGCATCGGCCAAGGCATTGCCGCTCGCGTCCTGGTGCACCGCGACGAGCGCCGGCACGCCCCGACCCGCCTGGAACTCGCTGCGCACCAGGTGTCCGGGAGATTTGGGGGCGATCATCGCGACGTCCACCCCGGCCGGAGGCACGATCTCGCGGAAGTGGATGTTGAACCCGTGAGCGAAGAGGAGCGTCTTGCCGCGCCCGAGCGCTGGAGCGACGCCGGCCTCGTACACCGCCCGCGCCTCCTGGTCGGGGACGAGCATCATGATCACGTCGGCCTCGCGCGCCGCCTCCGCGACCGGCCGCACGTCCAAACCCTCGGCCCTGGCGCGCTCCCATGAGCCCCCACCCGGCCGCAGGCCCACCACGACCCGTGCCCCGACCCCCGAATCCCTAAGGTTCAGCGCGTGCGCGTGACCCTGGCTGCCGTATCCGATCACGGCGACGACGCGGTGTTGCAGCCGGGCGGGATCGGCGTCGGTATCGTAGAAAATGCGCGTTTCCGTCGAGCTCATCGTTTCGCCTCCGTAGAGGAATCGTCGTTCGCGAGGACCATCACCGAGCGCACCCCGATCATCTTGTGCAGCTGCTGCGCCACCCGATCGGCGGTCAGCGGATCGGCCTTGAGCACGAACGTCAGGCGCGACACGCCGGCGGTTCCGCTCGGGTGCAGCGCGAGCCCTTCGATCGGAACATTGCGCCGCCGCAGTACGCCGAACGCGCGGTTCAACGTCACCAGCGCGTCATCCAGCAGCACCGCAACCGTGTGGGCGGAGTGGGGGGGAGGGGCGGACACGCCGCTCAATCGCCCGCCGCGGCGGCCGGCTCCGCCTCGATCGGCTCCGAGAGCGAGCCCCCGGGCGGGATCATCGGGTACACGTTGGCTTCCTGCTCGATCAAGAACTCGACCAGCGCCGGCCCCGGCTCGGCATTCGCCCGCCCGACCACGTCGGCCAGCTCGCTCGCCTCCTTCACCCGGTAGCCGGGGATGCTGTACGCCTCGGCCAGCTTCACGTAGTCCGGGCTCCAGATCGGCGTGCACGAGTACCGCTTCTCATGGAAGAACTGCTGCCACTGCCGCACCATCCCGAGGTAGCCGTTGTTGAACACGGCCATCTTCACCGGCAGCCCTTCCTGCACCATGGTCGCCATCTCGGCCATGTTCATCTGGAAGCCGCCGTCGCCCGAGATGGCCCACACGGTCCCGGCGGGCCGCGCGAGGTGCACGCCCATGGCCGCCGGCACGGCGAACCCCATGGCGCCGAGGCCCCCGGAGGTGATGTGCGTGTTGGGACGCTGGTAGGGATAGAGCTTCGCGACCCACATCTGGTGCTGGCCCACGTCGGTTACGATGGTGCAGTCACCATGACTCGCCTCGTAAATGGACGCGAGGATCGCCTCGGGCGACAGGTCGCCGCGATACGACTCGGTTCGCGTGCGCACGAACCCGCGGATGTGCTCGACCCAGCGCTCGCACCGGCGCGGCTCCACCGCCGCCACCAGACGGCGGGTGATGTCGCGGGCGTCGCCCACGATGCCGACGGCGACCGGCACGTTCTTCCCGATCTCCGCGCGGTCGAGATCGATGTGGACGATACGGGCCTGGGGGGCGAAGCTCGCCGTGTTGCCCGTGACGCGGTCGTCGAACCGCAAGCCGATACCGACGATGACGTCGGCGTTCTGGATCGCGCGGTTCACGTGCACCTCGCCGTGCATGCCGGGCATGCCCAGGTGCAGGGGGTGGCCGTCCGGGAAGGCGCTGATCCCTAGGAGAGTCGTGATGACGGGAATCCCGGTCTTTTCCGCCAGTGTCCGAACTTCCGCGTAGGCCTCCGAGAGGATCACCCCGTGCCCGACCATGAGCAGCGGGCGCTCGGCTCCGGCGATGAGTCGCGCCGCTGCACGAACTCCGTCTTCGAGCGACCCCGGGCTTGCGCCCGGGGTCAGTGACTGACCCCGCGCGCCAGCGCGGGGATCCCGGTGGGAGGCTGCTCCCGAAGCCTGGGCCCCCCGCCATTCGATCTTCTGGTTCTGCACGTCCTTCGGAACGTCGATCAACACCGGCCCGGGCCGCCCGTCCACCGCGATCGCCATCGCTTCGGCCACGATGTCCGCCAGGTCGGTCACGTCCTCGACCAGATAATTCTGCTTCGTGATCGGGAGTGTGATACCGACGATGTCGGTTTCCTGGAACGCATCGCGACCGATCATGGGGCGGGATACCTGCCCCGTGATCGCCACGACCGGCGAGCTGTCCATGTACGCCGCCGCGAGCCCCGTCACGAGGTTCGTGGCTCCTGGTCCGGATGTGGCGACGCACACTCCCACGCGCCCGCTCGCCCGGGCGTAGCCGTCGGCCGCATGGGCCGCCGCCTGCTCGTGCCGCACCAGGATGTGCCGCAGCCGAGGGTGGTCCGGCAACGCGTGATAAAACGGCATGATGGCGCCGCCGGGATAGCCGAAAATCACTTCGACCCCGGCGTCGACGAGCGCGCGGCACAGGATCGCCGCCCCCGAGAGCATCTCGCTCATCGACTCACACTCCCCAGAAGTAGCTGGCATTGAGCGACTGGTCCTCCAGCTGATCCGCGTGGCTCACCTTGTTGAGGGCATGCACCAAGGCGCGGGCGCTCGCCTCGACGATGTCGGTCGAGGCCCCGTGCCCGGAGAGCGATTTCCCGTCGATCCGCGCCTGCACCAGCACCTGCCCCAGGCTGTCACGCCCCGGGGTGACCGACTGGACGGTGAGGTTCAAGACGTCCACCTGGCGCCCCACGACCTTCGCGATCGCCGCGAATGCGGCGGCGATCGGCCCGTTGCCGACCGCTGTCGCGCCCCGCTCCGCTCCATTCCAGGGACCCGCCAGCCGCACCTCGGCCGTCGCGGACACCGTGCCGCACGTCACCTGGAGATGCGCCAGCCGGTAGACCTCCGGCGCATCGTGGAACCGGCCATGCAGCAGCGCGAGCAGGTCCTCGTCCAGGATCTCGCGCTTCTTGTCCGCCAGCGTGGTGAACTCGTCGTACAGCTTCCGCAGCGTGGCGTCGTCCACCTCGTAGCCGAGCTCGCGGTACCGCCGTTCCAGCGCATGCCGGCCCGAGTGTTTGCCGAGGACCAGGCTCGAGCGCGCCACCCCCACCTCTTCCGGACGGATGATCTCGTACGTGAGGCCGTTCTGCAGGACCCCGTGCTGGTGGATTCCCGCTTCGTGGGCGAAGGCGTTGCGGCCGACGACGGCCTTGTTGGGCTGGGGGAACACGCCGATCACGTGTGACAGCAGCTGGCTCGTGCGGTACAGCTCCTGCGGGTTGACGCCGCAGTGAAACGCGACCGCGTGCGGCCGCACCCGCCCCGCCACGACGATCTCTTCCAGCGCCGCATTACCGGCGCGCTCACCGATGCCGTTCACGGTGCATTCGACCTGTCCGGCACCGGCTTCGATCGCCGCGAGCGAGTTGGCTACGGCGAGCCCGAGGTCGTCGTGGCAGTGCGCGCTGAACACGACGCGGTCGGCGCCGGGAACGCGCTCCCGCACCGCGCGGAACATGGCGCCGTACTCGACGGGCAACGCGTACCCGACCGTGTCCGGGAGATTGATCGTGGTCGCCCCGGCGGCAATGGCCGCCTCGACCACCCGGCAGAGGAATTCCAGATCCGTGCGGGTCGCGTCTTCGGCCGAGAACTCCACGTCGTCCGTATAGCGGCGGGCGCGCCGGACCGCTTCGCCGGCCCGCTCGAGACACTGGTCGCGACTGAGCCGCAGCTTGCACTGGAGGTGCAGGTCGGACGTGGCGATGAAGACGTGCACCCGAGGTCGCGCGGCCGGCCGCACCGCCTCACCAGCGAGGTCGATGTCCCGGTCGTGACAGCGCGCGAGCGCGGCGATCACGGGACGACGCACCGACTCGGCAATCGCCAGCACACCCCGCCGGTCGCCCTCCGACGCGCTCGGGAACCCCGCTTCGATCACGTCCACCCCCAGCGTATCCAGCTGGCGGGCGAGACGCAGCTTCTCCTCGGCCGTCATCGAATTGCCGGGCGCCTGCTCGCCGTCGCGCAGGGTGGTATCGAAGATGATGACGTCTCTCCCCATGGGTGGCTCCCGGGCTCCGTGTCTCGCGTGGATGGCGAAAAAAAAGCCGCGGACCTTCTTGGGTCCGCGGCGCTCACTGCGTCCTTCTTGTATCGCTAGCTGCTCATGTGCTTGTTTGGCGCGCGCCGCAGACCCTGTCCTGAGCTAATGCTCAGCAGGACCAGGACCAGAAGCAGGACCAGCGCGAGCTGCATCACGAGTCGATGTCACTCCAAATCGGAACGGTGCCGCTACGGTACGACAGGACCCGGACGATACGCCGGGGTCCCACGACCGTCAAGGCCGGGCGATTGCGGGGTGCTACCCATTCGGGTGGGCGGCTGGACGGGCTCAAGCGCGCGTAAGCTGGATCAGCGTGATCTCGGCGGGCGCGCCCAGGCGGAGCGGCGGCCCCCAATAGCCCGTGCCCCGGCTCACGTACAGCCACATCGCCTCCAGCCGGTGGAGTCCCGCGACGAATGGTTGGAACAGCCGCACCAGCAGGTTGAACGGGAAGTATTGCCCGCCGTGCGTGTGCCCCGAGAGCTGCAGGTCGTACCCGGCGGCGCGGGCCGCGAACGCGCTCTTCGGCTGATGCGCCAGCAGCACGCGGACGTCGCTCTCCGGCGCTCCCGCGACCGCCGCCGCCGGATCGGAGGTGTGCCCGGGAAGGCCGCCGCTCGAGAGGTCCGTGACCCCGGCGACGACGATCCGACCGGCCCCCCGGTGGATTACCTGGTGTCCGTTCACGAGGGCGCTGAAGCCGAGCCCCTCCAGCTCGCGCACCCACGCGGCCGCGTCCCAGTAGTACTCGTGGTTGCCCGTAACGAAGTACTTCCCGTGCGGCGCCCGCAGTCCGGCGAGCGGCGCCACCTCGTCGCGCAGCGCGGGGGGGAAGCCGTCGGCCACGTCCCCCGTCAGAGCGATCACATCGGGCTGGAGCCCGTTGGTCGTGTCCACCACGCGCTCGACGAAATCCCGTTTGAGCGTCGGGCCGACATGCAGGTCGGACAGCTGGGCGATGCGGAATCCCTCGAGATCGGAGGGAAGCCCCCTGATCGGGACATCCACCACGCGCACGATGGCAGGCCGGCGCGCCCGCCACAGACCGATCACCAGAACGGCGACGGCGCTCCCCACGACCGCCAGCTGAAAGGTGCCGACGCCGAGCCAGGCCCGCACATGCAGCGCGTCACCAGCCAGCGCGAATACGATCAAGAGCGACGACAGTCCCATCGCCGTGAAGCCGGCGACCTCGAGGCCTCGGTTCGCGGGCAGCCGCTCGGTCCGTCCGGCGAACAGCGCCACGAACGGTGCGAGGATGAGCAACAGGATCCCCACCCAGCCGAGCAGGCGCCATCCGGGCGCCAGCGACGTTGGGGCGAGCAAGCGCTGCCCCACGTACACGTGCAGCAGCGTCCACAGGCTGGCGACCACGAGGATCGGGGTGATCATCGGGCCGCGCCGGCTCGCGGTCGGGTGCTTCGTCTCAGTCTCCATGACCGTGCTAACGCCGCCCATGCCGGAATAGTTGCACCCCGAGCCCCGTGATCGCGGCTGAAGCCGCGGCTCGGCGCGTACCGCTGAAGCGGCAGAGCGTCTGTCAGTTTACTGACACATGCCGAGTCGCGGGTTCACCCGCGCACTCAGGAGGGCGACGTTACCGCAGATCGGACATGCAGTGATGCATGGAGGGGGGGCGCTCAGTACCTCACACCCTTGCGGATCGCGAAGCCCCAGCGGCTTCCGGCGAAGCCCTTTCCGAAGCGGTATCCGACGGCAAAGTCCGCGACGTCACCTCGCACCGCGCGGGTCGGGCCGATGCGTAGCGACACGCCGACGTCGCCACCCAGGCGCGGCGGTTCGCCCGCGTACCACGCCCCGCCGTAGTCGAGAAACGGCGCCACACCCACTCCGAGGAGGCCCCACAGCTCGTCCGTGACGAGCACGCGATCTTCGAGCGCCAGCCATACCATGCGGGTGCCCGTGAACTGGTGGATGCCGAAGACGCGCGGCCCGTTCTGCGAGGTCCAGAGATCGAACTCGTTGCCGGGCTTCGCGCGGCGCAGTTGGGCAGCTTCGACGTGGAGAATCAGCGTCTGATCGCGGAGATTCTGGCTCGCAACCGTCAACGCGCCCGCCACGCGCGCCGAGTCGGGAGCCCCCGCGGTCAACACGCCGTTCGCCCCGGCCCGCAGCACCGCGAACCCACGCCGCCAGGGCGCCGCCAGCTGCACGCTGACCTCCGGCCCGACGCCCGCCTGGCCGGACGGATATCCCCACGCGCGGGGTGCCGCCCATACCCCGACGTGAAGTACCTGCGACATGTCCACGTCCTCGCGCCGGGCGTACGAGTTGAACCGCTCCAGCACTTGAAAGCGCACGTGGGCCAGGTCGATACCCACGCCCCCCGTGCCGAACAGGGAGCGCGGGAATGGCGTCGTGCCCAGGGAATCGAAGTTCTCGCGGCGCCACTGGCCGGCGAGCCACAGTCGCAGGTAGCCTTCCGTGGTCGTGCGCGGGGCGAACCCCGCGGCGATCCCCACGCGCAGCGCGCGCCGCGCCACCGTGTCCACGACGCTGTGCCCCAAGGGGTCACGCCGGAAGACGAGCACCCGTTCCGACGCCGCCTCGCCGTCGGTGAGGAGCGCGTGCCGCGCGGCCGTCTCGTAGAACGGCACGCCCATGAGCCAGGTGCCCCGGTTGCCATCCGACTTGTTGCTGTGCTTGGCCTGCAGCCAACCGCGGCGCGAGAAGAAGTGGGGGTTCACGTACCCGAGATCGAAGATGCGGCGGTCGGGCGTCTTGTTGTACACGGCGGTGAGGGACGTCGCGGTGCCAAGCAGGTTGTCTTCCACCAGGCCGACCATCCACGTGACGTCGCCGCCGGCCGACGAGTAGCCGATCTGCGGCTTGGTGCTCCAGCCGTCGGTGGTGGAGACGCGGAGCGCGAGGCGGCCCTCGAGTCGCGTGGTATCGATCCGTACACGACTGAAGACATACAGGTTGCGTAACGCCCGCTCGCTCTCGGCGACGCGCGCCGAGTCGTAGCGGTCCCCGGGATTGACGAGCAGCGTGCTGCGGATGACTCCGGCACGCGTGCGCACGTGCAGCCGGTTCGCGAGCCGCGCGATGAAGCTGGGCGCATCGGCCTCGTGGAGGTCGAACACGTTGCGGTTCACGACGACGATCGTGTCGATCGTGGGAGGGACAGACTGGGCGGTCAGGCGGTCCGGCGGACAGGCGGTCAGCAACCCGAGCACGATGCCGACCCCCAGTCCGCCCGTCCCCCAGACCGCCGCCGTTCTATTTGACCAAGTCAATGCGCTGGTGCAGCGAGTAGGTCACGTGGCGGGCGGCGTCGTTCCACTCCGTAAAATACAGGGTCGCGTCCACGCGACCGGTGATCTGCCGCAGGCCGCGCGTCGCGAGCGTGAAGGTGCCGCGGACCGAGTCCGGCTTCAGAGGGCGGCACAAGCAGGTCACCGTCGCGTAGGCGGTGAGGCGCGCGGGCGGTGGGCCCAGCGTGTACGCGACGTTCGGCCGCAGGTCGCGCGCGCGCCCCAGGTCCAACGCGAGGGTGAGCGAGTACTCGTCTCCTTCGCCGACGGCGGGATTGAAATCGTATCGCGCCAGGCCCACGTCGCCGCCCCCGTGCGTCGTGTCGATCCTCATCCGAACGAGGGTGAGCGCGGAGTCCGCCTCCACCACGAGACGTCCGTGCCATTCCCAGCGGGCGGCGCTCTGGAGGCCCAACGTGTCGTCGGGGCGGGAGACGCCGTCGCAGGCGGACAGCAAGAACACCGTCAAGCAGAGGCGTCGCGCGGAGACGTTGCACAGAAACGTCCCGCAAAGGCGGGAAAAGGGTGACGCCTTCACGCAGTTCCTCTCCTATGGTTCGCCATGACGCTGCGCGCTTATGCTCGTCGTTTGTGGATACACGAAGTCGCGGTGGAGGTCTCTGTCCAGGTAGCGCGTCTGAGCAAGAAGCTATCCGGACCTGGAGCCGCGCCACGTGCGGACCAGCTCGTTCGGGCGGCGCTCTCCGTCAGCTCAAACATAGCGGAGGCCTGTGGCCGGGGCAGCATCCCCGAGTTTCGCCGGTTCCTGCAGTACGCTAGGGGGTCGGCTCAGGAGACGCTGACGCAGCTGCGGGTGGCGGCGGCGCTCGACCCGGCTCATGCGCGTGCCATTCACGAAATCGAGGGTCGCGTTGCGCTGGTCATCAAGACGCTCGGCCGCCTGATCGCTCACCCGCCGCCAGATAGGTGACGACGCGGCGTCGTGCGACGTCTTTGTGCGACGTCGTTGTGCGACGTCGTTGTGCGACGTCTTTGTGCTACGTCTTTGTGCGACGTCTTTGCGCTACGTCTTTGTGCTACGTCTTTGTGTTACGCCCTTAGTATTGCCCCAAGTATCTATTCAACTCCCACTCACTCACCTGTCCGATGTACTCCTGCCACTCCTCGCGCTTGGCGTCGAGGTAGCGCTCGTAGATGTGGTCGCCCAGGGCCTCGCGGATCACCCCGTCCTTCTCCAAATAATCGAGCGCTTCGTGCAGATCGCGCGGCAGGTCGTCGATGCGGAAGCGACGGCGCTCCCGGTACGACATGCGGGCGATGTTCTTGTTCACGGGCTCGCCAGGGTCGATCCGCTCCTGGACGCCGTCCAGACCGGCGGCCAATTGGACGCCGAGCGCGAGGTACGGATTCGCCGACGGATCGGGCATCCGGTTTTCGCAGCGCGTGGCCTCGGCACGCTGGGCCGGCACCCGGATGAGGGGAGACACGTTCTGCGTGGACCAGGAGACGTTCACCGGCGCCTCGTACCCGGGCACGAGGCGCTTGTACGAGTTCACCAGCGGATTCGTCACCGCGCAGTAGCCGCGCGCGTGCCGCAGCAGCCCGCCGATGTACCAGCGGCCGACCTCGGAGAGCTGGATCGGCCCTCGCGGGTCGAAGAACGCGTTTTTCCCCTTGGCAAACAGGGACTGGTGCGTGTGCATCCCCGACCCGTTGCGCCCGTACAGCGGCTTGGGCATGAAGGTCGCGACGAGGCCGTGTCGCACCGCGATGGTGCGCACGACGAAGCGCAGGCTCGCGAGATGGTCGGCCATCGTGAGCGGGTCCGCGTATCCCAGGTCGATCTCGTGCTGGCCTCGGGCCACCTCGTGATGGGACGCCTCGGAGCTCAGCTTCATCTCCTCCAGGGCCGCCACGATGACGCGGCGCGCCTGCTCCCCACGGTCCACCGGGACGAGATCGAAGTAGCTACCGGCATCGAGTGTGCGGGTCGTGGGCTCGCCGCGCTCGCTCCGCTCGAAAATGAAGAACTCCACCTCGCACCCGACGCGCATGGTAAAGCCCAGCGTGGTGGCCCGCTCGATCTGCCGCTTCAAGGTCGTGCGCGGACATCCCTCGAACGGTCGCCCGTCCGGGTAGCGGATGTCGCAGATGAGCCGCGCCACGACCCCTCCCGCGCCGGCCGCGCCATCGGCTCCTTCCGAGCCGCCACTGTCCCAGGGAAACACGCGAAAGCTCGCGAGATCCGGCACGAGCAGGGCGTCGGCCTCCTCCACGCGCGCAAACCCCTCGAGCGCCGAGCCGTCGAACGTCACCTCGCCGGCCAACGCCTTCTCAAACTGGGACGCGGGCACCTCCACGGCCTTGTTGACGCCCAACAGGTCGGTGAACTGCAGCAGCAGGAACCGGACGCGGCGCTTTTTCAGCTCGTCGAGGATGTCGCGGGTGTCGGCGGCGGTGGCGGTCATGGGCACTAAGATAGAGGTCGGTAGAGGGCGGTAGAAGACGGCAGAGGGCGGTAAAGGGGAGATCCCTCTACCGCCCTCTACCATCTTCTACCGCCTTCGCTTACACGTCGTAATACAAGAAGAACTCGTACGGATGCGGGCGCAGCGCCACCGGATCGATCTCCTTGGCGCGTTTGTAGGCGAGCCACGTCTCGATCAGGTCGGGTGTGAAGACCCCGCCCTCGAGCAGGAAGGCCTGGTCCGCCTCGAGCGCCACGAGCGACTCGTTCAGCGAGCCCGGCGTGTTCTTTACATGCTTGCGCTCCTCGGGCTCGAGCTCATACAAGTCCACATCCATCGGCTTCGGCGGCTCGATCTTGTGCTTGACGCCGTCGAGGCCCGCCATCAACAGCGCCGCGAACGTGAGGTATGGGTTCGACGACGGATCGGGCGCCCGGAACTCGATGCGCTTCGCCTTCGGCGACTTGGAGTACACGGGGATGCGGCAGATCGCCGAGCGGTTGCGCTGCGAGTAAATCAAGTTGATCGGCGCCTCGTAGCCCGGCACCAGTCGCCGGTAGCTGTTGGTCGTCGGGGCGGCGAAGGCAAGGATCGCCGAGGCATGCTTGATCAGCCCGCCGATGTACCAGCGCGCCGCGTCCGAGATCAGCGCGTACCCGTTGGCGTCGAAGAACAGGTTCTTCCCGTCCTTCCACAGACTCATGTGCACGTGCATTCCCGAGCCGTTGTCTCCGAACAGCGGCTTCGGCATGAACGTCGCGGTGTAGCCGTTCTGCGCGCACACGTTCTTCACGATGTACTTATACATCATCAGCTGGTCCGCCATGCGGGTCAGGGTCGTGAACCGCATGTCGATTTCGGTCTGCCCCGCCGTGCCCACCTCGTGATGGTGCACCTCGACGTCGATGCCCGACGCCATCATCGCCAGCATGATCTTGGACCGCAGGTCTTGCAGCTTGTCCACCGGAGGCACGGGGAAGTATCCCTCCTTGTGCCGCGGCCGGTGCCCCGGGTTCGGGCCGCCCCCGTTCGTCCCCGAGTTCCAGATCCCCTCCTCGGAGTCGATGTGGTAGTAGCCCTCGTGCGCGTTCTGGTCGAAGCGCACCGAGTTGAAGATGTAGAACTCGGCTTCCGGGCCGTAATAGGAGGTCGTGGCGATCCCCGTCTTCACGAGGTGCTGCTCAGCTTTCTGCGCCACGTAGCGCGGGTCGCGCGAGTAGCGCTTGCCCGTCACCGGGTCTCCCACGTCGCAGGTCAGCGACAGGGTCGGGACGCCGAGGCACGGATCGACGAAGGCACTCGCGGGATCCGGGAACAGCAGCATGTCGCTCTCGTTGATGGCCTGGAACCCGCGAATCGAGGAGCCGTCAAACCCGATCCCCTCGGCAAACAGATCTTCGGTCAACTCCTTCAGCGGGATCGAAAAGTGTTGCCACGTGCCCGGCAGGTCGGTGAACTTCAGGTCCACCACCTGCACACCGGCTTCCTTCGCCTTCCGCACCACGTCGGCGGGTGACGCGCCCGCCGCCGGCTTCGCCCCGGGGGTGGCTGTGGTCGGCTCCAACGTCGCGGTCATAAGATCGGTCTCCTAAAACGGTCCGTGAGAGGGGCGTGCACAGACGATGCCACCAACCAAGCGGCCCCGACCGGGGGTCGCGGACGGCGGGCGCCCGATGAACCCAGGGAAAACGAGAACTGCCGGCATGCGGGAAGGTACAGGCGACGTTGCGAGGTGTCAACCGTTTCGTGTCATTGGTGCAACAGATGCCCCATCGGGCACTCTAGATGGGCGCGCGGCCTGCCAAGCTGCGAACGGAAATGTGCACAACATGCAGAGTTTTCCACGCAGTTAGCCGTCCAGGGCCGCCACGAAGTGCCACAGCTCGACGGCCGAAAATTCACCGAAACGCTCCTGGATCTCACGTTCCGAGACCTCGAGGAAGATCCAACTCGTGGTGCGACGGCGCTCCCCATTCACGAAGTGCACGCGCCCGCGCACGGCACCCACTTCGGCGTCGGGCTGCATCTCGACGAACACTTCCCACCGTTCGTCACCGCGCTTCAACTCGCCCATGTGCTTGGCGCGGTCCTGTCCCGGGAAAGGGGCGCTCATGGGGACTACACTATGCTGCCTCTCAGATTCCTGCCAGTTAGATTCTGGCCTCAATGAATTGTCACGCGTGCGGAGCGCCGCTCGCCGCCACTGCGAGGTTCTGTCACAAGTGCGGTGCCCAAGTGGGGGGCCCTCACACCGCCGGATGGCGGGCCGGCCTTCCCTGGGGAGTGGCCGGGGCGGCGTTGGGAGCACTACTCACCGTGGTTGCGTTCCGGCTCGGTGGCTCCTCGGGAGACGGGAGTCGGGAGGCGCGAGACGAAACCGCTCCCGCCTCCCGTCTCCCGCCTCCCGACATTTCGCAGATGTCCCCCGAGGAACGCGCCACCCGGCTCTACAACCGGGTCATGATGCTGCACACGCAGGGCAAGGCGGACAGCGCGGCGTTCTTCCTCCCCATGGCGCTCCAGGCGTACACGATGCTGCCGGCGCTGGACGTGGACGCCCGCTACCACATCGGCGTGCTCGACCTGACCGGCGGCAACGCGGCGGCGGCGCTGGCCCAAGCGGACACCATCCGCCGGACCGTCCCCACCCACCTCTTCGGGTACATGTTGCGGGCCCGCGGGCTCGAGCTCGAGCGGGACACGGCGGGGGCACGACGCGCCTACCGGGACTTCCTCAGACACGAGGCGGCGGAGCGGACGCGCCGGCGGCCCGAGTACGGCGATCACGCGGAGAATCTCGATGCGTTCCACGAACAGGCCGCAAAGGCGGCAGGGGCGGCACGGGCGGCACCGCGTGGCAACTGACACCAGCCGCACGATCCGCCTCGCGCACAGCCCGGACGCGGATGACGCGTTCATGTTTTGGGCGCTCGCCGCCGGGAGGATCGACACGGGCGACCGCCGCTACGTGCATGAGCTCGGCGACATCGAGTCGTTGAACCGGCGCGCCCTCGCCGGCGAGCTGGAAGTGACGGCCGTGTCGCTCCACGCGTACGCCTACCTCGCCGATCGCTACGCGCTGCTCGCTCACGGAGCGAGCGTCGGCGACGGCTATGGTCCGCGGATCGTGGCCCGCGGGCCGCGCCCCGCTGATCCGCAGGCGGCGCTCGGCGGTGAGAGCCTGCTCGTCGCCGTCCCGGGCGAGCTCACCACGGCGTTTCTGGCGCTCAAGCTGTACCAGCCGGCCGCGCGCCATGTCGTCGTGCCGTTCGATCAGATCGAGGAGTACGTAGCGGCGGGTCGCGCGGAGGCGGGGCTCCTCATCCACGAGGGGCAGCTCACCTACGCCGACCGCGGCCTGCATCTGTGGGTCGACCTGGGCGAATGGTGGCACGACGAGACGGGACTACCGCTGCCGCTCGGCGGCAACGTGGTGCGTCGCGACTTGGGAGAGGCGCTGATGCGGGACATCGCCCGGGATCTCAAAGCCAGCATCCAGTACGGCCTCGCCCATCGCGCCGAGGCCCTGGCGCACGCGACGACCTACGGCCGCGGCCTCGACGCGTCGCGCATCGATCGGTTCGTCGGGATGTACGTCAACACCTACACGGTGGACTACGGCCCGACCGGCCGACAAGCCGTGAGTGAGTTGCTCGCTCGCGCCCACGGGGCGGGCTTGCTGCCGGAGCGGGTCGACGTCACCTTCGTTGCAGGTTAGTGAAGGAGGACCGCCGTGGCCGATGTGACGGGTCCCATCCAGCTCCTCGTCGTGGACGACGAGGAGCCTATCCGGAACGCCCTCAAGAAATTCCTCATGCAACAGCAGTACGAAGTGTACGCCGCGGGCACCGGTGAGGAAGCCCTGCAGCAGCTCCGGCGCCACCGCATCGCGCTCATGCTGTGCGACATTCGGATGCCCGGCACCAGCGGCGTCGACCTGGTGCCCCAGGCCATCGAAATCGAGCCGGAGCTCGCCATCCTGATGCTCACCGCCGTGAACGACGCGACCAGTGCCGCGCTGTGCATGCAGCGGGGCGCCATGGACTACCTCACCAAGCCGATCGAGCTCGCCGACCTGGGGCGCGCGGTCCAGCGGGCCCTCAAGCGGCGCGAGATGCTCCTCGAGAATCGCCAGCTGAACCAATGGCTCAAGGAGGAGGTCAGCACCCGCGCGGCCGAGCTCCAGCGCGAGCGCATGAAGCTGGAGCGGCTTTCGATCGCCACGCTCGAGGCCCTCGTGAACGCCCTCGAGGCGAAAGACCCCTATATGCGGGGGCATTCGGCCCGCGTGGCCGACCTGTCCGCCACCATAGCCCACGAGCTCGGAATCCCGGAGGAGGAGGTCGAGCACGTGCGGGTCGCGGGCCGGCTGCACGATATCGGCAAGATCGGGACGCGCGAATCGGTTCTGAACAAGCAGGGGGCGCTCACCCCCGACGAGTTCGAGCACGTCAAGCAGCACGTCGTCATCGGGTCCCAGATCCTCGCGCCGCTCGCACACCTTGGCGACATCATCCCGGCAGTGCGGCATCACCACGAGCGGTGGGATGGGACGGGCTACCCTGACGGGCTGCGTGGCGAGGAGATCCCGATGGGCGGCCGCATCATCGGTGCCGCCGAGGTGTTCGACGCCCTCAGCACCTCGCGCGCCTACCAGGAGAAGATGACCCCGGAGAAGGCGGTGCAGCGGGCAGCCGACCTGGCAGGCACAGTGCTCGATCCCAAGGTCTACGAGGCACTGGCCTCAGTGGTCGCGCGGCGCCGCACGCTCGTGTTCCTCGACGAGAGCGGTACCGCGTCTACCTGACCGTTTCCGCTCGTGCTGATCGCCGTCACCGGTGCCACCGGGTTCGTGGGCCGGCACATTGCCGCGGTGCTGACGCGCCGCGGACATGCGGTCCGCGCGCTGGTGCGCCGCCCGATCCAGGCGCGGACCCTCGTGAGCCTCGGGGTCGAGCTCGTCCCCGGTGATCTGGCCGACGTCGCGGCGCTCACGACGCTCACGCGTGGCGCACACGCCGTCGTGCACCTGGTCGGCATCATCGTCGAGAAGGGCCCCGCCACCTTTCACGCCGTGCACGTGGATGGCACCCGCCGGGTGGTCGAGGCGGCGCGCCAGGCCGGCATCGAGCGGTTCGTCCACATGAGCGCGGTCGGCGCGCGGGATGAGCGTGGCGCGACCCCCTATCATCGAACGAAATGGCACGCCGAGCAGCTGGTCCGCGCCTCGGGGCTCTCGCACGCCGTCTTCCGACCATCGATCATCAGCGGCCCGGAGAGCGCGCCGATCCGCACCCTCGCGCGGCTGCACCGCTGGTCCCCCGTCGTGCCGGTGTTCGGCGACGGCCGCTTCCCCACGCAGCCCGTCTGGGTCGAGGACGTGGCCCTCGCGTTCGCGCTCTCGGTCGAACAGCCCTCGCTCTCGGGCGTGTTCGAGCTGGGCGGGCCGCAGGTGCTGACCTACGAGGAGTTCTTGCTCGCGATCGGGCGGGCCGCCGGCCACCCCCGCCCCCTCGTCCACATGCCACTCGCACTCGCGCGGGCGGCCGCCGGCGCGTTCGATCTGCTCGGCGCCGCGGCACCGCTCACGAGCGATCAGCTGCAAATGCTGGTCGAAGGCAGCGCCACGCCGGACAACGCCATCGAGTCGGTGTTCGGCATTCGGCCGATCCCCTTCGAGCAAGGGCTGAACCGCTATCTCGCGCCGGGTCGACGATGACCTCCGTACGGTGCGCACTCGTGGCAGGAATGATCTCGCTCGGCTCCGCGCCCGCCTGGGCCCAGGGGGTCGAGCCGGACTCCGTGGTCTATGTGCTGTCCGCCGCCAGCCGGTTCGACGTGAAGACCGGCAAAGCGGGGCTGCTCGGCTTCGCAGGCCATACGCATGTTGTTCGCGCCCGCGGGTTTGTGGGACGGGTCGTCTACTACCCGGACACACCCGCGCAATCACGCGTGGAAATCGTCGTACCGGTCGACAGTCTCGCAGTGCTCACGTCGTCCGACACCGCCGAAACCCGCAAGGTCACCCACGCCATGCGGACCGAGGTCCTGCACGCGGATGTGTACCCCGAGATCAGCTTCGTCTCCACGGCCGTGAGCCCTACCGCTGACGGATTCCAGGTGCAGGGCCGGCTCACCCTCGCCGGACAGACCCGTGATGTGAGCTGTGACATCCGGGCCGGGATCGGCACCGACACGCTACGCGCGACCGGCGGTTTCTCGGTGAAACAGACCGACTTCGGCATCAGGCCGTATCGCGGCGGACCCGCCGGCACTGTTCGCGTCGCCGATCGCGTCACGTTCAGCTTCGAGGCGGTGGGGATTCGCTCACCCGGATCCTAGAAAAACCAAACCCGGGGCTGACAACTCCCCGGGTTGGCGGTCGGGCGAAGTGGCCGTCACACTTCGGCCGCGACCCTTGCGCGATTGCTCTACCTTGATACGGCCGGCTGGGCCGGATGTTTCACCCCCCGCCAGACCGAAATTCCGACTCCACCCGTTTGATGCCCGTCCCCCGGGAATGGTTGCATCCGCCCCTACCACCGCTTCACCCTCCCGAGGCGGGAGACGGTGATGGTCACGGCGCGCGTTCCTCGTCGCAACACGACCGTCGTATTGGATACTCCCCACGCCAGGCCGATCGGGTCGAAGACGACCACGGGGTTCGACACCTCGAGCGCCACGCCACGCCCCTGCGGGCCCGGCCAGCGATGCAGCGCGCCCCACGAGTCCTCCCCCCAGCGGTCGATCCGCAGCGAGTCGGCGGCGATCACCGCCCGGCTGCGGGTGCCCTGCATGACGGCCGCACTCCGGGCGACGGCGATCGCCGCGATCACCTCCTGGGCCGCCGTGTCGACCGCGATCCAGTCCCGAAAGCCGGCCAGGCGAGGCAGTGTGACGGCCGTCACCATGGCGAGAATCGCCAGCACGACCACGAGTTCGGCGAGAGTAATGCCCCGGCGCATGGGCGGGAATAGGGGGGAAGCGGCCGCCGGGTCGGCATCCGAACGATGCGGCGAAAAGCCAGAAAACGCGAAATCTGCGGCCTAACGCAAGGAGCGCGAAAACGCTATGTTCTGGGCCGGCCGCACGTTGCGATGAGGCATAGCCCCTGCCCTTGGGTGGATTTGCCAGCTAGCTAGCCTCACACTCGGAGACACGAGGGATGCCGGTTTCGCGTCTGAGGTTCGAATCGTTGCCACACGCCATTTTCCTCCAGCGAGTGTCGGGTCCCGAGTCGGCCACCACGCTGGAAGCGCGCCTGGGACAAGGCGCGTTTCTCGCGCTACGGCTGGTGGACCTGCTCGCGCCGGACCGGGCTCCGATTTCGAAGGACGCCTTCCATTACCAGTGGGTGGCGACCGATCGGTTCTGCCGCGAGCTCCGGGCCGCGGCCACCGAGGGCGCGCACGTGCACGGGATCGCCGACAGCGCGTCGGACTCCTACAGCCTCGGGGACGTCCAGCTCATCTCGCCGGCGCTGTTTGCCTACGCCCACTTCCTCGAGGTCGAGCAGCGTCTCGAAGAAGCGCTCGACGTGCTCACGACGCTGTTGGTAGTCGTGGGGAGCCGGTTGTCGTCCACCGACGCGGTCGCGGCGCAGCTGCGATTCGCGCGCGTGCACCGCAAGCTCAACCGGTTCGACGAGGCGGACGCCGCCTACACCGAAGCCGGGGAGCTGGCGACGCTCGCGGGCGACCGCTATTCAGGGTTGCTCAGCCGGATCGGTCGGGCGAACACGATGCTCGGCCGCGGCAACCTCGCGGATGCCGAGCGCCGGCTCGCGGGGGTCCTCGCGGATGCCCGCACCGCCGGCGAGCGGGATGTCGAGGCCCGCGCAGAGCAGGGCATTGCCGCGGCGCTCTACTACATGGGGCAATCAGCCGAGGCGATCCCGCACGCGTGGCAGGCCTTCCAGCTGTATGAAGAGGACGATGCCCGCCTCCGCGCGCTGGGTGACGTGGGAACCATGCTCCTCAGCCTCGGCGACGCGACCGGAGCCGAACGCGCGCTGGCAGAGGTGTTCCGCCGCGGCCGCACGCAAGACTGTGTCAGTAACGCGGTGATCGAGTTGATGCATTGCGCGTCGTATCGGCGGGATCACGTTGGGTTCGCCCGCTGGCGGGAACGCTGCGAAGACCGGCTCGCAGACATGCCGCCCAACATCCGGACGGACTTCTATTTGAAACAGGGGATCGGACAGGCGCGATTCGGACGGTACCGCCGCGCTGCAGTGCTCATGAAGGAGGCCCTCGCGATCGCGGGCGCTGCTGGACTGCATGAATTCGAGTTCCGGATCGAGCGCATCCTGGGAGGGCTCCAGTACTGCCAGCAGGCGATTGCCCGGGAAACGCAGCTGGCGACGGAGCCCATCGTACAAACCGTCGAGCTACGCGAAGTGTCCGAGTCCCTCGCGCAGCTCGGCGGATAAGGCTGTCTTAGAAGTGCAGGCTACTTGCAGGTATTGCTGTTGTTGATGTCGCAGCCGTGGCTGGGGCCGGTGGCGTCGGCACACGCGACGGTGGAGAGAGCGAACGCAACGACGAGCAGGGTGAAGAGGGCGCGAATGCGGGACATGTGACCTCCGCTGGACCAGGGTGTGGAGTCAACGCAACAGGACAACCACAACCTGGGTGCGGAGGCGTCCAGATTTTAGGGCGTTTTTGCGGCATCGTAGGGCGATTTTGCGACATTTGATGGTTCTGGGGGATTCATGCTCGTACTAGCCGCCGTCCCCGACGTCCAATTCCATAAGCTCCGCCGGGCGGCGGGCTCCCGGTTCAGCGTCGCACAGGTTTCGACTTGGGACGATGTGCTGGCCGGCATCCGCGGCCGCCCCGTCGAACTGGCCGTCGTGGACCCGCTCTTGTCCGGCCACGCGCGATCGCAGGAGATCGAGCGGCTGCGCGTGCTCTTTCCCTCGCTCCCCTTGATGCTGTACACCACGCTCACGCCTCGCACCGCCGGCGTGCTCCTGGCACTGGGGCAGCGGGGCATCCAGCACGCGGTCTTCGCCAACTACGACGATCACCCGAGTCGGTTGCGGGAGGTGCTCGGGCAGGAGGAGGCGCGCTCCTCGTCACGGCAGCTCCTGGACCAGCTGGCCGACGCGCTCGCCCCGCTGCCCAGCGAGCTGCGCTGGGTGCTCGAAGAGGCCCTGCGCTCGCCGGGCGAAGTGCAGACGGTCGGCCAGGTCGCGGTGCGCGCTCGGGTGGACCGGCGCACCTGCGAGCGGTGGTTCACGCGCGTGGGGCTGCCGTCACCCCGGCACTTTCTCTCGGCGGCGCGGGTGCTGTACGCCCACCGCTTGCTGCAGGATCCCGGCTTCACGATCGAGGACGTGGCGAAGCGGTTGGGCTACGCGCAGACCAAGACGTTACAGCTGCACGCGCGGGCCTATCTCGGCCTCACGGCCGGCGAAATGCGCTTGTCCCTCGACTCGAGCGAGGCCTTGGCGCGAGTGGTGCAGTGCTTTCTGACGCCCCATCAGGCGCGGGCGTCCGCCTCATGAGCGCCGCGCCTCGCACGATTCTCGTCGTCGACGACGAGGCGCCGTTGCGCCGGGTGCTCGAGCGCTCGCTCGCGCGCCAGGGCCTTCGCGTGATCGGCGCGGGTAGCGCGGAGACGGCGTACGAGCTGCTGGCCACCGTGCAGCCCGACGCCCTGCTGCTGGACATCCACCTGCCGACGATGTCGGGGCTCGCCCTGTATCTCGCCATCGTGCACCGCTGGCCGGCATTCGAAGGCCGCATCGCGATCATGACGGGGGACGCCGAGGCGGACGAGGTGCGCACCTGGCTCGAGCGGCACGAGTGCGTCGTGATCCGGAAGCCGTTCAATCTGCGCGAACTCACGGATTGGCTGACGGGGGTGTTTCGGATCGACGAGGAGCGCGCCCGCGGAGGAGCCGGGGCGTGACCGGAGCGCCGCACGCCGAGCCGCTGCAAAACCTGCGGGAGTACCGCAACCTCGCCCCGTGGAACCTCCGGGATCTCGCCGCGCTCGTGGGAGCCGTGCTCGATGCGTCCGCGATCACCCCGATCAACGCCGCCGCACGGGCGCAGCCGAGTGAGCGCACGATCCGGTTCTACGTCACCAGGGGTCTCGTGAGCCCGCCCGAAGGTCGCGGCACCGCCGCCACGTATTCCTACCGGCATTTCCTCCAGCTCCTGTGGATCAAGTTGCGGCAGATGGAGGGGACGACGCTGGCGACGATCATCAAGGAGATGCACGACCAGACCGGTGACGTGCTGGAACGCCGCGCGGCCCAGGCGCTGGGCGCCTCCCTGCCCGTACCGGACCGGCTGCCGCTCAAGAGCAAGGGCACGCCGCCGCGCGGCAAGTCGGGCCGGGCGTTGACGGCGTGGCTGGCGCGGGACGCCGCGCGGGACCCCGAGAGCCCGAGCTCCTGGCACCGCATCCCCGTGGGCCGGGGCGTGGAGCTGCATATCGAGACGGCTCACCCCCTGGCGCGCCTCGGCCCCGATGATGCGGCGGTCGCCGAGGCCGTGCGGCAGGCGCTCGCGAAACTGATGCCCGCGGCGCCCTAAAGAAGGTTGGTGGAGGACGGTGGAGGTCGTTGAGGTTGGTGGAGGAAAACCTTCACCGTCCTCCACCATCCTCCACCAACCTCCCCCAACCTCCACAACTTTGAGGTAGCGCGATGTTCTCCTGGATCCTGCTGGCGGCACTCATCGGCGCCCTTCTCTGGCTGATCGGCGCGTACAACGGGCTCATCTCTCTCAAGAACCAGACGCTCAACGCCTTCAAGCAGATCGATGTCCAGCTCAAGCGGCGCCACGATCTGATCCCCAACCTGGTGAACGCGGTCAAGGGAGCGATGGAGTTCGAGCGCTCGACGCTCGAAGCGGTGATCCAGGCCCGCAACCAGGCGGTGAAGGTCAACGCCACCGGTCCCGAAGGCATCAAGCAGATCAGCCAGGCGGAGAACGCCCTGTCGTCGGCGCTCCAGCGCCTCATGGTGGTCGTGGAGCAATACCCCCAGCTCAAGGCCACGGGCAACATCGGCCAGCTGCAGGAAGAGCTCACCTCGACGGAAAACAAGGTGGCGTTCGCCCGCCAGCTGTACAACGACACGGCCACCCAGTACAACACGAAGCAGCAGCAATTCCCGACGAGCATGGTCGCGGGGCTCGCGAAAGCACAGCCCGCCGATCTGTGGGAGCTCGAGGATCAGGCCGAGAAGGCCGTCCCGCAGGTCGATCTCTCGATGAAGCCGAAAGTGTGAGCGACGACACTTCGCTCAACCTCTTTCAACAACAGGAAGCCAATCGCCGGCGCACCGTCCTGCTGGTGATTGGCTTCGTCGCATTCTTCGCGTGGCTCGGGTTCGGCGGGGACTACATCTACTATCTGTCCACCCGCGACGCGCCGAGCACCGCGTACCACCATGTCTTCCCGTGGTTCGGGATCGCGCTCACGGTCATCGCTCTGCTCACGGCCTGGTATGCGTACGCGACGGGTCCCGAGAAGGTGCTCTGGTCCACCGGGGCTCGCGCCGTGGTCGACCCCACGGATCCGCAGGAGCAGCAGCTCGTCAACGTGGTCGAGGAGATGGCCATCGCGGCCGGCGTCCCGCGGCCCCGGATCTGGATCGTAGACGACCCCGATCCCAATGCATTCGCGACCGGCACCGATCCGTTGCACGCGCACATCGCGGTGACGCGGGGCCTGCTCCAGCTCTGCAACCGCGAGGAGATCCAGGCAGTGGTCGGGCACGAGCTCGGGCACGTGAAAAACCTGGACGTGCGGTTGATGACTTTGCTCGCGGCCCTGGTGGGAGCCGTCGCCCTGATGCACGATGGCGCGACCCGCATACTGCGGGGAGGCTTTTATCTGGGCGGGGGAGGCGGGGGGGGCGGGGGGGGCGGGGGCGGCTCGCGCGGCGGCGGGAAGAAGGGTGGTGCCGGCCCGCTGCTCGCGATCTTGCTCGTGGTGTGGATCCTCTCGTGGATCCTCGCGCCGATCATCACGCAGATCCTCGCGCTAGCGGTGAGCCGCAAACGCGAGTACCTGGCCGACGCCATGAGCGCGCAGTTCACGCGCAACCCGCTCTCGCTCGCGAGTGCGCTCCAGAAGATCGAAGGAGCGGTCGCGCCGACCGCGGCCATCAAGCGGGGCGCGGCCCACCTCTGCATCACCGACCCGCTGGGACGGCGCCTGACGGCGCGCGAAGGTCTCTTCGCCGACGCGCTCGCGACCCATCCGCCGATGGCGAAGCGCATCGCCATCCTGCGCGGCATGGGATACGCCCAGCTCAAGAAGGAGGGAGGGGGCGTCGCGTAAGCGGGGGCGTCACGCGACACCGTCTCGTGACCGCGTCGAGATGAGACTGACGACCGCGCGCTCCGCCCTATTGATCTCCTCGATCACGCCGAGCAGCAGCTCCCGCACCACAAACTCGCCGGTCCCGAGCCCCGCGAGGCGGGCGGCGCACCGCGCTCCGGCGAGGGCGCGGGCCACCTCCGCGAGCTCGGCTTCGCGTCGCCGCGTGGCGGCGTCCAGCATCCGGTACGTCGGGGACACGCCGGGGAACCTAGGCCCGCGCGCGGCAGGCCAGTCACCCTTTTCCCCCGCGCCCCGTCGCTTTTTAGGCGAGCTCGGACTCGAGCTTGAGCAGCCGCCAGCCCGTCGCCATCGCACCCAGGAGCAGCACGGGGAGCACCTGTAATCCCTGCAGCGCCAAGCCAGCGGCGACGCCCTGCTCCGGGGGCACGCCGAACGGCAGCAGCCCCACGACCAGCGCCGCCTGGGTGACGCCGACGTTCGCCGGCGTGGGCCGCAACAGCCCGCCCAGGTTCACGACGATGAGGGCCGTGAACGACGCGGCCAGTGACACCGGCACGTGCGTGGCGCGCAGCACGAGGTGATACGTGGCCCACTGGGCGGCCCAGTTGTAGAGCCCAAAGGCAGTCGGCCACACCAGCCGCCCACCGGTTCCCATGGCTCGGAGCACACCGAGACGCGACCGGAGCGAAGCCGGCAGCCGGTCGGCAAGCGACCCCCAGCCGCGCCCCCAGGCGAGCAACAGCACCACGACGAGCGCCAGCCCCACCGCGCTCTGCACCGCCCGCAGCCACGGCTCGAGCTGCAGCACGCTCGGCGCCATCACGAGAAACAGCGCGAGCGCCAGCCCTTCTGCGACGCGGGTCCACACGACCGACGACACGGCGGCGCCGGTCTGCACCCCGCCCCGCTGCACGATCAGATGGACCCGCGCGGCCTCGCCCGCCACCGCGACGGACAGGTCGTTCACGGCTGCGCCCACCAGGTTCGCCTCCTGGGCCACACGCCAGCTGTGGGGCGCGACGGGCTTCAGGATCAGGTGCCAGCCCCACCCCTTGGCCACGAGCGATGACAGGTTGACGACGAGCGCGATGACGAGGAGCCACCGATCGGCGCCGAGCAGCGCCGCCAAGGTCACGTGCCACGGGAAGCCGGTGAGGAAGTTCAGCGCCAGGCCGACACCGACCAGGCCGAGGAGCCATCCCAGCCAGCGCCCCGCCCGCGACTTCACGCGACCAGCTCCCGGAGTGGACGGAAGGTGTAGCCCGCCGCCCGCGCGTCCGCGATGATCCCCGGGAGGGCGGCCGCGGTACGGCGACGGTCGCCCTGGGGATCGTAGCCATCGCCGTCGTGCAGCAGGATGATGGCACCCGGCCGCAGCTTGCGGCGCACGCGCGCCCGGATCTCCTCGGCCGACACGCCGGGGTCCGAGTCCCACACGCCGAACGTCCACCCGAACACCGTATAGCCGAGACGTCGGGTGGCGACGCCCACGAACGGGTTGCGGTAGCCGTGCGGCGCACGGAAGCAGCGCGGGACCTGGTTCGTCGCGTCGACGATCAGCTCGTGCGCGCGCTCCAGCTCCTCGCGGATCCGGCGCGGCCCCCTCAGGTGCAATTTCTGGTGCCGCAGCGTGTGGTTTCCGATCTCGTGTCCCGCCGCGGCGACCCGGCGGGCGACTGCCGGTAACCGGCGGACGTGTTCGCCTACGAGGAAGAACGCCGCGGGCACGCCCCAGGCCGCGAGCGTCTCGAGAATCGGCTCAGTGGCGCCGGGGTTCGGGCCGTCATCGAAGGTGAGGTAGGCGACCCGCTCCCCCGTGGGTCCCCGGCCCACCGCGCGCCCGAAGAGGGGGCTGTTGGGCTCGTAGGTGCCGTACGCCCAGGCGCCCAAGGCGGCACCGGTAGCGGCGAGGGGGAGCAGCATGCGGGCATATAATAAACACGAAGCCCCCGGGACGGCACGATAGGCCGCCCGGGGGCTCCACACATCGGTTACCCGGAGCCGGGGGATTGCTCCCTCCGTTCTTCATCCTGCCGCCGCCGGTTGACTGATTCGTCGCTCGGTAGGGCGAACAGGAGCTCCGGCTTCCATCCCCAAGCAGCCTGGCCGGGCCGCAAGGTTCACCGATGTGGGTGCTGCGGGTCAGATCGGGTCGCGGACCGACCTTCCGCACTGCACGTCGAGGCACCGCGTCGACGTGGACAGGGCACGCGACTGGCCCTATCTATCCGAGCCGGAGAGCCTGCTCCCGGATCGCCGGCCGCCTGAGCCCTTGTTTGCATCGGCGGCCTCCCCGGAATTTCCGCTCGGACCCGTCTTGGAGGCGTAGTTGAGACACCAGGTCCCGACCCTTCCCTCCAAGCCGCGTGACACCAATATAGGGGCCTCGAGAAACCGCGCAAGTGCCGATGTTTCTTCGGGTTAGCTCACTTCCGTGTGCATCGCATGTGGACGGTAACCTAGCCCTGCGTCTACCATTGCCGCGCCCGTCCACACGATGTGGAGTTGTGAATCCACAGACAAAGCAGGTTGTGGAGGGTTGGGAGGTTGGGGGAGGTTGGGGGAGGCTGTCCCGATGCGATGCAGCCTCCTCCGTCCTCCACAACCTCCAGAACCTCCCTAACCTTCTTCAGCTCCCACTTCGCAGTACGTGTAGGGGGCGTCGGGGTGGCGGGGTAAGAAGACCACGCCAGCGCTCCCGGTGGCGAACCAGCCGGCGAGCATCTGCGTGGAGGCGGTGTCCGCCGCGGGCTCGGCGAATAGCGCCTGCAACCAGCGACGGATGTGGCGCAGCTCGGGCGCGCGGCGACCGAGCATCGAGATCACCGCGCCCAGACCGTGGGTCGCGCGCAGGAAGTGCGCGATCGCGTGAACGCGCTGCGCGAAAATGTAGGCGCGCACGCCGGGCTCGTCGTACAGGAGCGTGCCCTCGTAGGGATCGGCGGGGGGGGCGTCCATGCGGGGCCCGAAGTAGATGAAGACGCGCTGGTCCGCGTCCTTGCGCTCCACGACGGCGGCGGCGGCATCGGCGCCCAGGCGCGCCGCATGAATCAGGTCGTCCTGGGCGAGGATGCCGACGGCGCCCGTCCACTCGATCGCGGCTAGCCCCTGGTCGAGCGGACAGCCGACGGCATCGTCGTAGGCGAGGAGCCGGGGCGCCTCGCCGGCGCGCAGGAAGAAGTGCGCAAGTGCGTCGGCGCGATCCTCGAACGTGCGGGTCTGGCGCGAAGTTGCGGGAACCATCATTCTCACAGTATAACCAGGGCTTCCACAGACTGAACAGAGGACCATGTGATGCGCTGCCTGGCCATGCTGTTGTGCGTCGCCGCCACTGCTCTCGGAGCGCAGGAGCCCGAACCGCCGCTCGACTCGGCACGCCCGCCGACGGAATCGATGGCTCCGCCGCCGCCGCCGACTCTGGAACAGAAGCGTTTTCTCGCTGGCCTGCGAACGGCAACACGCGGTATCGCCCAGCTCAAGGATGGCATGAGCCGTGTGACGCGTTCCGGTACGCGCGACTCGGTCGCGCAGCGCCGCGCCGGGCGACTGCTCGCCGGGCTGTGCGGCTCGAGCCGCGGCTTCCTCAAGCGGGGCCGCCCCCAAATGAGCCCCACGGTGTACGAAGATTCCGTGCAACTCAAGGCGAAGCGCCTCGTCACGCAGGTGGACTCGCTGATCAAGTACACCACGACCTGCGAGGACAGCGCGGCGGCGACGCCCAACTCGGCCATGGTCGGACTCGGCAAACGCATGAAGGGCTATGACGCGGCGCTGCGCGACTTCCGCGTCGCGATCGGGCTGCCGGTAAAGGAGGACACGTCCAAGACCACAAAGCGACCGTAGGTGACCTGATACTGTCGTTATGGTGGCGCCAGCGGAGCCCCTGCAGCGCAACCGCCGCAGTGCCTGACATTTATCCTATTGACAGCC
Source organism: Gemmatimonadota bacterium (assembly GCA_003222085.1). Lineage (GTDB taxonomy): Bacteria > Gemmatimonadota > Gemmatimonadetes > Gemmatimonadales > GWC2-71-9 > AG41. The sequence goes on from QHUK01000012.1 coordinate 44,737, forward strand.
GTGAGCGGCATTCCTACCTTTGGCCCCGGTTCAAGCAATACGTGGCACCGTCACCGGTTTGTCTGCGCACCGCGAGGACCACTTGTCTCGCGGTTTTTGTTTGAGCCCGTCTCTGGTCGCGGTGACCAGGGTCGAACGTGTCCGGGGCAGTGCCCCTTAGTGCTGAGGTTCAAACGGTATGGCAAAGGGTAAGGTGAAGTGGTTCAACGACGCGAAGGGCTTTGGCTTTATCGCGCAGGAGTCGGGTCCCGATGTGTTCGTCCACTTCACGGCGATCCAGGCTGAGGGCTTCCGCAGCCTCGCCGAGGGTGATACGGTCGAATTCGAAGTCGCCCAGGGTCCGAAGGGCTTGCAGGCGCAGAACGTCCGCAAGGTCTGAGCAGCACCGGTCGTACCGAGGCGGGCCCGGGTATCCTCCGGGCCCGTTCTCGTTTTCGGCCTGTATATTGGGTCATGCGTCCCAACCGCGCGGCGCTCCTCCTCGTCGCGACCCTGCCCGCTACCGGCGTCACCCAGGCGCCGCCTGGCCCGGCGGCGCCCCCACCCTCGGCGCCGGTCTACCGCGGCTTCACGGCGGGCATCAGCTACCGGGAGTTCGTGGAGCGCGCCCGGAGCCTCGCCGACTCTGACGTCGTGCGTTGCCAGACCTCCCCGCATACGGCTCAGGTCATGGAGTGCGGTGTGGTCATTCATGGCCCCAAGGACGCATCCCGGTTCTACCTCAGCGCGCATTTCATCGAAGGGAACGCCGACGTCGTCGCCTTCTACGACTCGGCGGGCTTCGGCGACAAGCGCGGCGTTCCGCTGGTCGACCGCACCAAGAAGGAGCTGACTGGCCTGTTCGGCCGGCCGCGTCCGATCGGAAAGAGCGGGTGGGAGTGGCGCTACGGACGACGCGCCGTGCGGTTCAACTGGCGGGGCCGCGGCACGGCGCGCTGGGTGTCCATCACGCTCATGGATAGGGACGTAATGGACCGGATCGCCCGATACGCGAAGACAGCCAAAAGCCGCAAGTCGTAAGCCGTAAGACTTACGGCTTAGGGCTTGCGGCTGTCACGAGTCGCTCGGCCAGAGCCGACACTCCTCGCGCGTGGCCGAGCTGCTCGAGCCAACGGGGCGGGAGGCCCGCTTCGCCCTCCCGTGCGCCGAGCAGCGCACCCGCGACGGCGGCGTTGGTGTCGGTATCGCCACCTGCCTCGGCGAGAAAAATCAGTGCCTCCTCGAGGGACGGGCGGTGCATCGCGCACCAAAAGGCGATTTCCACACAGTGGACGACGTAGCCGGCTTCCCCACCCACACTGATCGGTAGGTCGCTGTCCTGCTCCCAGGGCACACGCCGGATCGCCTCGACCAGCGTGCGCGGCGCGCCCTGAAGCCGGTGTAGCACCTCTTCGACGAAGTGCTGATTCCCGTGCAGGAGCTCTCGCGCGGCGAGATTCACCGCCACCGCGCCCCAGGTGCACCGCTCGTCGGCGTGGGTGATGGCGGCCTGCTGAGTCGACACCCGGATCAGCCTGTCGACGTTGTCGTGATAACGCAGCGCAACCGGGATGCAGCGCATCACGGCGCCGTTGGACGCAGCCCGCGGGTTGTGGGCCAGCCGGCCGGCTTCGAACGGCTCGGTGCCGCGCTCAATGAGTCGCAGGGCGCGCTGCGTCGTGAGCCCGATCCCGCGACCGTCCCGCTTCATCCACTTCACCCAGCGCTCTGCCACGTCGTTCGCGTCGAAGTCGCCCTTCTCCGCCAGCGACTCGGCGAGGAGCAGGGTCATCGCCGCGTCGTCGTCAAACGGCGACCCCTTGGGCGGCGGCGCGAGATCACGCACTCCCTGGGGGAAGGCCTCCCGGATCGCCGCGGCGGTGCCCAGGTGCTCGGTGGGCACCCCGAGCTGGTTCCCAACCACGAGTCCGAGCAGGGCGCCGCGCGCCCGCGTCAACAGCCGGGGATCGAGGGCGTCGTCCGAGACGCGTGTCGTCAAAAGGTCAGCACCACCGCCCCGCTCGACGGAGCCACTCGACTCGCGAAGCCGTGCCGGTCGGCGTGCGGACCGATGTACGGATGGGCGCTGTTGTAGGCCGCCACGCTGGAGTTCTGATACAGGCGATAATAGCCGACGTGTGTGCGGACGGCTCCCTTCGACACGAGGCAGTTGCACCGCACCGCCGCCGCCGTGCCGGGGTTGACCTCAAGGGTGATGTCCGACGCGCTCGCATTCGTAATCAGGGGCGCGAAGTAGCGCTGCCCCCCCACTTCGGCACTGACGTCGGCGAGTAACCGCCCCCCGGCACGCGGGAACGCCGGAAGGGGCCCCTCCATCGGCTCGCCGATCGGCGGGTTGCCGGGGCGCACGAGCCGCCAGCGCAGCTCGGTGCGTTGACCGCCGGGCAGGGTGAGACGCTCAGTGGCTTCCGGCGCTACGGTGTCGACCGGGGTGCCGTTGCTCAGGATCTCGATCGGCTCGACCAGGGCGTTGTGGAGCGACGCGACTCCGGATCCGAGGTAGCCAGCACGACGTGCCAGCCACGCCGCAACGAGCGCGACGCCCAGCACTCCGGCCACCCACCAGCCGAGCCTCCCCCGACGGCGCACCTGGCCGGAGCGCCGCACCTGACGCTCGAGGGTGTGGGCACCGACGAGCCGCTCGGAGCCGGACGTGCGGCCGGCCTGGAGCGCCGCCAGCACCTCGTCGGCGTCCTGGAAGCGGTCCTCGGGCCGTTTCGCCAGGCACTGCACGATCACCGTGGAGAGCCAGCGGGGGATCTTGGCGTTGACGTCGCTCGCCACGGGCACGGGGTCGCTCAGGTGTTTGCCGACGATTTCGGCGCTCGAGTCGCCGTCGTAGGGGGGGGTGCCCGTCACCATCTGGTAGAGCATGGCGCCGAAGGCGTACAGGTCGCTTCGCCCGTCGAGGTTCGATTGGCCGAGGGCTTGCTCGGGGCTCATATACTGCACCGTGCCGACCGTGAATCCGGTGGCCGTTTTGGCGCCGCCTGCGTCGCTCCCGCCGGGGTCCAGGAGCTTCGCGATCCCGAAGTCCAGGAGCAGGACCCGGCCGCTTTTCGCCTCGACCATCACGTTGTCGGGCTTGATGTCACGGTGCACGAGCCCCTGCGTGTGGGCGTGGGACAGCGCCTGGAGAATCGGCTCGGCGATCTTCAAGGCTTCGTCGGCCGAGTACGGGCCGCGGCGGCGCAAGCGCTCGGCAAGCGATTCGCCCTCCACGAACGGCATCACGTAGTAGACCAGTCCCTCACCGTCGCCGGTGAAGTGGATCGCGAGGATGGCCGGATCCTGCAGGCGGGCCAGCGCCTTCGCTTCCTGTCGGAAGCGGGCCAGCATGCCCGGGGTCCAGGCGATCTCCGGGTGGAGCACCTTGCAGGCGAGGCGGCGATCGAGATCCTTGTCCCACAGCTCGTACACCTCGGCGAAGCCACCCCGGCCGATCAGGCGCTTCACTTCGTACTTGGCGCCGAGCGCGCGGGCGAGGCGCTCCGACGTGGGGGCGGCAAGGGCGGCAAGGGCAGGGGCGGCAGGAGCAGCGGTGGCGCGCTCGTTCGTGATCACAGTGGGAGACGCCGAGCCGCAGGCCGGGCAGAAGGCCGCGCCGCGCGGGATCTCGGCGCGGCACGACGGGCAGGTGAGCTGGGTCGTCACGGCCCGAAAGATTCGTGGTCAGCGCGCCAGGTGCAATGGCGGCGCAGTGTAGGGGCGCAGCATGTTGCGCCCCTACATTATTTTGACCGATGCTCGTGCTCCGCATCCTGATTGGCCTCGGGCTCGCGTACCTGGTGTTGCTGTTGCTCGCCTGGCGGTTTCAAGATCGGCTCGCCTTTCCGGCGCCGCGCGCGAGCCTTCCCGATCCCAGGCAAGTGGGCGTCGAGAACGCCGAGACGGTCGAGCTGGTCTCGGGCGATGGGACGAAGCTCGTGGGGTGGTATTTGACCTCCACCGTCCTCCACCGCCCTTCACCGCCCTCGCCCGCGCTTCTCTGGTTCTACGGCAACGGGGAGAACATCGCCGCGATCTGGCCCCTCGTGCGTACGTTCCAGCCGCCGGGGACGGCAGTGCTGGTGCTCGACTACCCGGGCTACGGCGGCAGCGGCGGCCGGGCCACGGAGTCGGCCTTGTACGCCGCGGCCGACGCCGCGTACGCCGCGCTCGTCACCCGCCCGGACGTGGACCCGCGACGCATTTACGTGTATGGCCGCTCGCTCGGCAGCGCGCCCGCAACGTACACCGCCGCGCACCGCCCGGTGGCCGGACTGATCCTGGAATCGCCGTTCACCAATGCCGCGGCGATGGCGAAACACCACTACGGGCTACTGCCGCGCTTCCTGCTCCATCTGTCGCTGGACAACATCGCCAACGTCAGACGGGTCCACTGTCCCATCCTGTTGTTTCACGGCGACGCCGATCGGCTCGTGCCGACGGCGATGGGCATGACCGTGGCCGCTGCCGCGGCGGGACCGGTCGAGGTCGTCCTGATTCACGGAGCCGGCCACAATGACACGTACGACATCGGCGGGCGAGCGTACCGGGAGAAGCTCTGGGAGTTCGTGGGGGGACAGGGCGGTAGAGGACGGTAGGGGACGGTAGAGGTCACCCCGCGTACGTCCGCACCTTCTACCGCCCTCGACCGCCTGCTACCGTCTTCTACCGCCCTAGATGACCACCACCGGCACGATCCGGTCCCGTGTGGCCTCGAACCGGCGCTCCGCATCGTCCAGGGTGCGCAACACAGCCGTTTCGTCGCCGTCGGCGAACTTAGAGCTCGGCGCGACGCGCCCGGTGGCACGGCGCACCACGACGAGCGCGCGGGTCACCTCACAGCGGTCCACGTCCGGGTCGGTATGCCCGGTCACGAGCAGCTGCTCGAACAGCGGCAAGCTCCGTTCCTCGCCCAGGACATAGAGGGACTCGAGGATCTTGGGGCCGAGGAACCGGCGCAGCAGCTGGTCGCCGCGGATCCGCTCGAACAGGCGCACGAGGACGTCGGCGTGTCCGGGGTAGTAGCGCGCCGCTTCGACGGCAGCGGCGACAAACGCATGGTGCGCGCCCGGCGTCACGAGATACCGCTCGAACAGCGGCCAGGCTCCCTCGGGGTGCCGTTCGGCCAGTGCGAGGAACGCGAAGTAGCGGCGCCCGAGCGGCGCCCCCGTGTCAGCGATCACGGTGCGCAAGCCCGCGACGCCCCAGCGCGCACCGACGAGGGCGGCGGCCGCGGCATGTTGCCACCGCTCGAGCTCGGGAACCCGGAAGGTCACGACGTGCGGATCGGGGAACGCACGGCAGCGCTCCAGCGTCGCGAGGAGACGGCGGTCCACTTGATCGAGCGCCGGCTCGAGGACCTCGCTGTCCGCCCGTCGCGCGCACCCGAGCGCTTCCCAGGCGAGCCGGTCGACATGCGCCACCTCCCACGCCCGCTCGAAGGCCTCGGCATCGGGAGCGGCGAGCAGTCCCTCGAGCGCGCCGGCAAATCGGTACAGGCGTCCAGACGTTTCCACTCGCATCAAGCTACCCTGGGCCCGCCCGCAGGCAATCCGGATTTGTCCACATCGGCCTGGAAAACCGCGTGGAAATCCTGTGGGGGCAGTGGGGAATGTTGCGCTTCGCCACGGGTGAGCTTAACCTTGCCCCGCGCCGACCTCGGAGGACCCTCTGCGAACCCCACCGCTCGTCATCGCTCTCGCGCTGGCGGCGTGCTCCCGCCCCACGGGGCCGATTGCCCTCGGACTCGCGGGCCCCTTCTCCCAGCCGCGTGGCGCCTCGATGCTCCGGGCGGCCCAACTGGCGGTGAACCAGATCAACGCCAACCGGGGCATCCGGGGCCGCAAGGTCGAGCTGCGAATCCTCGATGATTCGGGGAACGAGGACACCGCCGTGCGGGTGGCGGAGCAACTGTACGCGGATCCGACGGTCGTAGCCGTCGTCGGCCATTTGAGCTCGGGCGCTTCCCTCGCGGCGGCGCGGGTGTACGGCGGCGGCGCGACGCCCACTCCGATGATTTCGCCGTCCGCGTCCAGTCCCGACCTGTCGGGGATCAGTCCCTACGTGTTCCGCGTGTGCCCGAGCGACCTGCAACACGGGCCACAGCTCGCCCGGTTCGCCTGGCAGACGCTCGGAGCGAGACGGGCCGGCATCATCTACCTGAACAACGATTACGGCCGGGGCGTGCGCCGGACGTTCGCGGCGGAGTTCGCGCGTTTGGGGGGGACCGTGCTCGAAACCGATCCCTACATCCCGGCCACGCCTTCGTTCGAGCCGTACTTCTCTCGCATGCGCCGGTCGGGCGCGGACGTGCTGCTGCTCGCCGCGGAGCGACCGGGGGCCGAGCTCGCGCTGCGGGAGATGCACGCGCTCGGGCTCCGGTGGCCCGTGCTCGGCGGCGACGCGCTCACGGGGATCGAGGCGGACGGCGCGCTCGCCGAGGGCATCCGGCTGTCGTCCGCCTATCTCCCCGACCGCCGTGACGAGCGCAACGTCGCGTTCGTCGCGGACTACGCGCGCGCGTTCCCGGGACAGCGGCCCGACCATCGCGGCGCCGGGACGTACGACATCGTGCTGCTGCTCGCGCGCGCGATCGACCGGGCGGGCGCCGACCGGCGCGCCATTCGGGACTACCTCGCGCGCGTGGGTCGCGGGCAGGCGGCGTTCGAGGGGGTCACCGGCACGATCGCGTTCGACGGTAAGGGTGACGCGGCGGGTAAGACAGCGGTCATCGGCGTCGTGCGGAACGGTCGGCTGGTGACGGAGGCGGCACCGTAATGCGGGGTCGGTTCGACACGATCCGCGCGCGTATCCGCATCGGGCTGGCCCTGCTCCTGGCCGGTCTCGTCGTCACGGCGATCGCGGGCGCCGCCACGCTGCGACAGATCCGGTACGCGATCGAGCAGGAGCTCGACGGGCTGCGGATATCGAGCGAGGAGGGGAGCGGTCTCGTCACGAGCGTGCTGGAAGAGATCCGGGCCGCCGAGCAGTACCTGGGGTCGCCCGGGGACGAGCCGCGACGAGAGTTCCAGGCGGCCGCCGAGGATGCTTTTCAGCATCAACGGCGGCTGGATGCGCTGGGCGGCCTCACCGTCGAGGATCGTCTCACGGTGAACCGCGTGAACCAGCTCCACGCGGCGATCCAGACCGAGTACTCGATCGCACACGCGCTCCGGGACCTGGGGCGCGATCAGGAAGCGGTGGCGCGGGCGGCGGCGGTGCGACCGCAGGCGGCGGAGCTGACCCGGCTGGTGCGCGATCTCTCCCGCCGTCAGGCCCAAAAGGCGTCGAAGGCCGCGGAGCGCTTGACCGCGGACGCGAGCGATCGGGAGCGTAAGCTCTGGGTCTTCGTCGTCGCCCTCGTGCTCGGGGGCTTCTTCCTGTCGCGCTACACCGTCCAATCGGTGCACGGGCCGCTCGGCCGCCTCGTGACGGCCGCCGAACGGTTCGGCGCGGGCGATCTGCGACCGGTCACCACCGGGGAGATGCCCCGCGAGTTCCGCGTGCTGGCGGACGCCATCCAGCACATGGGCGACCGGCTCCGGCAGATCGTGGGCGAGGTGATCGGCGAGTCGGACCGGATCGCCGGGGCGGCGGGGGACCTGTCGGCGGTGAGCGAGCAGCTGGCCGCCTCCTCGAGCGAGGTGTCGACGGCGATGGTGGAGATCTCGGGGGGCGCGGACCAGCAGCGCGCCGCCCTCACCTCGATGGGCACCGGCCTCGACGCCCTTCGCACCGCCACCGGCGACATGGCGGATGCCGCGGAGCGCGCGGCCAAGCTCGGAGAGGAGATCCGCGCGGTCGCCGACCGGCATCGGGGCGACGTCGCCGCGGCGGGCAGCGTGCTCCTCAACGTGCGGGAGGTCGTGCAGACCGCGTCGAAGCAGATCAGCCAGCTCGGCGAGCTGAGCGTGTCGATCGACGACTTCGTGGACCTCATCAAGCGCATCTCGTCGCAGACCAATCTGCTGGCGTTGAACGCGGCGATCGAAGCCGCACGGGCGGGCGAGCATGGCCATGGCTTCGCGGTGGTAGCCGAGGAGGTGCGCCAGCTCGCCGACGAGTCGGCGCGGGCGGCGGAGGCCGTGACTCGCACCACGGGCTCGATCCGGGAGCAGATGGAGGACGTCACGGCCACCATGGCCGCAGGACAGGCGAAGGTCCGAGGCATCGAGTCCGTCGCGGAAGGCGCGGCGCACGGCCTCGCGGAGATCGCCACGGCGGTCGAGCTCGTGGAGGAGGCCGCCGCGCGGGTGCGGGTCGCGGCCCAGGCGAACCGCGAAACCACCGCGCAGCTGCAGGGGCAGGCCGAGCAGGTCGCGACGCGCGCCACGGCGCACGCGGCCGGCGCGGAGCAGGCCACGGCCGCCGCCGAGCAGCAAGGCGCGTCGACCCAACAGATGGCGGCGGCCGCCAGCAGCCTGCTGGAAGGGGCCGAGAAGCTGCGGGGGCTGGTGCGGGGATTTCGGGTGTAGCCAGGCCCGGCGGGCTACGGTCCGATCGTGGCGCCGCCCGGTGCCACGAGCAATCGGGGCGTCAGATCGAGGCTCGTGAGCGCGGCCGACAGCACAGGCAGTGATAAGACATGACTGGACGCCCCGGGTCCCGTCGCCGTAAACCAGACATGGGCCAGAGTCTGCAACCCGGTCGCACCGACCGGGTCGGTCGCGTGGAAGCGCAGGATGCCGCCCGCGGCCGTGTCGGGGATGACCACCGGAAACACGAAGCTGCCCGCCTGCGTGCTGTCGAACCGCAGCACCCCGGCATTCCAGGTGAGTCGCGCGTCGTAACTCCCGAGCAGCTCCGTCGGCACCGCCTTGAGATCGACCACGACGTCGATCGCCATGGGCTGGGCGACCTTACCGACGCCGAAGCTGCGGCCCCCGACGAGCGCGAGCGCGATGGGGCTGCCGGGGGGCGTGAGCGCGTCGCCGACCATCACGACGAGCGAGTCCGCGACCCCGGGCGCCGCCATGGCCGCCACGATCGCGCTGCCCGCCGCGACGCCCGTGACGAGCCCGGTGCTCGACACCGTCGCCACGCTCGGCGTCCGGCTGCTCCAGGTCGCGAGTGAGGACGACAGCGGCTTCCCGGCGATGTCGGTGACGACGGCGGTGAGCTGCGCCGTATTCCCCGGGCTCAGCGTCGTGAGCGTCACGTACCCGGGGTTGACCAGGACGGCGGCCGGGGCGGTGAGCGGCGCGACGGTGAGCCGCAGCGTGTCGGCGGAGCCACGAATCGCCGCCTCGACCCGTGCCGGACCGCCGGTCGGGCTCAGGAGGGCGGTGACCGTGCGATCGGGCCCCACGAGGATGAGACCGGGCGTCAGGTTGGTCAACGCCACCGGCACGCCCGTCACCAGGATCAGCGCCGAATCCACGCTCACGCGCATCACAAACGAGCCGCCGGGGGTGAGCGTCGTGTCCTGCGGCGCGACGGTCACGACGCAGCCCGAGCCGATCCGGCACGGCCCGACATAGCTCACCGGTACCGTCACGGGCTGGGCCGCGCCGGCGCCGCTCACGAGCACCGTGTCGACCCCTGCGTACAGCACCGCCCCATCGCTCGAGCGGATGCCTTCGAGCGTCACCTCGAACGGCTGCGCTTTCCCCACGACCACGACCGGTACCGTCAGCGTCGCGTTGCCCGCGGCATCGACCGGAACGGTCGTGTCTCCGACGGCCCGCCCAACGCCGGCGCTCGAGATCGGCACGACGAGGACGTGGAGCTGGTCGAGATCGTCCAGCAGGACCGTTCCGGTGCCGGTGCCGATGGCGATCAGCGGCACGATCGACAACGTCGGACCGCCGAGCTCAGACCCCGCCCACTCCGCGCACGCGACCATGCCGCTCGCGGTCACGAGCGTCAGCCCGACGACGAGGCGGCGGATCATCGCGTCCACTCGAGCAGCACGACCGCCCGCGGCCCGACGAGCGAGACGGAGCTGCCGCCGCCGTCCGCCAGCCGGCCGAACGCCGCCTGACCCTGGACCAGGACGGTCAGCGCCGCGGTCGCGCGGTAGCGCACATCCACGCCGGGCCGCACCACCCAGCCGAGCAACGCGAGGCGACCGGTCGCGGGCCCGGCGAGCTCGTGACGGAACTCGGCGTTCGGGGCGAGGCTCAGTGCCGGGGACACCGGCCGCTCGAGCCGTGCACCCAGCACGAGCACGTTGCCGCGCGGCACCTGCACGACCGTGGAGTCGTAGCCATGCGGTCGGAGGCGGTACCGGTCGTACACGTAGAGAGACAGGCTGCTCTTGCCCGCCGGGAGGCTCAACGCCGAATAGATCAGGAAACGAGGGCCGCTAGCGCTGCGCGAGCCCGCGCTCAAGGTATCGGCGCCGCTCGTCGCGTACACCGCGGCGCCGCGGAAATACCCGCGGCCACGCCCACCCACCGGTCCCTCCGCGCCGAGCCGCAACCGACCCTCGCCGCCCGGCTCGAGAGCGCCGCTCCCCGCTACCGGGGTATATCGAGCATGCCAGCGGTAGCTCCCACCCACTCCGGCCGCCCACCGCTCCCCTACTGCGAACGCGGTAGCGAACCCACCCGTCACGCCGCCCCCCGTCCCGAAGCTGGTCGTGGTGAAATTGAGCACTTCGGTCGCGAGGGCGCTGAGCAGCGGCACGGAGGACGTGTCCACGGCTTTCTTCCCGGTGGGCAGCGTGCCGGCCACCGACACAATCAAGCGGCCCGACACGGGGGCCCAGCTCAGCCGGACATCGGTGTCGGTCGGACCCGCGATCTCGATGGTGCCGCTCGTGGTCATCGCGGACGCATGGGCGTACGCGCTCGACAGATCCACGTTGAGGCTCGGGCCCAGCCGGTGCGACAGGCTCACCGGAACGGTCCACTCGACGACGTGATCGAACGCATAGCTCGACCCGAAGTAATAGCCGTCGAAGACCGACCCGATGCGCGCTGCGGTGCCGACCCCTTCCGTTGGCCCCTGCGCGGCGAGCGGCGCCGCGGCGCACAACCATAACAGCACACGCCTCACGGCGGCCGTTTGAAGATGATGATGATCCCGTTCGCGACGGACACGATGGTCGGCAGGCCGAGCGATTCAGGAGTCAGTTGACGGTCGATGGTGGAGCTGCCCGTCGGCAGCTTCAGATCGGCGATCGCGTCACCGATCGCGGGCACGACGTCGCGCGCTCCCGCAGCGAGCAGCCCGCCCGCGCCGCCGAGGCCCGTCGGCGCGGCGGCGGCACCAGTCACACGCTCGACCGCGTCCACGGCGGTGACGATCCCCCCTCCCGTCGCCTGCTCGGCCGCCGGAGCCGCCATCGCCGCTTCCTCTCCGTCGCGGGCGGCGCGGAAGCTCGGGTCGGCCTGCGCCGCGCTACGGAAGTGACGGGCCGCCGCGCCGTAGTCGCCTCGATCCATCGCCTCGAGCGCCCTGCTGTAGGCGAGGAATGCGGCGAGGCTCTTCGGTCCCTGACGGAGGATGTGCTGGCGCTCTGCTGGCGTCACAGCCAGCCCGAGCTGCGCGGCGAGATCGAACACGACCTGTTTTTCGAGGTCCAACAGCTTCGGGAATGGCCCCACCACCTGGCCCACCGGTCGAACGACGCCCGTGCCGGTGACCACCGTGGCCGAGAGTTGCACCGGCCCGCGCGACGGAATCGTCGCCGTCCCCTGCACCAGACGCTCCGCCCGCAGCAGCCGTCCCACGCGCGCCGCGGTGGCCGGATCCGCGCGCTCGCTCTGGCCCAGCTTGAGCTCGTCCAGCAGCATGCCGATCTGCAGACGCTCGACCAGGCGCACCGTGCGGATGTAGGCAAGGTCGGTGGTGATGAGCTCCGCCAGCCCCCGCGACAGCGGCTGGACACTCGAGTCCCCGGCGACCACGAGCGGCAGCACGGCCACTGTGGACGGTTGGGGCGGCTCGCGCGCGAGCTCCGCCTCGCGCGCCAACGCCTGCCGGGCCGTGTGTTCCGCCGCAGCGCGGAGCGCGAGTTGCGCTTTGGCGCGCAGCGCTGCCACACCTCGGGCGTTCGGGTGCCGCGCCGCAAAGTCGTTGTACGTGCCGACCGCCGCGTCGTAGCGATCCACCCGCTCCTGACACGCGCCGATCACCAGCGGCCCGAGCACGTTGTCGGGCTCGCGCTCGAGCGCCGCGCGCGCCACGACGGTCGCGGTATCGCAGCGCCCGGCGCCGGCGAGCGCCGCGGCGATCCCAAACGGCGTGACTGGAGCGGGCTGTGGAGCGCGAGCGCACGCGACGGCGGCGCCCAGCAGCAAAAGGGGGAGCTGCGACTTCACCTACGCGACTTCTTCTTGACGGCCCTCTTCTTGGGCAGCGCCTTGGGCTTCGCGGCGCGGACGGGCTTGTGCTTGGACTTGAGGGGGCCCTCGACGTCCGCGAGCACTCGATCGCCCTCCTCGGGGCCGATCAAGCCACGACGCACCGCGTAGCGCACCAGCTCCTCGGCATCGTCCATCGCGAACTCCCCCACCCCCGCGGCGGCGCGGATCGCCTTGACCAAGGCGTCCGCCACGGGGCTGCGCAGCACACTCGCGATTCCGGGGAGGGCTTCGAGCAGCGAAGAGATCTGCGACCCGCCGAGCTCGGCTGGCATCGAACACGCTGCTCCGACGCTAAAGGTCGCGCCAAGCTACATCGGCCCTACCAGACCGTCAAGGATTTTCCAGCGATTTTGCGCGGAACTACGGCTGTGGAGCGCGGTTACGACGCTGGCGCAGGGCCTGGATGAGCCCGCCCGGAGCACGCCGCGAGATGGTGAGGTCGGAGTGCGACAGCAGCTCCCCCAGCACCGTGCGGGTCCGGGGGTCGAGCGGCATCTCGAACCGCAGGTCGAGCTGATACTCCACGTGATCGGGACCCTGGCCGGTGAGCATGAAGCCCTGGGGTTCCGGTCGGGCGGCGTCGACCTCGATCTGCGCGAGCGGCTCGTATTGGGGGCGGTCCATGGTCACCTCCGCGGGCAACCTCCGAACTCCGTGAGAGATACGCCTCCTGGGAGTGGTGTCAAGGCGGCCCATCTTCCAGGGGTCGCTACATTTCAGCCGTGGGACGACGCGGAATCAAGGAATACCGGGCGCCCGAAGCGCTGGCGCTGATTGCGGCGGACCGTGAGCACGTGCCTCTGATCTGCCCCTCCTGCAGCACGCGGTCGATCGTGCGCGCGCCCCGCCGTCGGGGCGGCCGTGCCGCGCCGCTCGCGCCGGAGCGCGTGACGCTGACGTGCCAGACGTGCGGCCGCCACGCATCCTACATCGAGCGCGGGCCCACCGCGCCGCGGGACGAGACCATGGATCCGCATATCGTCCGACTGTAACATCCCCCGTTCCACCGCGGGAGAAGGAGAGCGACACCGAGCGTGGCTGGCGACGCGATACAAATGATGGGTACGATCAGCGAAGTGCTTCCCAACACGACCTTCCGCGTGAAGCTCGAGAACGGGCACGAGGTGCTGGCGTACGTCAGTGGGAAAATGCGGAAGAATTACATCAGGATCCTACAAGGTGATCGAGTAGCGGTGGACTTGTCGCCGTACGACCTGACACGCGGCAGGATTACGTACCGGTACAAATAAACAGCGTCACGCAAAGGCGTAGCACAAGGGCGTAGCACAACGACGTCGCGCGAAAACGTAAAAGGCCGGGGAACGACTCCCGGCCTTTACGCTTTCTTGCTACGTCGTAGTGCTACGTTTCTGTGTTACGTCTCTGTGCTACGCCTCTCTTGCCTAGAAGAACAGCATGAAGCCGCCGGAGATGTCGATCTGCTTGGTCCCGGGCGCGAGACCGCCGATGACGCCGGTGGTCCCCTCCTCCGTCCCCTCGAACACGAGCTTCAGGGACTTGGTCCACTGGTGGTAAATGCCCGCAGTGTAGGAGTAGACGTTTGAGCGCACGGCGCTGTTGCCGTCGCCAGTGGGCGCCGCCGTATTGTTGTTCTTCAAGCGGCTGAAGCCCCAGCTCAAGCCGACGCTCGTCTTGGGTTGGAGCTTGTACATGATCTGGGCATAACCACCGTCAGATGACCGCGTCTCCGTCGAAGTGGCAGCGGTCCCTGCTTTCTCGCCACCCGAGAAGAGCAGGCCTGTGCCGAGCCCCTTGCCAATGTAGCCGCTGACCACGATGGACAGGTCGGACAAGCTCGCCTTGATACCGGCAGTACCGCCGATCGAACTGATCGACTGGCCGCCCGACGCGGAGTCGGACGTCGACTGCCACAGGCCGCCGACCCATAACATGTAGTTGTTCTTGCCGGACTTCTGGTTGTAGGAAAACTCACCCTCAACGCGCGGGATTCTAGTGAACGTGTAGGTGCCGCTTCCCAAGACGCTCGGCTGGAACAGACCGATGCTGACTTGCGCCTGACCCGGCTTCGTGCTGTACGTCACCTGAGCGTTGAAGTTCGGATAAATGTACCCGTATGCGATCCGACCCAGGGTCGTGCCCTTCGCCTGCCCACCGCCGATCCCCACCGCGCCGACGCCGAAGAGCGTCATGTCCTGGAGAATATTCTGACGGCCGAACAAGCCCAACTCGCGGCCGGCGAGGATCGTGGACCCGTCCTTGAGTCCGATGGTCAAGTACACCTGGCGCATGTCGATCTGCGCCCCAGCCTGGAGTCCAACATTGGGAGCACCTGGGGCCGAGCCGCCGAACTGATCGTGGTTGCCGCCATTCTGAATCTGCGGCGCGAACCCGAAATGCACTCCGAGGTTCAGGCCGGCCTCTTTGCCGGTAGCTGAGAACGTCGCAAAGGCAGGGAGCAGTCCGGTACGGACGCTGGAGTTCGCCGGGCCACTATTGTTGACCTTCGAGAACACCCAAAAGGCGTTCACGTTCCCGGAGAACGAGAACGACCATCCGTTGGACATCTGCATCGTCAGGCCTTGCGCGCCGGCCGTCGCGGAGACGCCCAGCGCCAAGCCCAACAACAACAGCGTGAGACGCTTCATACGAGATTCCCTCCTTGGGAGTTTACCTGGCCAATCCTACCGCTCGTGCCCTCGAGGCGCCAACTGCAGCTAGGTAGCGCCAGGTACAGCGAGTGGGAACGTGGTCCTCCCACCAGTCATACTCGTCTGGCTTCTCACCTACGGTTGTGTGAACGAACAGGGGAAAGCGGAGCCCACCTCCTTGAGAGCGAGTCGATCGTGCTGCGCTGCGCCGCCGCGCCGGCCGCACCAGGCCGCGCCAGCGTCCGCTCGGCACTCCCCGCTCCCGCGAGGTCAGGGTTTCCCCGCAGGAGTGGCCGCCAACGACGGCTTGCGAACTGAGCCCGAAACCTCGAAGCGAACCCACATGCCGGCCGCCCCATGGCCCGGAACCCCGCAAAATATTAGATAGGAACCCCCCTTGTCCGCAATAAAGCGTATGTCATCGGTCTGTTCCGAGATGAGCCCCTGGTCCAGCCGGAGCGTGAACGCGCGAGGAAAGGCGGGCGCAACTGGCCCCGTGGGAAGGGGATGGGTGGCCGGGATGATCTCCGCGGAATGCGGGAGCATGCCGTCGTGATTCCGGAAGTGCATCACGACTGCCCACCCCAGGGGCACCGTGAGCGTCAGCTCCCCGTCCCGGAACCCGTTGAAGTTGAGCGCACCGTTGAGACCCGTGAGGCCCGCCACCAGCTGGAAGGTGGCTGTCTTGGTCACGGTATCCACCTGTAACCACGACGGATCGACCGCCGGAGCGGGCGCGGCCGCATCGCCCTGTGCGCGAACCGCCACCGGTGACGCCGCGCCCACCGCCACGGCCACGATACATGCGACCGAGAACGACTTCACCGTGGCGAAGCTACCACGCCCTCCGGCGAGGCGGAAGAGCTTGAAGACCGTGCATTGTGGCGCATGAGCGACAGGCATGGCACGTAGGCGCCTCAGCTTTGCCGTGCCACCCTCGGAGGGCCCCTGATGTGTCTGGCATCCTCCTTGCGAGAACCGAAACTGCAGCCCGTTTGGGCCGCCGGTGGAGAGCCCGCTGTGAGACGGCGCTCCAGTCCGAGAGGGTAGGCGCAGCGTACGAGGATGCACTTGCATGTACTCCAAGTCCAGCTTCAAGGGTTTCGGCCACTTCGTTGAGTGGTTGCTGGCTCTGGGGCTGTACCGGTTGGTGCGCGGCGCGATGTTCGTGCTGCTCCTGGCCGGCGCAGGGTGCCTACACTCCCACAAGGCAGCGCTCGCGCGCGTCCCGCTTGTTGCGGCAGGGGAGCGGCCGCTCGCCCGGCGCCTCGCCGGCGCAGATCTCGTAGTGACTGCCACGCTCGCCAAGACCGAGCGCGATTGGCGCTACGAAGAGCCCTGCGGCATCTTGCGCCACGTCCTGTACGGCTGTTCCGACATCCCCAAGGCGTACCAGGCGACGTTGCGCCGGGGCACTGAGACATGGCCGGTCTTCTACTTCAAGGTCGGCGACCTGCCGCACCCCGCTGTGGGCGACTCGGCGGTCTGGCTCCTCCGCCAGGGGGTCGTGTACCACCTTCTGGAGTGCGCCCAGCGGCGCGGTGTGACTTCGGCGTACTGCAGCTACGACGTCGCCTACGTGGTCGAGTCCGACGATGACGTGCTGCCGGCCGCCACGTGGGAAGAGGTCAGCGAGCTGCTCCACACTCTCGCACAACCTCCCTCAGAGAACCGTTAAACGTCAGAGCCGGCGCACGATGAAGAGCACCGTGCGCCGGCTCCCGACTCACGTCTTTACATCCCCGCCTTAGGAAGCCCGAAGACGAAGACCGAGTTACCCAGCGGATAGCTGATCTGGAAGTTCCCGCCCGCCGCGACCGCGACGAATTCCTCGCCATCGAGCTCGAACACCGAAGGCGCGGCGTTGACGCCGGCGCCGCAGTAGAACTTCCACAGGACCGCACCGGTCTTGGCGTCGTAGGCCTTGAACCAGCCGTTCCCCTCACCGGTGAACACCAGGTTGCCGGCGGTGGCGGTCGCGCCGCCCATCATCGGCAGCTCGGTCTTCACCGTCCACGCGACCTTACCGGTGTTCAGGTCGATCGCGTTGACGTTGCCGTACTCACCCGAATAGCCGCCCTTGTCGTCCGGCACCCGGATGAACGCGCTGCCCAGCCACAGGCGGCCGTTCTCCCAGGGCGCGTAGTGGACCTTGTAATGCATCGGCTGATGCAGGCCCACGGTGTACGCGTACGCCAGGTCGGGATGCACCGCGATGGGCGACCATTCCTGGCCGCCGTTCGCCCCCGGCAGCATGAACACGCCGTCGGCCGTCGGCTGCGTGTACATGTTCTGCTGCGGCACGAACGCCGCCGAGCGGCGGATCAGTTTGCCGCTCGCCGCATCGAGGACGTAGACGAAGCCGGTCTTGCCCGCTTCCACGACCGCCTTCTTGCCGCCGACCATCGCGATCACCGGGGGACTCACCGCATCCAGGTCCCACACGTCGTGCGGCACTTCCTGATAGCCCCACTTGAACTCGCCGTTCGTGGCGTTGATCGCCACGATGCTCTCGGTCCACAGGTTGTCGCCCGGGCGGATCGAGCCGTCCAGGTCGGGCGACGGGTTGCCGATCGCGACGAACAGCGTCTTGGTGGCGTCGTCGTACGCCGGCGTCATCCACATCGAGCCGCCGCCGGTCTTCCAGGCGTCGGCATACTTGGCGGAGTCGGCCTTCTCTTTGGCGATGTCGCGCTTCAGGTCATCGCCCTCACCCGTGGTCTTCGACCACTTGCCCCACCAACCACCGTGCTGCGGATCGGGGAGCGAGTACCAGGTCCAGACCGCCGCGCCGCTCGCCGCGTTGAAAGCCTTCACGTAGCCTCGGATGCCGTACTCGGCGCCCGAGGTCCCGATGATCACGTTGTCGCCGATCACCAGCGGGGCCATGGTCTCGGTGTATCCGGCGGCGGGGCCGTCGCCCACCTTCACTTCCCACTTCACTTTGCCGGTCGTCGCGTCGAGCGCGACGAGGTTGTCGTCGAGCGTGCCGAGGAACACCGACCCGCCCGAGACGGCGACGCCGCGGTTGTTGGGTCCGCAGCAAGCCGTCGCGACCGGGTCGTTCTTATGCGTGTACTCCCACAACATTTTCTGCGTCCGCAAATTGAACGCGCGCACGATGTTGTTGGGCGTCGCGGGCGAGGTGATGTACATGACCCCGGCCACGACGATCGGCGTGGTCTCGAAGCTGCCCAACGTGCTCGACCCGTGGGTGTAAACGGCCCGCGGAACGAGATTCTTGACGTTCGTCGTGTTGATGATCTTCAAGGGAGAGAAGCGGTTGTTCCAGTAGTTATGGCCGTACATCAGCCAGTCGCCGCTGGCCGCGGCGTTCGTCAGCATGTCGTTCGTCACGACGGCATGCGGTGGAGCGGCCAGGTCCGCGGCCCCCCCCGACCCCTGCCCGCACAGCGGTGCCGCGACGAGCGCCGCGACCGCTCCGGTCGCGGACCATCGAGCCCAATGCATCATACCCACCTCCGTTGAAGGTCGACGACTATTCCCCAGCACCCAGTGAGAACCCCAGATACACGTTCCGGCCCGGAGCCGGCTCATAATAGCGCCCATTCGCCGCGTTGATAACCACCGACGCGACGTAGAAGCGATTCCACACGTTGTTGAAGCCGATGAACGGACGGACCCGCAGACTCCTCACCGTCCCATCCCAACCGAGGCGCACGTTGGTCGTCCACCAGGGGCTCGTGGCCGTGTCGAGCGTGTCGTTGACGACATAGCCGGAGGAGTGGGTCTCTTCGACCTCCAGCCAGCCGCCGCGCGCGAACGCCGGTCGTGCCTTTAGCACGAAGTGGAGCCAGTGCTGCGGGATGCCGGGAAGGGGACGGCCGTCGAGCACGCGTGTCCCGATCGCGTAGTCCGTATAGCGGAAGTCGGAATAGGTCCAGGTCGTGGTCAGGTTCAGCCCGGACGCGATCTCGAGCTCGGTGCCGAGCTCGACGCCGCGGTGGCGGGACGTCCCCGCGTTCTGGAAGAAGACCCGGCCGTTCGTGTCGGCGGGCACCGGGAACGGAATGAGCTCTCCGCGCACGGCGGCGTGGTACAGGGCCAGCGAGTAGTTCAGCCGTCCCGCGACGTCGCCCCGCACCCCGACCTCGTAGTTCGTGGCCTTCTGAGGCTCGAGGGTCGGGTTGAAGCCGCCGGCGCCGCTCGGCCGGTTGGTGAGCTCGGTCGTCGTCGGCGTCTCGAACGAGGTCCCGACGTTTCCGTACACCGTGACGGCGTCGGACGGCGTGACGGCGACTCCGACCGACCCGGACAACGCGCGCATCAGCCGGCTTCCAGAGTCGTCGGGGTTGCTCGCGGTGACCAGTCGATCGTCCGCCCGGAAATTGACCCAATCGTAGCGGAGCCCGCCGGTGACCGAGACATGCGGCGTAACCTGCAAGGCGCTCTGCACGAACGGCCCGACTTCGGTGACGTGCTCGAGCTGGTCGAGGGTGCGCACGGTCGTGTCGACCTGGCCCGCGTTGTTCCGGAAGTTCTTGCGGTCGTCGCGCTGGCGCTGAAAGTCGATGCCCGCCGTCAGCCGGTGCTCGAGGGATCCCAGCGGGAGGGGCCGGCTGACCGCGACGCGAGTGCCGTAATCGAACCGGTCGAGATCGATGTACGCGAACGTGGTGGGGTTCTTAAGGCTGCGCGCAATGCCGAAGACCGTCAGCGACGCCTCGCCCCCTCCGGCGAATTCGCGCCGAACGGTCACGCCGCCCTGTCCCTGCGTGACGTCCTTCCCGGCGACCCGGGTGATGTTGATCGCCGCCGCGGAGTCCGGGTTCCGGGCCATCTCGGCGGCGGTGAGCGCGCCCGGGTTGTCGGCGCGCGGATCCCACCCGAGGTCCGCCGTCGCCGCAAGGGACCAGCCCTTGGCGAGCGGGAAATGCCAGCGGGAATTCACGTTGCGGAAATCGGCGTCCGAATGCTGCCGTCGGCCGGTGTAGTCGAGCCGCGAGACGGTGACGAGCCCGCTGCCCGAGCCGACGCGGAACGCCGTGCTCGACTGCCACTTGCTCCAGGTGCGATTCAGGTCGCGGTCGAAGGTGCCGAACAGGACCCGCAAGTCCTGGCGGATGCTCTGCGGAGCGGTCGGGTCGGTCCAGATGCTGATCACGCCGCCCGAGGCGTTGCCGAACAGCGCCGACGCCGACCCGCGCAGGATCTCGATCCGATCGGCGGCGCCGAGCTCGAGGTTGGTGAGCTGGCCCTGGCCGTCGGGGAGCGTCTGCGGGATCCCGTCCACCAGCACCTTGATCCCGCGCACCGCGAAGGCGGAGCGGGCCCCGAACCCGCGGATCGAGATCCGCTGATCCAGCGAAAAGTTGTACCGGTTGGCCGCGTACACGCCCGGGACCGTCGCCAGCGCCTCGTCCAGGCCCCACGTGGGCCGGGCCCGGCTGATCTCGGTCTTGTCCAGGAGCTGGACGGCCTGGGGGATCCGGTTGATCGGCGGGTTGGCCCGGGTGACGGAGACCACCGCGGGCGGCAGCGTGTAGACCCTGAGGCTGTCTTGCGGCCGGGGGGGGGCCGTCGTGTCCCGCTGCTGGGCCGCACCCGCCAACCCCCATGTACTGCAGAGTCCGGCGAGCGCCACGGCTCGCGTGAGACTCACGAGCGACGTCATGTACTCCAGTCCTAGGGCTGACAACGCGGGTTGGTTCTTAACCACGCGAGGAGGGCCCGTCAAGGGACAAGGGGATGCTGTGCGTCCGGCCTTACGTCGGGCGACGCAACATCCGGTTCCAGCGGATTCGCAGCGGATCGGTGGCGACGCTGAGATAGATGATCAGGGGCTTGCCCACGATGTGCGCCCGCGGCAGGAAGCCCCAGAACCGGCTGTCGTAGGACTCGTCGCGGTTGTCCCCCATCACCCAGAAATGCCCCGGCGGAATCGCGATCGGGCCCCAGTCGTGAGTCGTCGGGTGGTAGCGGGCCGTGTCGCGCCCGACGTAATACGGCAGCTGCAACGCCCGGATCTTGCGGAGTTGCAGGGGATCGTCGGTGTGAGACCCCAGATGGAGGGCGTACGGCTCGTCGAGCCGTTTGCCGTTGCGGTAGACCGTGTCGTGCGTCATCTGGAGCGTATCCGTGGGCCCACCGATCACGCGCTTCACGATGTTCAGGTTGGGCGTCGAGTCTTCGACCGAGCGGAACACCACGATCCCGTCGCGCAGGGGCTCCGCGTAGCCCGGCACGCGGCAGCAGCGGATCCCGGTGAGTGGGAGCTCGAGCTCGCCGCCGTAAATCGCCTTGTTCACGAACAGGAAGTCGCCGACGAGCAGCGTGTTCTCCATGCTCGCCGACGGGATGCGGAACGCTTCGATCAGGTAGGAGCGCAGCACGATCCAAATGCCGACCGCCACGGCGATCGAGCCGGCCCACCCTTTGGTCCACTGGTTGAAGGCGCGCAGCCGCTCGAGCAGCGAGGGTTGTTCCATGGGAGACCGCAAGCTACGGGCACCCCGGACTCCCGGCAACCGTTCCTCGAAGCACCTTTCTTGGTATAATTGGAACTCGCCATGCACGATCCCAAACCGCCGCGCCGCGCGCAGCCGCCGCTCATGGACGGCCTCGGCAAGCTCTGCACCGAGGGCAAGGAGCTTGCCGATTATCTGTGGCAGGTGCCCAAGGACGAGCCGGCGCGCCACAAGATCGTCGCCATCCTGGACCAGATCGCTGCCGAAGCCGCGAAGCAGGGACGCAAGGAGATGCCGCGCATCTGCGAGGAGCTCAAGACCGCCGCCAAGGCGACCCCGAGCCCGCAGCAGGTCGACGTGCTCGTGAGCGGCTTCGACCGGCTCGTCAGCCTGTGGCGGGCCGCCAAGTCCGGCCTGTTGTGACGAAACCCGTGAGCGGCGCCGCCCCCCCTCCGCCCACTGCCCGCGCTGCATCACTCGATCAGCTGTGCATCGACACCGTCCGCGCCCTCGCGATGGACGCGGTGCAGCAAGCCGATTCGGGTCACCCCGGGACCGCGATGGCCCTCGCGCCGGTCGCGTATGTGCTGTGGCAGCGGCATCTGCGGTACAATCCCGCGAACCCCGACTGGCTCGGACGCGACCGCTTCGTGCTGTCGGCGGGACACGCCTGCATGTTGCTCTACGCGGCGCTCTACCTCACCGGCTACGACCTGTCGCTCGACGACATCAAGCAGTTCCGCCAGTGGGGAAGCCGGACGCCGGGCCACTCAGAACACGGACTCACTCCCGGCGTCGAGGCCACGACCGGCCCGCTCGGTCAGGGCGTCGGGAACGCCGTGGGAATGGCGCTCGCGGAGGCCCACCTCGCTCAGCTGTTCAACCGGCCGGGCCATACCATCGTCGACCATTGCACCTATTTCCTCGCGTCCGACGGCGACCTGATGGAGGGCGTCTCGCACGAGGCCTGCTCGCTCGCCGGTCATCTGAAGCTCGGCCGGCTGATCGGGATCTACGACGACAACCGCATCACTATTGACGGGAAGACCGATCTCACGTTCTCGGACGATACGGCCAAGCGGTTCGAGAGCTACGGCTGGCACGTGGAGCGCGTGGCGGACGGCAACGACCTCGGTGCGCTCGACGCGGCGCTCGCCGCGGCCCGGCGCGTCGCGGACCGGCCGTCGCTGGTCATCGCGCGCACCCACATCGCGTACGGCAGCCCGCACAAGCAGGACACGCCCGAGGCCCACGGCGCCCCGCTCGGCGAGGACGAGGTGAAGCTCACGAAGCAGCGGCTCGGCTGGCCCAGCCTCGAGCCGTTTTACGTCCCTGCGGAAGCGCTCGCGCACTGGCGGCTCGCTCGCGAGCGCGGTGCCCGCCTCGAAGCCGAGTGGACGAAGAAATATGACGCGTACCGGCAGGCGTACCCGGCGCTCGCGGCGGAGCTCGAGCGCCGGCTCGCCGGCCGCCTGGCCGACGGCTGGGACGAGGCCCTCCCGACGTTTGCACCCGGCGAGGCCCAGGCGACGCGCGTCGCGGCGGGAAGGGTGCTGAACGTCATCGCGCCGAAGCTCCCCGAGCTCATCGGCGGGTCGGCGGATCTCGCGAACTCGACGAACGTGGTCTTCAAGAACGGGGGCGACGTCGCGGCGGGCACCTGGGGCGCCCGCAACGTCCATTTCGGCGTGCGCGAGCACGGCATGGGGGCGATCCTGAACGGCCTCGCCCTGCACGGAGGCGTGCGGCCCGTCGGATCGACGTTCCTCATTTTCTCCGACTACATGCGGCCGCCCATCCGCCTCGCGGCGCTGTGCGGCCTGCCGGTGATCTACGTCTTCACACACGACTCCATCGGCCTCGGCGAGGACGGCCCTACGCATCAGCCGATCGAGCAGCTCGCCGCCCTGCGCGCCATCCCCAATCTCGTCGTCATCCGCCCGGCGGACGCGACCGAGACCGTGGAAGCGTGTCGCCTGGCGATCCTGTCCCAGAGCAGCCCGGTCGCGCTGGTGCTGACTCGTCAGAAGGTCCCGGTCATCGACCGCGCGACATACGCCCCCGCGAACGGGCTGCGGCTCGGCGGCTACGTGCTCGCGGAGGCCCGAGGTGCGAAGCCGGCGATCGTCCTCCTGGCGAGCGGGTCGGAAGTCGAGCTCGCGCTCGGTGCGTACGAGCGCCTCACCGCCGAGGGGATCGCCGCGCGCGTCGTGAGCGTGCCGTCGATGGAGCTGTTCGCGCGGCAGCCCCAGGAGTACCGCGATGCAGTGCTGCCGCCCACGGTGGCTGCGCGGCTCGCCGTCGAAGCCGCCGCGCCGCAGCCGTGGTACCGCTGGATCGGGGACCACGGGGCGGTGCTGGGCATCGAGCGGTTCGGGGCATCGGCGCCGTACCAGCGGATCTATCAGGAGCTTGGGTTGACGGTGGAGAACGTGGTGCGACAGGCGAAAGAGTTGCTGACGGTGTGAGCAGTAAGCGGTGAGCGGGAAAGCGTCACCACCGCTCACCGCTAACCGCTCACGCGTTCAAGCACCCGTCTCCCCGCCGCCCGCCCCGACCTCACGCACGCCGACACCCCCGCACCATCGAAGCCGGCTCCCGCGATCGCGAGGGGCGCGAGTCGGGCGAGCCGCTCCCGGACCGCCGCCACCCGCTCGGCGTGCCCGCGAGGATAGCGCGGCAGCCCCCGCGGCCAGTGGAAGGCGCGGCTCCAGACAGGCGTCCTCTCGATACCCAGGATGGCGGCGAGCTCGGCGTGCGCGATCGCGCCGAGATCGCCGTCCACGGGTCCGAGGAACGCGCGCAGCAGGGCATAACCGTCCGGCGCCCGGTTCGGGTACTTCCGCCACGCGTACGTGCAAGCACGCACGGCGCTGCCCGAATCCGGCGCCGCAACGAAGCCCGCCCCCTCGAGCGTTTGCGGCACCTGGTCGGCCCGATAGGCGAGCGACACGGTGACGCTCGGAGCGTAGACGACCGTGTCGAGCGAGCGCGCCGCCGACACGCCCAGGCCGGCGAGCAGGCGTGCCGCCACCCAGGCCGGCACCGCGAGGATGACTCCCTCCGCATCGAGCGACGAGCCGCCGGTGAACGAGAGGCGCCAGCCACGCGCCGAGGGCGCGACCGCCGTGACGCCCTGTGTCGTGCGGAGTCGGGGCCCGAGGCACGTGACGAGCGCTTCCACCACGTCGGCCATCCCCGTGGTGAAAGTCGTGAACCCGCCATGTAGGGGCGCAGCATGCTGCGCCCCTACGTCCCAGCGTCCCTGGATGCCGAGCACCTCCGCCGCCCGGCCCACCGCCAGCGGCTCGAGCCGCCGTCCCGTCCACACGGTCGCTCCGCGCGCGACCTGGTCCACCAGCCGCTCCCCGATGCCGACCTCGCGCGCCAGCTCCTGAATGTCCGGCTCGGCGGCGAGGAAGCCGTCGGGCCCGCCTTCCACGATGAACCCGTCACGCCGCTCGGTGACGATCATCCCGCCGGGTTGCCGTCCCGCGTCGAGCACGACCACGTCGGCCCCCGCATGATTCAGCTCCCAGCCGGCGGACAGGCCCGCCAGCCCGGCACCCACGACAGCCACCGTCATGTCCAGCCACGCCCCGTCGCCGTGTTGCGCGCGATCTCCGCGAGCGCGCCCACGAGCAGCGGATCGTCGTTCAAGGACGTCGTGCGCTCGAGCCGGACGCCGAGCCGCCCGGCGAGCTTGCGATACACCACGTCGACGTCGAACAGCACCTCGACGTGGTCACACACGAACCCGATAGGCACGATCAGGAACGCCCGATGCCCCTGGCCCGCGAGCTCGGTCATGACCGCACCCGCCTCGGGTCCGAGCCAGGGTTCGGGCGTGGCCCCGGCGCTCTGAAAGGCGAGCCGCCAGCTCGCGAGCCCGACTCGCTTGGCGACCGCCGCGGCGCTCGCCCGCAGGTCGTCGGGGTAGGGATCGCCGGTCGCGAGGATCCGCTCGGGCAGGCTATGGGCCGTGAACAGGACCTGGACCGATCCGGGCGTCGGGAACCGCTCCAGCGCCCGAGCGACCCGTCCGGCCACGGCGTCGAGGAACTTGGGGTGGTCACCCCAGCTCCGCACCAGCGCCGGCTCGAGCCTGCCGGCGGCGGCCTCGACTAGCTGCTTCTCGTAGGCCCCGACGGACATCGCCGAGTAGTGCGGCGCGAGCACGAGCCCCACCAGGCGCCGGTGGCCGTGCGCGACGATGTCCTCGACCACATCGCGGATGTAGGGATGCCAGTGACGCATGCCGACGTAGACCGCGAACCGCTCGTCCAGCGCCCGGCGCACGCCCGCCGCCTGCGCCTCGGTGAGCTCCCGAATCGGCGAGCGGCCGCCGATCCGCGCGTAGCGCTGCCTGATCTCCTCCACGAACTCGGGCGCGGTGGGCCGGCCGCCCCGCACGTCCCGGAGGTACGGCTCGACCTCGTCGAGGTTTTCCGGGCCGCCGTACGCCATCAGCAGCACGGCGATGCGCTCAGCCGCCATGCACCCACTCCACGACCGCCTGCAGGGCCTCGACGGGCGTCTCGGGGAGAACGCCGTGCCCCAGGTTGAAGATGTGCCCGGGCCTCCCGGCGGCGCGGGCGAGCACGTCCCGCACCTGACGCTCGAGCTCCGGCCGCGGCGCCAGCAGCGCGACGGGATCGAGGTTGCCCTGAATGGCGCGGGAAGGAGACATCCCGATCCGCTCCCACGCGACGTCGATCGGGACGCGCCAGTCGACGCCTATCACGTCGCCGCCCGCCCGCGCGAAATCCACGAGCAGCGTGGCCGTGTCCGTCCCGAAGTGGATCACCGGCACGCCGCTCGCGCCCGCGAGCTCGAGTGCGCGCTGGCTGTGCGGAAACACGTATGTGGCGTAGTCGGCCGGCGACAGGCAGCCGACCCAGCTGTCGAACAGCTGCAGCGCCCCGGCGCCGGCGCGGGCCTGGGCCGCGAGGTAGCCGCCCACGAGCTCGGCGAACCGCTGCATCAGCTCGTGCCAGGCGCGCGGCTCGCTGTACATGAAGCGCTTGGTCAGCGTGAAGGTGCGTGTCGCGCCGCCCTCGATCGCATAGCTCGCCAGCGTGAACGGCGCTCCCGCGAACCCGATGAGCGGCACGTGCGGAGGTAGCGCCTCGGCCGCGGCCCGCGCCGCCTCCATCACGTACGCGAGGTCGGTCGCGGGATCCACCGGTGGCAGCTCGAGCACCTGGCCCGCCTCCCGGATCGGTCGCGTGATCTGCGGCCCTTCCCCCGCCGCGAAGGAGAGCCCCAGTCCCAGCGGCTCGAACGGCAGCAGGATGTCGGCGAACAGGATGGCGGCGTCGACGCCCAGGCGCTCGACCGGCTGCAGCGTGACCTGCGCGGCCAACTCGGGCTTGTGGCACAGCTCG
Source organism: Gemmatimonadota bacterium (assembly GCA_003222085.1). Classification (GTDB taxonomy): domain Bacteria; phylum Gemmatimonadota; class Gemmatimonadetes; order Gemmatimonadales; family GWC2-71-9; genus AG41. Next base: position 71,484 of record QHUK01000012.1, read on the forward strand.
AGCAGCGAGTACCGCTGCCGCAGCGCGCGGTACTCCGGCAGGTAGCGACCGGCCTGGCGCATGAACCACACCGGCGTGACGTCGGTGGGCTCGGAGCGACAGGCCTTCAGGAAACGGCTGTCGTCAGGAGTGCGGGGCAACCGTCGGCTCGCGCGCCTCGGCTGGAGCGGGGGCGGGTGGGGGGGCGATCAGGACCGTATCCCCCTCGAGCTTCACTCGGTAGGCAACGATCGGGAGCGACGGGGGACCCCCCAAGACCTGGCCCGTCTCGAGCGAGAACACGCCCTCGTGCCAGGGGCAGGTGACGGTGCAGCGCACGGGATCGACGGTCCCCTCCGAGAGACTCGCGCGTGCGTGGGTACAGCGGTTCGCGATGGCGTACACTGTCCCCCGCACATTGAAGAGCGCCACCGCGTCGCCGCCCACATACACCCGGCGGCTCGTCCCGTCCGGCAGATCGGCGAGCGCCGCCACGGGTGTGTAGCCATCGGCCCGCGTGGGCCGGCGGGAGGCCGCCTGCGCGGCTCCCGCGCCCCCCAACGTGTCGAGCATGTCCCAGAGCGACATCTGCACGCACGTGAAGGTGGGCGTGTCCCGCAGCGTATACGAGGATGCCTGGCTCTCCCGCAGCTCCATCACCAGGTCGAGGAAGTCGGCCGGATTGTCGCCCTCGAACGCCACGATGAACTCCTGGTCGTCGAGCCCGTAGGAATACGTGGTGTTCAGGCGGATGGACGGGTACTTCCTCCCGACCCGCACGTGCTCGTCCATCATGGTCTGGCGCTCGGGCTTCGGGAGCATGTACCACGCCCTCGTCTTGACGAACGGGTACACGAAGAGGTAGCGCGCCTCACTCGGCCGGATGACGAGGCGCGACGGCTGGCTCGGGTCCTCCGGGAACTCGTAGATCGAGCGCCGGGTCATCGCGACGTAGCTGTAGGGGCTCGCGAGATACGCGCCCAGATCGGTGCGATTGAGCGCGGTCTGCAGGGCCACCAGCGCGTCGAGGTTCTCGGCCACCTGCCAGAGAAGGAAGTCGCAGTCACCCCGGATCCCGACCAGGCCGTAGGGGCGGAGCAGCAGCCGGCCGGCGAAGCTCTCGATGATCTGACCGAACTCGATCTTCGAGCTTGCCTGGCGCTCGCCGGACAGCCGCCGCCACGCGCTGTCGAGCTTGTAGAAAGCGAAGCGGACGACTTGACGTTTCTCGGCGGGCTTGGAACTCATGCGAGGAATCTAACGCGGAACGCGGAAGTGGGAACGCGGAACGTCAGGCCGGCCCCTCTGTTCCGCGTTCCGCGTTCCGAGTTCCGCGCTGCTCCCTGAGGATCTTCTTCACCACCAGGACGCCGATCGTCCCGAAGATGATCACCGGCGTAAGCGCCAGCAGCACGGCGGCCCAAAAGTAGACCAGCTCCAGTGCGGGGTCGTCCCCGTGCAGCAGCACCAGCACGGCGGGAAGGATCATCGGCCGAGGAACCGGTTCAAGTGTCGCAGGTAATACGCGAGCGCCACGGCGGCGACCGCGAACGCGAGACCCGTCATCAGCATCAGTGCCTCACCCGACTGCCGGTAGCTCCAGCCCGCCCACACCGCGAACCCCGCGCAGAAGGCGATCGCGGTCGCGATCAGCAGGCGGTGAAAGGGGATCACACGACCTTGTCCAGCACCATGAGCGTGAGCAGCGCCGGGAGGTAGACGATCGAGACCAGGAACACGCGCCATGCGCGCGCCGTGGTGGCGGCCCGGGTCATCGTACCCGACACGCCCGCGTACGCGAGGCCGAGCGCGAGCGCACCGAAGAAATACAGTGCACCCGTCACGCCCAGGAGGGTCGGCAAGAGGCTCACCGGCACGAGCGCCATGGCGTAGAGCAGGGCCATGCGACCGGTGTGACGCCCGTCGGGGTCCGAGACCGACAGCATCGCGAGGCCGCCTCGTCGGTAGTCCTCCCGATAGATCCACGCGAGGGCCAGGAAATGGGGCAGCTGCCACAGGAACAGGATCCAAAACAGCGCTGCGACGGCCGGTCCGATCGCGCCCCCGGCCGCGGTCCATCCCCCCACGATGGGAAGTGCGCCCGGCACCGCCCCGATCAGCGTGTTGAGGCTCGTCTTCCGCTTGAGCGGGGTGTAGAGCAGCACGTAGCTCGCGAGGGTCAGCGCGGCGAGCCCGGCGGTGAGCAGGTTCACTTCGAGCGCCAGGTACAGGACGCCGGCGACCGAGATGACGCCGGCGAACAGCGCCGCGGCGCGCGGGGTGAGGCGCCCCGAGGGCAGCGGCCGCCGCTCGGTGCGCCGCATGCGCGCGTCGACGTCGCGCTCGCGCACCTGGTTGAAGGCGTTGGTCCCCGCCGCCACCAGCGCCACCCCGATCAGCGTCCGCACCAGCAGCCCGACGTCCACCCCGTCGCGCGAGCCGAGATAAAATCCCGCCGCGGCGGTGAGCAGCACCAGCTGCGTAATGCGCGGCTTCGTGAGCTCGAGGTACGCTACCAGATGTGCTCCGACATCCCCGCCAGGATGAAGATCACGGCGAGCGGCAGCGGAATGATCGCCATGATCCGCAGGTTCCAGCGCTCGAATTTCAGATGCATGAAGAACAGCCCGACCAGCGCCGCCTTCCACACCGCCAGGAACAGGAGCAACAAAAGCTTCAGGTTGCGCGAGATCGGCAGCTCGAAGGCGAGCGCCAGCTCGGCGGCCGTGAGGACCGCGAGATACACCCAGATGAGGATGTAGTTGGGACGCTTGTGTGCGGTCTCCATAGCCCCTCAGATCAGGTAGACGATGGTGAACAGGATGATCCACACCAGGTCGACGAAGTGCCAGTACAGGCCGACCGTTTCGATGCCCCCGTAGTCTTGCTTGGAGTACTTGCCCGGCAGCGCCTTCGTCAAGTACAGGTACGTCATCGAGATGACGCCGCACGTGACGTGGAAGCCGTGGAAGCCCGTCATCGTGAAGAACGTGGAGCCGTACAGGCCCATCGTGGCCGCGGGCAGCGTCCCCTTCGCCACCAGCTCCGCCAGCTCGCTCCCCTCCCGCACGCCGCTCGGCACGAAGCCGTGCTCGACCAGATGGATGTACTCGTAGACCTGGATGCCGACGAACGTGGCGCCGCCCAGAATGGTCATCAGCAGCCAGAAGCGCATCTTCTTCGGGTCGCCGTCCTGGATCGCCGCGTACGCTTTGACCATCGACACGCTCGAGCAGATCAGCAGGAACGTGTTGAAGGCGGTGATCTTGATGTTCAGCACGATGCCCGGCTTGGCCCACTCGCCCGTGGCCCCGAACCGGAGGATGACGTAGGTCCCGATCAGGGCTGCGAAGAACATGACCTCCGAAGCGAGGAACACCCACATCCCGAGCTTCTTGTTGTAGACGTCGAGCCCCCGCTCGGCCGGGTACGGGGGCAGCATCTGATCGACGGTGGCGGCTGCGTGCGTCATCGGTCGTCCCCTCTCCCTCGGTCAGTGGCCGGCGACCGGCGCGCGGGCCGGCTCACGGTCGGTGGGCAGCTTGATGTACTGGGGCAGGTAGTCCTCGGCCGCCTGCGGCGAGCTGAACTCGTAGGGACCCCGGTACACCGTCGGCACCGTCTCCCAATTGCCGTGCGGCGCGGGGCTCGGCAGCGACCACTCGAGTCCGTTGTCGTGCCACGGGTTCTGGGACGCCTTCTTTCCCTTGAAGAGGCTCCACCAGAAGTTCACGAAGAAGATCAACTGGGTCGCGAACAGGAGGAACGCGCTGATCGAGATGAACACCCTCATCGGCTGGTAGGGCTGCAAGAAGGTGTACTGGTTCGGGTCGTACAGCCGTCGCATCTCCCCGGCCATTCCCGTGATGTGCATCGGGAAGAAGGTGCAATTATAGAAGATGAATGTGAGCCAGAAGTGCACCTTGCCCCACGGCTCGCTCATCATCCGGCCAAACATTTTCGGATACCAATAGACGATCGCGCCGAACAGGGCGAACAGGCTGCCGCCGAACAGCACGTAGTGCAGGTGGGCCACGATGAAATAGGTGTCGTGGATTTGCATGTCCACCGGCGTCGCGGCCATGAAGATCCCCGACAACCCGCCGATCGCGAACATCGCGACGAACGCCACGGCGTGCAGCATCGGCACGTGGAAGCGGATGTTGCCCCGCCACATCGTTCCCATCCAATTGAATACCTTCACCGCCGAGGGGACGGCGATCACGAGCGTGGACACCATAAAGGACGACCCGAGCGTGGGGTTCATCCCGCTCACGAACATGTGGTGGCCCCACACGATCCAGCCGAGGAACGCGATCGCCACGATCGCGAATACCATCGAGTGATAGCCGAAGATCGGCTTACGGCTGCCGTTGGAGATGATATCGGACACCATCCCCATCGCCGGCAGGATCAGGATGTAGACCTCGGGGTGTCCGAAGAACCAGAACAGGTGCTGCCACAGGAGCGCCTGCCCGCCGGCCGCCGGATCGAAGAAGTGCGTGCCGATGATCTGATCGAACAGCAGCATGATCGCCGCGCCCGACAGCACCGGCAGGGCCAGGAGGCCCAGAATGGCCGTGATGAACAGCGACCACACCGACAGGGGCAGGCGGAACCACGTCATCCCCGGGGCGCGGTTATTGATGATCGTGGTGATGTAGTTCAAGGAGCCCAAGATGGAGGACAGTCCGACCAGGATGATCGATACCGACCAGAGCTCCTGCCCGAACGACGCCCCCGAGTAGTCGTGCCGCGCCGACAGCGGCGCGTACATGGTCCACCCCGCGCGCGCCGCGCCGTCCGGGACGAACAGACTCGAGAGCATCACGAGCCCGGCCGCGAAGAACGACCAGAACGACCACATGTTGATGCGCGGGAACGCCATGTCGTGCGTCCCGATCTTGAGCGGGATCAGGAAGTTCGCGAACACACCCACCAGCAGCGGCATGATGGCGAAGAACACCATGAACGTGCCGTGCATGGTGACCAGCTGGATGTAGTACTCGGGGAGGATCACGCCCCCCGGCGCCATGGTCTCGGGGAGGATCCCGCCACCCGGCATCGGCTTGCCCGGGAAGCCGAGCTGCCAGCGCATCTGCATCGCCAGGAGCCCGCCGACCAGCAGGAAGAACAAGCTGACGAACAGGAACTGGATCCCGATGATCTTATGGTCGGTGGAGAAGATGTACTTCCGGATGAAGCTCCGGTCGTCGTGATGGGCGGGTGTCCGGTGCGCCGTCGCGGCAACGGTCGTCATGGCGAAGCCTCCTGAGCAGCCTGCTTCATCCAGGCGTCGTAGTCCTCCTGCGTGTGCACGGTCACCTGGGCGCGCATGCGGTAGTGCCCCAACCCGCACAGCTGGGAGCAGCCGAGCTCGTACGTCCCGGGAACGGTCGCTTGGAACCAGGCCTTGATGTCCATGCCCGGGACCACGTCCTGCCTCACGCGGAACTGCGGCACGTAAAACGAATGGATCACGTCTTCGGACGAGAGCTGCACCACGATCGGCCGGCCCACGGGCAGGTGGAGCTGGTTGCGCACCGTGAAGTCGTCCCCGGTGCCGAGCTTGCCGTCAGCTCCGGGATAGGTGATCTGCCACTCGAACTGCTTGGCGTGGATCCCGATCGGGTAGGCGTTAGGCGGAATGCTGTTGCGCCCTTTCATCTGGACCCAGTAATGGTTGCTGATGAGACCAAGCGCCACCATGGTGACCGCGGGGATCGTCGTCCAGATCACTTCCGCGCGCGTATTCCCGTGGGTGTAGAAGGCCTTCCGGCCCGGGCGCGCCCGGTACTTCACAATGAACCAGATCAACCCGACCTCGACGAGCACGAATGCAATGCCGGTGATGATCAGGATCGCCAGGAACAGGCCGTCAATCGGTCCGGTGAATGTCGAAGCCTTGAGCGGCAGCCACCAATGCATCGGGCTCTCCTCGGTTAGTTCATTTACCCGCGAAGCTGAAGTCCGCCGTCTTGGTCTCGCTTCCCGCCACCGTCACGCTGGCGGTCTGCGTGCCGTACTTCTCATGCCACGCCTCGATCGTGTACGTCCCGGGCGGCAGACCCTTGAGCGTGAAGCTCCCGTCCGCGCCGCTCACGCCGGAGAACGGATGCGGCAGCACGGCCAGCCACGCATGCATCCAGCCGTGCACGTTGCACTCGAGCGGCACCATCACTTCAGGCGCCGTGAACGTGCGCTCCGACACCATATTCGTCGGCTGGCTGATGTTGAAGGGTCGGTTCTTCACGCCCTTCGCCTTGATGTTGTGCAGGATCCCGTCGGAGTTCTTGATGGCGAGCTTCTGACCCACCAGAATGCCGAGCACGTGGGGATGGTAGCGACACCCGTCCTGATCGAGCGTGACGTCTCCTGAGGGCGCCGGCGCCGTGTAGCTCGCCGGGAGCCCGGACTTCACGTAAACGAAGACATTGGCGAGAGTGCCGTTCGGGTTCACCACGACCGTCTCTTCGGTGGGCACGCCCTGGTACTTCGCCTTGCACTTGGGCTCCTCGGTCATGTCGATCTTCGGCATGGCGGGTTTGGTGCCGGCAAACTTTACCTTGCCGCTGATGGTCCCGCCGCCTTGCTCGGGTCGCGGGGGTTGGTGGGTCCACGCCGCGAGGGCCAGCGCCAGCACCGTACCCGTCGCCGCCGTCGCTCCAAGCTTCCGCATCCTGCCTCCTCGATGAGAGTCCTGCACGCTATACCCCTGCACGCGCCGCGCCGCGCCGTTGGGCCCGCCGTACGACCACGAGCCCGAGGCCGAGCGTGACGACCATCGCCAGCACCGGAGAAATGAACACGCCCGGCGGCGTCGGTCGGTCGAGCGCCAGGAAGTACCAGGTGCTCACCGCCATGCGCGAGCCGTGTTCCCCGCTGGAACCGTCCCAGGCGAAGAAGGCCATCGGAATCGCCCGGCCAGGCTCAAGCTGAACTTCGTTGGCCGTATCGGGCGTCGCAAGGGCGCGCGTGAATACCAGCCTCCATTCGCCGTGATCGAAGCTCGCCTCGCCCGCCAGCGCCCCGGGGAGCGTGTCGAACCGCTCGATGCTCCGGGCCAGGCCCGCGACGCTCTTGCGGGGGCGGCTCGTCCAGCGCCACTGATACACCGGGTCGGTCTCGCTTCCCATCAAGAAGTAGGGCCGCTCCATGCCGTCGGGGATGTGGCGGGGAAATTGCACCGCCAGCTGGTCGGGCCAGGGCTCCGCCTGGAGGGGCGGCGCGGAGTCGTCGGCGGCAACGGTCTCGAGGATGCGCTGCTCGAACTTGAGCCACGCCGTGTCGGGGCTCTGAGTGCGATCGTCCCAGCTCACCCGCAGGGCCACCGTCTTGCTGTCGTACACCGCCTGCACCCACACACCGGACACCGCCGGCGCGAACCAGCGTGCCTTCCGGATCACCTGTCCCACGAGCGGGAACCAGTACCGGCTCACGCGAGCCCACACGGAGTCGTCCGGCGAGACCGGCACCGTGCCGGCGATCTGCGGGGCATGAATGACGTCTCGCACCTCGGGCGCTCCCGGCGGCGAGAGCGAACGCACGTATTGCGCGAGCCGCCACAACTGCTCGTCGGTCAGGAACTTCTGCTCGATCAGGTCCGAGAACGACGGCATGGGCGTGCCGTCGAGCCCCGTGCGCAGCCGGCGGTAGATGTCCTCGACGGTGCCGCCGCCTCGGAAGCGCCAGTTCTGGTGCAGATCGGCCGCGTAGATGGGGAACCCCGCGTCATCCTTGAGCGTCGGCGCCGAGGGGCCGTCGCCGCGCCCCTCATCGCCGTGGCACTTGTTGCAGTGAATCGAGTCCTCGTAGAACCGGCGCCCTTCCTTGAGCGCCGACGGATCGGTACCCCCGCCGGGGGCGCTCGAGAACTTGAGCGCCGCCACGTGCTGGCTCGTGTCCGCGAAGAACGAGGAGAATGTCTTGATGTACGCCGCCACGTCGCGCCGCTCCCCGTCCGACAGGCGTCCCTTCCACGCCGGCATCGCGCTTCCCGGCAGCCCCTCGTCGATCGCCCGCATCAGGTCGGCGTCGGTGGGCAGCTGCCCGGAGGCGGTGCTGCGGATCTTGTAGATCGCGCCCGTAAAGTTGCGGGGCCGGGGGAGCATGTGCGCCGCCGAGGGGCCGTCGCCGGCGCCGCCATCGCCATGGCAACCGGCGCACCATTTGACGTAGACGGCTTTGCCGCGGGTCGTATCCTGAAGCGTGAGGGGTGAGAGGTGAGCAGTCAGCGGTGTGCTTGCCGCCGTGATCAGCACCACGACGCACGCGAAGGCTCGTTTAGTCATGCCCCGTTCACCTCTCACTTCTCACCGCTCACGCTTTTCTCCCAGGTCCTGGGCGTCCACCCCGTCTGCTCGTACAGAAACAGGATGACCGACCAGATCTCCCGCTCCGTTAAGAAGTCTTCCCATACCGGCATCGCCGAGTTCCAGGGCGTACCCTCGCGCGGCAGTCCAGGGCCGCCTTTCGCGACGCGCCAGAAGACGAAGCTCTCGGTGAGCTGCGCGATCGTGCCATTGTCCTGGAAGTTCGCGGGGAGCGGGTTGAAGCCGGGCGCGAAGTGTCCCTGGCCGTCGAGGTGGTCGCCGTGGCACGGCAGACAGTTCTGGTAGTAGACCCGTTTCCCCTCGGCGAGGTACGACGGGAGCGAGTCGGGGTAGCGCCGCAGCGGGTTCTCGAGTCCCGTGAGCGTAATCGTCTTGCCCCGGAAGGTGATCTCGGCGGGCGGCGCGGGGTGGATCGAACGCAGGTTCGGCGGCGCCGCGACGGTCGTCTTGACCTGGCCGTACGCGACCAGACCCACCAGCGCGGTCACTCCTGCGACCACGACGGCGCGTACTACCTTGAGCCGCGGCTCCACCAGCACGGCCTGGATCGGCTCCTTGAACTGACGCCAGCGCTCTTCGTTGTCGCTCACGTAGATGAGCACGCCGACGAGCACCGTGATCATGTACTGCAGCACGACGCTCTTCGGGACGATGGCGCTGCCCGGCAGGATCGGCACCACCCCCACCACCACGATGTAGGCGAGCAGCAGGATCCCCACCGCCTGCCAGAACGGGTGCTCGGCGTAGCGCCGGATCGCGGGGCGAAGGGGGGAGCTCATTTGTGCGCCGCCAGATACTGCACCAGCGCTTCGAGCTGGGCCGCGCTCATCATGGTGCCGAAGCTCTTGGGCATGATCCCCGCGAGCTTCTCGTAGCCTTTCGTGACCGACGACGCGGGGTCGAGGATCTTCCTCCGAATCGACTCCGCGTCGCGCCGCGAGCCGACATGCGTGAGATCGGGCGCGATCACCTGGCCCTGCCCGTCGAGCTTGTGGCAGGCGAGGCACCCGGCGGCCTGGATGATGGCCTTCGGATCGGTGCTGCCGCCCGCAAAGGCAGCGCCACCCGCTCCCCCACCGCCCCCAGGGGAGGTCGGGGAGGTCGGGGAGGCTGGGGAGGTCGTTGGGATATCGGACGCCGTTACATCGACCGTGCCGCCCTGCGATTCGAGGAACGCGATCACGGACCAGACCTGCGCGGGCGAGAGCTGCTTCGTCATCACGGGCATGATCGGCTGGTAGCCGGAGACGACGTACGCGGTCGGGTTGTCGAGCGACTCGTACAGGTATTGCTTGCAGGTCTTGCCGGGCTCCCGCTTGCCGCAGCGGGCCCCGATCGTCCCCTGGCCCTTTTCGTCGGTGAGAAGATTCGGCGCACGCTCGCCGAGTCCGTGGCAGGTGGTGCAGCCGCCGATGCCGGTGTAGACCTTCTCGCCTGCGGCGACGAGTTGCTCCGGCGTGACGTTGGCGCCGAGGGTGAGCGCCTGCGGCACCTCGGACTGCACCTGCGGGATTTTGTTGGCGATGAGGGTATAGAGCGCCAGGGTTCCGAGGACGATCCCGACGATCTTCGCGTTAGTGGCCCACATGCCGGGCCCCCTTCTCGCCTTCCGCCGTCGCCACGAAGGTGGATTTCTCGGCGAGCCCGCCCAGCCAGAACACGAACGCGACGAGCGAGAGGAAGATCAGCACGCACAGGCTGATCATCTTCGAGGCGTAGCCGAGCGCCGGAGTGGCGGCGTACTTGCTCGTGTCCTGCATCACCTGCCACACGTGCCAGTACTGACGGATCCCGGAGCGCGCGAACCCCATCAGGCCCATCAGCCAGGTGAACGTGACGGCCAGGATGAACAGCGCGTACTGCGACCGGGGCGGCATCCTCCCCCAGCGGATCGCGCCCAGCGATTGGGCGCCGCGCGCCATGAGGATGTCGATCACCGTGACGAAGACGATGCACGAGAGTACTGCCAGCACCTGATAGACGCTGAACCCGATGCGCACGATCGCTTCGACGAAGTAGCCGCGGATACCGTAGAACAGGACGACCCCTGCCGCGACGGCGAACATCGCGCCCTGGATGATGGTCCCCGCGCGCGCCCACGGCACCACGGGCCGCGTGTTCGCTCGACGGTACAGGAGGAACGACAGGAACGTGGTGAGGATCATCAGGTTCACCGCGGTGTTCTTGGCGCTCATCACGCCCAGCGCGCCCAAGAACGGGTGATGCGAGCCGCCCATCGCGGCGAGCTCCTTCGAGTCCGCGATCATGGTGTGGGGCGTGCCCCACACGATGGCGCCGAGCACCAGCACGATCAGGAGGTACTTCGTGTAGGGCCGGAACCGCTCGGCGCCGGGGATGCGGCCCATGCCGATCCACAAGTAGTAGTTCCCCGTCAGGAACAGCACGGCGATCAGAAACGCTTGGATCACCCACAGCCAGCTCATGAAGCCGCCCATCATGGTGATCCCCATCGACTGGTCGTACTGATAGATCTCGCGCCCCAGCCAGTAACCGGCGAAGGGGAGCACGATGAGGGCCGACATCGCGATGAAGTTCCCGACGTAGCCCATCCAGTCGTAATGGGCACGCTCCTCCTCGGTGCGCGCCGCGAGGAAGCGGTAGCTCGCGTACGCTCCCACGATGGCGCCGCCGAACACGACGTTCGCAATGACCCGGTGCACGTTGATGGGCATCCAGGTCGCATTGGCGATGGCGTGCCACAGCTTGATCGTGGTCGGGTCGGTGGTGGGCGTGATGTCCCGCGGCGGCGACATCATGTACGTGAGCCACGCATTCGCGATGAACATCACGATCGTGCCCCAGACGTTGAGCAGGATGCCGAGCGTCCAATGGCCGAGCTTCGCCCGTCCCTTCTTCCAGCGGTCCCAGCCGTAGTAATAGAGGTACAGCGTGAACGACTCGACGAAGAACAGCGCGGCGTACAGCCACATCGACGGCGCGAATATTGTGGTGAGGTAAGCCCAAAACCGGGGATACAGCGTCGAGAGGCCAAACACCAGCATCGCGCCCCAGATGGCCGTGGCGCTGTACGCCACGAGCAGGAGCCGGGTGAACTCCTTGCTCAGCCGGTCGTAGCGCTCGTCGCCGCCGAAGATGCCGATCGCCTCCGTGACCACGGCGAACATCGGTACACCCAGCACGAACGCCGCGAACATCAGGTGCACCTCGGCCGTGATCCACACGAACGCTCGCGCGCCGATCACCGGGAACTCGCCGTAGGCCCGGCTGGTGTCCGCCGCCGCCTGCAGCAGAAGAAGAGGATCAGTCATTCATGATCCCTCGAAGCAGATCCTTCGCGCCTTCGGCGCTCAGGATGACAGCCTCGCTCGCTGCGTGAAGGGAGAAAGAGGAGAAACCATCTGTTCTTCTTCCTTCCTTTTCAAAGGCGCGCTCCGGCTCGTCATCCTGAGCGAGCGCGCGGAACGCGCGCGAGCGAAGGATCTGCTTGTCGGTTCTAGAGGTCATCGGTTATGAAGAACGGCTGTCGTTTCGAAAAGTCGATCGGCATCGCGCTGCGCACTTCCGCGAGCAGCTCGGGCGTGACCTCGCGGCGTCCCTGGCGGCGCGCCCAGGCTTCGACGCGCTCCATCACGACGCCGCGCACGAACGACGGGATGCGCGCCACGCGCTCCCGCGCGGCGGGACTCCACGCGAGCGCCGGCTGGAAGTCGTCGCCGTACGCGATCTCGCGCGCCGGCTCGATCAGGGCCGTGTCGCCGGTCGGCTCGTACACGCACGACGGATCGGCGGCGAGCACGTCCCCCTCGAGCGCAAAAGCGCGTGCCCGGCACCCGCCGCACAGCGCGCGATACTCGCAGACCCCGCACTTGCCGCCCAGCGGCCCCTCCCGCAGCCGCCGGAACAGTGGCGCCGACCGCCAAATGTCTGCGAAGCTCTGCGCGCGTAGGTCGCCCGCCACCTCCGGCAGGTAGGGGCAGGGGGTCAGCTGGCCATCGGGAGTGATACGACAGTACTGCGTGCCGCAGGGGCAGCGCGTCTGATAGTTCAAAACCGGAGACTCGGGGTCGCTGTGGTGCACGTGGCGCATGAAGTGCGGGGCGCACTTCGCGCGAACCAGCATGCGTCCGCGGTACGCCCGCTCCCACCGGGCCAGATCGGCGAGCACCGCTTCGTAGTCCGCCGGCGCCAGATCGGTGAGTGACGCTCCGCGCCCGGTCGAGACGAGGAAGTAGCAATTGAAGGACACGGCACCCTGCTCGGCCGACCAGTCGACCAGGCGCTCGAGCTCGGCGCGGTTCCCCCTGGTGACCGTGGTCTGGACGATGAAATCGAGGCGCGCGGCGGAGAGCCGCGCGAGGGCGGCCTGCACGTCCGCGAGGGCTCCTCGGCCGTGGCGGAAGTTGTCGTGGTAGGACGGCCGCAGCGAATCGACGCTCACCGCCAACCCCTGGACGCCGGCCTGCTTGAGCGTCGCGATCCGATCGTCGGAGAGCAGCGTCCCGTTCGTTCCCACTACCACGGTCGCCCCGTTGCCGGACGCGTAGCGCGCGATCTCGGTCAGATCCTCCCGCAATAGCGGCTCGCCGCCGGACAGGATGAGCAGCGGCGCGGGGTTCACGCGGAGCAGCTGATCGATAATCTTGAGACACGCGGCCGTGTCGAGCTCCGTGGCGGCGCTCTCGGACGGGCCCGCCGCGATGTAGCAGTGCGCGCACTCGAGGTTGCAGCGCCGGGTCAGATTCCACGCGACCACGTGGGGGACGTAGTCCACGTCAGTCCCCGGCCTGCTCGGCCAGCAGCCGCTCCATGGCGGCCTTCGCCTCCTCGGGCTTCATGGTCTTCAGGTCCACGGGGCACTTCCCCATCTGCGTTTCGATGTCCCGAATGGGACAGCGCGTGATCCCTTGCGCCTTGGCGTCCTCGATGAAGGCCCGCATCTCCGGCGACAGTCCGTCGCGTCCTTCTGCTGCGGCGCGGATCTGCTTCGCGCGCAGCTCCTGGAACATGACCATCATGGTGTCGACGTCGAACTCGTCCGCCGCGATCATTGCCTGCTTGTTTTCGTCCATCACGCCCGTGGTCACGCGCCAAATCTCGTGGCCCCTGGCGAAACGCTCGACCGTGTTGCGCGCCAGCGGCCGGGCGATGAGCGGTACGAGCTGCAGTCGCTGCCACGCTTCCTCGCTCCAAACGATCGGGTCGGCGGCGGTGCGCGGACGGCGGCTCACGGCGCCCGTGACGGGGCACTTCACTTCAACCTCAGGAGTAAAGGGCTGGGGGTCAGCATCATGGCCCTGCACCTTCGTCGCCTTCATTTGCTCCTGCGCCTTCACTTCCGCGAGCGCGATCTCCTCCGCCGTGCCGATGCCCATGATGAGCTGCATGTGCGTGGGCAGGAGCTTCCGGATCGCCTCGTCGAGCCACTTGTTGGTGACCGTCGCCGGCTCTCCGTGCATCTGCTCCAGCACGTACTCCTCGACCGCGCGCCGCGCGATCCCCTGCGCGAAGGGCGGCACCCGGAGAATCCGCACTTCGGCATCCGGCGCCCAGGGGAGCCCCGCGACGCCGTCCTCCTCGATCCAGGGAATGTCTTCGGGCCGCACCCCGGTCGTCCCCGTGAGAAGGACGTTGCAAGGCGCAAGCCGCAGGAGGTTCTCGGCCTGGCTCCCGAGCTCCGTTCCTTCGATGCGATGCGCGCCGTGCCGGGCGAGCACCAGTAGCGACGGCTTGATCTCCTCGGCCCACTGCATGACCACCTGGAACGGCTTGCCGACGAGGATCTGCGTCTCGAGGGGGACGTCGGGGAACTCCTGGGCCATGACTTGAGCGCGCTTCAGGTTCGCCTGGCACAGCTTGAGGAGGCCCTTGTCGATGATGTTGTTGTGCAGCTCCTCCTGCTCCTCGAACTTGAAGACTTTGGACGCTTGATAGGAGAGAACATCCTTGATGTTGTGAAACACGACGTGGTGGTACTCGACGTCGAACGCGCTGCACGCGAACAGCGACCCGCCGAACGCCTGGGCGAGCTCGAGCGCCAGCCGCATCGCCCGATACCCGTACGACGACCCGTCCACGCATACCAGGAACCGCCCGCTTGCGAATGGCCGGTCGTCGCGGATCAGGAGCACGTCCTTCGCGATGCCGCGGAGCACGCGCGACACGACGCCGCCGAGCTGCGAGTACGGCTGACGGCCAAGCCCGTGCGCGCCGATCGCCAGCAGGTCGTACTGGCGGCCCGAGGAGCCGGCGAGCCGCGCCGCGGCGTCCTCGTCTTCAGCGACGAGCCGCCCGTTCTCACCCACCTTCACGTCCGAGCGGGTCGTCGCGCCCCCGTCGTAGCCCGCGGCGCGGTCGGGGTCGAACCCGATCAGCCCCGGGAGCCGGCCGGCGCCGCGGTTCACCTCGTTGACGATCTCTTCGTAGTTGATGCCCTCGAGCAGCTGGCGCGTCAGCCGCACTCCCGCGGCCTCGCAGCGCTTGCCGAGCTGGTCGAGGAAGCTGTCGGCGATCAGCTGCAGGCCTTTTTCGATCAGTTTGTCGTGGATCTTGCGCTGCTTCTTGATCTCGTCGGGCGTCTGGAATCGCGCGGGAAGCCCAGTCTCGAGCTGGCGGAAACGGACGTCGTGGAGGCGGGCGGCGTAGACGTGGTTGCCGGTGATGCGACCGCCGGACCTGCCGCACAGCTCGATGGCCCGGTCGACGGCCCAGTCTGAATGCGTGGAGTTGTCGACCGGGACGAAGATCTCACGATACACCGGCACCTCCCCTTGAGAGCGGGGCGAGTATGGGAGCCACGAAACAGGCTGTCAAGTAAGCGGGGGCACTAGTTGCCTACCCTCTGAATCCCAGACGGTAATCGCATCCACGGGGCAGGCGTCGCACGCGCGCAGCAATCGCTCGCGCTCCACAGACTCGGGCGCGACGAACACCGCCACGGTCTCCTCGTCCAGTTTGAAACCTTCGGGCGCCTCCTTCACGCAGTCCCCGAACCCGACGCACTGGCTGCGGTCGATCACGATCCGGAGCCCCTGCACCATCCGCTCGCTGAGATTCACATCCCCTCGAGCCCGAGCTCGCCCCGCGCCGTGTCCATCACGGCCGGCGTGATCTCGGCGATGCCCCGGTCCTTCGCGTAGTCGAGGTAAATCCTCTTGACCATCCCGCGCACGAATCCGGGCACGCGGGCCAAGCGCTCCTGCGCTTCAGGGGACCAGGCAGGGGAAAAGCCGTTCCCCTTTCCCGTTTCCCCTTTCCCGTCCTCGAAGGCGTCGTCCCGCCCCGTCGTCACCATTCCCCGCACCGTCTCCATCGGCTGCGGCGGGAGGGTAGTGCCTCCGATTTTCACGCCCAGAGAGGCGACCAGCTGGGTCTCCATGGGGTTCGTGAGCAGCGCCACGACCCGGCCGCACGTCGGGCATCGAAACGCCGCCGCGAGCGTGCCGTCCCCCGGAAGCCGTCGCTCCTCGAACTGCATCTGCCGGTCACATTCGACGCAGAGGAACCTCATAGCGAGCTCCCGACCTTCGAGACGACGCTCTCCCACACGTCGTCGCTAGGATGGAATGGTACCCTCGCCAGCACCGGGATCCCGAACTCGGCTGCGATCTCGTCCGCGGCGCTCCCGGCGAACGGGCCGCCCACCATGTTCTCGACCACGCCGAGCGGCGTGGCCTTCAGGTCGCTGGCGGCGCGGAGCGCCCGGCGCACCGCGTCGCGCGACTCGGGCGTCGGGATGGTCACGGCGAGCACGGCGGGCGGCGCCGGCAAGAGCTCGGCAAGCTCCTGGAAACGCTGCACGCCGGGCGGGAGATCCACGAGCAGCTCATCGAGGGTGCCCCACGCCACGTCCGCGAGGAACTCCCGCAAGGTTGCGGCCTCGAGCGTCTCCCGCCATACGTGGCCCTCGGTCTCGGGCCCGCGGAACGCGAGCGGTCGACCGTCTTCGAGGAGCAGCGCCATGGAAAAGCATCGGACCCCCTCCGCGCTCACCGCAGGCGCGATGCCATCTTCATGCAACGTGCAACGTGCAACGGGGAGGCTGAGAAGTGCGGGGATGGTGGGCCCGTTAAAATCCGCATCGAGGACGCCGCTGGCTTGTCCCGACCGCGCCAGTCCCCGGGCGAGTCCGGCGGTCACGAAGCTCTTCCCCACGCCGCCCTTGCCGCTCAACACCGCCACCACCCGCCGAACCGTGGCGAGTCGGTCGGCCACGCGGCGCCGCTGGGCGGTGATCTGCGCGGGCAGATCGGAGCGATCACGCTCGGTCAGCTCGTGGTACGTTCGGATGTTGAGGGGCATTGACGGAAAGATGAGCGGGGGCGCTCGTTTGCGCGAGTGAACTCGCGGCTCGCACTGCCCGTAAGCGTGCGAAAAGCCGCTTCAGCGGCAATGCCGAGTCGCGGCTTGAGCCGAGGCACCAACAGAGGCTAGCTTCCCGGACGCGTATGATCGACGAGCTCAAAGAGAAGCTGCAGGCCGAGGTCGAGCGCCTGAACCACGAGATCAACTTCGTACTCCCGAAGGAGATCGAGCGGGCGCGTGCGCACGGCGACCTGCGGGAGAACTCGGAGTACAAGGCGGCGCTCGAGCGCCAGCAATTCGTGACGTCGCGACTCTCTCACTTGCGGCTGCGGCTCTCCAAGCTCTCGGGCGTGCGCGAATCCGACATCCCGCGCGACCGTGTCGGGTTCGGGTCCCGGGTTACGGTCCAGGACCTCGACACGAAGAGAAAAGAGACGTACGCGCTGACGCTCGGAGAGTTCATCGAGGGCGATGACGACCCGGATGAGCTCCCGGTGTCCATGGCGTCGCCCCTGGGCAAGTCATTGCTCGGCGCCAAGGTCGGCCAGGCGGTCACGATCGCGCTGCCGGTGGGGAAGCGGCGGCTCAAGGTCGTAGAGCTCGAAACGGTCCACGACCTCGCAGAACAGTAGCGGCGCAGCATGCTGCCCTTCTACAGCTCGAGATGGAACACCATCGGGCCGCTCGGGCTCGCCGAGCCAGCCCGCGGCTCGATGCTCATGGCCGCCCCCATCACCTGCCCGTGCGCCGGAGGCGGCATCTCCAGGGCCATCACCATCGGCAGATCTTCGTCCATCGGCATCAAGGCCGCGGTCACCATCCCCTTGTCGGTGATGAACCACAGCTGATAGGCCTGGTCCCGAGCGTTCGGCGCCAGTCCGTCGCAGCGCACCAGCCAGCGGTGCCGCACGCTGTCGGCGAAGATCGTCACCGAGCCGACGCGGCCGCCGGTCGAGACGGGGATTTGGATGAGCCGCGTCGCGGGTCCGTGTATGAA
This sequence comes from Gemmatimonadota bacterium, assembly GCA_003222085.1. Taxonomy (GTDB): domain Bacteria; phylum Gemmatimonadota; class Gemmatimonadetes; order Gemmatimonadales; family GWC2-71-9; genus AG41. The sequence continues at coordinate 89,076 of QHUK01000012.1, forward strand.
GGTCGAGACGGTGTCCTCGAGCGCCCGCACCCGAGCCGCAAGACCGTCGCGCTCGACGGTGAGCTCGCCGATCGTGCGGAATGCCCACCACGCCTCCCACGCCCCCCACCCCACCGCTATCGTGATCATTGCCGCGGCGGCGAGCGGCATCCCTACCCTCCGCCTCCGCCGCGCGAGTGCGCGCGCGAGCACCCGATCCTTGAGCTCGGGGCGCGGGGTTCGCGGAGACGCCAGCATGCCTAACCAGTCCATCATTCCATCCAATCCTTCAGGTGTTTCAAGCTCTCCGTCAGCTTCTGGTGGGCCATGCGCAGACGCGTCTTTACGGTCCCGAGCGGCTGGTCCAGCCGTCGGGCGATCTCCCGGTGCGACAGACCCTCGAAGTAGGACAGCACCACGACGCGCCGCTGCTCCTCGGAAAGGGCTGCGAGCGCTGCGTGCACCGCACGGTGCAGCGGCCACCCGGCCACCGCGGCCTCATGCGGCGCGGCCACCGCGGGGTCACTGGCCTCCGCCGCCTGGGCCTGCTCCAGATGCGCCGACTTGCGCCACCACCGCCGCCGCCGACGCAGGACGTCGAGCGACCTGTTGCGTGCAATCGACAGTATCCAGGGCACCAGCGGCCCGCGCCCCCCGTCGTGCTGGTCGATATGGCGCCATAACTGCACAAACACGTCGCCCACCACCTCCTCCGCCTCGTCCTCGTCCTGCAGAATGCGAAACGCGAGACCCAGGATCCACGGCGCCGCGACGTCGAACAGCTCCCCCAGGGCGCGCTCGTCCCCCGCTTTGAGGCGCTGCTCGAGGGAGCGCTCGCGCTCTTGACTAAGACGTTTCGGATAGGTCACTTAGATTTCCATACTAGCAGCGAACCAGGGCGAATCCAGCCCCGGTCATGTATCTTGAGGGCTCGACCGCGGAGGTGGGATGTCGGTTCACTGCCAGGCTGACGACGAGCGGTTCTCGTTCGAAGCATTCACCCGTCACCCGTTCTTCACCGAAGTCAACCGGTGGATCGTGGAGCGGGTGATCGGCCCCGGCCGACGAAAGATCGTCGATCTCGGGTGCGGCCCCGGCGCCGTCACCAAGCTCATTCTCGAGCGCCTGGGCGGCGACGCACGCAACGTGGAGGTGATCGGCATCGATCCTTCTCCGTCGGCACTCTCGAAGGCGCGCGCGGCGATCCACTCCCAGGTGGTCAGGTTCATGGAGGGCAGCGCCGAGTGGGTGTCCCGCATCGTCTCCGCCGCAGACGCGGTCGTGTTCCTCAATGCCATCCACCTCGTGCCCGACAAGGCACAAGTCATCGCTGAGATCCGCAAGACGTTGAACAAGGACGGCGTCTTTGCGTTCAACACGACGTTCTTCAACGGCGCGTACGTCGAGGGCACAGGGGCCTTCTGGCGCCGTTGGGTGGTCCGGGCGGTGCAGGTGCTGCGGGAGCGCGGTATTGAGGTGAAGCACTCGGACCATGCGGTTGCCCGACAATTCCTCACGCCCGAGGAGTACTCCGACCTGTGTGTGCAGGCGGGGTTCGCCCGGCCGTCCGTCGACCTGGTCAGGATCGAGATGCCGCCCGAGAGCATGCGCGACATTGGTCGGTTCTCTCTCTTCATTGAAGGAGCGCTGCCAGGCGTGCCGCTCGAGGAGGGCTCCGCGGCCCTGGAGAAAGGGCTGGAGCGCGCGATGGACGAGACCGGCGTGTGCGCCGTGCCGCGCAACTGGCTGGAGTGCGTCGCCAGGGCACCGTAGGTCAGTCCGCCGCTTCAAGCAGAAACTCGAGGCTCGCGTGGGCCGCCCGCAACGCCGCCTCTACCGCCTCCGACGTCTCCCCCCGTGCGAAGATGAACCCCAGGTAGCGCGATCCTTCGGGCCACGGCACGAGAGTCTGGCCGGGGTGCGCGGTGATCTCCACGCTCTCGATCAGCGGCACGGCGCCTGCCGCGTTCACACCCCGCACGTCCCTCAGGACTCCCGGTCCCGGCACGGGGATCATCATCACGCCGGACGCCTGCGCTTCGCGCTCGAGCGTCGGGATCGGCATGTCCAGGGCGTGCCGAATGATGATCTCTTCGAGAGACAACGTTTCCCCTTTCCCCTTTCCCGTTTCCCGGGTGTCAAACCGTAGCGCTCCACTGCATCGCCCTCCGATCGGCCGCGCGGCGAGCTCGATCAGCCATGCTCCTCGGTGGTTGTGGCGGACCTCGGCGTGGATCGGTCCTTCCCGAAGCCCGAGCGCGGTGACCGCGGCCTGCGCGCACGCGGCGATTTCCTGCTGTGCCGTCCGCGCAAGGCGAGACGGCGTGACGTAGATCGTTTCCTCGAAGAACGGGCCGTCGAGCGGGTCGGGCTTGTCGAAGATCGCGAACACCTGCAGCGCACCTTTGCTCACGAGCCCTTCGACGGCCACTTCCCGGCCCGGCACGAACTCTTCGACGAGAAGCGATCGAGATGCGGGAGCCGCTTGCTCGAGGATTCTCTTGATGCGTTCGAACGCCGCCACGAATTCCGCCGGCGTGTCGGCGCGGATCACGCCACGCGATGCCGACAGGCACGACGGTTTTAGGACGCACGGATACGAGGCACCGCGCGCAGCCCGCTCCGGGTCCGCCGCGGTCGGGAGGAGCTCGAACCGGGGAACCGCCACACCCGCGGCGGCGAGGAGCTGCCGCTGCCGGTGCTTGTCGCGCGCCGCTCGGGCCGCCGCGACCGGATTCCCCCGGAGCCCGAGCTCCTCCGCGATGGCGGCGGCGACGACGGCCGTGTCGTCGTCCACGGCCACGACCCCGTGCACGAGATGCGTGCGCGCGAACGCGCGGGCCTGTTCGGCGGCGTGCGCCGGGTCGGCGAAATCGAACGTGACGAGTCCAGCGGGGTTGGCTCGCTCGAAGGTGCTCGGCCGCTCGGACGCGACGGTCACGGCGACGCCGAGTCGGCGAGCCGCTTCGATGAACGCGACCGTGCGGTAGGTCACGGTCGGCAACAGCAGCAGCAGTCGGGGTGAGTCGGGGCGCAGCATGCTGCGCCGTTACTTCTTTGCGGCGGCGAAGTAGGGGTTCGAGCCCGCGGCGTGGTCGGTGATGTCGACGATGCCCTTCACTTCCGGGACGTACTGCTGCAGCATGGCTTCGATGCCCTGGCGCAAGGTGACGTCTGCCATCCCGCACCCCTGGCAGCCACCGGCCATGCGGACCATGACGACGGCGTCCTGGACGTCGATCAGCTCCACCCGACCGCCGTGCCGGGCGACCATGGGATTCACCTGACTGTCGAACAGATCGGCGACGCGCTCGTACAACGCATCGTCCGCCGTCGCGCTCCCCGGCGTGGAGGTTGCGGCCGGCTTGGAGGCGACGGGTGGCTGGCCGCCCGCGAGCGCCGCGCGGATGGCTTGGCCAACCGCCTTGCCCACCACGGGCCACGGCGCGGGGCTGCGCTTCACTACCGTGACGAGGTTGGCCGACACGATGACCTCGCTCACGTCCGCCCCGGGGATGGCGAAGATCGCTTCGGCGAGCGGCGATCCCCGCGCCTCGTCCGGCGTAGCGAACCGCCGCACGCCCCCCACATGCAGCGGCTCGCTCACCAGAAACTTGCAGCGACCGTTGTCGATCGGCTCGGCGGTGATCCGGACGTCGGTGACGCTCATAGTAGAAACTTAACCTGCCGCCCCCGACGACACCGGCACCGGCCGCATCTGCCGCGCCGCCTGCACCATGTTGCGGAGCGAGGGCAGCGTCTCCTCCCAGCCGCGCGTCTTCAAGCCGCAGTCGGGGTTCACCCAGATCTGCCGGCCGTCGAGCACCTCCTGCATGCGCTTGAGCGCCTGCACGATCTCCGCGGTGCTCGGGACGCGGGGCGAGTGGATGTCGTAGACGCCCGGCCCGATCTCGTTGGGGTAACGGTACTCCTTGAACCCCTCGAGCAGCTCCGACCCCGAGCGCGCGCTCTCGATCGAGACGACGTCCGCGTCCATCTTCTCGATCACGCGGATGACGTCGTTGAATTCGCTGTAGCACATGTGGGTGTGGATCTGGGTCGCATCCGACACGCCGGCGGTCGCCAGCCGGAATGCGTTCACCGCCCACTCGAGATAACCCGGCCACTCGGCCCGGCGCAGCGGCAGGCCCTCCCGCAGCGCGGGCTCGTCGATTTGGATCACGCGAATCCCCGCCGCCGCCAGGTCCGTCACTTCGTCGCGGATCGCGAGGGCCAGCTGCTTCGCCGTTTCCGCCCGCGGCTGATCGTCGCGCACGAACGACCACTGCAGGATCGTGACGGGGCCGGTGAGCATGCCCTTCACCGGGCGTGCGGTCTTGGACTGCGCAAACGTGCTCCAGCGCACCGTCATCGCCTTGGGGCGCGACACGTCGCCGTAGATGATCGGCGGCTTCACGTAGCGGCTGCCGTACGACTGCACCCAGCCGTGCTCCGTGAACGCGAACCCTTCGAGCTGTTCGCCGAAGTACTCCACCATGTCGTTGCGCTCGAACTCGCCATGCACCAGCACGTCCAGCCCGAGCTCTTCCTGCAGCTTGAGCGTCCGCGTGATCTGCTCGGCGATGAACGCGTCGTACTCCGCGGGCGTCAGTTTGCCGTCATGCAGCTTCTTGCGCGCGTTTCGCACCTCGGCCGTCTGCGGGAACGACCCGATCGTGGTCGTCGGGAACAGGGGAAGCCGGAGCTGCTTCTTCCGCCGCGCGGCGTGCGGCGACATGCGACGCATGTCGTGCTCGGTGACACCCCGAGCGCGCTGCTTCACGGCGGGGTTGTGAATGCGGCGCGACGTGCGCCGCCCGGCGAGCGCGCGTGTGTTGGCGTCGAGCTGCACCGTCACGCTGTCCCGCCCCTCCCGCAGCGCCCGCGTGAGGGTCGCTACCTCGACCAGCTTCTGCCGGGCGAAGGCGAGCCACCCTTTCAATTCGCTGTCGAGCCGGGTCTCGAGCTCGAGGTCGATCGGCACGTGCAGCAGCGAGCACGACGGCGCCACCCACAACTGGGACGCGCCGGCGCGCTCCTGAGCGTCTTCCAGCTGGCGCAGGACGGCCGGGAGATCCGCCTTCCAGACATTCCGGCCATCGATCACACCGAGGGACAGCACCTTCCCTTCGCGCCCGCCCCCCGCCGGCCATGCCTGGAGCAGCGCGTCGAACCGGCCTCCCCCAGCCGCGCGGACCACATCGAGGTGGAGCCCGGCGACGGGCAGCTCGAGGGCCGTCGGGAGATTGTCGTCGAGCGCCGCGAAATACGTAGCGACGAGGAGCTTCACTTTGGGTGCCCGCTCCGCGAGGAACTGGTAGGCGCGCACGAACGCGGCGCGCTCGGGGGGCGTGCGGTCGAGCGCGAGGCACGGCTCGTCGAGCTGGACCCACGTCGCACCGGCGGAGGCGAGACGCGACAGCACCTCCGCGTAGACCGGCAGCAGCGCATCGAGCAGCGTGAGCCGGTCGAACCGCGCGGTGCGGGCCTTGCCCAGAAGCAGGAACGTCACTGGTCCGATCAACACCGGCTTGGTCTGGATGCCCAGCGCCTTCGCTTCCTGGAACTCGTCCACGGGTTTCGAGGACGAGAGCCGGAACGCCTGTCCCGGCTCGAATTCGGGCACGAGGTAGTGGTAGTTCGTGTCGAACCACTTCGTCATTTCCATCGCCGTGACGTCCCGCCCGCCCGACTGCACTCCGCGCGCCATCGCGAAGTACGTGTCGATGTCCACCGGGCCGCCGGCCCAGCCGTAGCGCTTCGGCACGGCGCCGACCAGCGCGCACGTGTCGAGCATGCGGTCATAGTACGAGAAGTCGTTCGACGGGACGAGATCGATGCCGGAGTCGTGTTGCAGCCGCCAGTGGCGGGCGCGGAGCTCGGCCCCGGTCTTGAGCAAGTCCGGCAAGGAGACCTTGCCGCTCCAGTAGCCTTCGGTGGCTCGCTTCAGTTCGCGCGCGGCGCCGAGGTGAGGGAAGCCAAGATTGTGGGAGATGGGCATAGGCTGTGGAATCTACCTACGCCCGGGGCCGGAAGTAACGCGCCCGCGGTGAGCGGGCCCGGCGTCAGGGTTTGTGCGGGTTGCGTGGCTTCCGTTGCCCGGGGGGGACCCAGTCGGGGGCGCGCCCCGGTGGGGGACCCCCGGCAGCGCGCGCCAGGCCTGCAGCCGCTTGCGCCGGAGTGGCGCCCCGCGCCACCCCCGCCTGGACCTGGCCGGGCAGGCCGAGCAGATCGCTCGGCGACCGACCGGCGCTGATCATCCCCTGCACCAGCTGGATCGCCTGCGTCGCGGGCACGCCGAGAGCGGCCAACGTGGCGGCCACCCGTAGGGTGAGTGCCGGGTCCTGTGGTGGCCGGCTCACCCGCACCAGCTCCCCCACCTGGCCCTTGCTGATGCCCGCGTTGAGGGCGTCGGCCCCTCCTTCCACGACGTCGCCGCTCGGTGCGGCCACACCCGCTTCGCTCACCGCCTCCTTGGCCTCGGCAAGACGTCCGGCCAAGGCGCGCACCGCCGCGATGACACGATCGCCCGGTACCCCCTTCGCCCCACCCTCGATCGCCTTCTGCACGAGCGGATCGACCGGGAGGCCATGCGCCGCAGCGTCTGCCGCGATGCCCCGGACGGCCCGCTGCACCTCCGGTGAGACACGCCGGTCGAGGCGCACCTGAACGTCTTGGGCGCCGAGTCCGCCCGCGAGGGTCGTGCCGAGGACGAGGCTGACGGCGATGCCGATGGTCCTCACAGGGTGTGCGCCCCCTGCGCGGTCACGGCGACGATGCTGTTGCGACGGCCGAAGCCGTCGTCCACCGCGGGTGCGGCCGGGTCGACGACCCAGCGGGCGCCGTCCACGACGAACGCGTATTGATGTTGGCCGACGGGGAGCGCAAGGGTGGTCGTCCACACGCCGCTCGTCCCAGCCGGCACGAGTGGCGCGGCGCTGCGGTCCCACTGATTGAAGGTGCCCGCCACCGCGACGCGCCGTGCGCCAGGTGCGTACAAGACGAACCGCACGAAGACCGAATCGCGCAAGCCGACGCGCACCTGCGTGGCGAGCCCCCGCTCTGGTGCGGGGGCAGGGCGGCCAAGGAGGAGAGCCAGACCCGCCGCCGCCGCGAGGGCGCCGGCCCACACCGTCCAGGGGCGGAGCCGCAACCGCAGCTCTACCTCTCGCGGCGTGTTGAGCCACCGCCAGGCGCGATGGGCCGGGGAGGCCGCGTGGCTGCGGACGGCGGCCATCACGCGCTCGTCGAGCAGCGGCGACAGCGCGACCGGCGCGCGATCCACCGCGCCGAGCAGGCGCAGGGCCTCCTCGCCTTCGGCTCGCAGCTCGGGCGGCAGCTCGGCGAGTGACAGCTCGCCGTCGAGCAACCGCTTCACAAGAGGGTGATAGCCCATCATTCCAGATGCTCCTTCATCAGCTCCCGCAGCCTGTCGTACGCGCGGTGCATCCGCATTTTGAGCGACGCGACCGTCGCGCCGGTGACCCCCGCGATCTCCTCGTACGCAAGCCCTTCCGTGTGCTTCAGCACGAACACTTCGCGCTGCTCCGCCGTCAGGTGCTGGAGCGCCCGCTCCAAGGCGTGTGTGCGCTCCACCTGCTCGTACGCGCCGTCCGGCCGGTCGGGCGCCGCAAACATTTCGTCCGCCTCATCGAGCGGCCGTCCTTCTCGCTGCCGGCGTCGCTGCTCCGCGTAGCAGCGGTTCCGCAAGATCAGGAACAGCCACCCCGCAAACTTGTCCGGCTCGCGGCAGTCCGCCAGCCGATCGAAGGCGCGCACCAGCGCGTCCTGCACCGCATCCTCGGCGACATCTCGGGAGCCGAGCATGCGCGACGCGTAGCGCGCGTAGCGCTCGCGGTAGCGCCGCACCAGCACGGCGTAGCGCTCGACGTCGCCTGCCAGCACGGCCCGTACGACCTCCGCATCCGTCGCCTCGCCCTCGAGACCCAAACAGAGACCCCCACCGCCGGAAGTGATGCAGGTGATGGTAGAGGGCCGCGGTGTCGCAGGCAACCACTCCCACCCTAAAGAGTCGCCCCCGCGAGCTTTAGTAACGCCCTGCCTCGTAGACACTTGCGGCCGCAGGCGTTACCCGACACCCCCGTCAGCCGTCTTCACAGCGTCATGCATTACGACACGAGCCATGTCGATCGCCGCAGCCGTGCCCGCGGCCTTCTCCTCGGGCTGGCGGTGGCACTGGCCCTGCCGACGATGGCGGCAGCGCAGACACCGCAGATCCCCGACGGTCGCGCGTCCGACCAGGCGAACGCGACGGTCACGTTGCACCCGCAAGGTGCCGCACATCGCGCGACGCACCGCCGCGGCGACGTGGTGCGGATCGCCCCCACGCGCAGCCCGAACGCGGCAACACGCGCCATTCGGGGCACGCCTGCCACTCCCTGGCATGGCGTGGGGCCCGCGCACAAAGGCGGCCAATCAGGTAGTCACCGACCGTAGCGTTTTTCACGGTATCCATCTCCGCCGTCGCGGGCTAGCTTTGCCGCCGTGAGGCGGGGGATCGTCGTGCTGCTGGTGGCGGCTAGTACGCACACCGCGCCGGCAGCGGCCCAGGTCGATGGGTCCGTCGGCGTGGGCGCGGGGACCGTGCGCTATCCCGGGGGAACGAGCTTCGGCTCGGCCATCCTCTCACCCAGCCTTCGCTACACAAAGGAAGCGCTCGTCGCGGATCTTTCCAGTTCGATCGCCTCGCTCCCCGGTGGGGAATGGGCCGGCCTGGGCCAGGCGGATCTGTCGGCGGCCACCGCGCCCTCCGCCGGCGGACGCCAGCTGGGCGTCGACGTGATCTTCGCGGGCACCACGCGCACCAGCGCCGGGCCGACCGGAGCGGCGCACGCCGTAGGAGAGCTGCGGTGGTCCACCGCCACCTGGGGAGCGGGACTCGCGGCTGGTCCGTCCACCGGGTTGATTTCGGGTGCCCTGCCCGTGACAGCCCTGCACACGCGCGCGCGCTTGTGGTGGCGGCTCAGCGACGGCGTGACGTCGCCGACCGTGCAGCTGAGCGTCGAGCCGACACACTTTCCCGATGGTTGGTTCACGGACGCGAGCGCCGGCGCCACGTTCGAGCGCGGTCGCGCGGTCGTATCGCTCTGGACAATGGCACGCCTCTCGTCCACGTATTCCTCGACCGCGGCGGGCAGCGCTTCCCTGCAGGTGTTCGTGAGACCCCGCGTGTCGCTGGAGGTGGGGGGCGGGAGCTCGCTCAGCGACCCCTACCAGGGGCTTCCGCGGGCGGGCTTCATCACCTTCGCCGTGCGATTGCACAAGGCTCCCCGCCCGCTGCCCGGCGCCGCCGTCCTGCGCTGGACCCCCCTCGTGCCGGACTCGCGTGGCGACAGCCTGGTCGTGCGATTCCGGATGCCCGACGCCCGCTCAGTGGCGATCGCGGGCGACTGGAATGCCTGGCAACCGGTGCGGCTGCGCCCCTTGGGCGAGGACGTCTGGGAAGGCACCCTGGTGCTGCGACGCGGATTGTACCACTTCAACCTGCAGGTCGACGGGTCGGACTGGGTGGTGCCCCACGGCGTGGCCACGATCCCCGACGGGCTGGGTGGAATGGTAGCAGTGTTGGTTGTGCCATAAAGGCTAGACGCATAGGCGCGTAGACGCACAGGAAGGCTTGCTTGACGGCGCTTGCATTGGCCCCTACTGTCGAAGCGGCGTGCGATTTTCTCCTCCCTCCCCGAGGTCACTATGGGCAAAATCAATTGGGGTCGCGTGGTGTCGGGCGGGCTGCTGGCAGGGGTGGTGCTGAACATCATCGATTGGCTCACGTACGGCGTGTGGCTGAAGGCGGACATGGCGGCCGCGATGCAGGCGCTCGGCAAGCAACCGAGCGCGATGGACAGCGCGATTCCGTTGTGGGTGGCGCTCGATTTCGTGTCCGGGATCGGCCTGCTGTGGGTGTACGCGGCCATCCGGCCGCGGTTCGGCGCGGGCGCGAAGACAGCGGTGATCGCGGGGCTCGCCGTGTGGTTCTTCGTGGGCCTGCTGCACGCGATCGGCGAATCGCCGATGGGGTTCATGCCGCAGCGACTCATGACGATCGGGACGTGCGTAGCGCTGATCTCGATTCCCCTCGCGACCGTCGTGGGAGCGTACGTCTATAAGGAGATGTAGCGAGGCACGGAGCGGGAAAACCGTAGGGGCGCAGCATGCTGCGCCCCTACGTTGTTTTTGGTCAACCGAACGGACCTACTGACTCAACGTGATCGAGGCCCGGGTGTAGATGAAGCGTCCGTTGTATCCGAACGGCGAAGCCGCGGCCCACGGGAAAGTGCCGAAATTGTTGTTGAACTGCTGCGAGGTGTCGCCGGAGCTATCGACAATCACCTGAGACTTCGGCTGGTCCGGATACACGTCGAACAGGTTGCGCACGCCCACCGAGAGGTCCACCTGGCCGAAGCGGTACCCCATTTCGGCATCGACGAGGGTCTTCGCTCCGTACCGCTCCCGGCACAAGTTGCAGAAGCCCGGCTGCGCCGACGAGAACTTGCCGTAATAGGACGCCCGCGCCAGCGCGTGGAACCGGCTCGCGGAATACTGACCGGTCAGCGTTCCCCGCCAGTCGGGCCGCTCCTCTGTGATCCCGATCCATGTCACCGTATCGATCAGCCCAGCCTCACCGGTGCCTTTGAATATCGGGGGTAGAGAATCAACGTTGGTGATCTCGTTCTTTGTCCAGGTGACGGCCGCCGTCCAGTCGAGCGCGCCTCCCGCAACCCGCGGAACGCGCAGATTGGCCGTGAAATCCACGCCTTGGGTGCGCGTGTCGAGTCCGTTCGTGAAGTACTGGACGGCCCCGACTCCGGTGATGCCGCTATCGACCAGGATCCTTATGGTGCTGTCCTCGAGGAACGTCGCGCTGAGCATGATTCGGTGGTCGATCTTGATGTAGAAGTAGTCGGCCGTGAACGTCAGGTTACCCGTCGGGGAGTAGGCGAACCCACCGCTCAAGTTCACCGACGTCTCGTCCCGCAGCGGCTTCGCACCGAGGACTCGTGCGGGGCGCGTATTCACGGGAAAGATGCCGACCTGTACCGGAACTCCGGCGATGACGTTCGTGACCACCTTGCTGAAGTATTCCTGGCTGATCCCCGGAGCGCGGAAGCCTGTGCTCGCCGCCCCGCGCAGGGTGAACTGCTTCGATGGCTGATAGCGCAGCGCCAACTTGCCGGTCACCCGAGAGCCGAAGTCGCTGTAGTGCTCGAACCGCCCTGCCACATCCGCCAGCACTTGTGAAGACAGCTCAGTCTCCGCGTCCACGTACGCCCCGACGTTGGTGCGGTGATTGTCGGAGACATCCGAGGGCGTGAAGCCGGGGAATCCCTGTGAACCGGGCACGGCCGGGTTGGCGGGATCTTCCCCAAATTGCGTGGTGTCCCGGCCATCGACATATGAGGCGAGCTCTCCCGCTTCGATCTTATAGCGCTCGCGTCGGAACGCGGCGCCTAGGGCGAAGTTCACGGGTCTTGGGAGCCCCAGGCTCAGGGACTTCGTGATGTTCGCGGCGGCGATGAATTCCTCGCGCCGCAGACGCCCGGCGTAGAACGAGGTCTTGTTCGGGATCCCCGGGTCGTCGGGAGTGCCGAGAATACTGTCCGGGCCGGGCGCGCAGGGCACGTCGAGACAGGGCCCCAGCGAGGTGTTGAGCGTGTTACGGAGGTCGTAGTCGAAGTGATTGTGACCGAAGCTCGCGCCCAGGTCGATTGACCACCCGGCGGTCGCCCCACGCCAGCCACCCGCCGCCGAGTAGTCGGTCACGTTTGGCGCGAACTCGGGAAGGAAGCCCAGCGGGTAGATGTCCGGCCAGTTCCGGTAGTTACTGCTGTAGCGCCGGTACGCGTTCCCCGTGCCCTTGCGGAAGCTGTACCCGCCGAATGCGTAGAACTCGCTCGTCCCCGCGTCGTTGAGCGGCAGGCGGAAGTTCCCGAGGGTCATGATGTCCTTCTCGAGCCCATCGCCCCAGTGGTGGTTCGGCTGCGGCACGGCGTTGCGCTTCACCACCACTTGCCCTTCGCTGTTGATGGAGTCGGCGACGCCCGTGCCGCCGTCTTCGAACGGATCGGCCCACGCCCGGTTGGTCGGCTCGCGGTCGAGGAACTCGCCGAACAGCGAAAGGGAGCCGCGCCCGAGCTTCGTGCCCCACCCGCCGTTCACATTGGTCGTGGTGCCGTCGTCGGCGTAGTTGTCGGGGATGTAGCGGCCGGCGTCGACGTTGAGGTACGGGGTGAAGGGCCCTTCCTTCACTACGAGGTTCACGACACCGGCGATAGCGTCCGAGCCGTACTGAGCCGACGCTCCGTCCCTGAGGACTTCCATACGGTCGATGGCGCTCTGGGGGATCGTGTTCAGGTCCACGCCGCTCGAGCCGGCGCCCATGCCGTACGTGAAGTTGTTGACCAGGGCGGTCTGGTGCTGACGCCAGCCATTCACGAGCACCAGCGTTTGGTCGGGGCTCAAGCCGCGTAGTGTGAAGGGCCGGACGATGTCGCCCGCGTCGGTGACGCTCTGGTGCGGAAAGTTGACCGACGGGGCGAGCGCCTGCAGAATCTGGCTCGTCTCCGTTGTCCCCTGCCGCTTGATATCATCGGCGCCGAACACGTCGACCGGGACGGCCAGCTCCTCCGCCGCCGCGTGGCGGGCGCGGGACCCGACCGTCACGTCCACGGGCGCGAGCGCGATCGGCTGGACCACGAGCGAGAAATCCCGTCGGGTCGGCTGCGTCTCGCTCACGGTGACCTGGACGCTCTGCGGGACGTACCCGAGGAGCCGCACGCGCAGTGTATGCGTGCCCGCTGGAACGCCACGGATCTCGTAGCTCCCTTGCTCGTCGGTGGTGGTGCGCACCCCGATCGCGTCGACGCTCACGCCCGCGCGCGGGAGTGGCGCGCCCTGGGCGTCCGCGACCCGTCCGCGGATAGTTCCACCCTGGGCATCGAGCCGGTTCGGCAATGCCACCAGCAGGGGCGCTGCGCACAGCACGGCGAGCGAAAGGCGCTTTACCACGATGCCTCCTCGAGCAGAGCGACCGAGTTCACGACGGGGACCGCACGAGCACTCCATATGCTGCCGCCCCAATCGCGACCCCGCAAGAAGGAAGGCGGCTGAGCCCCGAGGTTCGGGCGTTCGTGCCAAAACGAACCCCGGGGCCAGCCCAAGTGCAGCGGGACCGGAGCTCAGTAACTAAAGCGGAGCGTGGCTCCCACCGTTCGCGGCTGGTTGGTCAGGTAGCCGACGCGGGCCCGGGTTCCCCGCTCCCGGTCCAGGGCCAGCAAGGCCCGCTCGTCCGTCACGTTGTTGAGGTAGACTGCGAGCTCCCAGCTCTCGCGGATCAGGCCGACGCGCAGATTGAGGAGGTTGTACGCCGGCAGCAGCGGATTGAACGTGAACAGGGTGTCGGTCAGGGGTCCGCCGATGGTCTTTCCGGGCCGCGGGGTCGCTCGCTCGAAGGTGGTCAACGCGACGGTGCCGAATGGGCAGTTCGCCAGGTCAGCCGGAACGCAGAAACCCCTCCCCTGGTCGTCGATCGCCGTGAAGCGCGAGCCGACGTGCTGGTAGCTGCCGCTGACGAAGGCCCGCGACCCCCGGCCCACCGGCCAACCATAGGTGACCGCCCCGCTCGCCTGAACCTGCGGCACGCTCGGCAGGCGGTTGCCCGCCGCCATGCCGGACACGGGTTGCCCCGCGGACAGAATCGTGGACCGCAGCTCGGAGTTGTTGAGGCCCGCGGAGGCGGAGATGTCCAAGTGCTCGTTGGGGGTGGCGGTGACCTCGAGCTCCAGTCCTTCGCTACGGGCCTTCGGCACGTTGAAGATGAGGCGAGAGGAGCATGAACCCGCCGTGACGGTCAACTGAAGATCGCTGATGTCCATATAGAACGCCGACAGGTTGATGGAGGCGCGACCGCCCGCAACTCGCGACTTGGCCCCCACCTCGTAGTTCCACGCCTTCTCGTCTTTCCAAGACTTGCGACCACCAAATGTGACCAGGTCCTCCGGCGTGCACAGCGGAACGTTGAGGGGATCGTTGATCCCGCCCAGCCGGAATCCCCGCGAGGCTTGGGCGTTCAACGTCAGCGCGTCGGACACCTGGTAGCTCGCGATGAAGCGCGGCGCCACGCCGTCGGCCTTGGTGGAGCCAGGCTGCGACACCAGGGAGTCCCCAGTGCCGTCGTTCCCGAAGATGCCGTCGAAGATCTGCTGTCGGCTCTCGTCGAAGTTGTAGTACCGCAGGCCGGCGGTGAGGCCGAGCCGTGGACCCACGGAGAGCGTCGCTTCGCCGAAGGCAGCGTACTGCTCCAGGTCGTAAGAGAGGTTGGACCAGAAGAGGTGGTCCTTGGGCGCTAGCAGTCCCTGAGTGAAGCCATAGGGAGCGCCAAGAATCGGCGCCGCGAGGGTGTCAAACCCCGACACGAACAGGTCCTGGGCATAGTGGCGCTTGTTCTTGCTGTAGAAACCGCCCACGAGCCACTTGATGCGATCTCCTCCGCCGGACAGCCGCACCTCCTGCGTCCACACCTTGGAGTTGGTGGAGTCATCGAGCGGCGCGTCGAGCGTGTACACGTTTTGTGGGAGGCCGATAGTACCGCCGGTGATACTGGCGGTCAGGGCGGTCGCATCGCGTACCACCAGGACGTCACGGTGGGTGTAGGCGGTGATCGAGGTGAGGCTCACTCCTCCGAAGTCGTATTTGAGGTTCAGGTCGGTGAGCAGGAACTGGTCGGTGAACGGCTACCCGCGGAGTTACACTGAAGCGCGCGCTCGGGGCGATGCGGAAGGCGGCTCGCACGCCGGTGCGCTCGCCGCCATTCACATCGTGGTTGACTTTCAAGTTGGGCTGCACCGCGTCCATGTAGCCGCCCAGGCGGTTGCTGTACCCCGCCACCCGGAAGGCGACCTTGTCCCCCAGGGGCATGTTGAAGCCGAGCTTGGCGTCATTGCCCGGGGCGCCGCGGTCGATCACGCTGCCGCCCACCTCGCCAAAGGTTCTGCTCACGCCGAGCTCGGGCTGGTTGCTGATGTAGCGCACGGTGCCGCCGAGTGAGCCCGAGCCGAACAGCGTCCCCTGCGGACCCCGCAGTACCTCCACGCGGGAGATGTCGAACAGGTCCAGGTCCGGCGTGAACAGCGAAAGGGAGATGGGCACGTCGTCGAGATAGACTCCGACGTCCTCCTTGACCCGGGGCTGATCCCTGGCGACCTGCCCCGATGAAGCTCCGCGGATGGCGGGCTGACTCTGACCCGGGCCCAGATCCTGCACGCTGAACCCGGGCACGTTGGCGGCGATGGCCTCGATGTTGTCCGCCCCGCGCGTGCGGAGGACGTCCGCCGTGGCGGCGGCGACGGAGAAGGGCACGTCCTTGAGTTCCTGCTCGCGCAGCATGGCCGTGACGGTGACCGCTTCGAGCGTCAGCGGCTGCAGCACGAAGTCGACGGAGGCCGTCGCCCCCGCCGCGACCCGCACGTCCTTCTGGGACGCTGCTCGCTGGCCGAGCAGCGACGCGGAGACGGTGTAGGCACCCGGCGCGAGGTTGGAGACGGTGTAACTGCCGTCGGCGGCCGTGACCGTGCGGCTGGTAGCGCCCGTGCCCTGGTTCGTCGCCCGAACCGTGGC
>QHUK01000064.1 GCA_003222085.1 Gemmatimonadota bacterium
CATTACAGCCCGAGCCGGGACGCCCAGTGGGCGTGGCGTCAATGCGGGCGCGCGTACTCCTGCTGTCGGCCCAAGCTCGGCGTTACCTCTTCCTACAGTACCGCTCCTACGCCACCGAGTTCATGGGCTGCATGATCGGCACGATTCGAGGCGACGCGGTGATCGTGGAGCGCATCGCGCCCGCGGACGTGGATCCCGCGCAGTCAACACCCACGCGCGTCCTCCCCCGGCAGACGTGCGAGGATGCAGGGTGGGCTGGCACCGTGGGGGTCATCCACAGCCACCCGCACGGCGAGCGCTGCTTCTACTACCTCCCGGGAACGCAAGTCGCGACCTCGGATGCAGCGTCGTTCGCGCAGCAGTCGTATGCGGTGGACGCGATCATGTGTGGTGACCGCGTCGTTTGGATCAACCGTGACATGTCGGGTCAGCAACTGCAGCTCGCTGGGCTTCCAACACCACCGGCCCCTGAACGCGCCCAGCGATGACTACCAAGCTGCTTCAGTCTCACCACCCAGGAAGGCCTGACTACAATCACTCGCGATCGGGCCCGACGCACACCGCCGCCTCCTCAGGGTTGAGGCCGCACGGCGATGATACCTTCACGCTCAGCGTGGCGGAGGACGTGTACCTGCAACGACTCCGTGGCTTGGGGGCCTGGTGGCGACTCGGCTCCAGTGCAGTCGAACCGCTCTTCCTCGTGCACTACGCGCCGACGCGGCGCAGGCGGGATCCGTGCACCGACTCCTAGTCTCGTTGGACCGTAGCGGCGGAGAAGCGCAGCGCGCGGCCCATTGCACGTGGAGGCGAACGGATGTGCAGGCAGTGACGGTGGGGCTCGAGCGGCTCCGGTTTGCCGTAATGTTTGCCGCGCGCTTCCAGTAATTATTATCAGTAGGTGCGCGAGACGTGCGCACGTGTAACCCGTTGAGGCGATTCTGCGCGCGAGCGGCTACGCGCCTTGACCGAGGTCACCACCCTCGCTGGAGACCACATGGGCTTCTTCTTCTCACTCCATCAGTTCAGGGACTTCGCTCTGCTCGCCCTCCGCATCGCCCTCGGCGCCGTGTTCCTCACGCACGGACTCGGTAAGCGCAAGCTGTGGAGCACGCAACCCTCCGCACAAATGCCCGCCGGCATGCTGCGCAACCTCCGCATCCTCTCGATCGCCGAACCCGCCGGCGCCCTCGGCATGCTGGTCGGCTTCCTGACCCAGCTCGCTGCGCTCGGCCTCGTGATCGCGATGCTCGGTGCGCTCCAGTTCCTCATCACCAAAGTCCACCGCAAGTTCACCGGCGAAACCGCGGGCTGGGAATTCGAATTCATGCTGCTGATCACCGCGCTCGCCCTCGTCATTCTGGGCGGCGGAAAGTACGCGCTGGACCGCGTGATCTTCCGCATTTGAAGCAGCCAGCGGCGCCTCGTGGCCTTTGATCCAGACCTCCACCGCGGTCTGTGGACGCCGCTATGCGACCGTCATGTTTGAGCCCATGAGAGCGCTCCGCGCCGCGGACCGATCGACCGACGCCACAGCTCACCCGCGTCGCCTGCGCGGTGACGGTTTCGGTGACGGTTTCGGGGGCACCTTTTCGCTCGCCGCCCTCCCGGCTGGCGGAAAGTGCTCTGGTGGTTTAGCCTCAGATGCAGATTCCGTGGGTGGCTCGCCCTGCTCGCTGAAGCAACGGGTCGCAGGTTCGAGTCCTGCCTCGGGAGCTCCGGACCTGGCTCCATGCTGACGAAACGTGGCAAGCGGCTGTCCGCGGTCGGGGTGCTGGTGGCGGCATTCGCTGCGATCATGATCCCCGCACCCGTGCGGTGGCGGGCCCAGGTCGTCCTCTTGTCCCTGGCCGGCCGGATCCCTGACATCGAGCTAACGCAATTGCTGGCCTATATGAGGCCGGGTTCGGGCCAGTGGCTGAGACCCCTCATCGAGACACACAATCCCTACGCGGTGCTCCGCAACGTCAACACCACGCCGGCCGACATTCAGGCCGGTGCCACGCTGTTTCGCAGTCAGTGCGCTGAATGCCACGCCCCAGACGGGAGCGGTGGCCGCGGTCCCCGTTTGATCGGTCGCCAATTCACGCATGGTGAGAGCGATTGGGCGGTGTATCGCACCATTCGCTTCGGCATTCCCAACACGACCATGGGGCCGCACCCCTTGCCGGACACAGCGGTGTGGCAGCTGGAAGCCTTCGTCCGCTCGATCGACACCTCGGGCAGCACCTTGGGAGCCACGGCGCCCGGTTCCCGTGGCGCAGCCAGTGTACCTGTGCCGTACGACGAGCTTGCGGCGATACGCGATGCGGGTGAGGACTGGCTTACCTACTCCGGATCGTACTGGTCGTCCCGCCACAGCGCGCTGAGCCAGATCAATCGTGGCAACGTTGGTCACCTCGCCCTGAGATGGATTCACCAGCTCGAAGGCGCGCCCGACTGCGTCGAGGTCTCGCCGGTGGTGCGCAAGGGAATCATGTTCGTGACGCAACCGCTCAGCCGAGTCCTGGCGTTGGACGCGACCACGGGGAAAGAGATATGGGCCTACGATCACCAGGTGTCGCACGCGGTCCCGAGGAGCGACGTCAACGATTTCAGTGTAATGGCCAATCGGGGCGTCGCCGTCCTGAGTGACAAAGTCTTCTTTGGAACGCCGGACGCCCACCTCATCGCGGTTTCGGCCGCGACGGGTGCCTTGCAGTGGGAGGCGACAGTTGCGACCGACCTGACCCGGTACGCGATTACAGCCGCGCCACTGGCCTATCGCGATCTCGTCGTGACCGGCGTCGCCATCAGGGGCAGCGCGGCCGGCGGGCAGGGCTTCGTCGCAGCGTACGATGCCAATACCGGAAAGGAGCGATGGCGGTTCGTTGCGATCCCCAAGCCGGGCGAGCCGGGCAACGAGACCTGGGAGGGCGACTCCTGGCGTGACGGAGGCGCGCCCACGTGGTTGACGGGCTCATACGATCCGGAGCTCGACCTTCTCGTTTGGCCCGTCGGGAATCCGAAGCCTGATTATGACGCGGCGGCGAGAAGAGGCGACAACCTGTATACGAACTCAGCCGTGGCGCTGCGTGGTTCTACGGGAGCACTCGTGTGGTACTTTCAGTTCACGCCGGGGGACGATCACGATTGGGACGCGACCGAGATTCCGGTGCTGGCGGATCGACCAACCCGGGCGGGCACCGAGAAGCGCGTGCTGTGGGCCAATCGGAACGGCTTCTACTATGTCTTGGATCGTGTGTCCGGGAAGTATCTCACCGCCGCGCCCTTCGTGCGTCAGACCTGGACCGAGGGACTCGATACAGCGGGACGCCCCCGGCCGCTGTCCAGTGCCTCCCGAAACCGCGAAGGGTTTCTCCTCTACCCGGGCTACGTTGGTGCCACGAGTTGGTGGTCGCCCAGTTTTGATCCTGCGCTGAACCTGATGTTTGTTCCGGTCTTGGAGCAGGGCATGGTCTTCTTCACGTCGAGTCCGCCAGCGGCAATCAGCGGCAGACCGTTTTACACGGCGGTCCGTGCCCTGGATGCGTCCACTGGAGCAAGGGCATGGGAGTATCGGCGCGAGCCGCGACTGCGCAACGATAGACTCGGGGGAGTGAGAATGGGCGGGCTTCTCTCCACGCGGGGCGGCATCGTGTTCGGGGGCGACCAGACCACCTTCTTCGCGCTCGACTCACGCACGGGCACGCCCCTCTGGTCCGTAGAGACCGGCGGCACGATCTGCGCGGCCCCCATGACATTCTCGACGGACCGAGACCAGTTCGTCGTCATCGCCGCGGGACGAAACTTGCTGGCGTTCGCCTTGCCCAAGAGCGGCTAAGATTCGCGCTCATTGGCGCGCTGTGACGGGCGGTCTCCCCCGCTTCGTGGCGTCTCCGAGCGGCTGGAAGAGCGGCTCCCCCGTGAACTCGTAGCCGTCCATGTAATAGCTGTAGGCGCGATACTCGGACCCTTCCCGCACATCGTTGAGAACCACGCCCAGCACCCGCGTCGACGACTGACGCAGGAGGTCGATCTTGGCTTCGGCTAACTCCCGGTCGGTCCTTCCCAGTCGCAGGACCAGGAGCAGGCTTCCCGCCAGCGAAGCCAGCACGAACGCATCGACGCCCGCGCCGAGCGGTGGGGTGTCCACCACGATCACGCCGTAGCTCGACCGCAGCTTGGTCATGAAGTCCGCCATCCGCGCGGAGCCCAGCAGCTCCGGCGCATCGCCTCGGCGAGACCCGCTGGCAAGAAAGTCGAGGGACGGATGCGAGGTAGCTTTCACCACCTGCTCCGGGGAAGCAGCGGCCGCGAGCAGGTCCGTCAAGCCCGGCTCCCGACGCAGCTGCAGCGCGCGGTGCAGCGCGCCCCGCCGGAGGTCGGCATCGACCAACAACGTGCGATGGTTCGCATAGGCGAACGCCAGCGCCAGGTTCGAGCTGACAAACGACTTCCCATCGCCACTCCCCGGGCTCGTGACCGCCACCACGGCAGGGCCCGCGGCCCCGTGTGCGTTCAGCACGTTCAGCCGGATACCGCGGAACGCTTCGACCGCCGCGTCCGCGCTCCCGGGCCCTTTCTTGTCGGTTTCCCGGCCCCACCGCGGCACGATGCCCAGGACCGACAGACCGAGATGCTCCACCTCGACTCGCCGAGCGATCGAGCTCCCCACGCGCTCGGCCACGAAGGCGCCGCCTGCGCCGAGGATCAGGCCGACCAGCAACCCGAGCGCGAGTTGCTCCGCGAGCCCGATCCCGGCGGGCTTCATCGGGAGGGTAGCATGATCGACGATCTCGACCTGCCCCACCGTGACGGCCTCGGCGATCCCGGCCTTCTGGTATTCGGTACGAAGCTCATCCGCGACCTTCCGCGCATTCTCGACCCGTTCGGTCAGCCGCGCCTCCTGCGCGACATGTTGCAGGTTCCCCGCCCGACGGGCTCGCAAGTCGTTGATCGCGGCGATGCGCCCGTCGAGGGACGCGATGGCGCCCTGGACCCCGGCCTGCACCGCGCGGAGCAGCTTCGCCTCGGTGGAGGAAATCAGGAGATTGAGGCGGGGCAGGTCCGGGTGTGATGGCGAGAGACTTGCCAGGGAATCGCGCGCGATCTCGTACTGGAACAGCTGCGTGTTTAGCTGCACCACGGCCGGACTCGGCGCAACGCCTGGGGTCGAGAGGGCGGTCTGGATGGCCCTCCGGCTGGTGCTGCTGTCCTGGAGCGCCTTCAAAAGGGTCTCGTCGGTCCGCCGCTCGGCGAGCAGCTGCTGGCGCTGGAGCTCGAGGCCCGGCAGTTCGGTCTGCTCCCGCCCAGAAGTCTGCCCCGAGCCGTCCGAACGAGCACGCCGCTGGAACGCCGTGAGCGCGTCTTGCGCATCGGCTACGAGCGAATCGTTGACCCTGAGTTGGGCCTCGAGAAACTCCCGTCGCAATCGGGACTGCCCCTGCGCCGCTTCGGCGCTGGCGGCTCGGAAGACGTCGACCACGCGGTTGACGACCTCCTGCGCGCGGGCGGGGTCTGGCGCGGAATACGCCACGTCCACGATGTCAGTGCGCATCCGAGGTCTGACCCGGAGCTCGGTGAGCAACGCGCTGATCGCCGCGTCGCGACTCAGCACCCGCAACACGCCCTGTCTCACCTCCGGTCGGCGCAGGATCGCGAACCGAACGCCACCGACCTCGACGACCGTGCCGTACGCCGCGCGTCGCCGCGCCGGCCCGGTTCCTACGAGAAAGCCGTCCCGCTCGAACGTCAGCGAGAGCGAGTCGGCCGCCGCATCGGGCCTCACGGCTACGACCCCCAGGAGGTTCGGCGAAAACCTCCGTCGGAGCACGCGGTCCAGGAGGCTGGGCGAAGATTTTCGCAAGACCACGCGCAGCATCGGCATACTGTCGACGACCCCACCGGCGACCGTGCGACTCTTGAGGAGCTCCACTTGCGACAACAGGGGGTCGGCGTACCGCCCGTCCGCAAGCAAGGCTGGGTCGTCCACTACGCCACCGGTAAATGCCCGACGGGGATCCGACAGGCGAATTACCGCGACGGCGCGATAGACCGACCCCGTCACATATGCCACATATCCCGCCGCCATCATGGCAGCCGCAGTCACTCCGAGCACCAACCGGATGTGGCGACGCAGGACCGCGAACAGGTCGTCCAGGCGGACCGTGCTCACGGGCGCGTCCAGCTCTCCTCGGTCCGCAACCGAGTCTGAAGCGGCGCGAGCATCGTTGGGGTGGGGCTGAGACATTGCCCGGCTCACCGGTATCGACTGTACGCGAGGACGGCCGCGACCGCCGCGGTGAGACTGGCCAGCGGATACACGACATCCCGCAAGAGATTGAAGCTGGAGCGACGAGCCACTAGCACCTGGTCACCGGACGCAATCGGCAGCCCTTCATATCGAGAATACCCCCGTCCCAGGTCTAGTACCATCGAGCTGTCCCGACGGATCACGCGGACCTTGTCCAGCCGGCCCAGCTCTGTGGGACCGCCCGCCCGCGCGATCGCCTGGGCGAATGTCGTCCCCTGGGGCAGTTGGTACAGGTTGGGCTGACGCACCTCTCCTGCCACCGTCACCGCGAACAGGGGCTCGATCACGAAGTCGACGCCCTGCTCATAGGTGACCAGAAGGCCACGCAGCCTTTCTCGCACGGCCGACAGCGGTGCGCCCGCAACCTTGACCGCCTGGTACAACGGGTGGACCAGCGTGCTATCCGGGGCAACCGCAAAGTCGCCACTCATTTCGGGGTGGCGCCACACGGTGATCCGAAGCATGTCACCCGGGCGCAGCGCCGGATCTCGGAGGCCCCGCGCCTGCGCCGCAGCGGACGCGAAAGGAGCGATGAGCAGCGCAGCAACGACCCACCTGGCGCCGAGGCCCAGCCGACGTTCCCCCGTTTCTTCACGCGACATCACAGACCGCCTTGCTGCGAACGGGCCGAATCGGTCGCAAAGAACGTGCTGGCACTCATGCGCGAGCGCCGCTGTTGCGGTGCCGCCACGAACGGGAGAGGCATGGCATATGCCATCAGTGGCCAGCGAGAGGAGGCCGGCCGGTGTGCTCAACGCGTTGAGTAAGGCGGCATTCGCATGCCTCTGGTGCTTTGTCTTTGTCCTCCCGTGGGACGTTTACGCCGAGCTGCCGGTTGTGGGCTCGATCCCGCGCCTCGTCGGGATCGTGGCGTCGACCGTAGGTGTGCTCTACATCTGCGCGCGACGCCGCGTGAGGCCACTGTCCTGGTTTCACGTGCTCACCTTCTTGTTCGTGCTTTGGGCTGCGGTCAGCACGCTCTGGTCGATCGATACCGAGGCGACGCGAACGCGGTTGCTGACCTACTTGCAGCTGACGGTCTTGGTGTGGCTGATCTGGGAAATCGCGTGGTCACCCCAGCGCACGCGAGCCCTGCTCGGGGCATACGTGCTGGGGGTCGCGGTGGCCTCCGTCGCCACGATACGCGACTATCTGTCGGGCGAACACGCGGCCGGGTACGCGGGGCGGTTCAACGCCCTGAGCATTAATCCCAATGAGCTCGGCATGACACTGGCGATCGGCCTTCCGATGGCGTGGTACTTGAGCCTGTCGCACCCGCAGCGACGCGTCGCGCGGCTGTGGCAACTCTATCTGCCTCTTGCCATCACGGCGATTCTGCTCACGGCGTCGCGTGGGGCGTTTCTGACGATGCTCGTGGCTCTCGCGATCATTCCCGCAACGCAAGGGCGCCTGCGCCTTCGCACGAAGGCCGCCCTGTGCGTCCTTGCCCCCGCGTCGCTCGTGCTCGCGGCCAGCTTCGTGCCCGAAGCGACTCTGGAACGCCTGCAAACCACCCGAGCGGACATCGAGTCCGGATACTTCGGAAACCGGGGTTTTATCTGGCGTGCCGGCCTGGAGGTGGCGCGGGAGCATCCGCTGGTCGGCCTGGGTGCGGGAACGTTCGGAGCGGCCGTCGAGCCGACGCTCGGCTTTCAATGGTCGTCACACAGCGTTCCCTTGGGAATTCTGGTTGAGGATGGCCTCGTCGGACTCTTGGTGTTTCTCGCGATCATCGGGGCGGCATTCACGGCGTTGCGGCGCGCGCCGCGGCTGCCGCGGCGCTTCGGGATCGTGCTACTCCTGGCTCTGGGGGTGGGATCGTTGTCGCTCGAGTGGGGCTATCGAAAGCAATTCTGGTTTGTCCTTGGGATAGTCGCGGCCGAAGCAGCGCTGCGACCTCGGCCTCAGGACGTCATCGACCTCGGGTCGACCGCCGGCTCGCCTCGACCGAGGGCGGCGGTGCCACGGGTCGTGGCCGCCGCCGACCAGTAGAGATGGCGCAAGGTCGCCAGAATCACCCGCAGGTCGCTCCACACCGTGGCATGGGCCGCGTACGCCAAACTGATCCGGATCTTGTCGGGAGCAATCTCCGTCAGGTAGTTTCGCTCCGGGTCCGGCGCGGCGGCCAACAATGTGCCCTCGCCGAGGTAGCGAATGGACGCCTCGTCGGTCATGCCCGGCACGAGCTCGAGCACACGACGCTCCGGGGCGCGATACAAGGCGACGTAGCTCGGTACGTCCGGTCGCGGACCCACCAGGCTCATGTCCCCGACCAGGACGTTGAACAGCTGCGGCAACTCATCCAGTTTCCGCGGGCGCAACCACGCCCCGATCCGCGTCACCCGGGGATCACGCCCCACGGTCAGGGGCAACCCGCGCAGCTCGGCGTCCGGCACCATCGTCCGGAACTTCCAGATGCGAAACCGCCGGCCCCGGTACCCGACGCGCTCCTGCTTGAACAAAACGGGCCCGCCGTCTTCGGCCTTGATCAGGAGCGCCAGCAGCGCGAGCAGGGGCGCCAGCAGCACCACGCCGAGGCCCGCGCCCACCAAGTCGAAGACGCGCTTCGCTCGCGTCATCGGCGATGCCTTCGCACGACATCGCGCACGGCATCGATCACGTCGGCCACGTCCTGGTCGCTGAGTCGCGGATTCAGCGGCAGGCTGAGCATCCGCTGGAAGCTGTCGTACGCGACCGGAAACGCCGTCGCCTGGTAGCCGTACTTGTCGCGGTAGTACGGGTGCAGGTGAATCGGCGTGAAGTGCACCGATGTCCCGATGTTGCACGTCGCGAGCTCCTCGATGAACCGGTCGCGCCCAATCCGCAGCACGCCGGGACGGAGCCGCAGCACGTAGAGATGCCACGCGTGCTCCACGTTCGGCCGTTCGACAGGCAGCTCGAGGGCCTCGTCGCCCTGAAAGGCCTCTGTATACCGTCGCACGACTTGGCGCCGCCGTTCCTGGAATGCCGGGAGCTTCCGGAGCTGCCACAAGCCAAGTGCGGCCTGGATGTCCGTCATGTTGTACTTGAAGCCGGGCGCGAGGACCTCGTAGCGCCAGCTGCCGCCCTTGTCGTACCGTTTCCAGGCGTCCCGACTCAGGCCGTGCAGACTCAACAGACGCGCGCGTTCGAGGAAGCCATGTTCCCCCGTGAGCATCCCTCCCTCGGCGGTCGTGAGGTTCTTCGTGGCGTAGAAACTGAACGCCACCGGATTCGCACCCGAACCGATCTTGCGTCCGCGGTAGGCGGCAGGAATGGAGTGGGCCGCGTCCTCGACCACGAGGAGCCGACGTGCGCGCGCCAATCCGTGGATCGGATCCAGGTCGGCCGGATGACCGGCGTAATGCACCGGAATGATGGCTCGGGTGCGCCCCGTGATCGCCGCCTCGATCAGGGCGGGATTGATCGTGAGCGTGTCCCGCTCCACATCGACGAGCACTGGCCGGGCGCCAACGTGCTCGACGACGTTGACGGTCGCGGCGAACGTGAGCGGCGTCGTGATCACTTCGTCGCCCGGGCCGATTCCGCTCGCCAGCAGCGCCGTGTGGAGGGCAGCCGTGCACGAGTTGACCGCGACGGCCGCCGGAGCCGAGACGGCGGCCGCGAACTCCGCCTCGAACTGGGCCGCCTTGGGGCCGGTGGTGATCCAGTCGGAGCGCAGGGTATCGACGACTTCGGCGATCTCCTCCTCCCCGATGAGCGGGGGCGAGAACGAGAGATAGCTACTGCGACGCGGTCGCGGCGCAGTG
>QHUK01000013.1 GCA_003222085.1 Gemmatimonadota bacterium
GTCGGCGCCGTCCTGCTCGTCGCGGCGTGCGTGGAGCGGCTCACGGCGCCGGGCCATTGCCCGGACTACTGTCCCTCGGGCCAGATCACCATCGTCGACACGCTGCTCACGACCAGCATCAACCGAGACTCGTCGCACCGCGGCTATGTGGTCTCCTACCAGTCCCCCGTGATGCTCGCGGCATTTCTCCCGGATACCACGGCGACGCTGGACGGCCGGCCGATCTTCCGCTTCAACGGCTTCGGCCCCCGCCTCCCGGTCTCGAGCGTCGACACCGGTCAGATCCGCGGCGCCGACTCCGCGCGGCTGCAACTGTACATCGTCCGGCGCGATACGGCGACACACAACCTCCGGCTCCAGTTCTACCGGTTGCCCACCACGATCGATACTACCACCACGTTCGACTCCGTGGCGGCCGCATTCAACAACGCGCCGGTCCGGCCGACGGTGTACGTCGACACACTGCTCGCGCAGCCGGGCGGGAAAGACCCGGTCACAGGCGATAGCGTCGTGGTGGACACGGTCAACCACCGCTGGCTGCTGTCGCTCAAGTTCGATGCGGCGGCGGCGCGCTACGACGGGACGTCGGATTCCGGCGCGGTGGCATACGGCATTCGGATCGCCGCCGACTCGCACGCGAGCATCGCGCTGGGCAAGGGCACCTTCGGGCCGGTGCTGCAATGGTACCTCCTGGTCGACTCGCTGACGATGACCGTGGCACGCACGCCAGGCGCCTTGGGAGCGAGATTCGCGAGCTTCGTGTTCAATCCCCCACCCGCGCCGCTCGACTCGAACCCCGTGACGGGTGGCACGTTCCCCTACTCCACCCTGGCGGTGGGCGGCGTGCCGTCGGCGCGGAGCCTGCTGCGGGTCGCGTTCCCCAAGTTCATCCGCGATTCGTCGCAGGTGATCCGCGGCACCTTGATCCTCGTGCCCGCCGTCCCGGCCCGCGGGGCGCCCGCCGACTCGTTCGTGATCGAGGCGCGCACGGTGTTCGCCGACTTCGGCGGTAAGTCCCCGATCGACCCGCGACTCGGCGACACGACCGTCATCCATCCGGACTCGACTGGCACGGTGAAGATCGAGGTGACGAACCTGCTGCAGCTCTGGGCTGCGGACTCGACCCACCCGACCGTGCTCGTGTTGCGCGCCCAGGCGGAAGCCCAGTTCCTCGGCGAAATCCGCTTCTATCCGTCCGTCGCCGCGGCGTTCCGCCCGACGTTGCAGGTGACGTTCGTGCGACCATTCCCGTTCGGCGTGCCATGACACAGGCGGACAGGAGGACGGGCGGACGGGCGGCCGGGACGGCGGTCCTCGCGGCGATGCTCCTGATCGCCATGCCGCCGGACCGCCTGACGGCCCAAGACTCCCAGTTCGGCATCCGCGGCCTCGGCACGCCGGGACGGTGGGAGTCCGTGCGGTCGCGCTCCACCGGCGGCGCGTTTGGTCCCTTCGACCCGTTGTCGCCACTCATGGAAGCGCCGCTCGCCGACATCGGCCAGCTCACGGCGACGGCGGCGGGAGGCACGTCCCATCGCGACGTCCTAGTGGGCGGCACGACCATGGCGCTCCGCACCACCCGTTTCCCGTTGATGGGCGTCGCGGGCCCGGTGGCGCCGCGGCTCGCGGTCGCGGCCGGGTTCACGACCTACCTCGACAAGTCGTGGGACGTGACGTTGCGCGATTCGTTCCTGCTGCGGGGCGTGCTGCAGCGCTACACCGACGAAATCACGAGTGACGGAAGCGTGGCGGACGTGCGACTCGCGGCGGCGAGCCGACTGTCGCGCCGCATCGCGATCGGCGCCGCGGTGCATGTGCTCGCGGGCTCCACCCGGATGACCGCCGAGCGGCGGTTCGACGATTCCACCTTCCACCCGGTGCAGCAGTCCGCCGACGTGCGCTACGACGGGTTCGGCGTGTCGGGGAGCGTGCTCATCGGCCTCGCTCCCGGCCTCAGCATCGCGGGCTGGGCGCGGAGCGACAACCGGCTGCGCGCCAAGGTCGCCGACACGACGAGTGCGGTGACCGACCTGCCGCTCATGGCGGGTGGTGGCCTGCTCATCGTGCCCAGCCCGAGCGCCCGGTTCGCGGCGGCGGCGGCATGGCGCTCCTGGTCGAAGGCCGGTGCGGGCGCGTTCGACACGTGGACGTGGTCCGCAGGGGCGGAGTTCGGCTCGCGCCGGATGCCGATTCGCCTGGGCGCGCGCGGCGGGCAGGTGCCGTTCGGGCCGGGCCCCAAGGCGCCGACCGAGGTCGCGGGGTCGCTGGGGACGGGCCGCGCGTTCGCACAGGGCCGTGCGTTCGTCGACCTGGGGCTCGAGCGGCTGGAGCGTCGGGGAGGCGGGCTCACCGAGCGCGTCTGGACTGTGCTCGTGGGGCTCACCGTGCGGCCGTGAACGTCTATTTCCACACCTTTGGCTGCAAGGCCAATCAGTACGACACGGCGCTGGTGCGCCAGGCGTTCGCCGACCAGGGTGCCGTCGTCGTGGACGACCCGGCCGCCGCGGACGTCGCGGTCGTGAACTCGTGCACCGTCACTCACGAGAGCGAGGCGAAGCTGCGGCGCTTCGTGCGTCGTCTGGCGCGCCAGGGCAAGCGCCTCGAGACCGTCGTGATGGGCTGTGCCGCGGCGCGCGATGATGGCGCGATCGCGGCGCTGCCGGGCGTGCGCGCCGTGGTGGGCGGGGCGGAGCCGGCGCGCGTGCTCCGGGCAGCCGGGTTGGCCTCACCTGCCGGCAAAGTAGGCGCGCAGCATGCTGCGCCGCTACACAGCCAGGGGTTGAGGAACAGGGGCCTCCTCAAAATCCAGGACGGGTGCGACGAGCATTGCACGTTCTGCGCGACGACGCTCGCGCGTGGAGCGAACCGGTCGCGAACGATCGCGGAGCTGGTGGAGGAAGCACGGGGGCTTGCCCAGTGCCATGCCGAGATAGTGCTGACGGGTATCCACATCGGGACGTACGGGCAGGACCGGTCAACTGACCCCGGGCGAAAGCCCGGGGAAGAACCTGACCTGTCCCGCTCACGTGTTCCCCGGGCTCGCGCCCGGGGTCAGTCAACCCTAGGAGCCCTCCTCGAGGCGCTGATCTCTGCGGTTCCCCAGGTGCGCTTTCGTCTCTCGTCCATCGAAGCCACCGAGGTGGACGACACAATCGCCCGGCTGCTGATCGAGGCGCCCGCCCACCTCGCGGCCCATCTCCACGCGCCCCTCCAGTCCGGGTCGAATCGCGTCCTCAAGCGGATGGGCCGCCATTGGTACACCGCCGAGTCGTACCGCGCCCGGCTGGAGTGGCTCGCGGAGCGACTGCCGGTGTTCGGGCTCGGCGCGGACATCATCGCGGGGTTCCCCGGCGAGACCGAGGACGACCACCGCCAGACCGTCGCGCTGGTGGATGCGCTGCCATTCACGTACCTGCACGTGTTTCCCTACAGCGAGCGTCCCGGCGCCGCGGCGGGGCAATTGGGCGAGCGGCTGCCCCCGGGGGCGATCCGCGACCGCGCCCGCGAGCTGCGCGAGTGCGGGGAGGCGAAGGCTCGCAGCCACCGCGCGCGCCGGCACGGGCAGCGCGCCGACGGCGTGGTGTGCGGCCGGGGGGCGGGGAAAGTCGAGGTGCTGACGGAGGACTACCTTTCGGTCTATCTTCCCACCCATGAGTGGAACGGTCGCCCCCGCTTCGAGGTGACGGTTCGCTGACCATGCCGCGCATCTACATCGAGACCTACGGCTGCCAGATGAACGTCTCGGACTCCGAGCTGATGCTCGGCGTGCTGAGGCGCGAGGGCTACGTGCGCACCGACGATCCCGCCCAGGCCGACGTCGTGCTGGTGAACACGTGCGCGGTACGGGACCATGCGGAGCAAAAGGTGCTGTCGCGGGTGGGCGAGCTGAAGCGCCTTAAGCGACCGGGGGGGGTGCTGGGAGTCGCGGGCTGCATGGCGCAGCGGCTCGGGCCCCGGTTGCTCGAGCGCGTGCCGCAAATCGACCTCGTGGTCGGCCCCGATGGCTACCGCGGGCTGCCCGAGCTGATCGCGCGGGCGCGTGCCGGAGAGCGGACGGCCGACGTCATGTTCAAGCACTGGGAGCACTACGAGGACGTCCCGCCGGTGCGGGGGGATGCCGTGTCGGCGTTTGTGA
Source organism: Gemmatimonadota bacterium (assembly GCA_003222085.1). Taxonomy (GTDB): domain Bacteria; phylum Gemmatimonadota; class Gemmatimonadetes; order Gemmatimonadales; family GWC2-71-9; genus AG41. The sequence goes on from QHUK01000013.1 coordinate 4,136, forward strand.
CCGTGCAGCGTGGCTGCGATTATCGGTGCACGTTCTGCATCGTTCCGATGACGCGGGGAGCGGAGCGGAGCCGCAAGTTGGCGGACGTGGTACGCGAGGTCACGGACCTCGCCCGCGGCGGCACGACCGAGGTGACGCTCCTAGGCCAGACGGTCAACAGCTATGACGACGGCACGCACGACTTCGCCGACCTGTTGCGCGCGGTGGGGGGAATCCCGGGCGTCCGGCGGCTCCGGTTCACGTCGCCCTACCCCACGGATTTCACCGAGCGTGCCGTGGCGGCCATGGCGGAGACGCCCGCGCTGTGCGAGCACGTGCACCTCCCCGTGCAGAGCGGCTCGTCGCGCGTCCTCAAGCGCATGCTGCGGCGCTACGATCGGGAGCGCTATCTCGACGTGGTCGCCGCCCTGCGCCGTGCCGTCCCCGGCATTGCCCTCACGACCGACATCATCGTCGGGTTCCCGGGGGAGACCGAACACGACTTCCAGGAGACCCTCTCGCTCGTCGAGGTGGTGGGGTTCGACGACGCGTACACCTTCAAGTACTCGCGCCGCGAAGCGACGCCCGCGACCCGGCTCAAAGATCCCGTGCCCGACGCCGTGGCTGGGGAGCGCCTCGAGCGCCTGGTCGCCGCCGTGCGGGGCATCGCACGCCGCAGGAACGTCGCCCTGGTCGGCAGCACGCACGAAGTACTGGTCGAGGGGCGGGCCAAGCGAGGGGAGCTGCTGCAGGGCCGCACCCGCACCAACAAGGTGGCGCTCCTGGCGGGCCCCGACGCCTGGATCGGCGGTTATCGCGACGTGCGTTTCACCGGCACCACGGGCTCGACGTTCACGGCCGTGCCACTCGGGCACGTGCTGGGGGGGGAGCTCGCCGTCGTGGGGTGACCAACGTGAGCTTCGAGGTGGTGCAGCGGGAGTACGCGAAGCTGCGCCCCCAGCTGCCCCGGTTCTGCGGCTGCGAAACCTGCCGCGGCGACGTGCTCGTGTTCGCGCTCAATCGCCTCGCGCCGAATTACGTGTCCACCCCTCAGGGCGAAGTGCTCGTCGAGCTGCGGCTCGACAGCGACCAGGAGAAAGCCAAGCTGGACGTGGCGCTGCTCGAGGGGTTCCGCAAGGTAGGGCTCGCGCCGCGCTGCGGGGCGAGGCCGGTGCAGCTGATGTGATCCCTTAGGCGGCCCGAGATGCGGCCGCCGATTCTCTTTCTCACGATCGCTTTCGGGGCCGGGTTGTATGCCGGCCTCGACTTGTTTGCGGTGCGTGGTGCGTGGTACGTGGTCGTCCCCGTCTTGGGGACCGCCCTCCTGCTCGCGCGACGAGCGCCCCTTGGTGCCGCACTCGGGGTGATGGGCGTCGCGGGCCTCGTGTGGGGTATGGCGGCGGGGCGCGAGCGGGAAGCGACGTGTGCTGGAAGCTGGAGCAGGGAGCGGGGAGCAGGGAGCAGCAAGGCCGCCATCGTTCGGCTCGAGGACCCGGTGCCGGCGAGTGGCGGGATCGTGGACGCGGACGTGCGCCCCGGGACATGCGGCGGCTCGCTGCGCCTGCGCTGGCCGGAGGGTAGCGCCGTCAGAGGCGGGACGACGTGGGTGGTGGCGGGGAGGTGGAGCGGTGTCGGCGAGGGGGCGGCCGGGGGCGGGGGCGGGGGCGTGCTGGTAGTACGGCGGGTGCGCGTGCTCGATCCGGTGCCCCGCGGGCGGGGGGCGCTGCGCGATGCGCTCGCCGCGAAAAGCACCGAGCTCTTCGGCGCCCGTGCGCCGATCGTGAACGCCCTCGTATTCGCTCCTAACGTGAGGCTCGATTCGGACATCCGGGAGCGCTATGTGCGCTCCGGCCTCGCGCACCTCCTGTCGATCTCCGGGCTGCACGTCGGGTTCATCGCCGCCTGGCTCGCGCTCCTCCTCGGTAAGCTGCACCTCGCGGCACGCGCCCGGTTCGGTGCGACGGCCGTCCTCCTGCTTGGCTATCTCTGGCTCCTCGGCTTCCCGGCGCCCGCGGTCCGGGCGGGAGCGATGCTGATGCTGGCGGACGTCGCGCGCCTGCGCGAGCGTGTGGTCGCGCCGCGCGGCGTGGTGTCGATCGCTGCGCTCGGCGTGCTGATACAGGACGCCTGGGCGCTGCACTCGGTGGGCGCGTGGCTGTCGGTGGCGGGTGTGGGCGCGGTGGTCTGGGCGGGCCGCGCGGTCGCGCAGGCCCCGCGCGGCGTGCGGCTCGCCGCGCCCGCGCTTGCCGCCACGCTCGTCACGGCGCCGATCAGCGCGTTCGCGTTCGGGACCGTGGCGCCGATCGGTGTGCTCGCGAACCTCATCGCGATCCCGCTCGCCGGGGTCGCCGTGCCGGGACTTGTCATCGCACTCATGCTGTCGTGGTTGGCTTCGGGGCCCGCGCACCTGATCGCCGCCGGCGCGGGCCTGGGCCTGGCGCTGCTCGACCTCGTCGCGCGGGGCGCCGCCGGCGTGCCGGGCGGCCACGTGGTCATGGTCGCGGGGTGGCAGGCGGCGCTGATGTGGGCCGCGGTCGCGGCTGCCGCCTGGTGGCTGTGGAACGCGCCGCGCCGTCGGTGGCTGATCGCGGCCCGTGTCGCCTTCGTGACCACGGTTTTCATCGCGACGACGTTCCGTGACGTCGTCTCCCTCGACGCTTGTCGCTGTTTAACGGTACATTTTCTTGACGTAGGGCAGGGGGATGCGGCGGCGTTACGGACCCCCAACGGCCGCTGGATCGTGATCGACGGCGGCCCCCGGACCCCGGAGCGCGACGCGGGGCGGCGGGTGGTGGTCCCCTTCTTGCGGGGCCAAGGCGTGGGGCGGGTCGCCGTGGTCGTGGCGACCCACGGCGATGCCGATCATCTGGGTGGGCTCCCGGCCGTTGTGGAGGCATTCGACCCGGAGCTGGTGCTCGAGCCGGGGGAGCCGCTGGGCCGACCGCTGTATCTGGAGTTTCTCGCGGGCGTCGAGGCATCGGGCGCGCGGTGGCACGCGGCGCGCGCAGGGGACCGGATCGAGGTGGACGGCGTCGTGCTCGAGGTGCTGAGCCCAGACTCGCTCTGGCTTCGGCTGCCGCTCGAGGTGAACGAGCACGGCGTGGTGCTGCGGGTCCGGTACGGCGCGGTGCGGCTGCTGTTCCAGGCCGATGCCGGGCTGCCGGTCGAGGGCCGGCTGGCGGGGACCGTGGGTCGGGTGGAGGTGTTGAAGGTGGGCCATCACGGCTCGAAGACCGCGACGTCGGACGCGTGGCTCGACGAGCTGGCGCCGCGCGAAGCGGTGATCAGCGTGGGCCGGAACAATCACTACGGCCACCCGGCGCCCGAGGTGCTCGAGCGGCTCGCGCGACACGGCGTCACGGTGCTCCGGACCGATCGGAGCGGCACGATCACCCTCTCCACGGATGGGCATGGTGAACGGGTCCGAAGTCATCACGATTGAGCGGTTCATCATGGAGCAGGAGCGGCTCTACCCGGAGGCGACGGGGGAGCTGTCGAACCTGCTGTACGATCTGTGTCTCGCCGCCAAGATCATCTCGCGGCACGTGCGCCGCGCCGGGCTCTCGGACATCCTCGGCGCCGCCGGCGCCGTCAATGTTTCGGGTGACCTGCAGCAAAAGCTCGACCTGTTCGCGAACGAGACGGTGCGCAACAGCGTGCAGCACACGGGGCGCGTGTGCGTGACCGCATCGGAAGAAGATCCGGAGCCGGTGCCCGTTCCGCCGGGCAAGGCCGCCGGCAAGTACGTGGTGCTGTACGACCCGCTCGACGGCTCCATGAACATCGACGTCAACGTCTCGATCGGCACCATTTTCTCCATTCATAAGCGGGTCACCAAAAAGAACGGCACGGCGGGGCTGGCGGACTGCCTCCAGGTGGGAAAGAAGCAGATCGCCGCGGGCTACATCCTGTACGGCTCGAGCACGATGCTCGTCTATACGACGGGGCAGGGGGTGCACGGCTTCACGCTCGACCCGACGATCGGCGAGTTTCTGCTGTCGCACCCGGACATCCGGACGCCGCCGGTGGGCCGGTACTACAGTGTGAACGAGAGCAACTGGAACCGCTGGACCCCGCCCGTGCAACGCGTGGTCGCGGCGTTCAAGAACGGCGAGGGAACGGTCCAACCGAAAAACGCGCGCTACATCGGCTCACTCGTGGCGGACTTCCATCGCAATCTCATCTCCGGCGGCATCTTCCTCTATCCGGCCGCCACGAACTACCCGCAGGGCAAGCTGCGGTTGCTGTACGAAGCGGCGCCGCTCGCGTTCGTGGTGGCGCAGGCGGGCGGCCGCGCGACCGACGGCTGCCGGCCCATTCTCGACATCGTGCCGGCCAGCCTGCATCAGAAGACGCCGCTCGTGATCGGCAGCAAGGACGACGTCGCGTTCGCCGCGCGGATTCTCTCGACCGAGGCCGTCGTGGGGGCCAAGTGAGCGACCGCAAGCCCGTCTACGGCCCCGACGACTGGCACGCGGACCTGGCGCGCGAGCTCGGCGCTCCGGGTGTCTTTCCCTACACGCGCGGCGTCCATCCGACGATGTATCGCGGCAAGCTGTGGACGATGCGGCAGTACGCCGGGTTCGGGACGGCGGAGGAGACGAACGCGCGGTTCCGACATCTCCTCGCCGCGGGTCAGACGGGGTTGTCCGTCGCGTTCGACCTGCCGACCCAGATGGGGTACGACTCGGACCATCCCATGGCCGAGGGAGAGGTGGGCCGCGCGGGCGTAGCGATCGACACCGTGGACGATCTGGCGCGCCTGTTCGACGGGATTCCCCTCGACCGCGTGTCCACATCCATGACCATCAACGCGACCGCGGCCGTGCTGCTCGCGATGTACGTGGTGGTGGGGGAGGAGCACGGTGTGGGGCGCAGCAAGCTCCAGGGCACTGTCCAGAACGACATCCTGAAGGAGTTCATCGCGCGCGGCACGTACATCTATCCGATCGAGCCGTCGCTCCGGCTCGCCACCGACGTGTGCCGCTTCGTGACGATCGAGGGGATGAGCTTCAATCCGATTTCGGTGTCGGGCTATCACATGCGGGAGGCGGGGGCGACGGCGGCGCAGGAGCTGGCGTTCACGTTCGCGAACGGCCTCGAGTACGTGCGGCGGGCGGTGGCGGCGGGGCTGGACGTCGATCAGTTCGCACCGCGGCTGTCGTTTTTCTTCGCGGCGTTCACCGATTTGTTCGAAGAGATCGCCAAATTCCGCGCGGCGCGGCGGCTATGGGCGCGTCTCATGAAGCAGAATTTTCACGCGAACGACTCCGCATGTCGGCTGCGGTTCCACACCCAGACCGGGGGCTCGACGCTGACGGCGCAGCAGCCCAAGAACAACGTGGTACGGGTGGCGATCCAGGCGCTCGCGGCCGTGCTCGGGGGGACGCAGTCGCTGCACACCAATGCGTACGACGAAGCCCTGGCGTTGCCGACGGAACAGAGCGCCACGCTGGCGCTCCGGACGCAGCAAATTCTGGCGCACGAGACCGGTGTTCCCGAAACGGTCGATCCGGCTGGTGGCAGCTGGTATGTGGAAGCGCTGACGGATCGGGTAGAGCGGGACGCGCGGGCGCTGCTCGAGGAGATCGAGCGGGCGGGTGGCGCGGCGCGCGCGGTCGAGCGGGGGCTGTTTCAGGAAGCGATCGCGCGCAGCGCGTACGCACAGCAGCGCGCGATCGAGTCGGGAGAGAGCGTGGTCGTCGGCGTGAACGAGTACGCGGACGATCAGACTATCCCGTCCGTCCCAGGGCCCGACTACCAGGCGCTCGCCGCGGCGCAGTGCACGCGCGTGGCGGAGATACGCGGGAAACGGGAAACGGGAAACGTGAAGCGGGCACTGGGTGCCCTCGAGCGCGCCGCGCGCGATCCCGCTCCGCCCCTGATCGAGCCGATGCTCGACGCGGTGCGGGCGCGGGCGACGGTGGGGGAGATCTCCGACGTGTTGCGCGCGGTGTGGGGGGTGTACCGGCCGACCCAGTGAGAGTCTTCAAGGGGTAAGGTCAATGTCTGGATCTTGTCAGGCGCATCACGTGTCTTGCGCCCGCGGCCGGGGCCCGCGCAGCTTACGCCCGGTCCGCCACGTCACGTCATAGGGGATCGAGCGCTTGAAAACGCCATTGCTGGCGGCCATCGCCACGGCAGCGTGCACCACCGCCACCGTCCAACAGACGACCCTGCAACCCGCGCAGGCCAAAGCCGACAGCGGTCGCACCCACTATACGGCGGCCGACGTGCACTTCGTGGCGGGGATGATTGGCCACCATGCCCAGGCCATCCAGATGGCCGGGTGGGCGCCCTCGCATGGCGCGAGTCCGGCAGTGCGCGTCCTGTGCGAGCGCATCGTGGTGGCCCAGAACGACGAGATCGCGTTCGCGCAGCGCTGGTTGCGCGAGCACCAGGAGTTCGTGCCACCCGCCGACCCGCGCGGTCACGTGATGCCCGGCATGGATCACCCGATGCTCATGCCCGGCATGCTGACCCCCGACCAGATGACCCAGCTGGACGCCGCGCATGGCCGGGAGTTCGACCGCCTGTTTCTCACGTTCATGATTCAGCACCACCAGGGCGCGATCACGATGGTCGCGCAGCTGCTCGCCGCCCCGGGGGCCGCACAGGACGGGCCCATCTTCCGGTTCGCCGCCGATGTGAACGCCGATCAGACCACAGAAATTGATCGCATGACCCGCATGCTCGACGCCCTCAACCGGAGTGCACAGTGAAATCCCATTCTCTGTTCGCTTGGTCCGCCATCGTGGCGCTGTCCGGCGCGGCGTGCGCCACCTCGAAGGTCAATATGTCCACGACGGCGCCGAGCCCCGACCCGCGCGTCGGGCTCCGCGCCGGGTGGATGAATGCGGCCCAGGCCGCCTGGAACATCCGCCTCGTCTCGACCACGCCGCCCTCGCCGGACTTCATCAACCGGAGCACGCCGGGCGACTTTCAGTTTACCAACTCCGACTTGTCGTTCACCGGACCCTACGTCATTCAGGGCAACTACTCTGGCGTCCAGGTATGGGACATCACCGACCTCAGGAGGCCGCGGTTGCACAAGGCGTTCGTGTGCCCCGGGTCGCAGAGCGACGTCTCGGTGTACCGCACGCTGCTGTTCGTATCCGGAGAGGCGCTGAACGGGCGTACCGACTGCGGCACGCAGGGCGTCACCGACACCGTGAGCCACGACCGGCTCCGCGGGATCCGGATCTTCGACATCACCGACATCGCGAACCCCCGCCACATCACCGACGTGCAGACCTGCCGCGGCTCGCACACCCACACCGTCGTCACGTCTCCGACCGACACCGCCAACGTATACATCTACGTGTCCGGCTCGGCGCCGGTCCGGTCTCCCAACGAGCTCGCCGGATGCTCCAGCGCGCCCCCCGACTCGAATCCCGGCTCCGCGCTGTTTCGGATCGAGGTCATCCAGGTGCCGTTGGCGCATCCGGAGCAGGCTCGGATCGTGAACTCGCCGCGCATCTTCCAGGACCTCGTGGCGCCCGCCCGCCATGGGGAGGCGCCGGAGGACATTGCCGCCGCGGCGAAAGCCGCCGCGGAGGCGCGGGCCAACGGCGGGTTCACCGCGACACGCAACGGTGTGGAAGTCGTCCTGGGACCGCGGTTCGTCACGTTTCGGCTCGATAGCATCGTCAAGGCGCGGGGAGGGACCGGTGCACCGACGGCGGCAGACAGCGCGGTGTTGCGGACCAACGCCCAGGCGATCGTTGATCGGATGGTCACCCCTGTCCCGCGTGGCAACGGGCCGCCCCCGGGGCCCACCCAGTGCCACGACATCACCGTCTATCCGGCGATCGGCCTCGCGGGCGGGGCCTGCGGCGGGTACGGTCTGTTGCTCGACATCCGCGACGTCGCCAATCCGAAGCGCATCGCCGCCGTGGCCGACTCGAACTTCTCGTTCTGGCATTCGGCGACGTTCAACAACGACGGCACCAAGATCCTCTTCACCGATGAGTGGGGCGGCGGCCTGCAGCCGCGCTGTCGCGTGACGGACAAGCCCGAGTGGGGCGCGGACGCGATCTTCACGCTCGCGGGCAGCACGATGACGTTCCAGAGCTACTACAAGCTGCCGGCCCCGCAGACGCCCAATGAAAACTGCGTGGCCCACAACGGAACCCTGATCCCGATCCCCGGGCGCGACATCATGGTCCAGGGCTGGTACCAAGGGGGGATCTCCGTCTTCGACTGGACCGATCCGGCGCACCCGCGCGAGGTCGCCTACTTCGACCGCGGCCCGATGGACTCGACCAAGCTCGTCGGCGCCGGGTCGTGGTCCGCGTACTGGTACAACGGCTACATCGTGAGCTCCGAGATCGCGCGCGGGCTCGACATCTTCGAGCTCCGGCCGAGCGGGTTCATCTCCCAGAATGAGATCGACGCCGCCAAGCTGGTGCATTTCGACTACTTGAATGCCCAGGACCAGCCGAAGCTCGTCTGGCCCGCGAGCTTCGTGGTGGCGCGGGCGTATCTGGACCAGCTGGCGCGCTCGAACGGCCTGGCGCCGGAGAAGCTGTCCGCCGCCCGCAGCGCCCTCGCCCGCGCCGAGAAGCTGTCGGGACAAGCGCGCCGCGACGCGCTCGCTCAACTGGCGACCCAGCTGAACGGTGATTCGCAGGGAGCGCCTCAGCCCGTCGTGGACGGTCCGGTGCGGACCCTCGTCGCGGCGGTGACGGATCTGGCCAACGCCGCGCGTTGAAGGGCTTCGCGACCGTCGTCCTCATGCTGCTGTCCGCGCCCGGCTCCGTGCCAGGGCAGCAGTGGATGTTCGGTCCCTTTGAAAAACCCAACGCGGTGAACCCGGCGATCACCCCCGGTCCCGCATCCCGGTTCCGCTCTTCCCTGAGCGACACCATGGTCCGGTGGGAGGAGCACGCCACCTTCAATCCGGCGGCCGTGGTGAAGGACGGGGCCGTGTATCTCCTGTACCGCGCGGAAGACGCGAGCGGTGCGCACATGATCGGCGGTCACACTTCGCGTATCGGCCTCGCGGAGAGCAACGATGGACTGCGCTTCACGCGCCGAAGCGCGCCCGTGCTGTATCCGGACAGGGACGACCAGCGGCAGTACGAGTGGCCCGGGGGAGTCGAGGATCCGCGCATCGTCGAGGCGGAAGACGGCTCGTACGTGCTCACCTACACGCAGTGGAACCGGCGCATCCCCCGCCTCGCGGTCGCCACGTCCCGGGACCTGGTCAGCTGGACCAAGCACGGTCCCGCGTTCGCGAAGGCGTCTGGAGGCAAGTACCTGAACCTGGAGTCGAAGTCCGGCGCGATTCTCGCGCGCGTCGAAGGGAATCGTGTCATCGCGACCAAGGTGGGCGGCACGTATTGGATGTACTTCAACGTTCCCGACATTCTCATCGCGACATCCGACGACCTGATTGCCTGGACGCCGCTGGAGGACACGAACGGCGGGCTCATGAAGGTCCTGTCCCCCCGACCTGGGCATTTCGATTCCTGGCTGGTCGAGGCCGGGCCGCCTGCTCTCCTCACGGAGCACGGCATCGTCGTGATGTATAATGCGGGCAACAGCGAGACGGACGGTGACCCGAGTCTTCCGGGGCGGATTTATACGGGCGGGCAGGCGCTGTACGATCCCCGCAATCCCGTCAAGCTGCTGGCCCGCGCGGACGCCCCCTTCATCCGGCCCACGGAGGATTACGAGCGGACGGGACAGTACCCGCAGGGCACGACGTTCGTGGAAGGGTTGGTGCCGTTCCAGGGACGCTGGTACCTGTACTACGGCACGGCGGACACGCGGGTCGGCGTTGCGGTCTGGGACCCGAAGCGGCGCCGGCCGTGAAGACCCTCGCCACCGTGGTCGCGCGCGGGTAGTTTAGGCGCCGTCCGAAGGAGGAAGGCCTCGATGACTCTGGTTCGCGTTCCCCCGCCGCTCGAGCAGGAGGTCGATCTCTCCAAGACCTACGATGCGGTGATCGTGGGCTCCGGCGCGGCCGGCGGCATGGCCGCCCACGTCCTCACCACGCACGGCCTGAAGGTGCTCATGCTCGAGGCCGGGAAGAAGCTTCCCATCGAGCAGGAGCTGCGCTCGATGCAATGGCCGTACGATCACCCCCGGCGCGGCGACGCCCCGCCGGGATCGCACCACCTCTCGTTCAACGAGTACACGATCAGAACGCCGCCCTACGCCAAGGGCAGCGCCTTCAAGCACGTCTACTCGTATGTCGGGGGCTGGTCGGGATCGGACTACGTCAAGAACATCCTGGTCGACGAAAAAGACCACCCGTACACCGGAACCCATTACGCCTGGGTCCGGGCGCGCTGTCTGGGCGGCAAGACCAACATCTGGGGCCGCCTGGCCCTGCGCCTCTCCGACTATGACTTCAAGGCCAAGTCGCATGACGGGTACGGCGAAGACTGGCCGATCTCTTACGCGGACCTGGAGCCCTACTACGACAAGGTGGACCTGTACCTCGGCATCTCAGGCCACAAGGAAAACCTGCCCCACTTGCCGGACAGCCAGTTCCAGCGGTCGACCAAGCTCAACTGGGGCGAGGTCAAGCTGCGCGAGAGCCTGAAGAAGAGCGGACAGGTGCTGACGCCGTATCGCGCCGGCGTCACCACCGACGGCTTGAAACACAACAGGTATCGGAGTAAATGCTACGGCCGCGGCGCGTGCGATCGGCGGCCCGGCGGGTGCGATATCCATGCCGTGTTCGACTCGCCCACCGGGCTCATCTACCCGGCGATGGACACCGGGAACCTGACGATCCGGCCCAACTCGATCGCGCATGAAGTGTTGGTCGACAAGAATACCGGTCGGGCACGGGGCGTCGCCTTCCTCGACAGCGCGACCCGCAAGAGCTACGAAGCCAAGGCGAAGGTCGTGATCGTGGCCGCGTCCACGCTCGAATCCGCCCGCCTCCTGCTGCTGTCGCGCTCCCCGCAACATCCCAACGGCCTCGGCAACTCGAGCGGACACGTCGGCCACAACTTCTGCGAGCATGTGATGGGTCCTGGTCTCACCGGCCTGATCAAAGAGCTCGTGGGCAAGCCGCACACGCTCGACGACGGCCGGCCGGGAGGGTTCTACATTCCCCGCTTCCGAAATCTGAAGGAGCGGCAGCCCGGCTTCATCCGTGGCTACGGCTTCGAGGGGAATAGCGGCCATTCCATGTTCCCGGCCCACGTCCTGGACACGCCGGGATTCGGCGCCCAGTTCAAGAAAACCGTGCGCGATCACGCCGGGGCCTTTATCAGCATGGGCGCCTTCGGTGAGGTCCTGCCCCGCTACGAGAGCTACGTCGACCTCGATCCCGAGACCAAAGATGCCTGGGGCATTCCGGTGCTGCGCTTTCACTACCAGTTCTCGGACAACGAGCGCAAGATGGCCGAGGACATGGTCGCGACGGGGCGCGAGATGCTCGAGGCCGCGGGGATCGAAGTGGTAGGACAGGACAAGAAGATCCTCACCGAAGGGTGGTCGATCCACGAGCTGGGCACGGCGCGTATGGGGACCGATCCCAAGACGTCGGTGCTGAACCAGTTCCAGCAATCGCACGACGTGCGGAACCTGTTCGTCGTCGATGGCTCGAGCCACGTCAGCGCGTCGTGTCAGAATCCCACGTGGACCATCATGGCGCTGGCGTGGCGCTCGTGTGACCATCTGGCGGAGGAATTCCGGAAGGGGAACCTATGACGGACACGACAGACCTCTCGCGCCGCGAGATGATCGCCGCGACTGCGGCGGCGCTGGCTACACCGCTGGTGAGCCTGGGGGCGGCACGGGCGGCAGGGGCGGCAGCGGGGCCGAGCGAGCTTGCGCCCCGTTTCCTGACGGCGTCGGAGTTCGCGCTGCTGGATGAGCTCACGGAGCTGATCATCCCCGCCGACGAGCATTCACCAGGGGCGCGCGCCGCCGCGGTGGCCGGCTACATCGACGGCCGTCTGGCGGAATCGCTCGAGCCCGATTGGCAGGCCCGCTGGCGGTCCGGCCTCCAGGCGGTGGATGCGCTGTCCCGTGAGCTGAACGGGAAGCCGTTCCTCGAGGCCACGCCGGACCAGCGCGTCGCGGTCCTCACCCGAATGGCGGCGGCTGAGTCGGACCCCAAGACAGTCGCGGAGCGCTTCTTCCGGGAGCTCAAAGGGTGGACCGCGCGCGGCTACTACACCTCCAAGATCGGTATCCACCTCGACCAGGAATACAAAGGAAACGTGTACCAGCGCGGCGAATTCGCCGGCTACGATGCCACGTGACGGACGCCACCAGGAGGATGAGATGGGTACACGCTCCCTCGCCCTCGGACTGACGCTCCTCGGCGCGCAGACGCTCGGGGCACAGACCAAGCTGTCCGGTGCCGGAACATGCGCCAAGCCCGACGTCGTACACACGATCGCGATCGGAGATCGCCCCAACCATTCTTTCACGATCAGTCAAACCAAGTGCCGATGGACCAAGCCTTTTACGATCGTGGGGCTCCGGTCCAAAGGGGGCACGGGCGTGCAGTCGGACGAGCTGAGCGACAACACGTCGCAGTTTCACGGTTATTTCCTGGACACGATGTCGGACGGAAACCAGGCGCACTACCGCTACGTGGGGACGACCACGTTGAAGGACGGGGCGCCGCAAAGCGCGCTGTGGAACTGGCTGTTCGTGAGTGGTACGGGGAAGCTGCAGGGTCTCAGGGGAAGCGGATCGTGCCGGGCGACGTGGATCGCCAGCGGCGTCAGCGCCTGGGAGTGCACCGGCTCCTATCAGCTTCCCAAGTAACCGCTGGCGAGGCGCTACGCCCTAAAAGTCCAGCGCCCTCAGAAACTCGTAGTTCCGGCGCGCGCTATCGAGCGGATGCTCGACGCCCTCCTGCTCGACGTAACAGGGCTTGCGATCGATGTCCGGAATGCCCGCCAGCAGGCGTCGGAAATCGAGCATTCCGGTGCCGAGCTCCGTGTCTCGAGAGCGGTCTTTCACGACGTCCTTGAGATGGAAGCTCCAATAGCGGTCGCGGTAGCGCTCGAGATACGCGAGCGGTTCGCCGCCTCCCATCGCCAAATTGCCGACGTCGAGCTGGTGACGGACGACAGTCGGGTCCGTTCGCTCCAGGAACAGGTCGTACGGCACGGTGCCGTCGATCGGCTTCAGGTGATCGGGCTCGTTGTGGAACGCGAGCCACATGCCGGCGCGCCGCGCGGCGGCGCCGGCCGTGTTGAAGCGATCGGCCCACTCGCGCCAATCGTCCAGCGACCGCGCCGTGTCCGCTGTGAAGCTCGGCACGATCAGGTACTCGTGGCCCAGCCGCTTGGCGATGGCGAGGCTCCGCTCCCACCCGACGAGCACGACGGCGGCCGAGACGTGCGCCGAGGGCGCGCGTAATCCTTCGCGATCGAGAGCCGCCCGAACCTGCTCGGTCGTGCGGCCGAAGTTGCCGAAGGACCAGAGCAGCTCGACGTCACGGTATCCCATGGCGCGCACGGCGGCGAGTGTGCGCTCGGGGTCCCGGCCCATCGCGTCCCGCACCGAGTAGAGCTCGAGCCCGATACGGTCGAGGCGGCGAGGGGAGTGTCTGACGCCGGACGCCCACGATCCGGTCGCGAGCGACGCACCGAGGGCGTGGACGAACGTTCGCCGATGCACGCCCCAAGGTGAGCTGCACGCTGTGGCTTGGCAAGGCTCGCCGTCAGGGCTGGTCGAGTGCAAACGCGACGTAGCTCGCCGGTGCCTGGGCTCTCGACTTGCCGCTGCTGGTCGCGATCACGACGAATTGCCGTCCGTCGACCTCGTAGGTGGCGGGCGTTGCGTTCCCGGCAGCGGGGAGCGTCGTCTCCCACAGCAGTGCGCCCGTGCCCTTGTCGAAGGCGCGGAACTTGCCGTCGTAGCTCGTCGCCCCGATGAAGACCAAGCCGCCCGCGGTGACGAGCGGACCTCCATAGTTCTCGCAGCCCGTCGCAGTCATGCCGTTCGCCGCGAGCTCGCGATACTCGCCCAGCGGGACCTTCCAGACGTAGCGACCGGTGTTCAAGTCGATGGCGCTGAGCGTGCCCCAGGGCGGCGCTACTGCCGGGTATCCGTCCGGGTCCAGGAATCTCCCGTACTCCACGCGGTACTTCTGGTCCATCGGGGACCTCACTCCCCGGCCCCCTCTCCCTTCGGGAGAGAGGGGACGCGGGGGCGAGATCTCGCCGGAGAGGATGTAGCTCTGGATTGCCGACAACGCTTCCGAGCCGAGCCGCGCGAATCCCGGCATCCTGCCGCTCCCGTCCGACAGCACGGCCCGGATCTCCGGCGTCGTCAGGCGGTCGCCGAGATCGACAAGCGACGGAACGGTGGGAGGCGATCCCTTCCGGTCGGCGCCGTGGCAGGCGGCGCACTGCGTCGCGTACAGCTCCTTGCCGCCGGCCGCTTCCGCCGCGGGCGCGCGCTCGACCAGGGCCACCGTCCACGGCATCTCGTTCGCGTTGACGTACAGGATCGCCGTCTCGGGATCGACGGCCGCGCCGCCCCATTCGGCCCCGCCGTCGAGACCGGGGAAGACGATCGTGCCCTGAAGGCTGGCCGGGACGAACTGGCCCCCGCTGCGTAGCGTGCGGAATCGGTCGAGCACGGCGCGATGCGCCTCGGGCGTGCGATCGGTAAGCATGCCCTCGGTCAGCCGTTGGCGGGCGAACGGCTCGGGCAGGAGCGGGAACGGCTGCGAATCAGCCGCGACTTCGCCATCGACATCCGAGGGCGGGTACTTCCGGTATGCGATCGGGAAGAGCGGCGCCCCGCTCGTGCGGTCGAACAAGAACACGTGACCCGACTTGGTGATCTGGGCGACCGCGTCGACCGACCGGCTGTCGCGGCGCACGGTGACGAGGTTCGGGGGTGCGGGCAGGTCCCGATCCCAGATGTCGTGCCGGACGAACTGAAAATGCCAGACGCGCGCGCCGGTTTCCGCCTTGAGTGCGATGAGGGAGTTGGCGAACAGGTCGTCCCCGCGGCGGTTGGCCCCATAGTAGTCGTCCGCCGCCGAGCCCGTGGGCACGAACACGAGGCCCCGGTCCACGTCGAGCGACATCCCGGCCCAGTTATTGGCGGCGCCGGAATACGTCCACGCGTCTTTCGGCCAGGTTTCGTACCCGAACTCTCCTGGCCGGGGAATCGTGTGGAAGGTCCAGCGCAACGCCCCGGTTCTCACGTCGTACGCCCGCACGTCGCCCGGCGGCGTCGGGAGGCTCTCCGCCGTCCGGCTGCCGATGATGAGCAGGTTCCTGTAGACGATCCCTGGCGTCCCGAGCGAGACCATCAGCTTCTCGCCGGGCCGGAGGCCGTCCCGCATGTCGATTCGCCCGCCCTTGCCGAACGACGGAATGGGGTGTCCCGTCGTGGCGTCCAAGGCATAGAGAAACTGTTGCACCGCGACGAAGATCCGCTGGTCCGGGCCATCGCCCCAGTGGACGACTCCGCGTGTGCGACCACCTTCGCCCCGCACCTTTCGCCCCCGGTACGGGTCGAAGCGCCACAACAGCTCGCCGGTAGCGGCCTTGAGGGCCACGGTAGTGAGGCGCACCGTCGTGGCGTACAGGACTCCGCTCACCACGATGGGATTGACCTCCAGCTCGGAACTCGGGATCCCGTCGCTGGCGTCGAACGTCCACGCCACTTTGAGATGCGTGACGTTCTGGCGCGTGATCTGTTGCAGGGCCGAGTATCGCATGCTCTCGGGGCCGCCACCGTAGACCGGCCAGTCCGCAGGCGTGGGGGCTTGCGCCGACAGCGTCGCACCGGCGAGGAGGACCAGGGAGTAGGGGAGTCGCATGGTGGCTAGCCGGTATTTCGCAGCCCCTGCGCGATGCCGTTCAGCGTCGAGGCCAAGGCGGCCGTCAAGGGCGCCATGCCCGAATCCGCGGACGCGGCGTCACGTTTCCGCCGCAACAGGGTCACCTGGAGCAGCGACAACGCGTCCACGTACGGGTTCCGGAGCCCGATCGCCGTCTGGAGCATGGGATTGTCGCGCATGAGGTAGTCGCTCTCCCGGATGCGAAGCAGCGCGGCGATCGTGCGGCGGAACTCGGTTTCCAGGTGGTCGAACAGCGCGAGGTCGCCGCCGAGCTCCTGCACGTACATGCGAGCGATGGCGAGGTCGGCCTTCGCACACACCATCTCTACCTTGGCGAGCAGGTCGTCGAAGAACGGCCAGGCGCCCGCCATGCGGCGCAACACCGCGAGCCCGCCGGGCTCGCTCCCGACGGTCTCGAGGGCGGTGCCCACGCCCAACCATCCCGGAAGCATGAGTCGCGTTTGAGTCCATCCGAACACCCAGGGAATAGCCCGAATCCCCTCCATCGTTTCTTCACCCGGCGCGCGGTATGCCGGTCGCGACCCGAAACGCACGTCGGCGAGCTCCCGGACGGGGGTCGTCTCGAGGAAGAGCCGGAACAGATCCCCACTGTCGTACACCAGGGTGCGGTAGCAAGGCAACGCCTCCGCCGCAAGGCGATCCATGACCTCTCGGAACCGCGCTTCCTCGCCCGGCTCGAGGCCGTTGCGCCAGTCCTCGAACCGATGCAGCAACACGCCGCTGAGCATCAGTTCGAGGCTGCGCTCGGCCACGGACAGGAGGCCGAAGTTCTGGGAGACGATCTCACCCTGCTCGGTGATCTTGATCCCCCCGTGCACGGTGCCCGGGGGCAACGCGGTGAGCGCCCGCGCCACCGGCGAGCCTCCCCCGCGTCCCACCGTGCCGCCGCGGCCGTGGAACAGCGTCCACGACACGCCGGCGTCCGCGCACGCGCGCGCCACGTCCTCCTGTACCCGGTACAGGGCCCACGCTGAAGGGAAGAGCCCCGCGTCCTTGGCGGAGTCGGAGTAGCCCAGCATCACCTCCTGGTGTCGCCCGCGGGCCGCGAGGTGTCGCTGCCAGATCGGGTCGCCGAGCAGCGAACGCACGACGAGCGGCGCCTGCTCGAGATCTTCCAGCGTCTCGAACAGCGGCACGATGTCGACGCGGGAGAGTGCGGGCTCGCGCGACAGGTCCACGAGCCCTTCTTCACGCGCCAGGAGCAGCACCCGCAGCAGGTCGTCGGCGGAGCGCGTGCGCGAGACGACGTACGTCGAGGCCGCGGCGGCGCCGATCTCGTCCTGGATCGCCCGCATCACCCGAAACACCTGCAGGGCCCCCTCGGTCGGCCCGGGGAGGGAGACGTGCGGAGCGTGCAGCGGGCGCCGGCCGAGCAGCTCGCGCCGGATGGCCTCGCCGTCCAGCTCGCCCAGTCCCACCGCCGCCGCGAGGTCGCGGAGCGCCCGGGTGTGGACCGCGGCGTCCTCCCGTACGTCCAGGCGGTAACCGTGGAAACCGTGGGCGCGTACCTGGGCCAGGAGCGGCTCCACCAGCGCACGCCTCGCGTGCGCCGCACCGACGGCGTCGAGGCTGTCCGCGATGAGGCGCAGATCGCGCTCCAGCTCCTCGGGAGCGCCGTAGCGCGGCGGATCGGCCTCGACCCGGGCCCGCATGAAGCTGACCTTCAAGCGGAGGGGCTCGTCAGCGTTGCGGCGGCGATTGTGCTCCCACACAGCCGGGAGCTCCTGGCGGTCCCGCTCGAGCGAGGACTCGAGCTCGGGCGACATCGCGGCGAGCCGTTCGGATACGGAGAGACGCGCGGTAAGGTCGGCGAGGCTCCGCGCGTAGTGGCCGAGTACGGCGCGGCGGGCGCTGCGCGCGGCGGCGAGCGTGATCTCCGCCGTGACGAACGGGTTGCCGTCCCGGTCGCCCCCGACCCAGCTCCCCATGGTCAGCGGGGTGACAGCAGCGAGCGCGCAGCCAAACTCGTCCTCAAACGCCTGAACCAGCCGCTCGCGCACGCGCGACGCAGCCTCGAGGAGGCGGTCCTCCAGGTACCAAAGGGCGTTCGACACCTCGTCCATGACGGAGGGGCGGTCGCGGCGCACCTCCTCCGTGAGCCAGAGGAGCTCCACTTCGCCCTCGAGACGCCCCTCGATCGCCCGGCGCTGGGGCTCCGGTGCACCGTCGCGGGCCAGGAGACCCTCGGCCAGACGCGCCTGGAGATCGAGGATCGTGCGGCGGGCGGACTCGGTGGGATGCGCGGTAAGGACCGGTCGGACGTCGAGCGTGAGCAGCGCGCGCGTGACCTGCTCGGCGCCCTGGCCCGCCTCACGCAGGCGCCGCAGCGACCAGCGCACCGATCCGCGCTGTGCCGCGGCCAGGTCGTCCTGCCGCGACCGTCGCACCCGATGAGCCTGTTCCGCGGCGTTGATCAGAATGAAAAACACCGTGAACGCGCGGGCCGTGAGACGCGCCGTCTCCGGTGGGAGGGATCGGGTCCGCGCGAGCAGGGCGTCCAGGTCGGGTGCCCCGGGGACGCCGAGGCGTCGGGCGCGGCACGCCCGGCGCAGCTCCTCGACGGCGCGGAATGTTTCTTCCCCGGCCAGCCGGCGGACGACCCGGCCGAGCGTTGCGGCCAGCCAACGCACGTCCTGGCGGAGCTGCGCGTCATGGGGCCGAGCGACGGGCGGCGGAAGCGGAACAGTCGCGGCGACGGGGGAGGTGGTCATGGCGGTGATCGCCTCACAATCTACCGCGTGACGATCCCGGCCCGTTTGACGTAGTCGAGCTCGGGGAACGCCCGCTCGAGGTAGGCGTTGCCCTGCGCCTGGATGGTGCTCTGGTCGGGGCCACGGCCGCGGGGCGCGCCTTCGCCGTATCCCCCATAGAGGCGGTCCACCACGTCCATGCCCTCCACCACTCGGCCGAACGGCGAGAACCCCATGCCATCGAGCCGGCTGTTGTCGCCGTAGTTGATGAAGAGCTGGGTGGTCCGCGTCCCGGGACCGGCCGTCGCGAAGCTCACCGTGCCGCGCGCATTGTGCTCCCGCACCGGGTCGTCCGGAATCGTGGCATCGCGCCAGGCCGCGGCCACCTGTGGATCACCATGGATGCCGAACTGCGCCATGAATCCCGGGATCACGCGGAAGAATCGCACGCCATCGAAGTAGCCGCTCCGCACGAGGTTGTAGAACCGGTCCGCGCCGAGCGGTGCCCAGTCGCGCTGGACCTCGATCACGACGTCGCCCTTGCTCGTTTCCAAGCGGGCCCGGAACGTCGCGGGGGCCCGCTCCCGCAGGGCGGCGCTCGCCGGGTTCGCGAAGGACGGCTTGTCGGCCGTGACCGAGTTGGCGGCACTCGGTCGCTCGCCGCGCTGGCAAGCGGCGACGAGGGCCAGGGCCATGTATGGGACTGGTCGCCAGGCGTGGTACGGCATCGCGGCTCCTTGGGGTAGCGGGTAGGCAAGATAAACAGAACGTCGGCGTGCTTGCAGCGGCGGCCAGCTACTGGCGACGCTGAGCACCGGCGCGCAGTATCAACCCACGGCAAGGTGATCGACGCGAAGGGGGCGCTTCGGGTGCGGGAATACTTCGAGACGACGATCGGCGCGGCCTGAGCCCCCTCGTGCAGCAATCCCCCGGCATCACGGCGGTCGCCCATGCGATTCAGCTCGCCGTGGCGCCCGTGTTTCTCCTCTCGGGCATCGGCGCCGTGCTGGCGGTGCTGACCAATCGTCTCTCCCGCATCATCGATCGCGGCCGAACGCTCGAGGCGCAGCTGGCCACCAGCCCGCCGGACCGGGCGGCGAAATTTCAGGTCGAGCTCGCGACGCTCTCCCGCCGGGCGCAGCTGATCGGGCGCGCCATCACGCTCTGCACGGTCACGGCCCTGCTCGTCTGTACGGTCATCGCGACGCTGTTCCTGGGCGCCTTCGCACGCTTCGACGCGTCGGTGCCGGTGGCCCTGTTCTTCGTCGCGGCCATGGTCGCGTTCTTCGCAGGCTTGCTATTCTTCCTGCGGGAGATCTTCATCGCAACGGCGAACCTGCGGATCGGCCCACATTAGTCCGCCACTGCCGTCGTGCGCGTACCTTTCGGTATGCGACGCTTGCTGAACCCACGCCGCTGGCAGGTCGCGGGCGCCGTCGCCGGGTCGCTCGTGGGCCTGTGGCTGCTGTTGGCCATTCCGGGCGCGGAGCCATTCGTCGCGCCCGCGCCGGAGCGCGGGCGCGGCTTCGCGTGGAACCAGGACACCCTGTGGCGCTCCCTCGAGACGGCGTATGTCGAGAAGCGCCTCGCCGGGTGTCGGACGGCGGACCGCGCGGCCGCGGCGGGGCTCTCGGGCCTCGCCATCACCGCGGAGCGGCTGGGGCGCGCGCCGATGCCATCCGACGCCGCGGCCCTGGATTCGGTCGAGCGCCGGTTCTTCGCGCTCGCGCCCCTCGTCGCCGCGTGCCCGCGTTATCTCCGGGACTATGTGCGCCTCTCCGGGCGCTTGCGGGAGGCGATCAAGTGGCAGTCGCGTCGCTGGGACGTTGCCGGCGATGGCGCGCGCGTGCGGCTGTACCGCTCCCTCTACGGGTTCCGAGGCGCCGTGGAAGAGGCCATGCTGCAACATCCCGACACGAGTCTTTCCCTCCTCGAGGGCCGCCGCGAGCCCTCGGCGACGCCGGCGGCGACCGTGCACGGCGTCGAGATCCACTCGGGCGACATCCTCGTATCGCGCGGCGGCTACCCGACGTCGGCGCTCATCGCCCGCGGGAACGACTACCCGGGCAACTTCTCGCACGTGGGGCTCGTGCACGTCGACGGCGTTTCACACGTGGCCTCCGTGATCGAGGCCCACATCGAGCGCGGCGTGGCCGTCTCGACCGCCGATGCGTACCTGCGGGACAAGAAGCTTCGGATCATGGTGCTGCGCCTGCGGGCGGACCTGGCGCCGCTCCTCGTGGACCCGTTGCTGCCACACCGGGCAGCGTCGCTCGCGCTCGAGCGCGCGCAGTCGGGACACATCGCGTACGACTTCGACATGGACTACACGGACCCCTCGCGGCTGTTCTGCTCGGAGGTGGCCTCGTCGGTATATGGCGAGCTGGGCGTGCGGCTGTGGACGGGGTTGTCGACGATCTCGGGTGCCGGGCTACGTCGCTGGTTGTCGGCGTTTGGCGTGCGCCACTTCGAGACGCAGGAGCCGTCCGATCTGGAGTACGATCCCCAGCTGGTCGTCGTGGCGGAATGGCGCGACGCCGGAGCGCTCATGCAGGACCACATCGACAACGCCGCCATCGACGCGATGCTCGAAGGAGCGGAAGCGGGGGATGCGCTCTTCTACCCCTGGTATGAGCTGCCGCTGGCCCGGTTGGCCAAGGCGTACAGCTGGCTGCTCGGAGGCTTCGGGGGTCAAGGTCCCGTGCCTCAGGGCATGTCCGCCCGGGCGGCACTCCGTAACCGCGCGTTTTCGGACCGCCAACGCTGGGTCGCGGCCCGCGTGGCAGAGGCGGCGGCCCGATTCACCCGGCAGCAGGGGTACCCACCCCCCTACTGGGTTCTCCTCGACCTGTCCCGCACCGCCACGGAGGCGTTGCGCGGGGCGCCTCGGACCGCGCACCTTTAGGGTACGACTATTTCCGTCAGGAGCCTCGAGCCATGCCCAAAGGTGAGGAGCGCAAGCTGGCCGCCTTGGCCAAGAAGAACGCGGCCAAGGCCGCGAAGGTGAAACCCAACAAGCGCCGCCAGTACGACGACACCCTGCCGCCGGAACGGGAAGAAGATCTCGAGTTACGCGACTTCTTCTCGGAGATGAAGAAGCGCGAATTCTAGTGCTCGGCTGCCGGGTCAAGTCCGGCTGGGCCACGGCGGTGCTCGTGGAGGGTCCTCCGCGCGCGCCACGCGTGCTCGACCGCCGGGTGATCGACCTGAGCGATGCCCGCATACCGACGTCTCGGCAACCGTACCACGCGGTGCGGGACGCCCGACCCAGCAAGGCCGCGAAGCTGGAGCGGCACCTCCGCCGGTTGGTCGAGCGCATCACCAAGCGGTCGCTCGGCGCGCTGCTCGAGGAGTATCGCCGGCAGGGACGCCGGGTCCGCCGAGTCGCGCTGGTGGTCGGGAGCCTCATCGATCCCGCCAGAATCGGCAACGATCACATCCGCGCGCACGCCCTCGAAGGCCGGCTGTTCCGGACCGCGTTGGAGGGTGCGGCGCGCGCCGCCCGGTTGCCGTGCACCACGCTGGTCGAGCGCTCCCTGTACGAGACTGCGGCGGCGCGCCTCAAGCGGCCGCCGGGCGCGCTCCGGCGCGCGGTGACGGACTTGGGCGGCGCGCGCCGTGGGCCGTGGCGCGCCGATGAGAAGGCCGCGACGCTCGCGGCGTGGCTCGCACTCCGCGTGAGTTGACCTGTCGGGGTCGACCGGCTAAGTTGTTGTGCGATGCCGACCTACGAGTTCAAATGCCCGGCCGGGCATGTGTTCGAGAAGTTCTACCCGACGATGAACGACCATCGCCGCGTGAAGTGCCCCACCTGTGGCAAGATGGCGGAGCGGCAGATCTCGGGCGGCGCGGGACTGGTGTTCAAGGGCTCCGGCTTCTACATCACCGACTACAAGCGCGCTGGTGAGAAGCCGGAACCCACGGGGGGGGCGAAGCCCGCGACGGAGGCGAAGCCCGGCCCCGAATCGAAGCCCGCGGCCGACACCAAGCCCGCTGAGCGCGCCAAGAAGAAAACAGACTCCGGCGACAAGTGAAGGCACACGAAGTGATCCGCGCGGCGCTGGCGGATGCCGCGGCGCGGCTGGAGGTGTCTCTGTCGCCATCCGCGGTCGAGCTCGAGCGGCCGCGCGATCCCGCGCACGGCGACGTGGCGACGAACCTCGCGCTCACGCTCGCCAAGGCGCTCAAGCAGAAGCCCCGGGCCGTCGCCGAGCGGCTGGTCGCGACCGTGCAGCTGCCGCAGGGTCTGGTCCGTCGGATCGAGATCGCGGGCCCCGGGTTCATCAACTTCTTTCTCGCCGAAGCGCAGCTCGCAGGCGTTCTCGGGGTGGTGCTGGCCGGCGGCGACCGCTACGGGCGGAGCGAGGTGGGGCAGGGCAGGCCGGTGAACGTCGAGTTCGTCTCCGCC
This sequence comes from Gemmatimonadota bacterium, assembly GCA_003222085.1. Taxonomy (GTDB): domain Bacteria; phylum Gemmatimonadota; class Gemmatimonadetes; order Gemmatimonadales; family GWC2-71-9; genus AG41. The sequence continues at coordinate 27,027 of QHUK01000013.1, forward strand.
AACCCGACCGGCCCGCTGCACGTCGGCCACGGACGCCAGGCGGCCCTGGGCGACGCGATCGCGTCGCTGCTCGAGTGGACAGGGTGGCGCGTGACGCGCGAGTTCTACTACAACGATGGCGGCGGCCAGATCATAAATCTGGCCCGGAGCGTGCAGGCACGGATCCAGGAGCTGCGCGGCCGGCCGGTGGCGCTTCCGGAAGGCGGCTACCACGGCGAGTACATCCGGGACATCGCCGAGCACTACGTCGCCGCACACCCGAACGATCCAGAGGGCGCCGACCTCGACGCGGTGCGGCGGTTTGCGGTGCAGGAGCTCCGCAAGGAGCAGGACGCGGACCTGCACGCCTTCGGCGTCAAGTTCGACGTTTATTTCCTCGAGTCGTCGCTGTACGCGACCAGTAAGGTCGAGGAGACGATGCGCCGGCTCGTGGCCGCGGGCCACACGTACGAGAAGGACGGCGCGCTCTGGCTCAGAACGACCGACTTCGGCGACGACAAAGATCGCGTGATGCGCAAGCGGGCGGAAAAGGGCGGGGACTACACCTACTTCCTGCCGGATGTCGCGTATCACGTCGACAAATGGGAGCGAGGGTTCACGCGGGCCATCAACGTGCAGGGCGCGGACCACCATAGCACCGTGACCCGCGTGCGCATCGGGCTTCAAGCGCTCGAGATGGGTATCGCGCCGGGGTACCCCGAGTACGTGCTGCACCAGATGGTGACCGTGATGAAGGGCGGCGCGGAGATGAAGATCTCCAAGCGCGCCGGGAGTTACATGACGGTGCGTGAGCTCGTCGACGAAGTGGGGCGCGACGCCGTACGCTACTTCTTCCTGATGCGCCGGGGGGACTCGCACCTCGTCTTCGACGTGGACCTCGCCAAGAGCCAGACCGAGGAAAACCCCGTCTTCTATGTGCAGATGGCGCACGCGCGGATGAGCGGCATCTTCCGGGTCGCGGGCCGCGAGCCGGCGTCGGTGCCGCCCGAGGGAGCGGACTTGGGAACACTGACGCAGCCTGAGGAGACGGAGCTGCTGAAGGAGCTCGCCGACTTCCCGAACCTCGTGGCGGGCGCCGCGGCCGCGCTCGAGCCGCACCGCGTCACGAGCTACCTCGAGGGGGTCGCCCGCGCGGCGCACGCCTGGTACCACAAGTACCGCGTGCTCGGCGAGCCCCAGGAGGCGGCGCGCCTGGTGCTGGCGGCGGCCGTGCGCCGGGTGCTCGCCAACGGCCTCCACCTCTTGGGGATCAGCGCCCCGGATCGGATGTGACGTGAGTCTCCTCGTGGTGGGCTCGATCGCGCTCGACTCGGTGTACACGCCGTTCGGCGAGACGGCGGACGCGCCTGGCGGGTCGGCGGTGTTCTTCAGCGCCGCCGGCGTGATCCTGCACCCGGTCCAGGTCGTCGGGGTGGTCGGGACGGACTATCCGCTCGGCGCCCTCAAGGCGCTGGAGGCGCGCGGCGTGGACCTCTCGGGCGTCGAGCAGGCGCCGGGCGAGTCGTTCCGCTGGAAGGCGAAGTATTCCTACGACCTCGCGAGCCGCGAAACGCTCGAGACCCGCCTCGGCGTCTTCGCCGAGTTCCGCCCCAAGCTACCGCCGAAGTTCCGCGACGCGCGCTACCTGTTCCTCGGCAACATCGATCCCGAGCTGCAGCTCGGCGTGCTCGACCAGGTGAAGCAGCCGACGCTCGTCGCCTGCGATACCATGAACTACTGGATCCACTCCAAGCGGGACCTGCTGCTCGAGCTGCTGCGCCACATCGATATCCTGATGGTGAACGACTCCGAGGCGCGCGAGCTCTCGGGCGATTGGAACATCTACCGCGCGGCACGCTGGGTGCTCGAGCACGGGCCCAAGATGACCGTCATCAAGCAGGGCGAGCACGGCGCCCTGCTCGTGAACCACGACACCACGTTCAAGGTCCCCGCCTACCCGCTCCAGGAGGTGTTCGATCCCACCGGCGCCGGTGACGCGTTCGCGGGGGGCTTCATGGCCTACCTCGCCGCGAGCGATGATGTCACGGCGCCGAACCTGCGGCGCGCCATGGTCTATGGCGCCGCCCTGGGCTCGTTCGCGGTGGAGGCGTTCGGCGTGCAGGGCCTCGAGCATGTCACCCGCGCCGATGTCCGTGCCCGCGTGCGCGCGTTCAAGGAGCTCGTCCACTTCGACATCGACGAGGCCGGCGCCGGATGACCGACCGCTATGCCGCCGCCGGCGTGCGGTTCGACGCGGCCGACGACGCGAAGCGCCGGATCGCCGCGCTGGTGGGGACAACGCGCACGGCGCTCGCGGTCGGCGAGATCGGGGCCTTCGGCGGAATGGTGCGAATGCCGTCCGGGTACGAGCGCCCGGTGCTGGTCCTCTCGACCGACGGAGTCGGCACCAAGGTGCTCGTCGCCGCACGCGCCGGGATCCACGACACGGTGGGGGAGGATCTCGTGAACCACGGTGTGAACGACATCCTGGCGCACGGCGCCCGTCCCCTCGCGTTCCTCGACTACCTCGCGACCGCCGAGCTCGAGCCCGAGACCGCCGCGGCGATCGTCTCGGGCGTGGCGCGCGGCTGCCGCGCCCACGACATGGTCCTCGCCGGCGGTGAGACCGCCCAGCTGCCCGACCTGTACCAGCGGGGGCAGTACGATCTGGCGGGGACCATCCTCGGCGTGGTGGAGGAATCCGCCGCGTTGCACGGGGACCTGGTGCGCGCGGGCGATGTGTTGATCGGCTACGCGTCGAACGGACTGCACACCAACGGGTACACCCTGGCACGGCGCATCGTATTCGATCGCCTGCGGCTCGACGTGCAGGACCCGTTTCCCGACACCGGCCGCACCGTGGCCCAGGTGTTGCTGGAGGTGCACCGGAGCTACTTCGCGGCCGTCACGCCCGTCCTGCCGCGCCTGCACGCGCTGGCGCACATCACGGGCGGCGGCATCCCCGGCAACCTGGTGCGGGTGCTGCCCGCGGGGTGTGAAGCGGTCGTCGACGCGCGCGCCTGGCCGTGGCCGCCCGTGTTCCGCGTGCTGATGCGCGCGGGTGAAGTCTCGCTCGGGGAGATGCGCCGCGTCTTCAATCTGGGCGTCGGGATGATCGCCGTTGCCGCGCGCGGCGACACCGAGGCGGTGATCGCCACGGCCAAGCGCGCCGGCGTTGCCGCGTGGATTATCGGAGAGGTCCGGGAGGGGACACGGGGCGTGAAGTTCGCAGAACGGTAACTAGGAGGTATGATGCCGAGAATCGCGACGGTCATGATCACGGTCTTGTGCTTGACCCCTGCGCTCGTGACCGCGCAGGAGCCGCAATGTAACAACATTCCGTTCCCGGGCGCCACGACGGCCTGCAATACGGCCGTGGACGCGGTGCGGGCGTTCTATCCCCTCGCTGGAATGATCGTCAGCGGGGGCAACCCCGTGCTCGGCACCGCCCGCACGCTCGGCGGGCTGGGGCACGTCGCGCTCACCGCGCGGGTGAACGCCATCAAGGCGGCGCTCCCCGACCCGACGGCCGCCAACCAGTCACCGGTGCCGTCGAGCTTCAACGGTGCCGTCCCGGCACCGATGGTCGAAGGGGCGCTGGGCCTCGTGAAGGGCTTGGGCGGCGGGCTCCTCTCGGTCGACGTGCTCGGCTCCGCGCTCATCCTGCCCACGGGAATCCAGAATCTCACCGTGGACTCGAATGCCACCCACATCAGCGACGCGGCTCTGGGGTTCGGATACGGGGCGCGGGTCGGCGTGCTCAACGGCAGCTTCCCGATCCCGTCCGTATCGGTGAGCTGGATGCATCGCACCGTGCCACGCCTTCGGTACGGGACGCTGGGCACCGCCCCCGGCACGGGGGACGACTTCGAGTTCACCATGGATCTGAAGAGCGACAGCTATCGCGCAGTGGCGGGGTGGAGGTTCGTCCTCGTAGATGTCGCCGCCGGAATCGGGATCGACCGCTACAAGTCGACCGATACTAACATCCGGTTCTATGACAGCCCGACCAACATCCGGACGGTGGTGATCAACCCGACCAACACCCGCGCCTTGGTCTTCGTGAACGGCGGCCTCTCCCTCGCGGCCGTCAAGCTGGTAGGCGAGATTGGCTTGCAGGCAGGCAAGGACCAAGCGTTCGCGACGTCGTTCTCCGGCTTCGATCCCAAGGCGGCCCATGCCTTCGGAGGTATCGGCATTCGGTTCGGATTCTGAGCGACCGCCCGCGGAGCGGGCGGCCATGGAACGCGCCCTCGACCTCGCTCGCCGGGGTTGGGGGCGCGTTGCTCCAAACCCCATGGTCGGTGCCGTCATCCTCGCGGGCGACATCGTGGTGGCCGAGGGCTACCACGCGGAGTACGGCGGGCCGCATGCCGAAGTGGTCGCCCTCCAGGCCGCGCGCGAGCGGGCGCGCGGCGCCACCCTCGTCGTGAACCTCGAGCCGTGCGCGCACCACGGCAAGACGCCGCCCTGCACCGACGCGATCGTGGCGGCGGGCGTGGCGCGCGTCGTGGCCGCGGTCCCCGACCCGGACCCGCAGGCGCGGGGCGGCGCCGCCGTGTTGCGTGGCCGAGGCGTGAGCGTGTCGATCGGCCTGCTCGCCGAGGCGGGGGCGGCGTTGAACGCGCCGTTCCTGTTCGCGCGGGAGCAGGCGGAGCGACCCTTCGTCGCGCTCAAGCTCGCGACGTCGATCGACGGCCGGATCGCCGATGCCGCCGGCAGCTCGCAGTGGGTCTCGGGGGAAGCGGCGCGCGAGCACGTGCACTGGCTGCGCGCCGGGTTCGACGCGATCGCGGTCGGCGGCACGACCGCCTTGCGCGACGACCCGCAGCTCACGGTGCGCGGTCCGGTCACGCCGCGACGGCCGCCGGTGCGCGTCGTGTTCGACCGACGCGCGATGCTCAACCTCGGCGTGCGGCTCGTGAGCACCGCGCGCGAGGTGCCGACCTGGGTCATGTCGTCGCTCGACGCGCCGTCGTCCAGCGTCACCCAGCTCGAGCGCAGCGGCGTGCGCGTGTTCCGCCCCACGACCTTGCGGGACGGACTCCGCATGCTGCGCGAGGCCGCCGTCGAGTCGCTCCTGTGCGAAGGGGGAGGGGCGCTGGGCGCGCGCCTCCTCGCCGACGGTCTGGTGGACCGGTTCTACTGGGTGCAGGCACCGGTGTGGCTCGGTGAAGGCGCCGTTCCGGCCTTTCCCGGGGTGCCGCCGCACCCCCTCGCGGCCGCGCCGCGCTGGACGCCGGTGGAGCGGCGCGCGCTGGGCTCTGATACATTATTGGTATTGGACAGGCGGCTATGTTTACCGGAATCGTGAGCGCGGTGGGTCGGATCGACCGCGTCGTACGGACGACGGAAAACGGAAAACGGACCACGCCCGGGCTCGCGCTCACAATCCGTGCTCCCTTCAAGGGTATCAGGAAGGGTGAGAGCATCGCGGTGAACGGGGTATGCCTCACGGTCGAGCGGGCGGTGAAGGGTAGATTCTCGGTGCACGTGGTGGCGACGACCGAGGGACGCACCCTGTTCGGCGAGTACGCGGCGGGGCGACGTGTGAACTTGGAGCGCGCGCTGCGCGCGGCGGATCGGCTGGGCGGTCACATCGTCCAGGGGCATGTGGACGGCGTGGCGGTGGTGCAGCGCGTCGAGCGGCGCGGGGACGCGTGGGTGTACGACCTGCGTGTCCCCGAAGCGGTGCGGGAGGTGTCGATTCCGCGCGGCGCGATTACGGTGGACGGCGTCAGTCTCACCATCAACGACCTGCCGGGAAAGGACAGCGTGCAGATCGCGCTGATCCCGTTCACGCGCGAGCACACCACGCTCGGAGCGCTGGGCGTGGGGGACCGGGTGCACGTGGAGGGCGACGTGCTCGGGAAGTACGTGAGGCAACTATGCAGCACCGCAAAATAAAGCAGGCGATCGCGGACATTCGCGCCGGCAAGCTGGTGATCGTGGCCGACGACGAAACCCGAGAGAACGAGGGAGACCTGGTCGGCGCGGCCGAGCGGGTCACGCCCGAGATGATCAATTTCATGGCGACGCACGCGCGCGGGTTGATCTGCCTGACCCTCCTGCCCGAGCGGTGTCAGGCTCTGGGCCTCACCCAGATGGCCGAGCACAACACCGAGGCGCACGAAACCGCCTTCACCGTGTCGATCGACGCGGCCGCGCGGTTCGGCGTCACCACCGGCATCTCGGCGGCGGATCGCGCGGCCACGATTCGGGTCGCGGTCGATCCGGCCAGCGTGCCGGCCGATCTGCGGCGCCCCGGGCACGTGTTCCCCCTGCGGGCGCGTCCGGGCGGCGTGCTGCAGCGGGTGGGGCAGACGGAAGCGAGCCTGGATCTCGCCCGACTCGCAGGGCTGTACCCGGCGGGAGTGATCTGCGAGATCCTGAACCCGGACGGCTCGATGGCGCGGCAGCCGGACCTGGAGCAGTTCGCCGCGCGACATGGGCTCACGTTCATCACGGTTGCCGAGTTGGTGGCGTACCGGCTGGCCCACGAGCGCCTGGTGCATCGTGTGGCCGAAGCCCGCCTGCCGACACCGTTCGGTGAGTTCCGCATCGTGGGCTACCGCAACGATGTGGACGCGGCCGAGCACGTGGCGCTGGTCTGCGGGGAGGTACAGGACCGGAAGAACGTGCTGGTGCGAATGCACTCCAAGTGCCTCACCGGCGACGTGTTCGGCTCGGGACGGTGCGACTGCGGTTGGCAACTGCATTCGGCGATGCGCATGATCGCCGCCGAAAGCCGTGGCGTGGTGGTGTACCTCGACCAAGAGGGGCGCGGCATCGGGCTCCTCAACAAGCTGAAGGCGTACGAGCTCCAGGACGCGGGGCACGACACCGTCGAAGCGAACCGCGAGCTCGGCTTCAAGCCCGACCTGCGCAACTACGGCATCGGGGCGCAGATCCTCCTGGACCTGGGTCTCTCCGCGATCCGCGTGCTCACCAACAACCCGATGAAACTCGTCGGGCTCGAGGGCTACGGCCTGGAGATCGTCGAGCGCGTGCCGATCGTGATGACGCCCTCCGACGAGAACCGGTCCTACCTGGACGTCAAGCGCGACAAGCTCGGCCACCTGCTCACCCACTGACCGTGGCCGAGTTTCAGGGTTCGCCGCGCGCGCCGCGAGAAGCTCGCGTGGCCGTCCTCGTCAGCCGCTACAATGAGCTCGTGACCGCGCGCCTGTTGGACGGCGCGCGGGAGTGCCTCCGCGACAAGGGGGTGCCGGAGGCGCGCGTGGACGTGATCTGGGTGCCGGGGGCGTTTGAGCTGCCGGTCGCGGCCGAGGCCGCGGCGGCGAGCGGGCGCTATGCGGCGCTGGTCGCGCTGGGGTGCGTGGTGCGGGGCGAGACGCCCCATTTCGAGTACGTGGCGGGGGAAGCCACGCGCGGGCTCGGTAACGTCGCACTGGCACACCGGCTCCCGGTCGGCTTCGGCGTCCTCACCACCGATACGCTGGAGCAGGCGCTGGCCCGGGCCGGTGGAGCGGCCGGCAACAAGGGCTACGAGGCGGTCGACGCGGCCCTCACGACGGCCGACGTCCTGGGCCAGCTCACGCGTGCAGCGCCCCGAGACTAAGGCCCGCGCCCGCGCGCTGCAACTGCTCTACGCTTGGGACTTGTCCGGCCGCCCGTCGATCGAAACCGTCGTGGGCCGGCTCGCGGCGGCGTACGGCCGCCCGCCGGCCGGTTACGACCGCGGGGCCGATCTCGCAGCCCAGGCGATCGCCGGCCTCCCCGAGTTCGATGCCCGAGTGGCGGATGCCGCCGAGCACTGGCGGCTCGAGCGCGTCGGCGTGGTCGAGCGCAATATCCTGCGCCTCGCCCTCGCGGAGCTGGCCGAGGGCTCGACCCCGCCGCGGGTGGTCATCGACGAAGCTGTGAAACTGGCCCACTGGTTCGCAGGCGCCAAGGCCCCCGCGTTCGTGAACGGCGTGCTCGACGCGGTGGCGCGGGAATCCGGCGCGCTGTGAGAATCCTGCTTGTCAACTGGAACGACCGCGAAAACCCGCACGCCGGCGGTGCCGAGACGCATCTGCACGAGATCTTCGGTCGCCTGGCGCGCGGCGGCCACACGATCGACCTGGTGGCGAGCGGGTGGCCGGGGGCCGCGCGCGAAGCGCAGCTCGATGGCCTGCGGGTGCATCGCGCGGGCGGGCGACACAGCTTCGCGCTGCGCGCCCGCGGCGTGGTGCGTCGGCTGCTGCGGGCGAACCGCTACGACGTGGTGGTCGAGGACATCAACAAGCTTCCGCTGTTCCTGCCGACGCTCACCGACCGGCCGTTCTGCGCCGTGGTGCCACACCTCTTCGGCACGACGGCCTTCCACGAGGCGAGCTGGCCAATCGCCGGCGTGGTCTGGGCGGCCGAGCGGCCCATCCCGTGGGCGTATCGCCGCGCCTGGTTTCACGCGATTTCGCAGAGCACGCGCGACGACCTGGTGTGGCGGGGCGTACCCCGCGAGCGGATCGAAGTCATTTATCCGGGCGTCGATACGGTCTGGTACGCCCCCGACGCCGCCGAACCGCGGGCCCGCGAACCGACGTTCTTGTACGTGGGCCGTCTCAAGCGTTATAAAGGAGTGGAGATCGCGCTCCGGGCGGTGGCGCTCGCACGCCAGGCGCGCTCCGACCTGGTCCTCGAGATCGCCGGAGGGGGGGACGATCGTGGGCGCCTCGAGCGCCTGGCACGCGCGCTGGGCCTGGGCGACGTCGCGCGGTTCCTCGGGTTCGTGACCGAGGCGGAGAAGCGGCGGCTGCTGCGCCGGGCGTGGGCGGTGGTGCTGGCGAGCCCGAAGGAAGGCTGGGGCATCTCGAACATGGAGGCGGCGGCGTGCGCTACCCCCGCGCTCGCGTCCGACAGTCCCGGCCTCCGGGAGTCGGTTCGGCAGGCCGAGACCGGCTTCCTGGTGCCGCACGGCGACGCGCGCGCGCTCGCGGACCGGATGCTCGCGCTCGCCGCCGATCCGGGGCTGGTGACCCGGCTGGGGAGCGGCGCTCGCGCCTTCGCAGAGCAGTTCTCCTGGGAGCGGGCCGCCCGGGCGACGGAAGCGCATCTCCACCGGGTCCTCGCGCATGGAGGCTGAGCGATGCGGATCACCATCACGGCACGCCACTGCGAGATTCCTGACGAGCTGCGCGGGCGGGCGCGGGCGCGGCTCGAGCGCCTCGCGCGGATCGCGCCGCGGCCCCATGATGGGCGAGTCGTGTTCGTGGCCGACCACGGGCGTCCCACGGTGGAGGTGCGGTTGCACACCGCGCGCGGCGCCGTGCACGTGGGCACGGCGCGCGGAGCGGACCACCGCACCGCGCTCGACCTCGCGGTGGCCAAGGTTCGGCGGCAGCTCGACAAGGCCTCCACCCGGCGGCGGGGCGCGGCGACCCGCCGGACCCTGGAGCGCGAGCCCCGGTGACGAAGCCCAGGGTGCGGGACCTGCTCGAGCGCAAGGGTGATCCGCTGCAGCTCGAAGCGTTGACGGGGGACGTGGGGCTCGATCGCGAGATCCCGACGTCCGAAGCGTCGAGCCCGGGGCTCGTGCTCGCCGGGTACACGAAGCGCTTCGCCGCCCATCGCCTCCACATCCTCGGCGAAACCGAGGTCACCTACCTCGCGTCACTGGACGCCACGGCGCGCCGCCGGGCCCTCGAGACGCTCTTCCAGTTCGATCTGCCGTGCATCGTCATCTCGAAGGGGCAGGACCCGCCGGCCGACTTGCTCGAGCTGGCGCGCGCCAAGGGTGTTGCGGTGATCCGGACGCGACTCAAGACCGCGGAGTTCTACCGCCGCCTCAAGCCCTTTCTGGACGAGGCCTTCGCGCCCGCAACCACCGTGCACGCGTCGCTCGCCGATGTGTTCGGTGTGGGCCTGCTGTTCTTCGGCCGCTCGGGGATCGGGAAAAGCGAATGCGTCCTCGATCTGGTGGAGCGCGGCCACCGGCTGGTCGCGGACGACGTGGTTCACATTACGCGCCGGGGCAACGACGTCCTGATCGGGCGCGGGCACGAACTGTCCCAGCACTACATGGAGATCCGCGGCGTGGGGCTGATCGACATCCGCGCGCTGTTCGGCATCCGTGCCGTGCGCCAGCAGAAGCGGATCGAGGTCGTCGTCCAGCTCGAAGACTGGGAGGCGACGCGCGAATATGACCGCACCGGGATCGACGGCCAGACGACTCAGGTGCTCGAGGTGACTCTGCCGCTCGTCACCGTACCGCTCAACCCGGGGAAGAACCTGACCGTGGTCTGTGAGGTCGTTGCGATGAACCACTTGTTGCGGTACAGCGGCGTGGATTCGGCGCGCTTGTTCAACGACCGGTTGCTCAAGCGTCTCGCCGAGCGCCGCCAGCTCCAGGAGTATCTCGAGGAAGACAATGAGTGAGCCACTGCGCGGAGTGATCGTGTCGCACGCGGCCGTCGCCCAGGCCTTGCTCGCGGCGGTCGCCGCGATCACCGGCGTCCACGACGCGCTCGTTCCGGTGTCGAACGACGGCTGCGACACGGGAGCCCTCGCCGAGCGCCTCACCCGCGCGATCGACGACAAGCCGGCCGTCCTGTTCGTCGATCTGCCCGGCGGCTCCTGCCTGACGAGCTCCGTGCGGCTGGCGCGTGGCAAGGCCAACGTCGCCGTAGTGACCGGCGTGAACCTCGCGATGCTGCTCGATTTCGTGTTCCACCGGGATCTCCCCCCTGGCGACGCGGCGCGACGTGCGGCCGAGGCGGGCAGCCGCGCCATCCGCACGCCCGCGGCATGAGCATCGCCCTGTACCGCATCGACGATCGCCTGATTCACGGCCAGGTGGTCGTGGGCTGGGGGAAGCCACTGAATGTCGCGTTCATCGTGCTGGTCGACGATGCCGTGCGGGCCAGCGCCTGGGAGCAGGAGCTCTACCGCATGGGCGTGCCCTCCGAGATCGAGGTCGTGTTCGCCTCGACCGAGGAAGCCTTGGAGCGCCTCACCGAGTGGGAGCGCGATCCCCGCGTCGGCATTCTCGTCGCCGGCGACATCGACACGCTCGCGGCGCTCACCGTCAACCGGCACCCTGTGAGCCGCGTCAATGTGGGCGGCCTGCACCACCGCCCTGGGCGCTCGGAGCGGTTGCGCTACGTCTACTTGAGCGACGCGGAGGCCTCGCAGCTGAGGACGCTCGCCGCTCGAGGAGTCGAGGTGACGGCCCAGGACGTCCCGACGACTCCCCCCGTCCCGCTCGAGGACTTCACGTGAGCCTCGAGCTGCAGGTCTGGTTGCTCCTGTGGGGAACGCTCGTGGGATTGGATCTCGTGAGCGTGCCCCAGATGATGATCGCGCGGCCCCTCGTCGCGGGACCGATCGCGGGCGCGATACTCGGCGACGTCGGCACGGGACTCCAGCTCGGCGTGTTGTTCGAGCTGTTCCAGTACGACATCCTGCCGATGGGGGCGACCCGCTATCCCGAGTACGGACCTGCCACCGTCGCGGCCGTCAGCGCGGCCCACGCGGCGGCCGGAACGCTGGGGCTGGGGCTCGGTGCCGTGGTCGGGCTGATCACGGGGATGGCCGGCGGACTGAGCCTGCATGCCCTGCGGCAGCTGAACACCCGGGCCGTGCGGCGCGCCGCGGCGGCGCTCGAAGGCGGCGACGCCCGCCGGCTCGAGCGGTTGCACGCGGCGAGTATCGTGCGCGACGCGGGGCGAGCGGCCGTCGTGACGGCGCTGGGCCTCGTCCTCGCGCAGGTGGCGCGTGCCTATCTGGCCGGCGCTCTCCCGCCGCACGGGGTCGCCCTGCTCAACGTGGCGGCGGTGGGCGCGGCGCTCGCGGCGGGAACGGCGGGAACGCTGCGCCTCGTGGGACGCGGACCCGGCTTGCGGTGGTTCGCAGCCGGCGTGGCCGGCGGTGCGATCGTGGCGTGGCTGCGATGAGCCGTCCCGCGGTCCATGCCCGCCCCGGGCTCGTGCGCAGTCTGCTCCGCCTGTTCACGGTGCAGGGGTCCTGGAACTACGAGCGGATGCAGGGTGTCGGCATCGGCGTCGCCGAGGAGCCGCTGCTCCGGGACCTGCGGGCCGAGGTCGGCGACGACGGTGTCGCGTACCGCGCCGCGGTGGCGCGGGGGGCGCATTTCTTCAACGCGCACCCGTACCTGTGCGGCCTCGCGGTCGGCGCGGCGGCGCGCGCGGAGCACGACGGTGTACCGCCCGAGCAGGTGGAGCGCTTGCGCACGGCGCTGTGCGGGCCGCTCGGCTCGCTCGGCGACCGGCTCGTGTGGGCGGGCTGGCTGCCGCTCACCTCGGCGCTCGCCCTCATCGGGGTGGCGCTCGGTCTCGGGCTCCCGGCCGTCCTGGGCTTCGTCGTCGTCTACAACATCGGTCACGTGGCGTTGCGCTGGTGGGCCCTGCGGGCCGGCTGGACCTATGGGGCACGCGTGGCGCAGGCGCTGCGCGAGCCGCTGCTGCAGCGCGCCACGGCGTTGTCCGGTCCGGCGATGGCGCTCGGCGTCGGCGCGGCGCTGCCGCTCGTCGCGCAGTACCTGAGCGGCGCGCTGTTCGGCTGGGCGCGGCTGGCCCTCGCCGGGGTGGTCGCGGGCGGGTTTGCGCTGTTGTGGTGGCAGCGCCGGCGGCTCACCGGGCTGCGGCTCGGCCTCGCGCTGCTCGCCGTCGCGGCGCTGGCAGGGTGGTTATGGCCGTGATCGAGCGTGACGCCAAGATCGTCAACCCGCTCGGCATGCATGCGCGCCCGGCGGCGGAGTTCGTGAAGCTCGCCAGCCGCTTCAAATCGGCGGTCGAGGTGCGCAAGGACGACCTCGCCGTGAACGGGAAGAGCATCATGGGCGTGATGATGCTCGCGGCGGAGTGTGGATCGTCGTTGTCGATCAAGACCGACGGAGAGGATGCGGAATCGGCGATGGACGCGCTGCTCGCCCTCGTCGCCGACGGGTTCCACGAGATGCACCTGACGCAAGAGGTGCGCGAGGCCGAGATGCGGGACGCGGAGCAGCGGGAAAACGAGGGGCGCGAATGAGCGACCGGCAGCTCAAGGGGATCGGCGTCTCCCCCGGGATCGGCGTCGGCGCCGCGATCGTCGTGCGCTGGACTATGCCCGAGGTCCCGCACCGCGTCGTGCCGCGCACCCAGATCGAGAAAGAGGTGCGCCGCCTGCGCGCCGCGGTGAAGGATGTGAAGCGCTACCTCCAGGATATGCGCGCGAAAGCCGAAGATCGCGCCGGCGTCGACGAAGCCCGCATCTTCGACGCCCAGATCCTCATGCTCGAGGACAAGGAGTTCCTGTCCGGCGTCGCGGACCTGATTCGCGAGAACCACCTCGCCGCCGAGAAAGCGTACGAGTTCAAGGCGCTCGAGGTGCGCGACATGTGGGCGGCCACGGGGAGCCCGCGCCTCAAAGATCGACTGGCGGACCTCTCGGGCGTCGCGGTCCGGGTGATCGAGCACCTCATGCACCGTGGGTCGGACGAGCTGTGGGAGGGCATCACCCAACCGTCGATTGTCGTGGCCAAGGAGCTCTCCCCGGGGCTGACGGTCCAGCTCGACCGCGAGCACGTGGTGGGCCTCGTGAGCGAGGAAGGTACGCGCACGTCGCACGCCGCGATTCTCGCCCACTCGATCGGGATTCCGGCGGTGTTCGGCGTGACGGGTGCGCTCGAGCGGATCCACCCGGGCACCATGCTGGTGATGGACGGCACGCGGGGCACGGTGCTCCTGTCTCCCACGTCCCAGGAGATCGCCGAGGCGAAGACGCACGAGCTCTGGGATCGCGAGCTCGCGGGTCAGCTGGAGGAGGTCGTGGCGCAGCCCGCGATCACGACCGACGGCGTGCGGGTGGCGCTCCGCGGGAACGTCGACCTCCCCGACGAGATCAAAGCGGCTCAGGATCACCGGGCCGAGGGCGTGGGGCTGTTGCGTACCGAGTTCCTCATCACGAGCCACACCACCCTGCCGGACGAAGAGGAGCAGGCCGCGTACTTCACGCGCGTGGGGAAGGCGTTTCCCGGACACCCGGTGGTGATTCGCACCTACGATTTGGGCGGTGACAAGCTGCCCGGCCCGTTCCGTGTGCAGGCCGAGGCCAACCCCCAGCTCGGCTGGCGGGCGATCCGGGTGTGCCTCGACCGCCCCGAGATCTTCCGAACGCAGATCCGGGCCGCCCTCCGCGCCGCGCGCCACGCGGACATCCAGCTCATGATCCCGCTGGTGACGCGACTGGACGAGCTCGATCGCACGCGCGCGATCGTGGCGGAAGAGGCGACGAACCTCGCGCGCGACGGTGTGGCGGCGGCGACCTCGGTCCCCGTGGGCGTGATGGTGGAGACCCCTGCCGCCGCGGTGATGGCGGACCAGCTCGCCAAGGCGAGCGACTTCTTGAGCGTCGGCACGAACGACCTCACCCAGTACACGCTCGCTGTCGACCGCGGCAACGCCCGGCTTGCCGACCGCTTCAACCCACACGATCCCAGCGTGCTGCGACTCCTCAAGATGGTGGCCGACGCGGCGCGGGCCGCCGGCAAGGCGGCGAGCGTGTGTGGCGAGATGGCGTCCGAGCCGCTGTCGGCGTTTCTGTTGATCGGACTCGGGTACGAGACGTTGTCGGTCGCGCCGGCGGCGCTGCCGCGGGTGAAGTGGACCGTGCGGCAGGTCAGCGCCGCGCGCGCGCGTACCGCGGCCGACCAGGCGCTCGGCGCGCGCACCGCAGCCGATGTCCTCGACGTGTTGCGGCTGGCGCTCGCCGAAGCCGTCGACTTGAAGCTGCTCGACCCCGGCGGCCGGTTGCCCGCCGGACGGCGCGCCGCTAGCTTGAACGTCTAAACCACGCTCGGACAGGCACATGCCAGCGCAGCGCCACGTGTTCACCTCCGAATCCGTGACGGAAGGCCATCCCGACAAGATCGCCGACCAGATCTCGGACGCGGTCCTCGACGCCATCATCGCCAAGGACCCCGCCGCCCGCGTGGCATGCGAGACCCTGGTCACCACCGGCATGGCGGTGGTGGCGGGGGAGATCACCACCTCCACCTACGTCCACATCCCCGACATCGTGCGGGGCACGATCAGCGCGATCGGCTACACCGACGCGAGCTTCGGCTTCGACGCCCAGACCTGCGCCATCCTCACCACCATCGACCGCCAGTCGGGTGACATAGCGATGGGCGTGGACCGCGGCGGGGCGGGCGATCAGGGGATGATGTTCGGCTACGCCTCGGACGAAACGCCCTCGCTCATGCCGCTCCCGATCGTGCTCGCCCATCGTTTCGCCGAGCGGCTCTCCACGGTCCGCAAGGCCGGGGATCTCCCGTGGCTCCGCCCCGACGGCAAGACGCAGGTCAGCGTCGTGTACGAGGCGGCGCGGCCGATCGGGATCAGCAAGGTGGTGGTGTCCACGCAGCACTCCGACAAGATCGACAACGTGGAGCTACGGGAGGGTGTGATTGCACTCGTGGTTCGACCGGTGCTCGCGGACGCCGGCTTCGAGGTCCGCGACCCCGACATCCTCATCAATCCGACCGGCCGATTCGTGGTCGGGGGCCCGCAGGGCGACGCGGGGCTGACCGGCCGCAAGATCATTGTGGACACCTACGGCGGCATGGCGCGGCACGGGGGCGGCGCCTTCAGCGGCAAGGACCCCTCGAAGGTCGACCGCTCGGCCTGCTACGCGATGCGCTGGGTGGCCAAGAACGTGGTGGCCGCGAAGCTCGCCACCCGCTGCGAGGCGCAGGTGGCGTACGCCATCGGGGTCGCGCAGCCCGTTTCGGTGATGATCGATACGTTCGGCACCGGCCTCGTGGCCGACGAGGCCATCGAGGAGGCCGTCCGTGAAGTGTTCGACCTCACGCCCCTCGGTATCAACAAGGCCCTGAATCTCCGCCACCCGATCTATCGCGCGACCGCGGCGTACGGTCACTTCGGCCGCACGCCCGAGCGACGCCGCTACGTGGACAAGGACGTAGACCGGGAAGTCGACCTGTTCACCTGGGAGCATACGAACCGCGTCGAGGACCTGCGGCTCGCCGTGCAGCGGTCCCGGCACTACTCCTCCAAGAAAGCGAATGCATGACCACGACGGCCCGCTCCGCGGCTTCCGACATCAAAGACCTGAGCCTGGCGGCCGAGGGACGCCGCCGCACCGAGTGGGCCGAGCGCTCCATGCCGGTGCTGCGCCTCATCCGGGAGCGCTTCACCCGGGAACGCCCCCTTGCCGGACGACGCCTTTCCGCCTGTCTCCACGTCACCACGGAGACCGCCAACCTCGCCGTCACGCTCCAGGCGGGCGGCGCGGATGTGGCGTTGTGCGGGTCGAACCCCTTGTCGACGCAGGACGACGTCGCGGCTCATCTCGTCAAGGACCACGGGATCAAGGTCTTCGCGATCAAGGGTGAAGACCACGCCACCTACTATGAGCATATCCGGGCGGCGCTGGCACATCGGCCCGACATCACGATGGACGACGGCGCGGACTTGGTCGGCGCGCTGCACATGGTTGCGCTCAACCGGCTCGACGACCTGGCACCGCCGGTCCGACAGTGGGTGGAGACCCTCTCCGGGGCCGACCGCCAGGCGCTCGTCGCCGGCGTGGCAGGGTCGACCGAGGAGACCACGACCGGAGTCATCCGGCTGAAGGCGATGGCGCGCGACGGCGTGCTCCAGTTCCCCGTCATCGCCGTGAACGATTCCGACACGAAGCATCTGTTCGACAATCGCTATGGGACAGGGCAGTCGACGCTCGACGGGATCCTGCGGGCGACGAACCTGCTCGTGGCCGGGAGCACCGTGGTGGTCGCGGGGTACGGGTGGTGCGGGCGTGGTTTCGCCCTGCGGGTGCGGGGGGCGGGGGCCAACGTGATCGTCACGGAGATCGACCCGCTCAAGGCGCTCGAGGCGCAGATGGACGGCTATCGGGTGTTGCCGATAGCGGAGGCTGCACGGGTCGGCGATGTCTTCGTGACCCTGACCGGGAACACGCACGTGATCCGCGTGGAGCACATGCGCGCGATGAAGGACGGAGCCGTGCTCGCGAACTCGGGACACTTCAATGTCGAGATCGACCTGGACGGCCTCAAGCAGGCGGCTCAGGGCCCGACCCGGGTCCGGGAGTTCGTCGACGAGTGGCGGCTGGGCGGCCGGCGGATCTTCGTTCTCGCCGACGGCCGGCTCATCAACCTGGCGGCGGCAGAGGGTCACCCGGCCAGCGTGATGGACATGTCGTTCGCGAATCAGGCGCTCGCCGCCGAGCATGTCGTCAAGCACGCGCGGGAGCTCACGAAGGATGTGCACCGGATCCCGCGGGAGCTGGACGAGGGAGTCGCCAAGCTGAAGCTCGCCGCGATGGGAGTCGCCATCGATACGCTCACGCCCGAGCAGCAGAAGTATCTCACATCGTGGGAGATGGGGACCTGAGCGCGAACCAGATCCAGGTTCGGGTCGCGCATCTGGGACTCGATCGCACGACCAACACGCCGGTGGTCATCCTCCAGGAGCAGGAAGGGGAGCGGGTACTCCCGATCTGGATCGGTCCCGCCGAGGCGAGCGCCATCGCGATGGAGCTCGCGGGCGTCAAGTTCGCGCGGCCGCTCACCCATGATCTCTTGAAGCAGGTGATCCTCGGCCTGGGCGCCGACCTCCGGAAGGTCATCATCACCCAGGTCAAGGACAACACGTATTACGCCGAGTTGCACATCTACCGCGACGATGCGGTGATCCAGATCGACGCCCGGCCGTCCGATTCGATCGCCGTCGCCCTGCGGCTCAAGGCGCCGATTTTCACGAGCGAGAGCCTGCTGGCGCTTACATCGGTGGAGACCGGCGAACCCGGCGGCGAGGGCGGTCCCACCCCGCTCGGGCCCGACGAGCTGAAGACCTACCTCCAGAACCTCGACCCTGAAGATTTCGGGAAATTCACTCCGTAGCACGGCGTTGCTGCTGCTGTGCCTGGCCGGCGCGCTCCGGGCACAACAAGTGGTGATCACGGGTCGGGTCCTGTATGGGCCGGCCGGACGGCCCGTGGCACGCACCTGGGTGGTGCTGCATCAGGTGTCCATGGGCGGCGGCGGTCAGGCAATCGACTCGATCCGCAGCGACGCTCGCGGTGCGTACGCCCTGGCCATCCGGCGGCCAGACTCGGCGGCGATCTATGTGGTGTCGACCTGGCACGCCGGGATCGCCTACTTCTCGGAGCCGATCGCGCCCGGCCGGTCCACCTCCAGCCTCCGCCCGCTCTACGTCTACGACACGACCTCCACCGGGCCGGCAGTGCGGGTGACACGCCGCCTGGTCACCGTCGTCAAGGAGAAGCGGGACGGCTCGCGGGACGTGCTCGAGCTAGTGGAGCTCGAGAACCCGGGTGTCGCGACACGCGTGGCCCGGGACACGGTGCGTCCCACCTGGGCGGGCGCCATACCGCCGGTCGCGATCCAGTTCCGGGTCGGACAGGGCGACGTCTCTCCCCAGGTCGTGACCCGGCGGGGCGACTCGGTTGCCGTGTACGGACCGCTCCCGCCCGGCGAGCGCAAGCAGCTGAGCTATACGTACGTTCTCTCCGCCACGGTGCGTCGCGTGAGCCTGCCGATCGACCAGCCGACGAACGAGGTGGACCTGCTGCTCGAGGACACGACCGCGGTCGTCACCGCGGGGAAGCTCGATTCCCTCGGGCTGGAGGATATCGGCGGGCGTCGCTTCGCGCGGTACCGGACGCCACCGCTGGCGCCCCGTGCCGGGGTCACGATCGCGTTCACCGAGCGACGGTTCGCGCCCGAGTCGCTGGTCCCGTTGATCGTCGGGGCCGCGGGTGTGGTCCTCGCGATCGGCTTCGTGGTTGCGCTTCGAAGGAGGCCGACGGTAGAGGACGGTAGAAGACGGTAGCCGTGGCTCGGGCGCGACCTCTACCGCCCTCTACCGACTTCTCCCGCCCATTGCATCCCTGACGTCGATTTGATAGACTAGCCCTGTCGTTACAAGCGAACGGGGATTCACGGAAGCCGGTGAGAGTCCGGCGCGGCCCCGCCACTGTGACGGGCACGTCGTAGCGGCTCAAACGCCACTGGGTCTCATCACCCGGGAAGGCGAGCCGCCCGCCCGAAGCCAGGAGACGGTCTCCGTTCGCGCCACCTGCAGATCCCTCGCGGGAGGGATGGTGGCGCTGCGCACAAGGCGCAGGCGCTAGCCCATCTCCGCTCCGTCGGGGGTGGGCGTTTTCGTTATGCGCCGCTGGGCACCGCGCACCCACCTCGCGGGCTTGATCGCGTTCGCAGTCGCGGCCTGCGCGCGGGGAGAACGGGTTCCCGTCCGGGGGGGCGTCGCCGTCACCGACGACGCCGGTCGGCGGGTGACGCTCGCCGCGCCCGCGCGGCGCATCGTGTCGCTCCTGCCTTCGTTCACGGAGATCCTCTTTGCGATCGGCGCGGGCGACCGGCTCGTGGGCCGCACGACCTGGTGTGACTATCCGCCCGCGGCGCTCGCCGTGCCCAGCGTCGGCGACGCTATGCCCCCGAGCGTCGAGGCCGTAGCTGCCCGGCGGCCGGATCTCGTCGTCCTCTACCGGTCGGGTCCGAACGTCACGGCGGCGGAGCAGCTCGAGCGGCTCGGCATCCCGACGGTGCTCCTCGACCTCAACCTGCTCGAGGAGCTGGGTGCGGCGACACGGCGCCTCGGCACGCTCACCGGGCGGCAAGTACCGGCCGAGTCGCTGGCGGCGGCCGTGGACCGCGTTGTGTCCCAGCCCCCGGCCCCGAGCACCCAGTCCCTCGCTTTCATCGTCTGGGACAACCCACCGATCGTCATCGGGGCGGGGAGCTACCTCGACCGCCTCGCCGCGCTCGTGGGGGCGCGCAATGTGTTCCACGATGTCGGCTCGCCCTCCGCTCAGGTCTCGATCGAAACGATCGCCGCCCGTGACCCCGATTTCCTCGCGGTCCTATCGGACAGCGCGCTTCCGCCGGCGTATGCATCAAGGCCCGAGTGGCGCGTCGTACGGGCGGTGCGGGATCGGCGGTTCCTCTTTCTTCCCGGACAGCTGTTCGGACGACCGGGGCCCCGCGCCGCTGACGCGATCCGTGAGTTCCGGCAGCGCCTCGAGGCGGCCGCGCGGTGAAGTTCGTTCTCCTCGCCGCCGCCGCGCTCGCGACCCTTGCGGCGGCGCTCCTCCTCGGGCCCGCGAACGTGCCGCTCGGAGAGTTGACCACGTCGCCGATCATCTGGCAGCTCAGGTTGCCCCGCGCACTGCTCGCCTTTCTCGTGGGCGGGGCGCTCGGCGTCTCGGGCGTCGGACTCCAGGCGCTGGTCAGGAATCCGCTCGCGGATCCGTTCCTGCTCGGCCTTTCGGGGGGCGCCGGACTCGGCGCGGTCGTGGCCATCGCCCTCCATCTCCCGGGCCCGTGGGCTCTGCCGCTCGCGGCGTTCGTCGGGGCGGTGGGGGCGATGGCCCTGGTGTATCGCCTCGGGCTCATCGGGGGGGCCGAGCTCGACCCCCGGATCCTGCTCCTGGGCGGCGTGGCCGTGGGTGCGTTCGCCGCGGCGATCATGACCGCCCTCGTCTCGCTCGCGGAGGCGACCGAGCTCCGCAACGCGTTCCTCTGGCTCTGGGGCGGGTTCTCGGGTGCGTCGTGGACGACGGTCCTGGTGATCTTGGTGTACGCGCCGCTGCCGCTCGTCGTCCTCGCGGCGGCCGCGCGACCGCTCGACCTGCTCGCGCTCGGCGAGGAGCCCGCCCAGTACCTCGGCGCGGACGTGCGGCGCCTCAAACAACTCGTGTACCTGTCCGCCTCGCTCCTGACCGCCGCCGCGGTCGCGGTGGCGGGCGTGATCGGCTTTGTCGGACTGATCGTGCCGCACATCTGTCGGCTGGTCTGGGGCCGGCTGCACCACACCCTGTTCCCGACCGCATTCCTCACCGGCGGAATCTTCCTGGCCGCGGCCGATACGGTGGCGCGCACCGTCGTGGCGCCGCGCGAGCTGCCGGTGGGCATCGTGACGGCGCTGCTGGGTGTGCCACTGTTCGCCTTTCTGCTCCGCCGATGGACCGTGAGCTGATCGTCGCCGTCAGCGACCTCACCTGCCGCTATGCGGGTGCCCCGCGCGACGCGCTCCGCGCCGTCTCGCTGGAGGTGCGGGCAAGCGAATTTCATGCCCTGCTCGGGCCGAACGGCAGCGGGAAAACCACGCTGCTGCGCGCGGCGCTCGGCCTCGTGCGACCGCTCCAGGGGCGTGCCGAGATCCTCGGACGCCCGGCGGGCGACTGGTCCCGCCGGGATCTGGCGCGGGTGGTGGGCGTCGTGCCGCAGCGCGAGGAGAACCTGTTCCCGCAGCGGGTGCACGAGACGGTCCTCCTGGGCCGGTATCCCCACCTCTCGCTCTTCGGCGGCGTGCGCGCGGCGGACCGGGCCGCCGTCGAGCGGGCGCTGGTCGCGTGCGACGCGGCCGACCTGGCAGACCGCTGGCTCTGGACGCTCTCCGGAGGGGAGTACCAGCGAGTCCGGCTGGCGCGGGCCCTCGCGCAGGAGCCCAAGCTCCTCGTCCTCGACGAGCCCACCGTGTCGCTCGACCTGCGGCACGAGATGGAGCTGTTCGAGCTGGTGCGCACGCTTGTGGATGGGTTCGGGCTCGCCGCGCTCATGATTACGCACCACGTCAACCTGGCGGCGCGCTTTGCCGACCAGATTCTGATCCTCGCCGAGGGCCGCGCCGTTGCGCGCGGCGCTCCTGCGGCGGTGCTGACGCGGGAGACCGTCGAGCGCGTGTTTTCCTGGCCGGTCGCCATCGAGCCGTTCGATGGTCGCCCGCAGATGATCCCCCTACGTCGCCACCCCTCCTGATCCGGAGTCCCTCATGCACCACGCCTTCGTGCTGCGTCTGAGCGTGCTCTCTTCGCTCGCTGCGTCGGTGGCTGCCGCGGCCCAAGAGCCCGACACGGTCGTGCTGAATCCCGTCGTCGTGACCGCAACCCGCGTTCCTACGCCGGCGGACGCGGTGACGGCAGCGGTCACGACCCTCTCGGGCCGCGAGCTCCAGCTGCGTGGGATCCGGACCGTGGCGGAGGCCCTGCGCGCCGTCCCCGGCGCCGCCGTCGTCGAAACCGGGTCGTATGGCGGCCAGACCTCGCTGTTCCTGCGGGGCGGCGAGAGCGACTACGTGAAGGTTCTCGTGGACGGCGTGCCGCAGAACCAGCCCGGTGGCGCGTTCGACTTCGCCGACCTCACGACCGACAACGTGGACCGGATCGAAATCGTGCGCGGTCCCGCGAGCGTGCTCTACGGATCGGATGCGGTCACGGGCGTGATCCAGATCTTCACGCGCACGGGAAGCGGCGCGCCGCGGGTCACCGCGGCGGCACGCGCCGGGACCTACGGCTCGGCCGAGTACGAGACCGGGCTCGCGGGAGGCGGCTCGCGTGCGAGCTATTCGGTCACGGTATCGCGCTTCCGCTCCGACGGTCTCTACCCTTACAACAATCAGTATCGGAACACGGTGGTGAGCAGTCGGGTCCGCGTCGCGCCCGACGACCGGACCGACGCGAGCCTCACGTACCGCTGGGGCGACGATACCTATCACTTTCCGACCAACGGGGCGGGGCAGCCCGTGGACTCGAACCAGTTCAGCGCCGACCGGGGGCCGAGTCTGAGCGTGGACGCGGGCCGCCGGTTCGGCGCCGGCCTCGAGGTGCGGGGCGTGGCGGCGCTGCGCGAGCTCCGGCTCCGCTCGGAGGACCGGCCGGATTCACCCGGCGAAGACGGCAGCTTCGAGAGCCGGGACTTCGTGCGGCGGGCGAGCGGCGGAGTGCTCGCGACCTGGCGGCGCGCCGGCGCCGCCGTGACGGCCGGGATCGACTACGAAGACGAGCGCCAAACCGGGCGGAGCGTATTCTCCGCGTCGTACGGGACCTTCCCCGACTCGATCAACGTGCTGCGCTGGAACACGGGGTACTACGCGCAGACGCTGTTCACGGGAGCGAGTCCGCTCAGCCTGACGCTCGGCGGGCGTGTGGACGACAACTCGCAGTTCGGCCCGCACGGCACGTTCCGCGCGGGCGTCTCCTGCCGGATCGACGCGACCACGCGCGTTCGCGCGATGGTGGGGACCGGGTACAAGGAGCCGACGTTCTTCGAGAACTTTGCCCGCGGCTCCGTGCACGGAAACCCGAACCTCGATCCCGAGCGCTCCACGAGCTGGGAAGCAGGCCTCGAGCGCGGCTGGGGCGACGGGCGGATGCGCGTCGCACTCACCTACTTCGATCAGCGATTCCGCGACTTGATCGAGTTCACGTTCACCCCCGCGCCGCCCGACACCGTCAATTACTTCAATGTCGCGGGAGCATGGGCCCGCGGGATCGAGGCGAGCGCCGAGGTTCGGCTCGCTCGAGACGTAGTCGCCACGCTGGCCTATACCTATCTCCACACGAGGGTCGACAACCCCGGCCTCGACTCGAGCCCGGACGGCCTCTTCTCCGCCGGTCAATCGCTGCTGCGGCGCCCGGCGCACACCCTCACGCCGCAAATCGCCGCGGCGCTGGGCGGGCGCGGACACGTGGTGCTCGGCGCACAGTGGGTCGGCCGGCGTGACGACCTCGACTTCTCACGCCCGGCCGGCGAGCGACGCGTTTCGCTGCCCGCCTACGCCCGCGTGAGCCTCGCCGGCCAGTACACCATGCTCGGTCATGATGCCGGTCGGTTCGTGGCACTCACCGCGCGGATCGAGAACCTGTTGAACGATCGTACTCCCGAGATCGCAGGCTTCCTGCCGCGGGGCCGCACGATTCTGGCCGGTGCGCGGGTCGGTGTGGAGCCCTAGCCGATGGCGGTCGCCGATCGGATCGTCTCGCTCCTTCCCAGTGCGACGGAGATCGTGTGCGCCCTCGGCCTCGCACATCACCTCGTCGGGGTCTCGCATTCCTGCGATCATCCTCCGCTGATTCGGAGCAAACCACGGCTCACGCGGGCACGGTTTCCGCTCGACGGGCTCTCGAGCGGCGAGATGGACGCCGCGGTGCGTCAGGCGCTCAGAGAGTTCGGCAGCGTCTACGAGGTCGATAATGAGCGGCTGGCCGCCGTCGCGCCCGATCTACTCCTCACACAGGGAGTGTGTGAGGTGTGTGCGGTGCCGACCCGGGACGCCGAGGCCGCCGCGCTTGCACTCGTCGCCTGCCCGACCGTCCTCGCGTTGGACGCCCACGACATCACCGGCGTGCTCGCCACGATTCGCCTGGTCGGGCACGCGGGCGGTGTGCCGGAGCGCGCGGAGCGGTGTGTGCGCGACATCGAGCGGCGCATCGCAGCCGTTCGCGCCCGCGTCGAGGGCCGGCCGGTGGCGCGCGTCCTCGCGCTCGAGTGGCTCGACCCGCCGTTCGTGCCGGGCCACTGGGTGCCCGAAATGGTCGCCCTGGCGGGCGGGACGCTGCTCCGGGGAGTCTCGGGGCGGCCGTCGTTCGCCGTGCAGTGGGCGGAGCTGGTCGGCCTCGACCCGGACGTCCTCCTCGTGATGCCGTGCGGCTTCGAGCTCGCTGCGGCTCGCGCCGACGCGGACGCCTGCCGGGCGCCGCTCGGTGCCGTGGCGCCACGGGCCATTCGGTCCGGGCGCGCCTACGCCGTCGACGCCACGTCGCACTTCAGCCGTCCCGGGCCGCGCGTCGCGGACGGTGTGGAGCTGCTGGGAGCGCTGTTCCATCCCGACACCTTCCCAGGCGCGCCGCTCGAGGGGAAAGCGGCGGCATGGCCATAGCGGAACGGGAGCAAAGCCGTGGTCGGGGCGGGTTGGCGCGAGTAAACTCGCGACTCGGCAATGCCCGTGCCGTTCCAACGTTCTCCGAGGATCATCGTGGCGTGTCCTGGCGCACACGTTGGAACGGCACCCGTAAACGGGCGTGCCTGATCGAGGATCGAGCCGGTTTACCGGCACAGCCGAGTCGCGGCTTCAGCCGCGGACACGCGACTGGACGGTGGCTTTCTTGAACAGAGCGACGACGGTAAAGCCCGTTCTCGTCGCATGGAGCGGCGGCAAGGACAGCGCACTCGCGTTGCGCGAGATCGTCGGCGACGCCCGCTACCGGGTGGCGGCGCTCCTGACCACTGTGACCGCCGAGTACGACCGGATCAGCATGCACGGCGTTCGGCGCTCGCTGCTCCACCGGCAGGCCGAGTCGCTTGGCCTGCCGCTCGAAGAGGTGGTGATCTCGCCCGGCGCCACGAACGACGACTATGAAACGAACATGGGTGGTGCCCTCGCCACGCTTCGCACGCGGATCTCCGGGCTCGACACCGTCGTCTTCGGAGACTTGTTTCTCGCGGATATTCGCGCCTATCGGGAGCGCATGCTCGCGCGCCTGGGTCTGCGGGGGCTCTTTCCGCTGTGGTTGCGCGATACCCGGAGTCTGGCGCACGAGTTCGTCCGGCTGGGCTACCGCGCCGTGCTCGTGTGCGTCGACGCCACCCAGCTCGCGGGCGAGTTCGCGGGGCGGGAGTTCGACGCCGACCTGCTGCGCGACCTCCCGCCGGACGTGGATCCGTGCGGCGAGAACGGCGAGTTCCACACCTTCGTGTACGCGGGGCCCGGGTTGCGCGAGCCCGTGTCGCACGAGCGTGGCCCGCTCGTCGTGCGAGACGGCCGCTTCGTATATTGTGACCTTGTGGAGACCGCTTCTCGATGAGACGACTTGTCTTCCTGGCGCTCACGCTCGCGACCGGGTGCAGCGACGCGCTCGAGCAAAAGAGCTCGACGGGACAGGTAATCGGGGTCGTGAACGGGGGCGACGGCACGCTCTCCCTGATTTCCGCCACAGACTTCACCGTGTCCGGACGGGACTGGCAGCGCCTCAGCGCGACTCCGAGCACGATCGACGGCCGCGGGAACGTGTTTCTGGTCCCGCTCGGGCAGGCGGACGCCGTCGCCCTTGATCGCCTTCTCGGGCCCTGCGGCCCGGGAGCCCTCTGCGCGCAACCCGACTACGTGCTTCCGCTGGCCGCCGGATCGGGAGCGACCGGGGTCAGCATTCAAGACGACTCGATTGCGTGGATCGCCAACCCCCACCTCAACACGGTCACACGGCTCAATTACGTGAGCGGCGACACCGCAAGTGTCGCGGCCGGCGTTTATCCGCAAGCCGTCGCCATTGTGGGAACCCGGGTGTTCGTCGTCAACAGCAATCTCGTTGGCTCCACGCCCGCCGGCCCGAGCTGGTTGACGTCGTTCGAGTGCTGTTCGGTCAGGACCCCGGATTCCATCCCGCTCACCGGCACGAATGCCCGGTTCGCGGTCGTGGGGGACGACAGCATACTGTACGTCATCGCGTCCGGCCACGCAGGCGCGGCGGATGGCAAGCTCTCGGTCGTGGATCCCGAGACCCGGTCGGAGAGCGCCGTGCTCAACGGCCTGGGGGAGTCGCCGGGGGCCGCGGCGTTTCACCCCACCGGCGGCCGGCTCCTGATCGCTTCGGCGGCGGAGGGCATCCTGGAAGTGAGCACATCGATCCGCGCAGTCACCCGGGCGCCGGGAAACGGCATCAAGCCCGGCGGCCACGGCGTTTCCGGGCTCGCGATCGACCTGCGCGGGCACGTGTATGCGGTCGACCCGG
Organism: Gemmatimonadota bacterium; assembly: GCA_003222085.1. Taxonomy (GTDB): domain Bacteria; phylum Gemmatimonadota; class Gemmatimonadetes; order Gemmatimonadales; family GWC2-71-9; genus AG41. The sequence goes on from QHUK01000013.1 coordinate 53,541, forward strand.
GAGCGTGCGCCACCAACGGCACCGTCCACGTCCTGACCGCGCCGCCCGACTACCGCGAGATCGCGGCGGTGAGCGTGGGCCGCTGTCCCACGACCGCTGCCGTGGCGGAGACCCAGTAGCCATGAGCCTCGTCACCACCCCGGCCGTCGTGTTGCAGACCTATCGCTACAGCGAGACGTCCAAGGTCGTGCGGCTCGCCACGCGGGACCTGGGAGTCCAAAGTGCCATCGCAAAGGGGGCGTTGCGACCGAAGAGCCGGTTCGGGGCGGGGCTCGAGCTCTTGAGCGAGGGCGTGGCCCAGCTCTACTTCCGCGAGACGCGCGAGCTTCACACGCTCGGCGCCTTCGATCTCGTCAACCTGCGGCGCGACCTGGCCGGCGACGTCGGCCGGTTCGCGGGGGCCGCGGCACTTGCCGAGGTCATGCTCAAGATGGCGCCCCCGGCCCCGCTCCAGCTCGCGTATGACACGCTCACCGCCGCGCTCGATGTCCTGGAGGCCGCCTCTCCCGAACGTGTGGACGCCACCGCCGTGCGGGCGATGTGGCGGCTCGTCGCGGTGCTGGGCTTCGAGCCGTCGCTCACGGCGTGCGTGCATGATGGCGCGGCGATCGAGCCGGCGGGCGCGGTGGTGTTCAGCGTCGCCGACGGCGGCGTGTTCTGCTCACGCTGCGCGCCGTCCCCCTCGGAGCCGCCGAGTCGTCTGCCGCCCCAAGCGTACCGCGATCTGCTCGCCCTGAACGACCCGCGGGTGGAGCTCCCCGCGCTCGATCTGCCGCATGCCGCGGCTCACCGCCGCCTCGTCGCCCGATTTGTCCGCTACCACCTCGCCGAGGCCGGCTCACTTTCCGCCCTGGACTTCTGGGAGCGTCGCGCGTGGGTGCCTCCCCCGGCCACTCGGACTCCGATCCCATCCGCCGCTTCGTAATCGGGACCGCCGGTCACATCGACCACGGCAAGACGGCCCTGGTGAAAGCCCTCACCGGCGTGGATACCGACCGCTGGGAGGAGGAGAAGCGGCGGGGCATCACCATCGACCTGGGGTTCGCGCCCCTCCCGCTGGGCGATGCGATCCAGGCGAGCGTGGTCGACGTTCCCGGCCACGAAGGGTTCGTGCGGAACATGCTGGCCGGCGCGACCGGCATCGACGTCGCCCTGCTCGTGATCGCCGCCGACGAGGGGCTGATGCCGCAGACCGAGGAGCACCTCGCCATCGTCGAGCTGCTCGGTGTCCGCCGCGGCATCCCCGTGATCACCAAGCGCGACCTCGCGGATTCCGAGTGGCTGGCGCTGGTGCGCAGTGAGGTGAGCGCGCGCCTGAGCGCGAGCCGCGTTCGCTGGGACGAGAGTATCGCCACGTCGGTGGTCACGGGAGAAGGGCTGCCCGAGCTGCGCGACGCCTTGCGGCGCGTCGCCGGGGACCTGGTCGAGCGCCCGGCCGACGACCTGTTTCGGCTGCCGATCGATCGGGTGTTCGCGGTGGCCGGGGCCGGGACGGTGGTGACCGGCTCGACCTGGAGCGGCAGCGTGGCGGTCGGAGACGCGGTCCGGCTGCTCCCGCTCGGTCGCGAGGCGCGGGTCCGGTCGATCGAGATCCATGGCGAGACGGCCGGGCGGGCGGCGCCCGGGCGACGCACGGCGCTGGCCCTCGTGGGCGTGGACAAGAGCGAGCTGGCGCGCGGCCACGTAGCCGTTACCGGGTCCGGCTGGGACGCCACCAGGCTCCTCGACGTTGCAGCGGAGCTTCTGCCCACGGCCCGCAAGCCGCTCGCCTCGCGGACGCGCGTGCGCGTGCACCTCGGCACCGCCGAGGTCCTGGCCCGGGCGATACAGACGGCTGCGATCGCTCCTGGCCAGCGGGGCCTCGCGCGCCTCGTGCTCGAAACTCCCCTGGTGGCGCGGGGCGGAGACCGGTTCGTGCTGCGCTCGTTCTCGCCCGTCACCACCATCGGTGGAGGTGTCGTGCTCGACCCGTTTCCCCCGGCGCGCACGCGCCTGCGGCGCCGCCGCGTGGCTGTCGAGCAGGGCCCGGCGGCGCGGCTCGGGGTCTTCGCCGTCGAGGCAGGGCTCATGGGACTCGCCACCGACACCCTCGCCGTGCGGCTCGGCGTGTCGCCGGGCCGTGTGACGAGAGTCATCGCGGAGGCGGGGGAGACGGTGCTAACGTCGGCGGACATCGTCGTCGACCGGCAGGCGGTCGTGGCCGCGGCAGGCCGGCTGGCGGAGGTGGTCCGGCGTTACCACGAGGAGCATCCGCTCGATCCAGGGATGTCGCTGCAAGCCCTCCGGGCAGCGGTGGGGACGCCGGCGCCTCCGTCCGCCGTCACGGACGCCGTGCTGGCGTTCGGGGTCAAGAGCGGTGAGGTGGAGGTGGCGGGCAGCGTGGCCCGCCGGCCGCGCTGGCACCCGGCCCTCGACGCCCGGGCAACGGATGCCGGCGAGAAGCTCGCGCGTCGCCTCGCCGATGCTCGCTGGCAGGTACCGACCGTAGCCGAGCTCGAGCGCGAGTTTCCCGGCTCGCCGGTGCGCGCACTCCTGTCGCACTTCGCCCGTACCGGCACCGCGGAGCCGATCGACGCCGAGCGCTTCGCGGCGAAGGGTGCCCTCGCCGAATTCCGCGCCGCCCTCGAGGCCGCGCTCGCCGAGCTTGGCTCGGCTACGCCAGCGGCGCTGCGGGATCGCCTCGGGCTTACCCGCAAGTACTTGATCCCGCTGCTCGAATGGGCGGATCGGCGCGGGGTGACCCGCCGCGCGGGCGATGCCCGCGTGCTGGCGAGGTTGACAGCCGGGAAAGGCGGTTCGTAGGTTTGGATCGGCACCGTGGAAACACGAGTATCACTCAGCAACGAGGAGAGCCGTCCGAGATCACGTCTCGTTCGCGAAGAGGAGCGGTAGATGAAGCCGTACGCCTGGGCAATTCTGGGGCTCGGGCTGTGGGTAGCGGGGGTGGATGGGGGAACGCGGTGGGCATTGGGGCAGGCCCCGGCTCCCGCGATCGGGCCACAGCAGAATCGCTCGAATCCGTTTAACCCGGCGACCACGATCCCGTTCAGGGTCAGCGGGGAGTTGTTCCTCAAGGGTCACCGGCCGGTCGTGTCCCTGCGGATCTTCAACGTGCTCGCCCAGCTCGTGGCCATCCCGAAACTGCGGGGCTCGGGCAAGGCGCTCGATAGTCTTGCCCTCAGCTGTCCCACCACGATGGGTTGTGCCTACAGCGCGTACTGGGACGGGTACGTGGGGAATACCGGGCAACTGGCGAGGTCCGGCGTGTACATCTACCAGCTGGTCATCGACGGCAAGCGGGTCACGCGCAAAATAGTCGTCAAGTAACGAATAAAGACGTAACACTAAAGACGTAGCACAAAGACGTAGCACAGAGGCGTAGCACGAGGGCGTGAGCAAACGCATGCGTGCTACGCCTTTGTGTTACGTTTCTATGCTACGGTTTCGTGCTACGACTTTTTGTTTCTGCCAAAACGGCACTTTTCCCCGGCACAGACGTTGCCTTCGGGGTCGGCGACCATCCTTAGACGACTATGATCAGACCCGAACGCTTGACCGTTAAGGCCGCCGAGGCTTTGCAGCAGGCCGCCACGTTGGCCCGCGCGCGCGGCAATCCCGTCATCAATGACGCCCACCTGTTCCTCGCCCTGCTCGCGCAGGACGACGGCATCGTCGTGCCTCTGCTCCAGAAGGCGGGGCTCAACGTCACCCAGCTCACCTCCGAGACGGAGCGGGAAATCGACCGCTTCCCGAAGCAGTCGGGGACGACGGCCGAGCCCACGCTGTCGCGCGAGCTGTCGCGCGTGCTGGACCGCGCCGACGAGGAGGCCAAGGCGTTGGGTGACGCCTATGTGTCGACCGAGCATCTGCTCCTCGCCCTGGTGGAGGAGAAGGGCACGACGGCGAAGCAGCTGCTCTCCGCCGCCAGCGTGGATCGCAGCGTCCTTATGGCGGCGCTCGAGGGCGTGCGCGGCACGCACCGCGTGACCGACCAGGAGCCCGAGCAGAAGTATCAAGCGCTCGAGCGCTTCACGCGCGACCTCACGGAGCAGGCCCGCAAGGGCAAGGTCGACCCGGTGATCGGGCGGGACGAGGAGATCCGCCGCGTGATGCAGGTGCTGTCGCGGCGCACCAAGAACAACCCCGTCCTGATCGGCGAGCCGGGGGTCGGCAAGACGGCGATCGTCGAAGGGCTGGCCCAGCGCATCGTCAATGGGGACGTGCCCGAGTCGCTGCGCAACAAGCATCTCGTGGCGCTCGATTTGGGCGCGCTGATCGCGGGCACCAAGTATCGCGGCGAGTTCGAAGAGCGGCTCAAGGCCGTGCTCAAGGAGATCACGAGCGCGGAGGGGAAATTCATCGTCTTCATCGACGAGCTGCACACGCTGGTCGGCGCCGGCGCCGCCGAAGGGGCGGTCGATGCTTCGAACATGCTCAAGCCGGCGTTGGCGCGCGGTGAGCTGCACGTGGTGGGCGCCACCACACTCGACGAGTATCGTAAGCACATCGAGAAAGACGCCGCGCTCGAGCGACGCTTCCAGCCCGTGTTCGTGGGCGAGCCGTCGGTCGAAGACACGATCGCCATCCTCCGGGGCCTCAAGGAGCGCTACGAGGTGCACCACGGAGTACGGATCACGGACAACGCGCTGGTCGCGGCGGCAACGCTGTCCCATCGCTACATCGGCGACCGCTTCCTCCCCGACAAGGCGATCGACCTGGTGGACGAGGCTGCGAGTCGCCTGCGGATCGAGATCGACTCGCTGCCGCAGGAGATCGACGAGGTCGAGCGGAAGACCGTCCAGCACGAGATCGAGCTGGCGGCGCTTGCCAAGGAGAAAGACAAGGCCTCGAAGGAGCGGCGGGCGAAGGTCGAGCAGGAGCTGGCGGAGCTGCGCGAGCGCTCCAAGGTCATGAAAGCGCAGTGGCAGGCGGAAAAGGACGCCATCACCGGGCTCCAGTCCAAGAAGGCGCAGTTGGAGCAGCTCCGCGCGGAGGCCGAGCAGGCGACGCGTCGCGGCGACTTGCAGAAGGCTGCTGAGATCAGCTACGGCCGGATTCCCGCTCTCGAGCGCGAGATCGCCGAGGCGGAAAAGCGCTTGGCCCAGATCCAGAAGAAGGGCAAGTACCTGAAGGAGGAAGTCGACGCGGAAGACATCGCTGAGATCGTCGCCAAGTGGACGGGGATCCCGGTCACGAAGATGCTCGAGTCGGAGCGCGAGCGGCTCACGCGGCTCGAAGCGGAGCTCGAACGGCGCGTGGTGGGGCAACCGGAGGCGCTCGCCGCCGTCGCCAACGCGGTGCGCCGGGCGCGCGCCGGCCTGCAGGATCCGAACCGGCCGACCGGGTCGTTCATCTTCCTCGGCCCCACCGGCGTCGGGAAGACCGAGACCGCCCGCGCGCTCGCCGACTTCCTGTTCGACGACGAGAAGGCCATGGTGCGACTCGACATGTCCGAGTACATGGAGAAGCACGCCGTCGCCCGCATGATCGGGGCTCCCCCCGGCTACGTGGGCTATGAAGAGGGCGGCCAGCTGACGGAGGCGATCCGCCGCCGCCCGTATGCGGTCGTGCTGTTCGATGAGATCGAGAAGGCACACCCCGACGTGTTCAATGTGCTGCTCCAGATCCTCGACGAGGGCCGGCTGACCGACTCGCAAGGCCGGACCGTCGATTTCCGCAACACCGTGCTGATCATGACCTCGAACATCGGGTCGCCGTACATCCTCGAGATAGGCACGCAGAATTGGGAGCAGGTGGAGACCAAGGTGCTCGAGCTGTTGCGCCAGACGTTCCGGCCCGAGTTCCTGAACCGGGTGGACGACGTGATCATCTTCCGGCCGCTTTCGAGCCAGGACATCGCCAAGATCGTGGATCTGCAGATCAAGCGGGTGGAGCGGCTCGTGGCCGAGCGCAAGCTCCGGCTCGAGGTGACGCCGGCGGCGAAGCAGCTGATCGTGGCGGAGGGCTACGACCCCGTGTACGGCGCGCGGCCCTTGAAGCGGGCCATCCAGCGCCTGCTGCAGAACCCGCTCGCGCTCGCCGTGCTCCAAGGGCAATACACCGAGGGAGACACTGTGCGCGTGGACCGCGCGAAGGACGGGAACCGTTTGACGTTCGAGCGGATCGCCGCCGGCGCGGCGGCCGAGCCGGCGCGTGCATAAGAAGGCCGGGAAACGGGAAACGGGAAGCGAGAAACGGCCCCGCCCCGCCTCCCCCGCAGACGAAGCAGGCATGGCGGCGGCGCTCGAGGAAGCTCGTAAGGCGGCGTCCAGCGGAGAAGTTCCGGTGGGCGCCGTCGTGTTTCGGGACGGCGTAGTCGTTGTCCGTGCGCACAACGAGAGCGTCACGCGCCGCGATCCGACGGCCCACGCCGAGCTGCTCGCCTTGCAACAGGCGCTCTCCCTGCTGCGGACCGATCGACTGAACGACTGCACCCTATACGTGACGCTCGAGCCGTGCGCCCAGTGCGCGGGGGCGATTGTGCTAGCGAAGGTCGGGCGAGTGGTCTTCGGGGCGTACGACCCGAAGGCGGGGATGGGAGGCAGCGTGGGGGACGTGCTGCGCCACCCCCAGCTGAACCATCGAGTGGAAGTGGTCGGTGGCGTCGAGGCGGACGCGAGCGGCCAGCTGCTGCAGGCATTCTTCCGTGAGAAGCGCTAAGTGTCCGAGTGATCCCTGATGACGCTGCCCAGCGCATCCATGGCCATCCGGAGTTGGTGATCCGACAAATACGGGGCCGGACCCAGACGCAGCACGTCCGCCCGGTAGTCGGTGAGCACTCCTCGCGCTCGCAACCCCCGATACAACTCTGCGGCTCGGGGCGACTGGAGGGCCAGGAAGCCCCCCAGCTCTGAAGGGGTCAGGGCGTGGTCCCGGGTGATGACTCGCGGGTCGGCGTCGAGCGCGTCGAACAGTTCGGCGAGCAACCCCACCTGGTGTTGGCTCACCTGGCGCAGCAACGCGGGTGTGAGCCCCTGCTCCTCGAAGAAATCGAATACGCGCGCCGCGCGATAGTGGCTCGTGGGATCATAGGTGGCGCCGGCGAACCGCGCCGCGCCCGGGCCGTAGGTGACGGGACCATTTCGATCACCGGTCGCGAGCGACGCGAACTCGCTGAACCAACCGGTGATCACCGGTCGCAGCGTGCAGCCCGCGGGAATCCGCAGAAAGCAGTTGCCCTCGCCCAGCTGGCAGTACTTGTAGCCGCCGCCCACTACACAGGCTTCCAGAAGCCGGTCCCTCCGGAGCGAGAACGGCACGACGTCGAGCGCGTGATAGGCGTCCACCAACAGCTCCGCCCCCACTCGTCGGCAGGCATCGAGCACGGTACCGAGGCGGGGCACGACGTGGGCGTTCTCGTACAGGACCGCCGAGACGAGCACGGCCGCCGTGCGGTCGTCCACGGCCTGGGCGAGCCGCTCGGCGAGCGTCGTGGCCGGGAGCGCGGGGACCTTGACGACGGCGATCGCTTCCTCACCGAGACGTTCGAGCTGACGCCGGATGGTGTGAAACTCTCCGGTGGTCGTGACGAGGCGGGGTCGTCGGCCGAGGGGCAGAGCGGAGAGCCACCGCACGACCAGCTCGTGGGTGTTCGCGCCGAGAGCGACCGCGCCATCGGTGTCGTCGAGCAGCCGCGCAAACCCGCGCTGCACGCGGTCCGCCATGGCGAAGGCGCGCTCCCACTTGTCGTCCACGTACTCGGCCGCGTCGAGCCAGGCGCGTTGCTGCGCCTCGAACCCCACGTCGGGCCATGCCTGATGCGAGTGGCCGGTCAGCAGCAATCGGTCCGCCACGCGGAAGCGGCGATAATGAGGCGCGAGGGCGTTCGGACTCCCGTACAGCGCTTCCGGCGTCACGTCGGTCACAGCTCGGTGCGGATCGCCCAGAGGTCGGGGAAGGCGGGCTTGTTCAGCGTAGTCTCGAGATACTCGGCACCGGCGGATCCGCCGGTGCCCGGCTTCGTGCCGATGGTCCGCTGCACCATCTTCACGTGTCGATAGCGCCACTCCATGACGCCCTCGTCCAGGTCCACCAAGCGCTCGCACACCGACGCGACGGTGGGGTTCGTCCGATAGACCGCGATCAGGACCTGCTGCATCTCGCGCGACGGCTCCACCGGCTGCGTCACGTCGCGGCCGAGCAGCGACGTCGGAACGGGGTACTCGTTCCGCACGAGATAGGCGAGAAAGGCGTCCCACAGCGTCGACTCACGATACCTCGCTTCGAGCCGACGCCGGGCCTCGCTGCCCTCGGGGTAGCGCGCCAGGGCTGCGGGGTTCTTCGTGCCGAGGACGAATTCGAGCTCGCGGAACTGGAACGACTGGAACCCGCTTCCGGACTCGAGCCGGTCACGGAACGACAGGAATTCGAGCGGCGTCATCGTCTCGAGGACGTCGATCTGCGCGACCATCACCTTCAGCACGGTGAGGACGCGCTTCAAGGTGTGTAACGCGCGCGGGGTGGCGTTGTCGCGCAGCGACTTTTCGAGGTAGGTGAGCTCGTGAAGCATTTCCTTGAACCACAGCTCGTACACCTGATGGATGACGATGAACAGCATCTCGTCGTGCTCAGGGCCGGCGGAGCGCGGCTGCTGCAGAGCCAGGAGCTCGTCGAGCTTCAAGTAGCTGGCATAACTCACGGCCATCGGGCGACCCTCAGGTGAACCGCGGCTTGTAGGTATCGAGCGTCGAATACGGCGGCGGCCAGGGCAGCGCGTAGCCCATCTCGTGAGCGGCATGGTGGGTCCAGTAGGGATCCCACAGATGCGCGCGCGCCAGGACGCAGAGATCGGCGCGCCCCGCCGCAAGAATCGTGTTCACGTCGGTGTAGGACGAAATATTGCCCACGGCCATCGTGGGGATCCCCACTTCATGGCGCACGCGGTCGGCGAACGGTGTCTGAAACTGGCGCCCGTAGACCGGTTTCGCATCGGGCACCGTCTGGCCTGCCGACACGTCCACGATGTCGCAGCCGTGCGTCTTGAGGAGCCTGGCGATCTCGACCGCGTCGGCGGGCTCCGTGCCGCCGGGCGCCCAGTCAACGGCCGAGATGCGCACCGAGATCGGCTTGTGCTCCGGCCACACCGCGCGCACCGCGTCGAACACTTCCAGGGGGAATCGCATCCGGTTTCCGAGCGATCCGCCGTACTCGTCTCGACGGTGGTTGGTGAGCGGCGAGATGAAGCTCGCGAGGAGATAGCCGTGCGCGAAATGGATCTCGAGGATGTCGAAGCCCGCCTGCTCCGCCATGCGCGCCGCCCGCACAAAGTCCTCGCGCACGGCGGCCATGTCCGCCTGGTCCATGGCGCGGGGGACTTGGCTGTGGGGAAAGTAGGGGATGGGGGAGGCGGCGATGATCTCCCAGTTGCCCTCTGGGAGCGGCTCGTCCATCCCCTCCCACGCGAGCCGGGTCGAGCCCTTGCGGCCTGCATGGCCCAGCTGCAGTCCGATCTTCGCCTGGCTGTGGACGTGGACGAAGTCCACGATCCGCTTCCACGCCGGCACGTGCTCCGACTTATACATGCCTGTGCACCCCGGCGAAATCCGGCCCTCCCGAGAAACGTCGGTCATCTCTGTGAAGACGAGGCCCGCGCCACCCATGGCACGCGCCCCGAGGTGGACCAGGTGCCAATCATTGGGGGTGCCGTCCACGGCGCAGTACTGGCACATCGGGGACACGACCACGCGGTTCACCAGCAGCAGGTCCCGCAACCGAAACGGCGTGAACAGGGGCGGCGGAGGTGGACTGCTGGGGACGTCT